>NZ_CP035495.1:0-636080 GCF_004135345.1 Xylanimonas allomyrinae
ACCAGCACGTCGAGGTCGCCGTCACGCACCTGGGCCTCGCCCGCGGCGCGGTCGGCCACGGTCGTGACCGTCGCGTCGACGCCGGCCGCGCTCGTGGCCTGCTCGACGGCGCTCGCGGTGCCCTGGTCGGTCGCGGCGATCGTGGTGCCCGACGAGCCGCCGGACGCCGCATGGGCCACGAAGATGCCGGCGACGACGGCGACGACCAGCAGCGCCGTCGTGATGAGGAACGAGCGTTGCCGCAGGCGCGTGGACAGCTCGCGCTGGGCGACGAGCCAGGCCGCGCGGGCCGGGCTCAGGCCGACGACGGGGGCGGGAGCGGTCATCGGGCGACCTCCTCGGAGGCGACGACGTGGCGGAACAGGTCGGTCAGCGACGGGCGTGCCGGCGCGAACTCGTGGACGGGCCCCGCGGCCAGCGCGGCCCGCAGCACCGCCTGCCCGTCGCCGTCGGACGTCTCGACGACGGTGCGGTCCCCGTCGCGCGACAGCTCGCGCGCACCGGGCACCTGGCCCAGCCACTGCGCGCCCGGCGGGCCGGCGACCACCCAGCGGGGGCGGTCGGTGGTGCGCAGGTCGTCGATCGACCCGGTCGCGACCATGCGACCGGACTTGATGATGCCGACCCGGTCGCTGATGCGCTCGACCAGCTCGAGCTGGTGGGAGGAGAACACGACGGGCACTCCGGCGTCGGCGCGTTCGCGCAGCACACCGCTCATGACGTCGACGGCCACGGGGTCGAGGCCCGAGAACGGCTCGTCGAGCACCAGCACGTCGGGGTCGTGCACGAGCGCCGCGGCGAGCTGGACGCGCTGCTGGTTGCCCAGCGAGAGCTTCTGCACCTCGTCGCCCAGGCGCTCCGCGACCCCCAGCGTCTCCGCCCACCGCTGCGTGGCCGAGCGTGCCGACGCGGGGGTCAGGCCGTGCAGCCGCGCGAGGTACTCGAGCTGGTCGCGGACCCGCATGCGCGGGTAGAGGCCGCGTTCCTCGGGCATGTAGCCGATGCGGCGCCGGTCGTCGAGCGTGATCGGCCGGCCCTGCCAGCGCACCTCGCCCGCGTCCGCGGCGAGCACGCCCAGCACGATGCGCATCGCCGTCGTCTTGCCGGCGCCGTTGGAACCGACGAACCCGAAGATCTCGCCGGACCCGACCGTGAAGGTCGCGCCGTCGAGCGCCTTGCGATCACCGTAGGACTTCGTGAGGGAGTCGAGCTCGAGGGCGGCCACGGCGTCGATCCTGCCTCACGCCACAGCCACCGGCGCGCGCAGGGCACGAGCAGGAGTCAGGTCGGCATTCCGTCGTCATCTCGTGCCCCCGGGCGCACGAGCGGACGACGAACTGCCGCGCTGACCGCAGGGCACGCCCTGTGGCGTCAGCGTGGCGGCCGTGGCTTGGTCAGCTCGGGCTTCTTCTCCATGCCCTTGAGCCCGTTCCATGCGAGGTTCACCAGGTGGGCCGCGACCTGCTGCTTGCCGGGCGAGCGCGCGTCGAGCCAGTACTGGCCGGTCAGGGCGATCATCCCGACCAGCATCTGGGCGTACAGGGGAGCGGTGCGCGCCTCGAGCCCGTTGGCCTTGAACTGGTCGACGAGCAGGTGCTCGACCTTGGTGGCGACGTCCCCGATGAGCGAGGAGAACGTGCCCGTCGCCTGCGCGACGGGCGAGTCGCGCACCAGGATGCGGAACCCGTCCTCGTGCGCCTCGATGTAGTCGAGCAGTGCCAGCGACGCGCGCTCCACGAGCACCTTGGGGTGGGCGCTCTCGGCGAGCGACCCGATGAGCGCCCCGGTCAGCGCCTGCACCTCACGGTCGACGACGACGGCGTAGATGCCCTCCTTGCCCCCGAAGTGCTCGTACACCACGGGCTTGGAGACCTCGGCCCGCGTCGCGATCTCCTCGACGCTCGTGCCGTCGAACCCTTTCTCGGCGAACAGGCCGCGGCCGACGGCGACGAGCTGCTCGCGGCGCTCGCTCGCGGTCATGCGGGCGCGCGGGGCACGCGCGGTGGCGCGGCGGGACTCGCGGGGGGCGTCGGGCATGGCCCCCATTGTGCCTTCCCATCACCCGGGAGCCGCCGGACGGTGTCGGGGACGGCGCGACGACCTGGCAGACTGTCCGGGGACGTCGGACGGTGCGCCGCCACCGCTGACGGAACGATCCGCCTTGGTGTAATCGGCAGCACAGGGGTTTTTGGTGCCCTTAGTCCAGGTTCGAGTCCTGGGGGCGGAGCCCGTACCTGAGAGTGCCCTCACCCTCAGCAGGTTCGAGCAGGAAGGTCCCCGGTGTCGACCGAAACCACCGCAACCCCGGCGCCCGCCGCCGTCGTCGTCCTGGCGGCAGGCCAGGGCACGCGCATGAAGTCGAACCTGCCGAAGGTGCTGCACGCCGTGGGTGGCCGCAGCCTGCTCGGGCATGCGATGGTCGCGGGGCGCGAGCTCGCCCCGGCGCACCTGGCCGTCGTCGTGCGGCACGGGCGCGACCTCGTCGCGGCCGAGGCGCTGCGCGTCGACCCGGCCGCCGTCGTCGCCGACCAGGACGACGTGCCCGGCACGGGGCGCGCCGCGCAGGCGGGGCTCGAGGCGCTCGACGCGATCGTCGGCGGGGCCGGGCTCAGCGGGTCCGTCGTCGTCACCGCGAGCGACGTGCCGCTGCTCGACGGCGCCACGCTCAGCCAGCTCGTCGCGGCGCACCACGCTGACGGCAACGCGGTCACGATCCTCACCACCGTCGTCGCCGACGCGACCGGCTACGGGCGCATCGTGCGCGCGCAGGGCGAGGGCGACGTGCTCGCGATCGTCGAGCACAAGGACGCCACCCAGAGCCAGCGGGAGATCCGGGAGATCAACTCCTCGATCTTCGTCTTCGACGCCGACGTGCTGCGTCGCGGCCTGGCGTCCCTGACGCTCGACAACGCCCAGGGTGAGATGTACCTGACCGACGTCGTCGCGTTCGCGCGCTCGGAGGGCCGCCCGGTGCGCGCGGTCATCGCCGACGACCCCCTGACCGTCGAGGGCACCAACGACCGGCTCGCCCTGAGCGTGCTCGGCGCCGAGCTCAACCGCCGCACCCTGGAGCGCTGGATGCTCGACGGTGTGACCGTCGTCGACCCGGGCAGCACCTGGGTCGACGTCGACGTCGAGCTCGCGCCCGACGTCACGCTGCTGCCCGGCACGCAGCTGCACGGGGCGACGCGTGTCGAGCGGGGCGCGACAATCGGCCCGGACACCACGCTGACCGACATGGAGGTCGGCGAGGGCGCAACCGTGACGCGCACCCACGCGTCGCTGTCCGTCATCGGCGCGGGGGCCACGGTGGGTCCGTTCTCCTACCTGCGGCCGGGCACCGTGCTGGGTGCGGGCGGCAAGATCGGCGCGTACGTCGAGGTCAAGAACTCCCAGATCGGCGACGGGTCCAAGGTGCCGCACCTGTCCTACGTGGGCGACGCGACCATCGGGGAGGGCTCCAACCTTGGCGCCGGCACCATCGTCGCCAACTACGACGGCGTCGCCAAGCACCGCACGGTCGTCGGCTCGCAGGTGCGCGTCGGGTCCGACAACGTTCTGGTCGCGCCCGTGACCATCGGCGACGGCGCCTACACGGCCGCCGGCTCCACGGTCACGCGTGACGTGCCGGCGGGTGCGCTCGGCGTCGGGCGGGCGCAGCAGCGGAACGTCGAAGGTTGGGTCGCGCGCAGGAGATCCGGCAGCGCATCTGCTGCCGCCGCCGATGCGGCGACGGGCGGCGAGCCGCACAATGCCCCCACGAAGAGCGATGCGGACGCCTCGCCGAGCGAAGGAAGCGCCCTCTGATGAACACGTCGATCCACGGCACCGCCGACCGCGAGCTCGTCCTGGCCACGGGACGTGCTCACACCGAGCTCGCCGACGCCGTCGCCAAGGAGCTGGACATCGCGCTCCTGCCCGTCTCGGCCTACGACTTCGCCAACAGCGAGACGTACGTGCGGTTCGGCGAGTCGATCCGCGGCACCGACATCTTCCTCATCCAGTCGCACACCGCGCCCGTCAACCAGTGGCTCATGGAGCAGCTGCTCATGGTCGACGCCGCCAAGCGCGCCTCGGCGCACCGCATCACCGTCGTCGCGCCGTTCTACGCCTACGCGCGCCAGGACAAGAAGTCGCGCGGCCGCGAGCCGATCTCGGCACGCCTGGTGGCCGACCTGCTGCGCACCGCGGGTGCCGACCGCATCATGAGCGTCGATCTGCACACCCCGCAGATCCAGGGCTTCTTCGACGGCCCGGTCGACCACCTGTGGGCCATGCCCGTGCTGACCGACTACGTGCGCACGCGCGTCGACCTGGAGAACGTCGCGGTCGTCTCGCCCGACGCCGGTCGTATCCGCGTCGCCGAGCAGTGGGCCGCGAAGCTGGGCGGTGCCCCGCTGGCGTTCGTGCACAAGACGCGCGACGTGACGCAGCCCAACAAGTCGCACGCCAACCGTGTCGTAGGCGAGGTCGAGGGCCGCGAGTGCGTGCTGGTCGACGACCTCATCGACACCGGCGGCACCATCGCCGAGGCGGTCAAGGTCATCCTCGACGCCGGCGCCAAGTCGGTGCTCGTCGCCGCCACGCACGGCGTGCTCTCGCCGCCGGCCGCGCAGCGCCTGCACGAGTGCGGAGCGACCGAGGTGGTCATCACCGACACGCTTCCGATCGACCCCGCCAAGCGGTTCGCGGAGCTGACGGTGCTGTCGATCGCGCCGTTGCTGGCGCGCGCGATCCGCGAGGTGTTCGACGACGGGTCGGTCACGAGCCTGTTCGACGGCAACAGCTAGAACCGCGGGTCCGGGGGCGAGGAAGCGCCCCGGCCCGCAGCGAGTATGCACCGGCGCGGAGCGCGGTCGTCAACCTCCTGACAGCCGCGCTCCGCGTCGTCTGCGGCGCCAGACGGGGCGTGCGACGCGCGATGGCGCGGCGCCCCGCAGCGACCCACGTGTCGGCTCCTGGCTGCCTGCGGGCTGGTCCCGGGCGGGCGCCACCGGGCGCCGCGGCCCGTCGGTGCGTGGAGCCTGCCGCACGAAGGAAGCGCAATCTTGCGCCAGGCTGACGATCGATCAACGCCCTCGAATGTCGTAAATGGGCGAAATGTCGTCCTCCGAGTGCCAAATGGCATCATTCTGCGCCGATGCGTGCCAATGGTTCGAAATCGGTTTGTACGTTCGATGTGCGCGTGCGGAAGCGAAGCACGCATTCCCAGGGCATGCGTCCCTGAACTCCACCTCGGGCGACGCCGCACACGAAGGCTCGCAGAGGCGTCCAGAACGCCACTCAGCATGAAGAGAGCACGATGAGCATTCGAGAAGGCGGCGCGGGAGAGCGCTGCGAGATTCCATGGCGCAGGGCGGCCGCGATCGTGACGGTCGGCGTACTGGCACTGACCGGGGCCACCGCCCTGGCGGCATCCTCGGCGGCCGGCGCCCCGGCCACGGGCGTTCCCGCCGCAGTGCCTTCTGGGCAGCCGCTCGTGCCGATCGACACGACCTGCAGCTTTGCGGAGCCGGGCACGGGGTTGCATGCGGACACGATCTGCTGGATCGACCTGGCCGAGGTCTCGCCGGAGAGGACCTTTGAGGCGCACACGATCCACGTCAGCCTGCCTGACGGGTCGGTCGTCTCGCTCTTGCTGCAAGTGCAGGGCGCCTCGGCCGGTCCCGTGCCGGTCGGTGACGGCTATCTCGGCGGGCGCGGCTACCTGGGCATCGCCGGTGACGTCGCGGTGATCGGCGGGCACCCCACGTACATTCAGACCGGCCTGAGCGTCGCGGCGGCGCAGGCGGTGGGGCCGACCGGAGACCTGGTGGCGCCACCCCCGATCGTCTTCGCGGACGCTGGGTCGATCCTGTCGACGGCCGGGGGCTCGGTCAAACTCGTGAACGTGCGCCCGCTGCAGGGCGACCAGGGCGATGCCTGCCCCGGAGGACCTCACGAGTCGCTGGACCCTCCACTCGGCTTGGATCAGGACGTCTACGTGTGCACGGCCGCCGAGTCCGGACCCCGGCCCGGCGCCGTGATGGGCATCGGCGTCCCCGGTACCAGACCGATGGCGATCATCGAGAGTGCGGACAGTCTCGGTGCGCTCTCCGGTGCGGCGGTGGCGATCGGTGTGAAGCTGTCGGCGGTCCAGGTGACGACACGGATCGTCTCGCCCGACGCGGGCGACGTCGCCGAGGCCAGCGTGCGCAGCGAGGCGGGGACGACGCTGACGTCGGCGGAGACGACGCCGAGCGAGACGAGCGCGGCCTCGCCCGTCATCAGGTTCCTGCCCTCGGCTGCCGGCGACGACGTCACGTTCGCGACGCAGGTGCCGAACGGCAGCCCGGGCCTCTACCTCCAGCAATGGGAGTGCTCGCCGGACGCCGGCCAGATGAGCGCCACGACGCCGATCGCCGCGAACGTCGCGCACGCGGTGAACGTCCAGCCGGGCACGCTGGTCAGCTGCACCGTCACCCACCTGGCGCAGCGTCTCGCGATCCAGACCACGGCCACGACGATCGACGTCAACGCGGACGGTGCGGTGAGCGCCGGGGACACCGTGCAGTTCCGGTACACGGTCAGGAACACCGGAGCCGTCCGGTTCACGGGAATCCTCGTGGAGGACGCGATCGCGGGCAGCGTGACGTGCGACGACGCCGCGCTCGAGCCTGGAGCGTCGACGACCTGCACAGCCGTGCGACCCTACGTCGTCTCGGCCGCCGACGCGGCGGCGGGCGAGGTGACCTCGACCGCGACGGCAGGGGGCGCCTCGCCCGACGGCGACGCACCCGTCCGGTCCACGCCGGCCGTCGTCACCGTCGCGCTCGATGAGCCCGGCCGTGTGACCGAGTCCCCGAGCGAACCGCCCGCCTCGCCGTCGCCGACCCCCGAGGCGAGCGCCGGCACGGAGGCCGGTCAGCCCACCGCCGACTCCTCGGACTCCGGCATTCTGCCCCGCACGGGAATGTCGCCGCTCGGCGCGCTCGCCGCGCTCGTCCTCGTTGCCGGGGGCGTGTTCCTGGTCGTCATCGCTCGCCGTCGTCTCGTCGCGGGCGCGCGTCGCTGACGGGGCGCGCAGTTGTGGCCGGGCCGTGGTCTTGGACGGCGGCCCGGCCACAACCGCCGGAGCGGTGCCGAGGTGGAGTCGGCGCCCGGGCGCATCGATGCGTGCACGGCATCTCCAGCGGCGTTTCTCGCGCCGTGACGCGGATGTAGCGGGTCCTCCCCCGGGACGGGTACAGTATCCAGGTTGCCTCGGCGAGGGATGTCAGGCGGGCAGCGGCCGCACCACAGGGTCTGGCCGCGTCGCTACGCGGACTCCGTGATCGACTGGGCGGTCCGGCACGGTGATTCACACCACTGCTGCCGCGCCCCGCGCGCGTCCGTCTCGCGTCCCGCGCCGACGCGACCGCCCATTCGAAGAAGACTTCCGCTGGTTGCCCAGCGGCACCACCAGCGAATCGTCAGGAGTTCCCCCCATGGCTGAGATCAAGCTCGTCGCCGAGGCCCGTACCGAGTTCGGTAAGGGCGCCGCCCGTCGCATCCGCCGCGAGGACAAGATCCCCGCCGTCCTCTACGGCCACGGCGGCGACCCGGTCCACGTCGCCCTCCCGGGCCACCAGACCGCGCTCGCCCTTCGCCAGGCGAACGCGCTGTTCTCGGTCGAGCTGGACGGCAAGGCCCAGCTCGCCGTCGTCAAGGACGTCCAGCGTGACGCCATCGGCACCGTGATCGAGCACATCGACCTGCTCGTGGTGAAGGCCGGCGAGAAGATCTCGGTCGAGATCCCCGTCGTCGTCGTCGGCGAGTCGGCCCCCGGCACCATCCACCTCGTCGAGTCGCAGACGCTGCACGTCGAGGCCGAGGCCACGCACCTGCCGCAGTCGATCGAGGTCTCGATCGAGGGCCTCACCGCCGGCAGCGTGATCACCGCCGCCGACGTCAAGCTCCCCGCCAACGTCTCGCTGCTGGTCGACGGCGAGCACGCCGTCGTGACCGTCGCCGAGCCGCAGGGCGAGGCCACCGGCGAGGAGGCCGGCGAGGCCGAGGCAGCCGCCGCCGCCGAGTGAGCTGACGCTCCCGCACATCGTCCGAGGGCGCCCGGTACCGTTCGGTTCCGGGCGCCCTCGCGCATGCCCCCCGTCCCCTCCCAGGAGGTCCTGTGAGCGACAACCCGTGGCTCGTCGTCGGGCTCGGAAACCCGGGCGCCCAGTACGCGGGCAACCGGCACAACGTCGGGCAGATGGTGCTCGACCTTCTCGCGCAGCGGGCAGGCGTGCGGTTCTCACGGCACCCGCGTGCGCAGGCCGTCGCCGGTGAGGGCCGGCTCGGCGTGCTGCCGGGCGGGCGTCCCGGACCGCGCCTCGTGCTCGCCAAGCCGACGACGTACATGAACGTCTCCGGCGGCCCCGTCGCCACGCTGGCGGCGTACTACGGCGTCGACGCCGCGCACGTTCTGGTGGTCCACGACGAGGTCGACATCCCGTTCGACACCATCAAGCTCAAGGCAGGCGGCGGCGAGGGCGGCCACAACGGGTTGCGTGACATCACCAAGGCGCTCGGCACCAAGGACTACGTGCGGGTTCGCGTGGGCGTGGGGCGCCCCCCGGGGCGGATGGACACCGCGGACCACGTCCTGCGCGACTTCTCCGCCGCGGAGAAGAAGGACCTGCCGATCCTGATCGACGACGCCGCGGACGCCGTCGAGCAAGTGATCATCGAGGGACTGCTGGCCGCCCAGGGCCGGTTCCACGCGCGCACCGGGCGGTAACATCCGAGCATGACGAGCGAGCCTGAGCTGCCAGACCCGTACGCGCCCGCCGGCGAGCAGCCTTACGGCACGACTCCTCCGCCGCCCTACTCGCAGCAGCCTTACGGCCAGCAGCAGCCTTACGGCGAGCAGCAGCCCTACGGCCAGCAGCCCTACGGCCAGCAGCCCTACGGCCAGCAGCCCTACGGCCAGCAGCCCCAGCAGCAGTACCCGCCACAGCCCGGCTACGCGGCGTACGGACCCACGGCGTACGCACCCGGACCTGGTACGGACGGACTGGCGATCGCGTCGCTCGTGTGCGGCATCGTCGGCCTGAGCCTCGTGCCTCTGCTTCCCTCCATCGCGGCCGTCGTGCTCGGGTTCATGGGCCTCTCGCGCGTCCGCACGAGCGGCCAGAACGGGCGTGGGATGGCGATCGCGGGCCTCGTGCTCGGGGCGGTCGGCGTTGCCATCATTCTGCTGGTCATCGTCCTTCTCGTGGTCGCGGGAGTGTTCGCGGCGAACTCGCCCGACTTCTCCTCCGCAGTCTGAGGCCGGGCCCCCCGCGGGCGGGGGAATTCACCCGGGTGTGCCGGGTGGAAAACTGATCTGCCGTCCGATGAGCGAGCCTTCGGCCCGTAGGTTCGTCGGGTGGTCACTTCATTCCGGCGCGCTCCGAGGGCGGCCCTGGCTTCGGCAGCGTGTCGCGGTTCTCGCGACGAGGCGCGATGACCGGCGCCGAGACCTCCCTGCGGTCCAAGGCCGTGCACGGGGCGGCATGGAGCGCGATGAGCTCGATCATCCTGCGGCTGGGCAGCTTCGCCGTCGGGATCGTCCTCGCGCGCGTCCTCGCGCCTGAGCAGTTCGGCGTCTACGCGGTCGCCCTGACGGTGCAGTCCATCCTCATGACGGTGGCGGACCTCGGGCTCTCCGCGGACCTCGTGCGCAGCAAGGAGCCGGAGAAGATCGCGCCGACGATCGCCACGCTCGGCCTGGTCAGCGGTGCGACGACGACGGCGGTGACGATGGCCGTGAGCGTCCCGCTGGCGTCGCTCCTCGGCAGCAGGGAGGCCGCCCCGGCCATCGCGGTGCTCTCGCTGACGCTGGTGCTCGGCTCGATCAGCCTCGTGCCCTACTCGATCCTGCTGCGCAACTTCCGGCAGCGTGCCCTGTTCCTCGTCGGCGCCGTCGACTTCGTCATCTCGACGTCGGTGACGCTGGTGCTGGTCTTCGCGGGGTTCGGCGTCCTCGGGCTCGCCCTGGGCCGGGTCGCCGCGCAGGTGGTCTCGTCGACCATGCAGTTCTTCCTCGCCCGGGTCACGCCCCGGTACGGGCTGGACCGCACCAGGCTTCGGCCGATCCTGGGGTTCGGGTTGCCGATCGCCGCCGCGAACCTCCTCGCGTGGGGCCTGATGAACATCGACAACGTCATCCTCGCCCACGTCGCAGGGACGACAGCGCTCGGCTTCTACGTGCTGGCCTTCAACATCTCCGGCTGGCCGATGAACGCGCTCTCGCAGAGCGTGCGATCGATCTCGCTGCCCTACTTCTCCCGTGCCGGGAACGGGGCCACGGCGCTCGGGGTCGTGGTCGCCGTCGGCTGGGCGGGCGGGCTGCTCGCGGGCGGGTTGCTCGCCGCGCTGAGCGGACCGCTGATCTCGGTCGTGTACGGGGACAAGTGGATGCCCGCCGCTCCCGTGCTCGCGGCGCTCGGTCTCTTCGGGGCCGTGCGTGTGGTGTTCGACGTCTTCACCGGGTATCTCTATGCCTCGGGCAACGCGACGTCGGTGCTGTGGATCCAGATCCTGTGGCTCGTCGGGCTCGTCGGGAGCATGGTGCTCGTGACGCCCGTCTACGGCATCGTGGGCGCCGCCTGGGTGCATCTCGTGATCGCGGTGGTCGTGATCCTGCCCGCGTACCTGGTCGTCCTGCATCGCAGCGGCGCCCACCGGCGCGAGGTGCTGGGGCGGTCGGTGTGGCCGACGGCGGCTGCCGTGCCCGCGATCGCCGTCGCGCTGCTCACGCGTCACCTCATCGAGGGGTCCGTTGCCGCTCTTCTCGTCGGAGGTTTCGCCGCCGTCGGGGTGTTCGCGGTCCTCGTCTGGCCGTGGGCTCGCCGGCAGCTCGCCCTGTTCCGCGAGCCGGGGTCGGGTCAGGACGGGACCGGCGTGGCGGCCACCGAGCCGGAACCGCTCGCCGCGATGGCACCGATCACGGTCCCGGAGCGTGAGGCAGACCTGGGGAGGGTCGGCCATGGGTGACGAAGCTCCGCTGCGCGTGTGGCACGTCGGCGCCAAGGCAAGCCCGCGAACGGTGAACGGGGACAACCAGGCCGCGTGGGCGCTCGCGCGGGTCCAGGCGCTCCAGGGCCACGAGGTCACCATGGTCGTGATCGAGGACGTCCCCCTCGCGGACCACGTCGACGTCGTCGCCGGGGACGCCGCGGCCGCGGGGGAGGCGCCCGCGCTGACGGCAGGGCAGATCCGGCTCACGACCTTCAAGGACGCGATCCGTTCGCTGGCGAGGAACCGTGTCGACGTCGTCCACCTGCACTCCGTCAACTCGCCTGCCCAGGCCCTGCTCGCGCTGCGGGCCCGGACGCGCTCGGTCCCGTACGTGATCACGCCGCACGGCGGGTACGCCCCCCAGGTCCTCGCGCGGCACGACGCGCGCAAACGCCTCTACCGGTCGACGATCGAGCGCTGGAAGGTCCGCGGCGCGGCAGCCGCCGCCGTCGTCGTGCCGGCCGAGGCCGACGACGTCGCCCGGATCGCCGGACGGCACGTCGACTGCGCGGTGATCCCGAACATCGTCGACGCGATCCGCCCATGTGCGGACGCCCCCCTCGCCGATCGGTCCTTCGAGCACGACGTCGTCTACCTGGGGCGTCTCGACGTCATCCCCAAGGGCCTCGACCACGTCGTCGGCATCGCACGCGCCCTGCCGCACCGCAGCTTCGACCTGTACGGGCCGCCGCACCCCTCCGTCGACGGACTCGACCTGCCACCGAACGTGACCCTGCACGAGCCGGTCTACGGTGCCGAGAAGGAACATGTGCTCCGCTCGGCGCGCGTGCTGGTGCAGCTGTCCCGCTGGGAGGTGTTCGGCGTCTCGGTCGTGGAGTCCATGCTCCTCGGACTGCAGGTGCTGGTCGCCGACGTCATGCGGCTGTCCCCGTGGGTACGCGACGCCGGCGGGCTCGTGGTCGCGGGAGGAGACGTGCCCGAGGCCGCACGGGTGCTCGAGGAGTTCCTGAGCGCGCCCCACGACCAGGCCGCGGCGAACGCGCGCGCCGCAGCGGCCGGGCGGCTCGTCGACCCGATCGCGAACGAGCTCCGGTACCGGGACCTGTATCGGCGGGTCATCGCGGCGTCCACGCCGAAGCATGCCGAGGCGGTGCCGCGGTGACCGGGCAGCGACGGCTCCCCGCCGACGGCGCTTCGGCGCGCGCGTCAGGGCACGTGCGCGAGACCAGGGGTGAGAGGGGTCCGTCCCTCTTCGGTCGCCTCACGTGGCGCATCGCCGACCTGCTGGTCCGGGCCGCGACCGTCGTCACCGACGCCGTCCCGCCGCACCACCGATTCGGGCTGTGGATGCGGCTCGTCGACCTGCTCGCGTTCGGGCAGACACTGCCGCGCATCCCGCATCGCGAACCCGCCCCTGGCCCGGTGCGCCCGGCCCCGAGCGTCGAACCGGCCCCGCGCGACGTGCGCTGCCTCCTCGTGGCGGGCGGACTCGACAACGGCGGCATCGAGACCGTCGTCGCGACCCTCGCGCTCGGGCTCGGTCGCCACGGCGTCGCCGTCGAGGTCGTCTGTGCCAGCAGCGGACGCACCGCCGAGGAGCTGGTCCGGGCAGGAGTGCCCGTCACCGTCGTGCCGACGGCCGCCCTCGCGGACCTCGTCGAGTCACGCGACCCGGACGTGATCCAGCTCCACCGCGTCGACCCCGACGTCGTCGCCGCGCTGACGCCGCAGGCGCACCGGACGGTCCCGGTCTTCCACGCGATGGAGTCGTACCTCGACGCGGCCGGGTGGCGGACGCTCGACACGCTCATGGCCGAGTGCCCGGCCGCGATGGCGGTGAGTGAGTCGGCCCGGGAGTTCTTCGCGGCCAGGTACCCGGACACGTCCATCGACGTCGTCGTGAACGGCGTGGAGTCCCCGGAGCTGGCCACCGGACGTGACATCGCCGACGCGAGAGCACGACTGGCGGCTGCGCTCGGGGTCGCGTTCGAGGACGAGGACAGGCTCGTCGTGAGCCTTCAGCGGTTCAGCGACCAGAAGAACCCTCGGGGGCTCGTCGACGCGTTCCTGCTCGCCTCCGAGGCCGACGCCCGCCTCCGGCTGGTGGTGGCCGGCGCCACCAACAGCTGGCTGGAGGTCCGCCGCGCAGACGTGCTGCGCCGCCTTCACCCCCGCGGGTCGCGCGTGCACTTTCTCGGCGACAGCGACGCACAGGTCGTCCTGCGCGCCGGCGACATCTTCGCCCTCGACTCGTTCGCCGAAGGCGGGCCCGTGGCAGCGGTGGAGGCCGCTGCCTGCGGGCTGCCCGTCGTGCTCTCGGACGTCGGGTTCGCGCGCGAGCTCGTCGCGGCGTCCGAGGCCAAGGGCGTCCTCGTGCCGCGGGCCAACGCCGACATGTCGGCCCGCACGATCGCACGGGCGCGACGCGCCCGCACCCAAGCCAACCGCGACAGCTTCGCCGCAGGGCTTCTCGAGGCGGCCTCGCTGCCTCGCACCGCAGGGGGCATCCCCACGCGGTTCCGCAAAGAGACGATGATCGCCGGCCACGCGGCCGTGCTGCGATCCGTCGTCGAGACCACCACACGCATTGCACTGAGGGACGCCACATCATGTTGAAGCCCGTTGGACGTTGGACGATCGCCGCCCTGGCCGCCGCCGCACTGGCCGCCGGCGGGCTCATCGGCGCCCCCGCGGCATCCGCCGCCGGGTGCACCAGCTCCGTCGCCGTGATCGTGGCCCACCAGGACGACGACCTGCTCTTCATGAACCCTGACCTGCTGACGGACATCGACGCCGGCGCCTGCGTCACGAGCGTCTTCCTGACCGCGGGCGACGACGGCCGTGACGGCGTCTACTGGGCGGAGCGGGAACAGGGCTCCCAGGCCGCCTACTCGACGATGATCGGCGTGCCCGGCGCGTGGGACCAGACGACCAGGAACGTCGACGGACATGCCGTGGCGGTGCGGACCAGCCCCGGTGACGGCCGCATCACAAGCTACTTCCTACGGCTCCCCGACGGCGGCGTGACGGGCGAGGGCAACCCGTCGACCGGCTATCAGTCGATGAGCCGGCTCTGGGGCAGCCGCATCGCGGAGATCGACGCCGTGGACTCCTCCGCGTCGTACACGCGTCAGGGCCTGATCGACACGATCGCCGCGATCATCGACGCGGCAGCCCCGACGAAGGTCCTGGTGCAGGACGCAACCCCCGGAGGCTGGGACCACGCCGATCACAAGTCGGCCGGTCGCTTCGCACTCGCGGCGCTCATCGGCTTCCAGGGCGAGGTGACGGCCTACCGCGGGTACGACGTCGGCGAAGAGCCCGTGAACGTCACCGGCGCCCCGCTCGTGGCGAAGACCCAGGCACTGCTCGCGTACGCCGTGCACGACCCGCTGCTGTGCACCGCCGAGGAATGCCCGGAAGGTGCCACCAAGGACTGGAACGAGCGCCAGTACACGGCGCCGCCGATCGCCAAGCTGAACCCCGAACCGGGACCGGCGCCCTACGACGGCCCCAACCGTGCGCGCAGTGCCACGGTCCTCGCGTCCTCGGAGGCGATCGGGTCCGGTGCGACTCGCGCGATCGACGGCGTCGTCGACGGGTATCCGGGCGACTCCGGTGCGGAGTGGGCGTCGGTCGACGAGGGCGTCGGCGCCTGGCTGGAGCTCTCGTGGGCCACCCCGCAGACGCTGGACGGCATCACCCTGTTCGATCGTCCGAACGGCTCCGATCAGGTGACGGGTGGGACGTTGACGTTCTCGGACGGCTCGACGGTGGTCGTGCCGGCTCTTGCCAACGGCGGCTCGGCGACCGAGGTGGCGTTCCCGAGGCGGACGACGTCGTCGGTGCGGTTCACGGTGACGTCGGTCTCGGGCACGACGTGGAACGTCGGCCTGGCCGAGATCGAGGCGTACGACAGCCAGTCCGACCCGACGCCGGACCCGACGCCTACGCCGGATCCGACGCCGGATCCGACGGGGAACGTGGCGCGTGGTGCGTCTGCTCGTGCTTCGTCGCAGGCTGCGGGGCAGGAGGCGGCCAAGGCGGTCGATGGTGTGGTGGATGGGTATCCGGGTGACTGGAGTGCCGAGTGGGCTGCGGAGGGTCAGGGTCCGGGTGCGTGGCTGGAGCTGTCGTGGGCGGCGCCGCAGGTGATTGACCGGATCGTGCTGTTCGATCGTCCGAATGGGTCCGATCAGGTGCTGGGTGGGACGTTGACGTTCTCGGACGGGTCGATGGTGGCGGTGCCGGCTCTTGCCAATGATGGTTCGGCGACCGTGGTGACGTTCCCGAGGCGGACGACGTCGTCGTTGCGGTTCACGGTGACGTCGGTCTCGGGCACGACGTGGAACGTCGGCCTGGCCGAGATCCAGGCGTACGACAGCCAGTCCGACCCGGACCCGACTCCGGACCCGACGCCTACGCCGGACCCGACTCCTACGCCGGACCCGACGCCTACGCCGGACCCGACGCCTACGCCGGACCCGACGCCGGATCCGACGCCGGATCCGACGGGGAACGTGGCGCGTGGTGCGTCTGCTCGTGCTTCGTCGCAGGCTGCGGGGCAGGAGGCGGTCAAGGCGGTCGATGGTGTGGTGGACGGGTATCCGGGTGACTGGAGTGCCGAGTGGGCTGCGGAGGGTCAGGGTCCGGGTGCGTGGCTGGAGCTGTCGTGGGCGGCGCCGCAGGTGATCGACCGGATCGTGCTGTTCGATCGTCCGAATGGGTCCGATCAGGTGCTGGGTGGGACGTTGACGTTCTCGGACGGGTCGATGGTGGCGGTGCCGGCTCTTGCCAATGATGGTTCGGCGACCGTGGTGACGTTCCCGAGGCGGACGACGTCGTCGTTGCGGTTCACGGTGACGTCGGTCTCGGGCACGACGTGGAACGTCGGCCTGGCCGAGATCCAGGCGTACGACAGCCAGTCCGACCCGGGCCCGACTCCGGACCCGACGCCTACGCCGGACCCGACGCCTACGCCGGACCCGACGCCGGACCCGACCCCGACCCCGGACCCGACGCCGGATCCGACGCCGGATCCGACGGGGAACGTGGCGCGTGGTGCGTCTGCTCGTGCTTCGTCGCAGGCTGCGGGGCAGGAGGCGGTCAAGGCGGTCGATGGTGTGGTGGACGGGTATCCGGGTGACTGGAGTGCCGAGTGGGCTGCGGAGGGTCAGGGTCCGGGTGCGTGGCTGGAGCTGTCGTGGGCGGCGCCGCAGGTGATCGACCGGATCGTGCTGTTCGATCGTCCGAATGGGTCCGATCAGGTGCTGGGTGGGACGTTGACGTTCTCGGACGGGTCGATGGTGGCGGTGCCGGCTCTTGCCAATGATGGTTCGGCGACCGTGGTGACGTTCCCGAGGCGGACGACGTCGTCGTTGCGGTTCACGGTGACGTCGGTCTCGGGCACGACGTGGAACGTCGGCCTGGCCGAGATCCAGGCGTACGACAGCCAGTCCGACCCGGGCCCGACTCCGGACCCGACGCCTACGCCGGACCCGACGCCTACGCCGGACCCGACGCCGGACCCGACCCCGACCCCGGACCCGACCCCGACGCCGGACCCGACGCCGGATCCGACGGGGAACGTGGCGCGTGGTGCGTCTGCTCGTGCTTCGTCGCAGGCTGCGGGGCAGGAGGCGGTCAAGGCGGTCGATGGTGTGGTGGACGGGTATCCGGGTGACTGGAGTGCCGAGTGGGCTGCGGAGGGTCAGGGTCCGGGTGCGTGGCTGGAGCTGTCGTGGGCGGCGCCGCAGGTGCTCGACCGGATCGTGCTGTTCGATCGTCCGAATGGGTCCGATCAGGTGCTGGGTGGGACGTTGACGTTCTCGGACGGGTCGATGGTGGCGGTGCCGGCTCTTGCCAATGATGGTTCGGCGACCGTGGTGACGTTCCCGAGGCGGACGACGTCGTCGGTGCGGTTCACGGTGACGTCGGTCTCGGGCACGACGTGGAACGTCGGCCTGGCCGAGATCGAGGCGTACGACGACTCCGGGTCGGCATCCCTCCTCGCGGACGTGGCCGCACCGGAGTCCACGCCCGGCCGCGAGCCGAACGGTGTCGAGGAGCCGTCCTCGTGAGCGGCGCGCTCGGCGACGAGGTCCTGGTGGTCATGGCAGCCAACCACTGGACCGACGCCCGGATGGCTGACCACCAGCTTGCCGCCGCGATCTCCGAGTTCGGGCGCGTGCTGTACGTCGATCCTCCGGTGGTGCCGAGGCCGGGGCACGGTCCGCGGCGGTTTCTCGAGCAGCACGGGAACGTCCACGTGCTGCGGCCCTACCGGCCGCCCTTCCTGAACTCTCGCGCAAACGAGGGTCTCGGTCGTCGGCTCCTGGCCGCACAGGTTCGGTGGGCCCTGCGTGCCCTGACGGCCCGTTCGGCCGTCCTGCTCGAGGGGAACGTCCTGCTCCCGGTTACGGGGCTGGTCGGGGATGCGCCGACGGTCTACTGGGCGCAGGACGACTGGCAGGGGCTCGCGGCGATCGCGGGGTTGGACCCGGATCGGATCGCCCGCAACGAGGCGCGGCTGCTGGAGCACGCGCGAGCGGTCATCGCCGCCAACCCGCTGATCGCGGACCAGCTCGAGTCGGCGGGCCACGATGTCGAGCTGATCCCGTTCGGCGCGGACACGTCGCTGTTCGGCACGGTGGCTCGGCAGGCCGTCGGCGCGCAGCCGACCACCGACGCGGCGCCTGCCGTCCTCATGGGCACCATCAACACCCGCATCGACTTCGACATCGTCGACGCGCTCGCGGTCGCCGGCGTGCCGCTCGTCATGATCGGTCCGATCACGGACCCGGTGGTCGCCCCCCGCGTCGAGGCCCTGCGGCAGTACCCGTCGGTGTCGTGGATCGGGGAGGTCCCCTTCGCGGAGCTCCCGAGGCACCTGCCGTCCGCTGCCGTCGGCCTGGTGCCGTACACGCAGTCGAGGTTCAACCAGGGGAGCTTCCCGCTCAAGACGCTCGAGTACCTTGCGGCCGGGCTGCCGGTCGTGGCGACCGATCTCCCGGCGGTGCGCTGGCTGTCGTGCCCCGACATCCACATCGCGGAGACGGTCGACGACTATGTCGCCGCTGTGGTGCGTCGCGTGCGTCAGGGCGCCCCCGCTGCGTCGGACCGCGATCGCCGCGCCGTGTTCGCCTCGGCGCACGACTGGACGGTTCGTGCCCGGAAGTTCCGTGCGGTGGTGGACGAGGTCCGAGCCACGGCGACGGCCCGCAGCAGGGCGTAGCTGCCTGCGCCCGGTGGCGGCGCCGTCGGGCCGCTACCGCGGGAGTGCTGATGCCGGGGTGCCCGATGCCACGGTGCCCGATGCCACGGTGCTCGATGCTTCGACGCGTCGCACGGCGACTCCGAGCCCGAGCACCAGGAACAACGTGCCGGCGAAGATCGTGAAGCTGAGCCCGTCGAACATCGCCATGAGAACGGCCGTCGTCGTGACGGCAGAGGCGAGCGCGCCGGCCAGCGCCCGGCCTTCGACGTCGGTGCTCCGCATCGCGGTGCGGAGGCTGCCGACGGCGCCCGACAGGAGCATCAGCAAGAAGGCGCACACGCCCAGGAGCCCAGCCTCGATCAGCATGAGTGCCCATGCGTTGTCGAAGATGTAGTACCGGGGCAGGAACGCGCCGAGCCCGGCTCCGTACCAGGGCGAGGACCATGCGAACTCGGGTACCCGGCTGAGCGCGGTGGTGCGTGACAGCGCGCTCGGGTCCTCCGCGACGCCGGTGAACGACCAGAGCGTGGTCAGGATGACGCGCGGGTAGGCGACCGTGAGCGCGCCGGCGCCGAGGACGCCCACGGTGAGGAACACCTTGCGGAACGCGCGGGGCAGGAAGGGCATCACGATGAGGAGCGCGATCACGATGCCGATGATCGCCGAGCGCGAGACGGTCAGGACGAGGAGCGCCAGGACGGCCGCCGGCGGGACGTAGCGGCGCCACGGATGCCGGACCTGCTGATGGCGCGCGAGGGCCGCGTAGGCGAGCGTGATCGGCAGGAGTGCCGTCATCGACGAGGAGAACTCCAGCGGGTGCGTCGACGTGCCGACCGCACGCAGCAGCCCGCCCTTGGTGTCCATGGTGCCGCCCCACTCGACGGCGAGCCCGGGGAGGCTCGAGACCCAGCCGACGAGCGTCGAGCCCGTGAACAGCTGCGCGTACCCCAGGGCCGCGAGGATGCTCGCCGTGATCGTCAGCCGCCGGAACACCAGCACCATCTCGGCTCGCGTCCGGATGCCGTGGGAAGCGGCCACGAGAACGCCGCCGAGCGAGGCGATCCGGACCAGCGACGTCGTGATCGATCCGACCTGGTCGGAGGGCTGGCCTCGAAGCAGGGCGGCCGCATAGCTGACGAGGATCACGACGCAGAAGGCCAGGAAGAACGTCATGACGGGAGAGCGCCGAACGGCACGGGGCCGGGTGCGAGCGTTCCAGCGGGTCAGCAGCCACCATCCCAGGAGGCCGATCCCGAAGACGGTCGACGGCTTGCCGAGCGAGCCCAGCGGCGACCACTGCAGGTTCGAGGGAATGGCGTAGAGGAGCACCATGTATGTGGTCAGCATCGCCGTCGCGGCCGTGCCGTGGGTCCGCGTGCTGACGGTCCCGCCCTCGAGCGCGGCCGCGGTGGCGGAGGCGTGGACCGCGGGCGGGGCGAGCGTGGGTGTGGTGCGGGCCGAGTCGTTCATCTCTGACTACGGATCAGCGCTTCGAAGTCGTCCCGGATGATGTTGCGGGCACCTCGCATGGCGTCGCCCTCCGTGTCCTCTCCCGCAGGTGCTTCGGCCTCGCGGGGGCCGGCGGCCGCACGCCGCGGGAGCCGTGCGGTCTTTCTCCGGGACCTGAGGATCATCGCGTCGACGAGCGCCGCCAGGACGACGGACAGGGACATCACCGCGACGCCCGTCGCGGCGAGCGCCGTCATCCTCGTGCGCTGCTTGACGGTGCCGTCGCCGTCGACATACAGCGTCTGGACGGAGATCCGTTCGCTCGACGCGATGTTGCTCTCGTCCTGCATGGCACCCAGGGTCGACGTGATTCCCGCCATGGCGCGGTCGACGCCGGCCGCGGCGGCGCCGTCGGTCGGGGCCTCCACCTGCACGCTGACGACGGGGGCGGACGTCGAGTAGTCCCTGCCGATCGTGAACTCGGCTCCGGGGAACTCGTGCTGCAGGTCGCTGATCAGGCCTTCGGCAGACGCGCGCGCGAGGATGTCGGCTGCCGTGCTGAGGCTGCCGAGGTAGAGGTAGGGGTTGGACGCCCCTTCGGGCAGCAGGTCCGCTCCCGGCATCAGCAGGAGCGACGCCGACCGTTCGTAGGTCGGCGGGACGGTGTTCCAGACGACGACGGACCCAGCGACGCTGACCACAAGCCCGATGGCGACGATGTACCAGCGTCGCAGGATGCCGCGCAAGATCTCAGTGGTGTTCATGGGTGACTCGTCTCGCTCTCGGTCGTGGACTCGTTCGCTGCGGTGAGAGGGCGTCGCCTGGCTGTGATGCGGTGGCCTGCGGAGTCGGCCGCCACGGATGCCAGGCCGCCGGCGAGAATCGCGGCGAGGCCGAGTGCCGCGCACGCCATCGCCCGCATGACGAGCGACGGCTCGACGTGCTCCACGCCCTGGGTGAACTGCTCCACCTGGACGTTCACCGTGTCCGGTGACGCTTCGTCCGATCCGGCGCTGCGCAGGTGCACGGCCTGCTGGATGCGTGCCATGAGGCCGTCCTGCTGCTGGGTGACCCACTCCTCGCTGGGTCCGACGATCTGCAGGTCGATGACGGCTCGCGTGAACCAGTTGGCCCACTGGCCGCCCACGTCGCGGATGCCGACGAGGACGCCTTGCCGCACGCCGGCGCCGTAGTACGGGGCGTCGGGTGACGAGTAGCTGGCGGGTGCGCGGCCGTTGTTGAGCTGGGTGGCGATCGCACCGGCGAACGCGATGACGTCGGGGGTGTCCGCGCCGCTGTCGGGCATCAGCGGCGGCGGCATGTTGATGCTGAACCACACGGCGGTCTTGCTGTAGTACGTCCCGCCGCCCTGCATCTGCGTGACGCCGAAGACGGCGAAGGCCGCGCAGACGAGCGCGCACACGTACCAACGGTGCCGGACGGCGTGGAGCACGGTGCGCGCGTTCATCGTGCCGTCCTGGTGATGCCGGCACCGGCGAGCTCCTCGAAGAGCCCGAGCATCCGATGGACGCGGTGCGACCAGAGGTGCGTGGACGCGGCCAGCTCGCGTGCCGCGGCGCCCATCTGCACGCGCAGGTCCGCGTTCTCGACGAGCTCGCGGATCGCCGTCGCGCAGTCGGCGCTGAGCTGCTCCGGAGACACGGCCGGGACGCGGTACGCGCAGGCGTCGGTCACGAACGACGCGGGCCCGCCCCGGTCGGTGATCACGAGGGGGAGCCCGTACGAGAGCGCCTCGAGGATGACCCCGCCACCCGGCTCGCGGTAGCTCGGGAAGACGAACACGTCCGCTCGCGTGTAGAACTCGTGCACCGTGGCCCGGGGCACCATCCCGTGGAACGTGACCCGGTCGTCGAGGCGGAGCTCCCGGACCAGTGCCTCGCACGCCGCACGGTCGTTGCCGTCGCCGAGCACGTCGAGCACGACGTCGAGGTCGCGGAGCGCCGCCATCGCACGGATCGCGTCACGCAGGCCCTTGGTCCGGATGGTGCGCCCCACGTGCAGCAGACGGATCGGCCCTTCGGGGCGCACCCCGTGCGGCGCGCGCGGCAGGTCGAGCAAGGCGACCTCGCTCATGGCCTCGAACCGCCGCAGGGCGAGCCCGTCGAGGAACTCCGCGACGTACGGGGCGATCCCGATCACGCACGCCGCGGACTCGTACGTCCGGCGGAGCGCGCGATCGTGGGTCAGGCGGAACTTGTCGAGGGCGCGGAGCCGCTGGTACCACGGCGTCGCACCCTCCTCGGCGACGAACGCCGCCGGCGAGGGCAGGCTCCCGCCGACCGGCCCGACCACGAGCGGGATGCCCAGACCGGCCGCCGGCGAGGGATAGCGCATCGCGACGGGGATCACCTGAGCGGCCACGTCGAAGCGTTCGCCCGCCGCCAGCCGCCGCCTGATCCAGCGGCGCGCACGCCAGTAGAACAGCGGGTAGCCGGGCTGCATCAGGCTGTTGAGGCGTTCGACCCGCCCCACGAGCGGGGCCTCGCTCCACTCGATGATGCGGACGCCGGGAAGCTGCCGGGACAGCGGCGTGTGCCCCCGCTTCCACGAGGTCAGCACGGTCAGGTCGGTCTCCTCGGCGAGCAGCCGCACCCACTGGTACGCGTTCCACGCCTCGCTGATGTCCTCGCCGTCGGCGGCGGGCGCGACGAGCAGCACCCGAGGCCTCGTGCCGCCGTCGGGGCGCGTGAGCGGGGCGTCGTCCGCCGGCGTGCGCCGGCTGTCCCGGTGCAGGCGGCCGACGGAGGAGGGGACGGGCACGCGGACGGGGTTGGTGTCCACGGGGCTGGTGCCCCCGGGGGCGAACGTCAGCGCGCTGTCGGCCGGCGTCGGCACGCAGTACATCCGCGGCGACGCGGGCCCCCGCGCAGCGACGCCGGAGCGAGCCGCGTGAAGAGGCGCACCAGCGGTCGCGCGTCGTCGAGACACCACTCGTGCGGTGGCGCGGCCGGCGCGCCGGTCGCCTCGGACGCGTCAAGGGTGTCGACGACGGCCGCCGCGTCCGGCGCGAGGCCCGCCTCGACGACGAGCGTGGGTGGCGCGGCGAGGCCGCCCGCGCCCGGTCCGAGGGGCACCGCCGCCTCGCCCGCGACGCCTCCCGGCGCGACGGCGTGCAGCCCGTCGGCGCGTGCGACGACGACCTGGACGCGCGGGTTGGCCGCAAACGGCGCCAGGGCGCGGACGGTCGTGGCGACGGCCTCGGCGCTGGCGGCGTCCTCAGGCAGGCGGCGCGCGTCGACCACGAGCGTTCCGCGGGCCTGCGAGACGCGCTGCGCGTCGGGGATCCGTTGCGCCCTCGGCAACGTCGGCCAGCTCGACTCGTCGGCCACCGAGAAGAGCAGGGGCCGGTAGACCGGCGAGGCGACGCGGGCGAGCTGGTGCAGGACGGTGACCGCGCGGAACGAGGCCGACGCCACCCGGCCGTGGTGCTTGCGGAAGTAGCGCACGCGGTTGACGGTGACGAGCTTGTCGAGCTCGACGGAGTGGCCGGAACCTCCGCGCTCGTGGCGGACGACGGCGGCCGGCTCGTACCAGACGGAGGCGCCGGCCTCGCGGACGCGTCGGAAGAAGTCCGTCTCCTCCGAGTAGAGGAAGAACCGCTCGTCCCAGTCGCCGACGGTGCGTGCCACCGCGGCGTCGATCAGCAGCGCCGCACCCGTCGCCCACTCGACCTCGTGCGCCGCGGCGTACTCGCGGCGGTCGAGCACCCACTCGCTCAGCGCACCCGGGCGCCGAGCGAAGTGCTCGCCGAACGCCGAGTCGCCGAGCGCGCGGAGCACCGAGGGCTCGCGCCGGAGCGAGGTGAACACCGCGCCGTCCTCGAGGTACCGGGGCACCACGACGCCGGCGCCGCTCGACGCGAGCCGCTGGCGGAGCGCGGCGATGCACCCCTCCTCGACGACGAGGTCGGGGTTGAGCACGAGGATGGCGTCGGCGTCGCCGACGTGACGCAGCGCCGCGTTGATGCCAGCGGCGTACCCGAGGTTGCCGCCGGTCTCGACCGTGACGACGTCGTCGTGGGCGCGTGCCGTCGCCGGCGTGCCGTCGGCCGAGGCGTTGTCCGCGACGACGACGCGCAGGCGCTGTGCGCCCGCCTCCCGGCGCAACGACTCCAGGAGGCGGGCGAGATCACGTGCGCTGTTGTACGTCACGACGACGACCGCGACGTCCGCGTGGTCGTCGGGGTCCACGAACCGACCGTCGGTCGCGCGCGCGGCGGGAGCGTGTGCGAGCGGTGAGTCGATCATGGAGCCCCCTTGTTTCAGCGGGCCGACGCGGCGTCGGCGTCGGCGTGCGCCGCAGGCGCACGGTCGGCGAGGTGGTGTGCCAGGCGCACGGCAAGGGCGGCGGCGAAGAACGTCGGGTTGGCCTCGCCCGCGGTGCGGAAGACGCTGCTCGACGCGATGAAGAGGTTGTCGGTGCCGTGGACACGGCAGTCCCTGTCCACCACGCCGTCGCCCGGCTCCGCGCTCATCCGCGTCGTCCCGATGCTGTGGAAGCCGTCGGTCGACTGCTCCCACGCGAAGGCGCGCACGGACGGCTCGTCGGGAGCGAGGTATTCGAGGTGCCCGAGGCCGGCCGCCTGCAGCTCCTTGTCGAGCAGGTCGTGCGCGGCCAGCAGGGAGTCGATGTCCTGCTCGACGTAGCGGTAGTCGACCCGCAGGACGGGACCGTCGTCCCGGGGACCAGGGTGATGCGGGAGTCCGGGTTCGGGACCTGCTCGCCGTGGTAGTGCAGCGCGTAGCGGCCGCCCTCGTTGCGCAGGATGAAGCCGGGCTTGCGGACGGAGGACCAGTAGCGGTGACGGAGGACGTCGAGGACGTCGATGGCCGCCCGCCACGGGCGGCGTGCGATGTTCAGCAGGTGCGCGCCGATCGCGTACGGCGGTTCGCCGATGTGCCGCAGCCGGATCCCCTCCGCGATCATGCGGCGTCCGACGGCGGGGATGCGCAGCCCGAGAAAGACCAGCGACAGGGTCGCGTTCTTGTGGTCCTGCTCGTAGAACGGAGGGTTGTCCAGGTAGAAGCTCGTGTTGAGCACGCGGTGCGCGCGCTGCGCCTCCTCCGTCAAGGTGAACCGCCGGCGGATGTAGGTGTCGTGCTCGTCCAGGACGAAGTCGAGGTCGGCTGCGCGCTTCGGGTCGTCGAGGACGATGTCCGCGATGCTGCCCGTGGCGTGCCCCATGTAGTAGCGGCCGAGCGGCCCGTCGACGCCGCCGAAGAGCTCGGGCCGGCGACGCTGCACCCCCAGCAGGAAGCGCGTGATCTCGAGCCCGCCCATCGCCAGGACGTAGGTACCGGCGGTGACGGAGAACCGCGCGCCGGCGCGCTCGACGACGAGCCCGGCCACGGACCCGTCGTCGGTGAGGTCGAGGTCGACGAGACGGGCGCCGAGGAGCGCGCTGACCAGCGGGTGGGACGTGACCCGGGCGCCCAGCCCGGGGGCGAGCACGGGCTGGCGCGTCCAGCGCTCCAGGTTCGAGATCCGGAACTCGGTGAGGCCGTCCCAGTCGGGCCGGGGCGAGGCGAACTCCGCCGCCCCGCAGTCCAGGTGCTCGGCGGCAGCCGCGTACGACGGGAGCACGTCGTCGAAGTCGATCGGCCAGCGACTGTCGGGGATGTAGTCGCGCTCCTGGAAGTCGATGGGCTCGTACGCCACGCACCGCCCGCCCCACAGCCACGACGTCCCCCCGATGCCCTGGCGTGTCGTGAGGTCGATCGGGGCGTGCCGAGCGGGGTCGACGATGTGCGTGCGGGTGCCGTGGGCGGCGGAGACGTCGCGCTTGCCCGAGGTGGCCGTACCCGCGTCGACGAGCAGCACCTTCTGCCCTGCTCGTGCGGACTCCAGCGCGAACGCGAGCCCGACGGGTCCCGCGCCCACGACACAGCAGTCGTAGTCGTTGGCGAGCGGTTCCGAGGGAGACAGGATTGTCATGAGAAGGCCTCTCGATCTTCGTTGCGGACGCGCGTCGAATCGTCGCGTTCCCAGGTGTGTGCGCCCGCTCGCCGGATCGCGCGATCCGCGAGGGCACGGCTGACGACGGTGATCGCGGCATACGCGATCGCGTCGAGCGCGGTCCGTGGCCCACGGATCGACGCGGTCAGGGCCGTGCCCCGTGAGCGGGTCTCGGCAGGGATGTGCAGCTCGAGGTAGCCGCGGCGCTGACGTGACAGGACGTTCACCAGGTCGGAGACGGTACGCGGGGTTCGCACCCGCGTGGGCGTCGTCGAGACGATCTGCTTCTCGCTCTCGGAGAACTGCGCGTCGAACCAGGAGTCGTCGGCCGTCACCGCCGGGAACGCGCCCAGGCGCCGGTGCCCTTCCTCGTTCGTGGCAAAGCTGCCGGCGCCCCAGAGCCGCAGGGGCCCCGGGATCCGGCTTCGTGCGCGGTAGTAGCCGCGGACCAGCGGTGACGCCGAGGAGATGTCGTAGGCGTGCGTCGGGCGCGCCGCGCGGACGCCGGGCCCGGTCAGCGCCGCGAAGGTCTCGAGGACGGCGGCGGGGGAGACCTCGATGTCGGCGTCGAGGTAGAGCCGGGGCCAGCGGGTCGCGATCCGGTCACCCAGGTTGAGCGCAGCGGTCTTCGAGCGCTCGGGCGTGTCCTCGACCCGGGCCCAGGGGAAGGTCCGGGCCACCTGTGCCGTGTCGTCCGAGCAGCCGTTGCACACGACGATGACCTCGACGGACGGCGAGGCCGCCAGCGGTGCCAGCGCGCGCAGGGTCCGCGCGATCACCTGCGCCTCGTTGTGGGCGGGGATGATCACAGAACCCTCGGCGGTTCCGAGCGGCGGCCGCTCGGCAGGGAAGGCGAACGCCGACGGGTCGTCGACCGCGGCGCCGTCGGCGGTGTGCGAGCGACGCACGTCTGTACGGATCATCACCGGTCCGCGGGTGGCTCGACGGGCGGGGTGCGGCGCACCGCGAGGTAGGCGCCCGGGCCGTTGACCAGGTAGCGCCGGGCGAGGCGCCGCGGTTCGAGGGCGAGTCGCCACGCCCACTCCAGCCCGTGCCGCGCCATCCAGTCCGGGCAGCGCCGGACGCGGTGCGCGAGGAAGTCGACGACCGCGCCGAACGCGAGGAAGACCTTGGCGCCGCTCAGCGCGCCGTACCGGTCGATCCACAGTTCCTGCCGCGGCTTGCCCAGGCACACGACCAGGATGTCGACGTCGGCCGCCGCGATCTCCTGGGCGAGCGCATGGGACGTGTCGGCGTCGAGCAGGTCCGCGCGCGACGGCGCCCACAGGCCGGCGATCCGCAGGTGCGGGTGGGAGACGGCGAGCGCTTGACGCAGCAGCAGGTGCGTCTCGGGCGCACCTCCGACGAACCCGACGCTCACGCCGTCGGCTGCCGCGTTGCGCAGGATCGGACCGATCAGGTCGCTGCCGGCCAGGCGCGGCCAGCGCGTGCCGGTGAGCTGCTCCGTCCGGGTCGCGATCGGTGCGCCGTCGATGAGGTGGAGCCAGTGGAGCGGTGCGCTGCGACCCTCCCGGATTCCGAACGCGCCGTGCAGGTAGCCGCCCGAGCCGAAGTAGTGCAGGTGGTCGAGGTTGACCGAGACGACCGCGAGCGGCGGCGTCGCGTCGTCGGTCGTGGACCGCTCGCGGATCGCCGTCACGGCGATCGGCTCGGAGCACAGGTCGACGGGCACGGCGCCGACCGTGATGCGCGCCGGGCGGTCGCCACGAGCAGCGACCGCCCGTTCGACGACGTGTGCTTGGGCGTTGCTCAGCGTCATGTTCCCCTCCGCTGCCGTGCATCGTTCGTCGATGCCTCACCACCTGGAACGCTAATCCCCGCTCGGGTCCGGGAACGGTGTCGTTCCGGGCGAAATGTCGAGTGGAAGGGTGAAAAGCCCGGCGGGGTCACGGCGACACGGCACCCGCCTGAGAGGGTTTCGGCGTGGACGAGGTCGAGAGTTCGCACGCCACCACGACGGCTCGGGCCCGGTGGCGCTCGTGCGGCACGCCGCTCGTGATCGCGGCCGTCGTGGCCTGCCTCGTGGCAGCGGGACCGTCGTACCTCGCACTGCCGCGCGTGCGCGCCTGGGACGCCGCGACGGTGGCCGCCGTCGGGGGCTACCAGGACGGGGTCTGGCACTGGATGCGGGGCGGTCTCGCCTACCTCGCCGGACCCTTCCTGGGCGTCGTCACCGTGCTGTCGGCGGTCCTCGTCGCGAGGCGGGACCGGCGCCAGGCGGGTGTGGTTGCCGCGGTCGCGGCGGCGGGCTACCTGGCCGTCGAGGCCGTCAAGGCCGGGGTGCTCCCGCTGCCGGGTGCGGCGGGCGGAGCGTTCGCCGTGACGCGGCTGAGCGGGCACGGCGCGTCCGCCGCCGCCGCCCTCGTGGCCGTCGTCGCGGCCGCGTCCACGCGCCGTCGCGTCGTCGCTGCGGGCGGGGTCGTGGCGCTCGTGGGCGTGGGCACCGCGGTCGTGCTCGCCCGGTGGCACCTGTTCGCCGACGGCGTGCTGGCGATGCTCATGGTGGCGGTCGTCGCGTCGGCCGCGTCGGCCGCCGTGCGTGCGGTGCGTGGCTGCGTCCGTGCGCGGAACCTGCCGGCGCGGAACCTGCCCGCGCGGAACCTGCCTACGACGACCGTGAACGTCGCCCCTCGGCCCGTGCTCGCCCCGCTCGTCATGGCCGCGCTCGGCGTCGTCGTGGTGACGGTTCTTGCGGCCGGAGCGGGCACCGGCGTCGTCACCCCGCGAGGCATCGTGGGCGTGCTCGCGGCCGGCGCGGGGATGCTGGCCGGGGCCGCGCTCGTCGTGGTGGCAGCGAGCCTGGACCTCGCGGCGGCGTGGGAGGAGCAGGCGAGCCCGGGCGAGGGGCGACGGACCACCCGGCACGTGCGGGGAGCGGCGACGCGGCCTCGCTGACGCCTGTGGCCGCCGGGCCGTGGAACGGGACTCCGCGATCCTTCCTGGCCCGGCGTACGCTGGACCGGCAGCCCGGATGCCCTGCCCAGGGGACGATCCGGGCACGTCGTCGTGCGCCTGCGAGCCCGCCGAGGCCCCGTGGCGCGGATCCCTCGACCCGGAGCGTCACTCGTGAACCTCACCGGCCTCGTCCCCGCCGTCCTCGCCGACCCCGGGGCGGCCGCCGCCCTGGAGGACGTCCGTGCGCGCGGACGCGTCGACGTCGTCGGGCCGCAGGGCGTGCGGGCGCCGCTGCTGGTCGCGGCGTCCCGGCGCCGGCCGCTCGTCGTCGTGACCGCGACGGGCCGCCAGGCCGACGAGCTCGCCTCGTCGGTGCGCGCCTACCTGCCCGACGAGGAGTCGGACGACGTCGCGGTGCTGCCGTCGTGGGAGACGCTGCCGCACGAGCGGCTCAGCCCGCGCGCCGACACCGTCGCCCGGCGCATCGCGGTGTTCCGGCGCCTGGCCCACCCGGCCGCTGCGCGCGGGCCTGCCGGGCCGATCCGCGTGCTGGTCATGCCCGTGCGCGCGCTGCTGCAGCCCGTGGTCGCGGGGCTGGGCGAGCTCGAGCCCGTCACGCTGCACGACGGCGACAGCGCCGACCTGACGACGATCGCCGAACGGCTGGTGGCGGCCGCGTACATGCGCGTCGACATGGTTGAGCGGCGCGGCGAGTTCGCGGTGCGCGGCGGCATCCTCGACGTCTTCCCGCCCACCGAGGACCACCCCCTGCGGGTCGAGTTCTGGGGTGACGAGGTCAGCGAGATCCGCTGGTTCTCGGTGGCCGACCAGCGGTCGCTCGAGATCGCGCAGCAGGGGCTGTGGGCGCCGCCGTGCCGCGAGATCCTGCTGACCGACGCCGTCCGGGCGCGCGCCGCCGCGCTGGTGGAGCGGATGCCGGGGGCGGTCGAGATGCTCGACAAGCTCGCGGCGGGCGTCGCGGTCGAGGGCATGGAGTCGCTCGGCCCGGTGCTGGTCGACGACATGGTGCCGGTGCTGGACCTGGTGCCCGACGACGCGCTCCTGGTGCTCGACGAGCCCGAGCGCGTGCGCCGCCGGGCGCACGACCTCGTGGCGACCACCGAGGAGTTCCTCGCTGCGGCCTGGACGGGGGCCGTGGCGGGCGGCGCGGCCCCGATCGACCTGTCGTCGGCCAGCTTCTCGACCCTCGCCGACGCGCGCGAGGTGGCCGCGCGCCGCGGCCTGGGCTGGTGGACGCTGTCGGCGTTCGGCCTGGACCCGCAGGCCTCGGAGGCGTCCGAACCACTGACGCACCCCGGCGCCCCGCACGCCGGCGTCCCAGAGGAATCCGCGAGCGTTCCGGAGGGGACGCACGTCGTCGCGGCGCGCGACGTCGAGGCCTACCGCGGCGACCTCGACCGCGCCCTCGCCGACGTGCGCCGCATGCAGGGCGAGGGGTGGCGGCTCGTGCTGACCACCGAGGGCCACGGTCCCGCCAAGCGCATGACCGAGCAGCTCATGGCCGCCGACTGCCCGGCGCGCCTCGTGCCCGTGCTCGACGAGCTGCCCGAGCCCGGCGTCGTCCTCGTGCTGCCCGCGCTCGTGGGCAAGGGCTTCGTCGCGCCCGACCTGCGGCTCGCCGTCTTCGCCGAGTCCGACCTCACGGGCCGTCAGGGCACCGGCACGCGCGACATGCGCAAGCTGCCCAGCCGCCGCCGCAACGTCGTCGACCCGCTTCAGCTGCGCGCCGGCGACTACGTGGTGCACGAGCAGCACGGCGTCGGCCGGTTCGTGGAGATGGTGCAGCGCACGCTCGGCGCGGGCGCGAACGCCGCGACGCGCGAGTACCTCGTGCTGGAGTACGCGAGCAGCAAGCGCGGGCAGCCCGGGGACCGGCTGTTCGTGCCGATGGACCAGCTCGACCAGGTCACCAAGTACGTGGGCGGCGAGGCGCCGAGCCTGTCCAAGATGGGCGGCGCCGACTGGAAGAACACCAAGTCGCGGGCCCGCAAGCACGTGCGTGAGATCGCGGGGGAGCTCATCCGGCTCTACAGCGCCCGCATGGCCACGCAGGGGCACGCGTTCGGCCCCGACACGCCCTGGCAGCGCGAGCTGGAGGACGCGTTCGCGTACGTCGAGACGCCCGACCAGCTCTCCACCATCGACGAGGTCAAGGCCGACATGGAGAAGCCGACGCCGATGGACCGCCTGGTGTGCGGCGACGTCGGCTACGGCAAGACGGAGATCGCCATCCGCGCCGCGTTCAAGGCGGTGCAGGACGGCAAGCAGGTCGCCGTCCTGGTCCCGACGACGCTGCTGGTGCAGCAGCACTTCGAGACGTTCTCCGAGCGGTACCAGGGGTTCCCGGTCAAGGTCGCGGCGCTGTCGCGGTTCCAGAGCGCCCGCGAGTCGGAGGCGACCCTCCAGGGCCTCAAGGACGGCACGGTCGACGTCGTCATCGGCACGCACCGGCTCATCACGGGCCAGGTGCACTTCAAGGACCTCGGGCTGGTCATCATCGACGAGGAGCAGCGGTTCGGCGTCGAGCACAAGGAGACGCTCAAGCAGCTGCGCACCAACGTGGACGTGCTGGCCATGTCCGCGACTCCCATCCCGCGCACGCTCGAGATGGCGGTGACCGGCATCCGCGAGATGTCGACCCTCCAGACGCCGCCCGAGGAGCGCCACCCGGTGCTGACCTACGTCGGCGCCTACGAGGAGCGGCAGATCGCCGCCGCCGTGCGCCGCGAGCTGCTGCGCGAGGGCCAGGTGTTCTACGTGCACAACCGGGTCGAGTCCATCGAGCGCACCGCGCAGCGCCTGCGCGAGCTCGTGCCCGAGGCCCGGGTGGGCGTCGCGCACGGCAAGATGGGTGAGAACCAGCTCGACCAGGTCATCCGCGGGTTCTGGGAGAAGGAGCTCGACGTCCTGGTGTGCACCACCATCGTCGAGACGGGCCTCGACATCTCCAACGCCAACACCCTCGTCCTCGAACGCGCCGACGTGCTGGGCCTGTCGCAGCTCCACCAGCTGCGCGGGCGCGTGGGGCGTGGGCGCGAGCGCGCCTACGCCTACTTCCTCTACCCGCCCGAGCGGCCGCTGACCGAGCAGGCGCACGACCGCCTGGCCACGATGGCCGCGCACACCGACCTCGGTGCGGGCATGCAGATCGCCATGAAGGACCTCGAGATCCGCGGCGCCGGCAACCTGCTGGGCGGCGAGCAGTCGGGGCACATCGCCGGGGTCGGGTTCGACCTGTACGTGCGCATGGTGGGGGAGGCCGTCCACGCGTTCCGCGGCGACGCCCCCGAGGAGCAGCCCGAGGTCACCATCGAGCTTCCGGTCGACGCGCACCTGCCCGAGTCGTACATCGCGACCGAGCGCCTGCGCCTGGAGGCGTACAAGAAGATCGCGGCCGCCACGGACGCGCCCCTGCTGGCCGAGGTCCGCGCGGAGCTCGTCGACAGGTACGGCGCACTGCCCGACGTCGCCAGCGCCCTCTTCGACGTCGCCGACTTCCGCAACCATGCCCGCCGTGCGGGTCTCACGGACGTCACCGCGCAGGGCAAGCACGTGCGGTTCGCGCCGGTGGACCTGCCCGAGTCGGCGCAGCTGCGGCTCAAGCGCCTGTACCCGGGCACCGTCCTCAAGCCCGCGATCCGCGCGTTCCTCGTGCCGTTCCCGACGACGGCGCGCATCGGCGGGCAGCCCCTGCGCGGTGCCGAGGTGCTGGCGTGGGCGCGGCAGCTCGTGGACGCCGTCGTGCTGGGCGAGGTGAGCGCGGCGGCGTCGGTGGGTACGGCGCGGTAGCGGGGGAGCGGTAGGGGTCCGTCCGCGGCGGGTGCCACCTGAGACACGCCGGGGAGGGCACGGAGACCTCGCAGACCCCGCGCAGCCCTGCTGCGGGGGCCTGCGCCCGGACGCCTGAAAGTCACCCGGTCCGCAAGCTGATACACCCGCCGAAAACGTTGTCGACAAGGGTGTCCAGACCTAGTCTCGACACCGTGGGCGCACGGCGGCGCTCGTGTGCGGCCCTGCGGGACCGCTGTTCGCAAGGGAGCGATGGGATGAGGAATTTCCAGGCGCGGGGCGTGCGTCGCGCACTCTTCGCTGGACTGACGGCGGCTGCGCTCGCCCTGACCGGATCGGTCACGGCGCTGGTCGCCACGAGTACGCCGGCGGCAGCCGCCGACGTCGTGGTGCTGGGCAGCGACTTCGAGGGCGCGAGTCCCGCACCGTGGTCTGGCCGCGGCGCGACCGCGACGCTTGACGGCGACGCCCACTCGGGCGCGCAGGCGTTGAAGCTGTCGGGCCGCACGGCAGGGTGGAACGGCGCGCAGGTCGACGTGAGCTCGCTGTTCACCGCGGGCGACTACCACGTGACCGGCTGGGTCAAGCTCGTCGCGGGCCAGGCGGCCACGCAGCTCAACTTCGGCGTCAACCAGCCGGGCGCGAGCAACGAGTACCCGTGGGTCGGCTCGCGCGTCGACGTGACCGACAGCGCATGGGTCAAGCTCGACGGCTACTACACGGTGCTGCCGGACTCGCCCCCGACGATTCTGTACGTCGAGTCCGCCTCGGCCACGGCCGAGTTCCTGCTGGACGACGTCGAGGTGACGGCTCCCGCGCAGGTCACCACGGTCGCGGGCGCGAGCTTCGACGACCAGACGCTCGGCACGAACCTCCAGCAGTCGGGCGGCGGCACCGGCACGCTCACCTACGCGGCGCAGGACTCGGGCTACGCGCTCCAGGTCAACGACCGCGCCAGCGACTTCACGGGCATCCAGACGACGCCCGGCCTGCTCGTCCCCGGCACCACCTACACGATCTCCGCCCAGGTGCGTCTGGCAGACGGCGTGCCCGACACGCAGGTGCGCTGGGTCAGCTTCGCGTCCGTCGACGGCTCCGGCGCGTACGGCTGGATCGGCAACACGACGGTCACCTCGGGTGCGTGGGCGACGATCAGCGGTTCCTGGACGGTCCCCGCGAACGCCGACCCGGCCACCACCAAGGTCTACATCGGCAGCGCCGACCAGGCCGGCGGCGGCGCGTACACCTACCTGCTCGACGACGTGGAGATCACGACGCCGACGACGACGCCGACCGGCCCGCAGCCGGGCACCGTCCTGGTCGACACCGGGTTCGAGGACCAGACGCTCCAGGGCTGGGCGCCGCGCCAGGCCAACACCACCGCGCCGACGGTCGCCGTCGTCGCGGGTGGTGCGGACGGGTCCGCGTACGCGGCCCAGGTCTCCGACCGCGACAGCGACGGCGACGGGATCCAGTACGACCTCACGACGTCGGGCACCGCGGGCGCGACGCTGGCCTTCGAAGCATGGGTGCGGTTCGCCGAGGGGCAGCCGACCGGTGCGCTGACGCTGTCGGCGCGCACCGTCAAGGGCGGCGTCGAGGCGTTCTCCAACCTTGCCGCGATCAGCGAGGTGCGCAACGACGGCTGGGTCAAGGTGGGCGGGCAGTTCACGATGCCCGCCTACGACACCGTGGGCCAGATCTACTTCGAGGCGAAGTACAACTCGGGCAACGTCTCGCCGTTCCTCGTGGACCAGGTGAAGGTGTGGGTGCCCGAGCCCGCGGTGGTCGACACGTCGCTGACGCCGCTCAAGGACTCGGTCGCGATCCCGGGCATGGGCGTGGCGGTCGACTCGCGCGAGACGACCGGCAACGCGTCCGAGCTGGTCCTGCACCACTTCGACCAGATCACGCCCGAGAACTCGATGAAGGTCGAGTCCTGGTACGACGCGGACCACCAGTTCCGCCGCAACCCCGACGCGACGGCGCTGCTCGACTACGCGCAGGCCAACGACCTGCGCGTCTACGGCCACGTCCTGGTGTGGCACAGCCAGACTCCGGCGTGGTTCTTCCAGCGCGACGACGGCACGCCGCTGACGTCGTCGGACGCCGACAAGCAGTTCCTGCGCCAGCGCCTGCACGACCACATCTTCAACGTCGCCGCGTCGATCGCGGGTGACTACGGACCCTTCGGCTCGGCGACCAACCCGATGGTCGGCTGGGACGTCGCCAACGAGGTCATCTCGGACAACGCGACCGACGACGGCCTGCGCCGCAGCCCCTGGTACCAGGTGCTGGGCGAGGAGTACCTCTCGCTCGCGTTCCAGTACGCGGACGAGGCGTTCAACCACCAGTACGCCGCTGCGGGCTCGGCCCGCCCGATCGCCCTGTTCATCAACGAGTACAACACCGAGACCGACACCGCGAAGCTCGAGCGCTACCACGCCCTCGTGCAGCGGCTGCTGGCCGCGGGCGTCCCGGTCGACGGCGTGGGCCACCAGTTCCACTCGTCCCTGACGACGCCCGCGTCGGGCATGGACGCGGCCCTGACCCGGTTCGAGGACCTGCCCGTGAAGCAGGCCGTGACCGAGCTCGACGCGACGGTCGGCACGCCCGTCACCGAGGGCAACCTCATCAAGCAGGGCCACTGGTACCGCGACGCGTTCGACGTGTTCCGCAAGCACGCGGACGACCTGTTCTCGGTGACCCTGTGGGGTCTGACCGACGCCCGCTCGTGGCGTTCGGCGCAGGCGCCGCTGCTGTTCGACGGCGGCCTGCAGGCCAAGTACGCCTACTTCGGCGCCGTCGGCGACGACGCGGGGGTGCCGCCTCTGCTCACCGCGGCCAACGTGTTCGGCGGTGACGTGCCGCTCGACGCGTCCGCCGCCGACGCGGTCGACTGGCGCAACCAGCCGGCCCAGGAGCTGACGAGCAGCGCCGGGTCGTTCGTCCCCCGCTGGACGCCCGACCACCTGACGCTGCTGGTCACCGTCGCCTCGGACGCCACGGACGCGGTCGAGGTCGCCTACGGCGGGCAGACGTACGGCCTGACCAAGGCCGGCGTCGGCTCGGGCGGGGCCACGGGTGTCGTGTTCGACGACGCCGCGGGCTGGCGAGCCGTCATCCACATCCCGCACAGCGGGATCGTCCAGGGCGGCACCGCGCAGCTCGACGTGCGCGCCCTGGCCGGGTCGGACGTCGTCGGCGCCTGGAACAGCCCGGGGTCGACGGGCACGCTGACCTTCCTCGAGAATCTCGCGACGGTCGACGTGGCCGAGGCCGGAGGCGACGCCCCGGCGGTGGACGGCGTCGTCGACGACGTGTGGAGCACGGCGAACGTCGTCCACACGGGCACGGCGGTCGAGGGAGCGGCCGACGGCGCACAGGCCGACGTGCGGACCCTCTGGAAGGGCGACGACACCCTGTACGTCCTCTACCAGGTGACCGACCCCGTCATCGACGTCTCGTCCTCCGACCCGTGGAACCGCGACTCGGTCGAGCTGTTCCTCGACCTGGGCAACACCAAGGCGGGCGGCTACGGTCCCAACGACGCGCAGATGCGCATCTCGGTGGACAACCAGACGTCGTTCGGCACGGGTGACGCGACCGCGCAGGCAGAACGCCTCACCTCGGCCACGGCACGCACCGACACGGGCTACGTGGTCGAGCTGGCCGTCGCGCTCACCGGCCAGTCCGGCGGGCAGGACGACGTCCCGTTCGGCGGGGCCGACACGTTCCAGGGCCTCGACTTCCAGGTCAACGACGGCCGTGGCGGCGCCCGGTACGCGGTCCACACGTGGGCCGAGCCGTCGGGCACGGGCTACCAGACCACGTCCCGCTGGGGCGTCGGGCACCTGGTGGCGGCCCAGACGCCGCCGACGCCGGTGCCCCCGGTCCCGGCGGACCACCTCACGGCCGGCAACCGCGGCAAGGTCACGGCCGACGACGTCGTGCGCGCGGGAGGCACGCTCGACCTGAGCACGGGCGTCAAGAGCGCCGACCTTGACGTGTGGCTCTACTCCGACCCCGTGTCGCTGGGCACCGTCACCACGGGCAAGAACGGCAAGGCCACGGTGGCGCTGAGCGCCGACGTGACCCCCGGTGTGCGCCGGGTCGCGGTGTTCCGTGCCGACGGCACGCTCGTGGGCTGGGACGACGTCACGGTGGTCGGCGCGAGGGCGTCGGCGGTCGCGGTCAAGGTGCCCGCGATCTCGGGCAAGGCCGAGGCCGGATCCACGCTCTCGGCGTCGAACGGCACGTGGGCCTCGCCCGACAAGCTGAGCTACGGCTACCAGTGGCAGCGCGACGGGCAGGCCATCGCCAAGGCCACGGGCTCGACGTACAAGGTGGTCACGGCCGACGTCGGGCACGCGATCACCGTGGTGGTCACGGCGACGGCGCGCGGGTTCGACCCGGTGCCGGCGACGTCGGCTCCGGTCACCGCGAAGGCCAAGCCGGGCAAGCCCGCCAAGCCGACGAAACCGACCAAGCCCGCCAAGCCGAGCAAGCCGAGCAAGCCGCACGCTCCCGGCAAGGCCCCCGCAACCGGCCACGGGCACACCCCCGCCAAGCACGGGAACGCAGGTCACGGGTCGTCGGGTCACCACGTCTCGTTCTCGGGCTTCTGGCACGCGGCGACGTGCTGGCTTCGCTGAGGTGCCCGCTGCGCTGAGCGGCGCAGAGCACTGACGAGCCGTCGCGGCCCCCGGATCTTCGTGTCCGGGGGCCGCGCTTGTTCCTGGTCCTCGTCCAAGCGGCTACGCGTCCGGGCCGCGCGTGCGACGTCCGGGGCCCCGTGTCCGTGCAGCCCCGTCCGCGTCGGGGGATGCCCCGTCGTCGGCTGCCCTCCGTGCCATCCTGAAGGGACGAAGGAGGCTTGCCCCATGTGGACCGTGCGTGTCGCCGCCGTTCTGGTGCTCCTGACCTCGCTCGCCGCGCAGGTCGCTGTCGCGACGGGTGTCGTCGAGGCGTCGCGTCGGTATGACGAGGTTCCGGCGTCGCTCGGGAACGCCTATCTTGTCGGTCTCGTCGCCTCGGTGGCGTTCTTCCAGTGGGCGGTCGCCGCGGCGTGGGCCGCCGTCGAGCTGGGCAGGTCCCGCGCCCGGTCCCAGCGGGCGGCCGTGTCGGTGGCGGCGGTGTGCCTCATGGTGGCGTGCGCGATCCTGCTGGGGGTTGCGCTCGACATGAACGGCCGCAGCATCGGCGGCCCCCCTGCGGGCCTCGCCCTCCTGACGGCGACGCCGATCCTCGTGCTCACGATCCCGGCCTGGCTCCTGATCCGCCGCCGCCTGCGCGCCGCGGCCGCCGTCCGGTGAGGGTACGGGTTTGTGCAGGGTTCGGGCCGATTCCTGCACAAACCCGTACCGCCGTCGGGGTGGTGCCGGTCAGGCGAGCTGGGTGACCTGGCCGTCGGCGATGTGCAGGCGGCGCTTCGCGCGCCGGGCGACCGTCGAGTCGTGCGTGACCAGCACGACCGTCAGGCCCTTGTCCTGCCACAGGCCTTCCAGCAGCTCGACGATCTCGTCGCGGGTGCCCTCGTCGAGGTTGCCCGTGGGCTCGTCCGCCAGGAGCACGCTGGGCTCCTTGACGAGCGCGCGTGCGATCGCCACGCGCTGCTGCTGCCCGCCCGACAGCTCGCCGGGCAGGTGGTCGGCCCGGTCGGCGAGCCCGACCGACGCGAGCGCCGCCCGGGCGCGCTCGGCACGCGCGGGGGCACCGACGTCGGCGGGCACGAGCGCCGTCTCGACGTTCTCCTGCGCGGTCAGCGTGGGGATGAGGTTGAAGTTCTGGAACACGAACCCGATGCGATCGGCGCGCACCGCGGTCAGCGCCTTGTCGCCGAGCGTGGCCAGGTCGTCGGGCGTCGCGCCGTCCGCCCCGAGGCGCACGCTGCCCGACGTCGGGCGGTCGAGCCCGCCGAGCATCTGCAGCAGCGTGGACTTGCCGCCTCCGGTGGGGCCCTGGACGGCGACGAGCTCGCCGTCGGCGATGGTGAGGTCGACGTCGCGCAGCGCGTGGACGACGCGCTTGCCCTGCTGGTAGACGCGGGAGACCTTCTCGAGCTGGTACATGGGGAGCCTTTCGGGAGCGGGGTCAGGCGAGCGAGCGGAGCGCTTCGGCGGGGCGCAGGCGGGCGGCGCGGCGGCCGCCGACGGTGCCCGCCAGGAGCCCGCCGAGCACCGCGAGCCCGACGGCGGCGAGCACGATCCACACCGAGACGGGTGCGTGGAGCACGACGTCGACGGCGTTGCTCGCCCCGCCGTGCAGGGCCTGCGCCGCACCACCGAACGGGCCGCCGGCCCGTGCGGCGTCGCCGACGGCGTCGGCGACGCGTGCGCCCGGCCCGCCGAACGAGAAGCCGGAGCCGTTGGACCCGGTGAGCGTGATCCCGGCGAGGTTGATCGCGAGCACGGCGATCCCGCCCAGCACGATGCCGACGACGCCGCCGAGCACGCCCTGCGTGACGGCCTCGCCCGCGACCTGCCCGACGACGCGCCGCCGTGACCAGCCGATCGCCTTGAGCGTGCCGAGCTCGCGGGTGCGGCGGTTGACGCCCGAGACGGTGAACAGCACCGCGAGCCCGAACGCGGCGACGAGCACCACGATCGACAGGGCCGTGCCGAGCTTGGACACGAGCGAGGATGCGGTGGCCAGCGACCCGGTGACGTCGCCCGCCAGGTCGGACTGCGTGCTGACGGACGCGTCGGGCAGCGCTGCCGAGATGGCGTCGGCGACGGAGTCGACGTGCGACGCCGAGTCGACCGAGACGTAGAGGTTGGTGATCTTGCCTGCCGAGTCGGACAGCGACTGCGCGAGGCCGAGCGGGATGTACACGTCGGAGGCCGTGGCGACGCCGTCTCCGCTGGTCGATCCGACGATGCCGACGATCTTGAGCGTGCTGCCGCCGATGTCGACGGTGTCGCCGACGGCGAGGCTCTGCTGGTCGGCGTACTGGGCGTCGACGACGGCGACCTGGGCGTCGGCGTCGGTGGCCTGCAGGCCGCGCCCGTCGGTCACGGTGACGGTGGTGAGCGGTCCGACGGCGTCACCCGACGGGTCGACTCCGGTCACGGTCGTCTGGTCGATCCCGAAGTCGCCGCCGCCGAACACGCGGACGTGGGGCTGCCCGTCGGCCGGCGGGTCGCCCTCCGGCGCCTGGCCGGGCTGGGGCAGGTCGCCCGAGAACTCGATGTTCTGGAGCGTGAGCGTCGCGGCGACACCCGAGACGTGGTCGAGGCCGGCGACGGTCCCCTGTGCGGCGGCGTCGTACGCCGTCGTGCCGGGACGCACCATGAGGTGCGACTGCGAGAGCTGGGTGGAGCCGCCGTCGGCGGACGTCGTGCCGTCGTCCTGTTTGAACTCGAAGCGGGGGCCCAGCCGCGCCGCGCCGGGCTGGGCGGTCTGGGCGACGGTGATGTCGGTGCCGACGCCGTAGACGGCGTCGAGCACCGACCCCTGGGCGTCGCGGACGCCCGCGGAGACGGACGAGACGACCATGACGAGGGCGATCGCGACGCCCAGCCCGGTGGTCACGACGACGGTCTGCTTGCGCCGGTGCCGCAGCTCGCGGCGGAGATAGGTGAAGAACATGTCGGCTCCATCGGGGAGGCGTGCGCGGTGTGCGCCGGTCCGGGTCGACGCTAGGGCCGTCACCTGGGGAGACATCCCTCGCCGCCTGATCGCGCACTGTGAGCCGCTGTCCCAGGGTTCGTCAGGCCGTGCGTGTTATGGTCCGACCACTAGTGGGTCCAGCGTCGTCCGCTCGTCGGCGGACGCGCCGCGGCTCGGCATCGGGCCTACGCTGACTCACGACCACAAGGCACAACCGGCCATCCTGAAGGAGTACCCGTGGCTAGCATCGAAGCCGTTGGCGCCCGCGAGATTCTTGACTCGCGCGGCAACCCCACCGTTGAGGTCGAGGTCGTCCTCGACGACGGCACGTTCGCGCGCGCCGGCGTCCCGTCGGGCGCCTCGACGGGCGCCTTCGAGGCCGTCGAGCTGCGTGACGGCGACAAGAGCCGCTACCTGGGCAAGGGCGTGGAGCAGGCCGTCAACCATGTCATCGACGACATCGCGCCCGAGCTCATCGGCTACGACGCCGAGGAGCAGCGCCTGATCGACCAGACGCTGATCGACCTCGACGGCACCCCCAACAAGGGCAAGCTGGGCGCCAACGCCATCCTCGGCGTGTCGCTCGCCGTCGCCAAGGCTGCCGCCAAGTCGGCCGGCCTGGACCTGTTCCGCTACGTCGGTGGCCCCAACGCCCACGTGCTGCCGGTCCCGATGATGAACATCCTCAACGGTGGCTCGCACGCCGACTCGACCGTGGACTTCCAGGAGTTCATGATCGCCCCGATCGGTGCGGGCACCTTCAAGGAGGCCCTGCGCTCGGGCGCCGAGGTCTACCACGCCCTCAAGTCGGTGCTGAAGTCCAAGGGCTTCGCGACCGGTCTGGGTGACGAGGGTGGCTTCGCCCCCGACCTGCCCTCGAACGGCGCCGCGCTCGACCTCATCGTCGAGGCCATCGGCAAGGCCGGCTTCACGCCGGGCACCGACATCGCCATCGCCATGGACGTGGCCGCGACCGAGTTCTTCAAGGACGGCGCGTACCGCTTCAAGAACGGCGAGGTCCACTCGACCGAGGACATGATCGCGCTCTACGCGGACATGGTCGCCAACTACCCGATCGTCTCGATCGAGGACCCGCTGTCCGAGGACGAGTGGGCTGCCTGGACGGCGTTCGTCACCGAGGTCGGCGACAAGGTCCAGGTCGTCGGCGACGACCTGTTCGTCACCAACCCGGAGCGCCTCGCCCGCGGCATCGCCGAGAAGTCGGCCAACTCGCTGCTGGTCAAGCTCAACCAGATCGGCACGCTGACCGAGACGCTCGACGCCGTGACCCTGGCCCAGCGCAACGGCTTCACCACCATGACGTCGCACCGCTCGGGCGAGACCGAGGACACGACGATCGCCGACCTGTCGGTCGCCACCAACGCCGGCCAGATCAAGACCGGCGCCCCGGCCCGCGGCGAGCGCATCAACAAGTACAACCAGCTCCTGCGCATCGAGGAGGCCCTCGACGAGGCCGGTGTCTACGCCGGTCGCAGCGCCTTCCCGCGCTTCAAGGGCTGATCGCCCCACAGGCTGCACGACGACGGCGGGCCGTCCCTTCACGAAGGGGCGGCCCGCCGTCGTCTGCGAACGCCGGGTGACGGGCACGCCGCGCCGCGTCCCCGGCGGAGCGCGTGCAGGTCGGCACAATCAGGACGTGCCTCCGCGTCGCCCGCCTTCGTCCCCCCGCCCGGGCTCGCGTTCGAGTGCGCGCACGGGTGCGCGCGGCGGTGCCGCGGGCCACGACGCGGGGCGTGCGGGATCGCCGCGCGCCGCGCAGCCGCGCACGACGACGGGCCGCGGCGCGGCGGCCCGCCCGGCCGCGCCGCGACCGCGCGTGACCGCCAACGGCTCGGTGCCGGCGTCGGCCCGGGGGACCGGGGCGCGTGCGATCCTCAACCGGCCCGGCGGACCGGACCGCGACGCCCGGCGCCGCGCCCACAACGGCCTGGTGCTGCCCGAGGTGCTGACGGTCCGGCTCCTGGTGCTGGCGGTCGTGCTGCTCATCGCCGCCGTGCTGCTGGTGCCCACGATCCACGCGGCCGTCCAGCAGTCGATGGAGCTGCACCAGCTCCGGTCACAGGTCGCCGGCACGCAGGCCGAGGCCGACCACCTCAAGCAGGAGCTCGACCGGTGGGAGGACCCCGCATACGTCGAGGGTCAGGCGCGCGACAAGCTGCACTTCGTCATGCCGGGCGACCACGTGTGGCGCACGATCGGCGGCGACGCGGTGGTCGACGACGTCGACCCCGCGACCGGCAAGCCCGTCGACGCCGGTGTCGTCGGCCTGGCGACCGGCGGCGGCATCCCCTGGTACGCCTCGCTGTGGGACTCCGTGCGGGTCGCGGACGGCCCCGCGCCGTCGGACACCCCGCCCCCCGCCTCCGACGACGGCACCCCGGACGACACCGGCGCCGAAGCGCCGTCTGAGACAATCGGCGAGTGAGCACCGGCCCCGTCCTCCCCGTCCCTGCGAGTCCCGACGACGTCACGCCCGCCGACCTCGAGGTGCTCGCCGAGCAGCTCGGGCGCGAGCCACGCGGCGTCGCCGGCATCGCCGCACGCTGCGTGTGCGGGCGCCCGCTCGTGGCCCGCACGCTGCCCCGCCTGCCCGACGGCACGCCGTTCCCGACGACGTACTACCTCACGCACCCCGGTGCGGTGGCCGCGGCGTCGACCCTCGAGGCCAACGGGGTGATGAAGGAGATGACGCAGCGCCTGAGCGAGGACGCCGAGCTGGCGGCCGCGTACCGGCGCGCTCACGAGTCCTACCTCGCCGACCGCGAGGAGCTGGGGCACGTCGAGGAGATCGACGGCATCTCGGCCGGCGGCATGCCCGCGCGCGTCAAGTGCCTGCACGTGCTGATGGCTCACGCACTCGCCCGCCCGGGAGTCAACCCGCTGGGCGACGAGGCGCTCACGCTCGCGGCCGGTACGTGGCGGCGCGACCGGTGCACGTGTTGAGCGCCATGAACCACTCCGCGGCGCACCACGGCGACCACCCGCTCCCGGACGAGCAGCTCGCCCACAACGTTCGCGTCGGCGCAGAGCGGTCCGACATGATCGCCGCGGCCGTGCGCTCGCGCCTGGACGATCCCAGCACCCTCACGGTGCTCGACTACGGCTGCGGCCCCGGCCACGTCGGCCTGCGGCTGGCGGGCGCGTTCGCGCGCGTCGTCCTCGCCGACGTCGACGCGCAGGCGCTCGACCTGGCGCGCGCCGCGGCGACCGGGGACCCTTCCGTCGAGGTGCGCGAGCTCGACCTGACGCGCGGCGTGCCGGAGGGCCTGCGCGCCGACGTCGTCGTCTCCAGCATGTCCTGGCACCACATCCGCGACCTCGACGCGGTCGCCGACGCCCTGGTGCGGGTCGCGCCGGGCGGGCGCCTGTTCGTCGCCGACCTCGACGCCGACGGTGGCGCGTACCACCGTGACGTGGACGGCTTCGACGGGCACGACGGGTTCGACCGGCCGGCGCTCGCGGCGCGGCTTGCCCGGCGTGGGTACTCCGACGTCGTCGTCGAGGACCTGTGGTGCGGTGCGCGGTACACGCGCTCGGGCCTGGCTCCGCTGAGTGTGTTCCTGCTGACGGCACGGATCCCGGAGGTGTAGCGGGTCTCGCGCACCCGAGACCCGCCACACGACCCGTTCCACCGGGTGCCTGCGGCGCGGGTGACCCCTCGGGCTCGCGCACGGGGCGGCGACGCGGTGGCGCGTCTCGGTGCGTCGATCAGGGCCTCATCGACATCGGGCGACGGCGGCGGCCATCTGGCTCACCGCCTGCTCGAGCACGGGACGAGGCATGGCGAAGTTGAGGCGGACGAACCCCTCGCCGGCGGTGCCGCAGGACGTGCCCTCCACCGTGGCGATGTCGGCCTCCCGGAGGAAGAACTCACCGGGGGCGCCGCCCAGGTCCAGGCGGCGGCAGTCCAGCCACGCCAGGTAGGTGCCTTCGGGCATGCGGTAGCCGACGCCGGGCAGCGTGTCGGCCAGGAGGTCGGCGAGGAGCGTGCGGTTCCCGTCGAGGTACTGGATGACCTCGTCGAGCCACGGGCCGCCGGCGGCGTAGGCGGCCGTGCTGGCGATGACTCCGGGCGTCGACGCGCCGTGCTCGGCGAAGGTCCCGACCTCCGCCCAGGTCTGCGCGTCCTCGTCGTTGGAGAGCACGAGCTGGGCGCACTTCAGGCCGGGGATGTTCCAGGCCTTCGCCGCCGACGTGGCGGTGACGCTGTGGCGGGCGGCCGCGTCGCTGACCGACGCGTACGGTACGTGCGCGTGGCCGGGGTAGACCAGGGGAGCGTGGATCTCGTCGACGAACACCCGCGCGCCGTGCCGGTCGACGACCTGGCTCACCGCTTCGAGCTCGGCTCGCTCGAGCACCCGGCCGACGGGGTTGTGCGGGTTGCACAGCACCAGCAGGCCGGCGCCTCGGGCGAAGGCGCCGTCGAGCGCGTCGAGGTCGTACACGTGCCGGCCGTCGGCCTCCAGCATCGGGAGCTGGATCACCTCGCGCCCGAGCGTGCCGGGGAGCGTGAGGAACGGCATGTAGGCGGGTGTGGGCACGACGACGGGTGAGCCGGGGCGTGAGAAGTGCTCGATCACGGCGGCCATCCCCGCCAGGACGTCGGCCAGCGGGCGCACGCGCTCCGGTGCCACGCTCCAGCCGTACCGTTCGGCCGACCATCGGGCGTACGCCTCAGCCATGCGCTCGACGAGCCGGAGCGGCAGGTAGCCGAGCCGGCCCGTGTCGATGGTGGTGTGCAGGGCCTGGCGCACGGCGGGCGCGGTCCCGTAGTCCATCTCGGCGATGTACGCGCCGAGCTTGCCCGGATATGCGGTCCACTTGACGCTGCCGACCTCGCGCAGCGCGGCGACCGTGATGGCGTCGAGCTCGGGTGCGAGCGGCATCACTCCTCCTTCTTCCGGTGTGCGGGCGGTGAGGTGGTGTCGGCGTCGGCGGCGAGCTCGTTGAGGTAGTTGTAGATCGTGAACCGCGAGACGCGCAGCGCGTCGGCGATCATCTCGACGGCGTCACGCAGCAGCAGCAGGCCGCGGCCCTTGAGGTCGCGGACCACCGCGAGCTTGTGCTCCTTGCGCATCAGCTCGACGGGCACGCCCTGGGCACGGATCGACTGGTCGATCAGGTGGGTGGCCAGCTCGTCCACGTCGTGGGCGAAGACCTCCCCGGCGTCGTCGTGCGGCGCGGGCTGGACCGGCGGCCGCGCGGTGACGGTGCCGATCGGGTCGGGGGACCCGGTCATGGAGGACGCGATGCGTGCGACGGCGTCCCACACGGTCAGGTCGGCGTTGATGCACAGTGCGGCTGCGGGGGTGCCGTCCGCGGTGTGCACGATCGTCGTCGTCGAGCGCATGTACCTCCCGTCCGGCAGGCGCGTGCGGTAGCCGACCATCGTCGAGAAGCGGTTCTCCGCGGCCTGCTTGAGCAGGACGTCGGTGGCGGGCTCGCCGGGGCGACGGTTGGTGACGTCGCCCTGGACGGCCACGATCGACGTCGGCAGCCGTCGCAGGTCGTGCAGGACGACCTCCGCGTTCGGGGCAGTGACAGGCCGATCGGCTCGACGAGCTCGGTGAGGATCTCGATGATCCGGTCGTGCTCCGCGTCGGAGGCGTCGGTGGTGTCCACGTCGCTGGGGGTGGGGTTGGTCCTGGACCGGGCCACGTGGGGTCCTTTCGCAGTGCGCCGCACTGGGGGCGGTCTCGCGGGGGAGGCGTCGGCTGACGCGCTCGTCGATCTCACAGCGCTTTCATGTTCTCAACACTGTGTTGCATTCGTCAACTGATGCTGGACAGGTTCAACTGCTTCTGCAAGTCTGACCGCGTCAACGACGTCTGACCTCGCCTGTCTGCCCGCAGGCGCCTGGAGGAAGCATGCTCCGCAAGCGAAGCGCACTCACCGGGACCGCGGTGGATGCGCCTTCCACCCGCGGTGCCCGAGGGCGGTCGAGAGATGCCGGACCGAGGACCCTCCGCTGACGAACGTCGACGGCGACGCCGCTGCCTGCTGGAACCCGTGCCCGGCACCCCGGGACCGCGTGTCGGCAGGTGCGCGATGAGTGCCTCGAGCCACGCGCCGGTGCCGGGCGCTGGCCCGCTGCTGTCGTTGAGGTCGGTGACCAAGCAGTTCGAGGTGCGTACCTCCCGTCGCTGGCTCACCGCTCCGTCGGTGCTCACCGCCGTCGACGGCGTCGACCTCGACCTGGCGCGCGGTGAGACGTTCGGCCTGGTCGGCGAGTCAGGGTCGGGCAAGTCGACGCTCGGGCGGCTGGCCGTCCGCCTCGCAGAGCCGACGCGCGGCTCGATCACGTTCGACGGCCGGGACATCAGCCATCTGCACGGTGCCGGGCTGCGCACGGTCCGGCGGCGGATGCAGGTGGTCTTCCAGGACCCGCTCGGGTCTCTGGACCCACGCATGCGGGTGGGGGAGATCGTCGGCGAGCCGCTGCGCGTCTTCGAGGGACTGCGAGGGGCGACCCTGGACGACAGGGTGGCCGAGCTCCTCCGCTCGGTCGGCCTGGACCCCGCGCGGGCGCGGGCGCGGCCGCGGGCGCTGTCCGGTGGGCAGCGTCAGCGCGTCGGGATCGCCCGGGCGGTCGCGCTAGGGCCTGAGCTCATCCTGGCCGACGAGCCAGTCTCGGCCCTCGACGTGTCGGTGCAGGCCCAGATCGTCAATCTGCTCGCCGAGCTGCGCGAGACCCTCGGCCTGACCTACCTGTTCATCGCGCACGGACTGCCCGTCGTACGCCAGCTCGCCCAGCGTGTGGGCGTGATGTACCTGGGAAGGATCGTCGAGTCGGCGCCGGTCGACGAGCTGTTCGCCAACCCTCGCCATCCGTACACGCAGGCGCTCCTGGCGGCGTCGCCCGTCCCGGATCCGGGACGGCGCCGCGAGCGCGCCGTGCTTCAGGGCGAGCCGCCGTCGCCGCTGCGTGTCCCGAGCGGTTGCCGCTTCCGGACCCGCTGCCCGGTGGCCATGGCCATCTGCGCCGCCGAGGAGCCGCCAGTGGCGCAGGTCGGGCTGGGCCACCAGGCACAGTGCCATCGCGCCGAGGCGGGGACGTGAACGGGGACACCCGGGTTGCGGGGACGCATGCTCGGGTCGCCGCCGTGGTCCGGGCGCAGGTGCTCGCCGGCGAGCTCGCCGAGGAGGTACAGGTCATGTCCACCACCCAGTTCGCCACGGAGTTCCGCATCAATCCGGCCACCGCCCAGAAGGCGTTCGTTGCACTGGTTGAAGAGGGCGTGCTGTATAAGCGGCGCGGCCGGCGTCCTGGGACGCAACGGTGCCAGGAAGCCCACAAGGCGCTGGTTCAAGTGGCCGGAGTCGTGTGAGCGTCACTTGTGCGGTGTTCGTGGTGGGGTGTGAGCGGGGTTCCCTCGTTGTTGCTGAGGGGCACCGTGTTGTGTCGCACCGCCTGTGTGGCCAAATGTCACTGCGTGGACCGATCGGCGCCATCTTGGCACGTCGGGGCGTCAAGTGGTGGGCGCTGCCTGCTCGGGCCGGGAATGATCGCTCCGGTGTATTGGTCAGCTCGGAGGGCTCCATGTTGACCCTCGCGCAGAGGATGCTGACTCGGACGGTCTGGGTGACTGGGCTGAGCTCCAGGCCACGGGGAGGGTGACTGGCGTGGATCCGAGCAAGGACGCGGACGGCGGCGGGATTCCGGACCTTGCCGAGCAGATCGTGTGCGGCAACGCGACGTGAGCGGCGGGTCATGAGGACGTCGACGGCGACGGAGTGGCCGATTGGGTTGAGGTCGTGATCTGTGATCACACCTCGCGCGCCGATGGGACCGAGGATCTGGATGGTGATGGTGTCGCCGATGCGACGCATCCGGCCATCGGAACCGTGTACGTTGCGCAACCGGGCGAGGAGTTCGTGACAAAGGAGCGACTTCAGCACGAGTCGGTGCATGTCAAGCAGTGGAAGAAGGAGGGTCTCTTCTTTATCTACGACTACTTCGTGGTCGAAGGGGTCAACCCGTACACGAACCGGCTTGAGCAGCAGGCGGACCTACGCCTGGGAGGGTACAGCGACGAATGCGGACTCACCAATTGAGGCGAGCAACGCTGGCGCTGCTGGTCGCGGCGACAGTCGCGCTGCTGACTAGCGGATGCCCATCGGTTGAGCCATACACTCCATCACTGGCAGTCGCTGTGGCGTCGGATGGCACCATATCGGTGCTCATACCTCCCTTGTGCCCGGGTGACGCTGTCAGGTCGGCAGAGTTTGAAGACTTTGACAAGGACGCTAAGAACGGACTCAGGGCTTTCTGGAGTGCCTCTGAGCCTTTGGATCCGCACTCGAACCTTCTAGTACTTGATGGCTCCCGCTGGGGATCTGTGGAAGGCGACTACAAGGCGCATACCGGCGATCGATTGAGCGTCTCGGTCCTGACGTCGAGAGATCTTGTTGGCACTGTCATTGACCGGAAACGTGATCGCCCCAGTAAGGTGGGCGACTTCATGATGAACGGTGAGGAGGTTCGCCGCGAGGACTATGAGAGCTGGGTTCGTGAGCGGTTCCCGTGCAAGTGAGCAAGCGCCAGCGGCTGTTGCTCTTTCGCTGTCCGCAACCCACAGGGAAGAATGCGTTTCTCCAGGCTCATCTGGGATGAGCCTGATTCTTGGGCTGGAGGCTGCAGCGGATGCGGCGACAGCCATCGGTGTCGCCGGGTCCGTTGCGCTCACGGCAGATACGTGCCGCACCGCTTCGCGTAGTGCTAACGCGTCTCGTGCCGCAGCCATCACCGGCCCCGCGATCACCGAGACCGAGCAGATAGTCGTGAATGGCACAACAGGGCTTCCAGGGCTGCTGATGTCGGAGGTGGCTGCGCGCAATGCGTTCGGTGGATGATCGCGGTGGCGGCAACGGACCCAGAAGACTGAGCCGACCCGGTGGCATCGAGAGGGAAGACGGATCCGTCGAGTACCGGATGTCGCCAGCAACCCTGTTCTGGAGCCGGTTTGGTCGAGCGTTCTATGCAGTCAATGTAGCTGCCATTGTCGCATCCGGCGACAAAGGAGATCCCTGGCTCTTGATTTTGGCGGGTATGTTCTGGCTCACCTTCATCCTTCTTCTCGACTTCGGTGGCGCCAATGTGGTTGCAGAGGCTAGAGGTCTCGAGGTACGTAACATTCTCTTCGCGTGGCACTACCCGTGGGCCGCGGTCGCGGGGTTTGATGCCACCGATCGACTGGTGGTTGTTCGTTCGGACGGGCGTCGGACGCGGTGCTGGGCCGTACAGAAGGCAAACGCCGCAATGATGTTCAACAAAGACTCTCGCGTGGACTATGTGGCGGCCGAGCTGGATGCGTTCCGGACTCGGGTGGGGATTGCCTCGGATCCGGGAGTGTCTCCGTCGCGGCGGTTTCGCCGGTTCAGTCGTTGGGAACTGCTTCAGATGTTCGCCGTGTTCCCGGCGATCGTCGTCGGGGCGTGGTGGATATCCGTTGCGCGACGATGACGGCGACATCGAGGTGCGCGGCTCGCGGCGCGTGCGGTTCGCCGTCGTGCAGGCGCTCGCCGAGGCCGATCTCGTGCCCGAGGACGTACGGACCGTCACTCGCAGCCTCCAGGACGTGTTCGTCGCCCTCATCGGGCGCGACGACGACCCGCAGGTGACCCCTCGAATCACGGAGGAGCCCTCCGCTGACCACGCCTCCGCTGACCACGCCTGCGCTCGCCGCGCCCCTGCCCGGCCCGGTACGCATGCGCACCGGGATGCGCACCGGGATGCGCACCGGGATGCGCACCGGGATGCGCGGGGGATGCGTGACGCCGTCGAGGCTCCCGACGGGTCGCCGTTCGACGGTGCACAGGTGATCGCGCTGCTGGTGCCGGCCGTCCTCGCCGTCGCTGCGGCGAGCCCGGCGCTCAACATCATCCCGGTCACGATCGCGACCCAGCGTGGGCAGGGCGTCCTGCGCCGCCTGTCAACCACGCCCGTGCGACCGCAAGGGGTGTTCGTGAGCACCGACACCGTCGACCTCGCCGCGACGCTGGTCTCTGTCGTCGTGGCGCTCGTGCTGGACACGCTCGTGTTCGACCTGTCAGCCCCGGAGAATCCCGCGACTGCGCTCCTCGGCTTCGTACTCGGCCTCGCGGGCATGTTTCACGCCGCTCGGGGCATCCGCACAGGTCATGCAGGCGGGCTGGTTCGGGGGAGGGTTCCCGCTGACCCAGGTGCTGGTCACGGTCGCGTGGACGGCCGCGCCCGTTCCGCTGAGGTTGCGGTTGTTCCGCTGGACCTGAGCGCTCTCAGGCGGACTGTGCGTGCGCGGCGCGCATCCAGGGTGAGAAGGTGGTCGGCGTGATTCGCCCCTTCCCGTCCGATGCCCTCACCGCAGCCTCGCGATCGCGCCGCGTCGCGGCCCTGGACTGCGGCACCAACTCGCTGCGCCTGCTCGTGGCCGACGTCGCCGCCGACGGCACGCTGAGCGAGGTCGAGCGCCGCACGACGATCGTGCGGCTCGGGCAGGGCGTCGACCGCACCGGCGAGCTCGCACCCGACGCGCTCGAGCGCACGTTCGCCGTGACGCGCGAGTACGCGCAGGTCGTCGCGGCCACGGGGGCGCAGGACGTGCGATTCGTGGCGACGTCGGCCACGCGCGACGCGCGCAACCGCGACGTGTTCTTCGCGGGGATCCGCGACGCCATCGGCGTCGAGGCCGAGGTGATCTCGGGCGACGAGGAGGCCCAGCTCTCGTTCCGGGGGGCGACGGGCGCCGTGAGTGCCACGCACCCCGGCCCATACCTTGTGGTCGACCTGGGCGGTGGCTCGACCGAGCTCGTGCTGGGGGAGCGCGCCCCTGAGGCCGCCGTGTCGATGGACGTCGGCTCCGTGCGGCTCACCGAACGCCACCTGCACTCCGACCCGCCGACCCCCGCTGAGGTCGCCGCTGCCCGCGCCGACGTGCACGCGGCCCTCGACGCCGCAGCCGCCGTCGTCCCGCTCGGCCGCACGACGACGCTCGTCGGGCTGGCCGGGTCGGTCACGTCCCTCACGGCGTACGCGCTCGGGCTTCGCGTCTACGACCGCGACGCCGTCGACGGCACCGTGCTCTCGGTCGACGACGTCCTCGGCGCGTGCGACCGGATGCTCGCCATGTCGCGCGCCGAGCGCCTTGCTCTCGGGTTCCTTCAGCCGGGTCGCGCCGACGTGCTGGGGGCGGGCGCGATCGTCTGGGCCGAGGTCGTGCGGCGCGTGCGCGACGACGTCGCCGCGGCGGGCGGGGCGCTGACGCATGCTGTGACGAGCGAGCACGACATCCTCGACGGGATCGCGCGCTCGATGCGCTGACGGCCGCCTGCGGGCGTGATTTCGAAGACGTTTGTCAGGGGGACCTAAGTCCCGACGTAGACTGGACTCATGCCTCAGAAAGACCTGACCTCGGTCACCCATGCCCAGGGCACCCCAGCCCCGGAGTCGGCCGGGTCACCCCGTCCCCGCAAGGTGCCGCGGATCGTGGTGCTCGGCGGCGGATCCGTCGGGCTCTACGTCGCGCGGCGGCTGCGCAAGAAGCTGAAGAAGAGCGACGCCGCCATCGTCGTCGTCGACCCCCGCCCGTACATGACGTACGCGCCGTTCCTGCCCGAGGCGGGTGCGGGATCGATCGAGGCGCGCGACGTCGTCGCCCCGCACCGCTGGGCCCTCAAGGGCGTCGATGTGCTCCAGGGTCTGGTCGCGGCGATCGACCACGGTGCCAAGCGCGTGACCATCCAGCCCGAGGCGGGGGAGGCGTACGAGGTCACGTACGACGAGCTCGTGCTGGGTCTCGGGTCGGTGTCGCGCACGCTGCCCATCCCGGGCCTCGCCGAGACGGCCATCGGCTTCAAGAACGTCGAAGAGGCCATCGCGGTCCGCAACCACGTGCTCAACCGCATGGACGTCGCGTCGTCCACGTGGGACGCGGACCTGCGCAGGCGGATGCTCACGTTCACGTTCGTCGGCGGCGGCTTCGCGGGCGTCGAGGCGATCGCGGAGATCGAGGACATGGCGCGCTACGCGACGCGCAACTACGCGACCATCGACCCCGAGGACCTGCGGTTCGTCATGATCGAGGGCTCGGGTCGCATCCTGCCCGAGGTCTCGGAGGCGATGGGGCAGTGGGCGCTGGAGGAGATGCAGAAGCGCGGCATCGAGTTCCACCTCAACACCTTCCTCAACTCGTGCATCGACGGCCACGTCACGACGTCGACGGGGGTGGAGTTCGACTCGGACACCATCGTGTGGACGGCGGGGGTCAAGGCGAACCCGGTGCTCAAGGAGGCCTCCGACCTGCCTGTCGACAAGCTCGGCCGCGTCATCGTGCTCCCGACGCTCGAGGTCGCCGACGCCGAGGGCAACGTCGTCGCCGACGTGTGGGCGGCGGGTGACTGTGCCGCCGTGCCCGACGTGCTCAACCCCGGCAAGTTCTGCCCGCCGAACGCCCAGCACGCGATCCGTGAGGCCAAGCGGCTGGCCGACAACATCGTGGCCAAGCGTGCGGGCAGGAACGTCGAGGAGTACGCGCACAAGAGCGTCGGCGTGGTCGCCTCGCTCGGCTTGTACAAGGGCGTCGCGGAGCTGTTCGGCTTCCTCAAGCTGCGCGGGTTCCTCGCGTGGGCGGCGCACCGCAGCTACCACGTGCTGGCGATGCCGACGGGCAACCGCAAGATCCGCATCATCATCGGCTGGATCGGCCAGTTCCTCATGGGCCGCGAGATCATCTCGCTGGGCTCGGTGCACGACCCGCGCGACGAGTTCCGCAAGGCGGCCGTGCCGCCCGCGCCGCCGGGCACGACGGTCGAGCAGACGGCCGAGGCGTCGGCGCAGACGGCTGCCGAGGGCGCGCCCGCGCAGTCCGGTCCGAGCGCGGGCTGAACCCAGGCCGCCCGTTCCGTACCCTGTCAGGAGCACCGCACGCGATCGTGCGGTGCTCCTGGTGTCTGACGTCGCGGCACCTGGCCCCCGTAGCCCAACTGGCAGAGGCAGCCGGCTTAAACCCGGCGCAGTCCGGGTTCGAGTCCCGGCGGGGGCACCCGGCCCTCACATATGATTGCCTCAAGCAATCGAATCGTGTATCATTCAGGAGATCCCCACCGCCTGCTCACGGAGGTCCCGGCGTGTCCGCACGCGACGAACCGAACAAGACAGCCATCTACGCCACCGCCCTGACGGCGTTCTTCGCCATCGCGGGCATCGGCGTCGTCGACCCGATCCTGCCCGTGATCGGCCAGGAGATCGGCGCGAGCACCTGGCAGATCGAGCTGCTGTTCACCGCCTACATCGCCGTCATGGCGATCTTCATGATCCCGGTCACGATCTCGACCGGGCGGTTCGGCTACAAGAAGGTGCTCGCCGCCGGCGTCAGCCTGGTGGCCGTTGCCGCCATCCTGGCCTCGCTCGCCGGCTCGATCGGGTCGCTCGCCCTGCTGCGCGGCCTGTGGGGCCTGGGCAACTCGATGTTCTTCGTCACTGCGATGGTGCTGCTCATCTCGCTCGCCCGGGACCGCGAGTGGGTCGTGGAGCTGTACGAGACCTGCCTCGGCCTGGGCTTCGCGCTCGGCCCGCTCATCGGCGGCCTGCTCGGCCAGATCTCGTGGCGCGTGCCCTTCTTCGCGTGCGGCGTGTTCATGATCGGCGCGCTCGTCATCTCGCTGACCAAGCTCAGCGATCCCGCCGAGCGCCCGGCCCCGCTGACCGTGCGCCGCGCTTTCGCGGCGTTCAAGCGACCCGCGTTCGTCATCGTGTCCATCGTCGTGGCCACCTACAACTTCGTGTTCTTCACCGTGCTCGGGTTCGGCCCGGTCGCGCTCGGGCTGGGCATCGTGCCGCTCGGGCTCGTGTTCACCGGCTGGGGCGTGGGGCTCGCCTTCGGCATCCTCGTCATCGGGCACCGACTCGCGGTCCGCATCGGCGCGGTGCGCACCGTGGGCGCCGCGTTCGTCGTGCTGCTGCTGACGCTCGTGGGGCTCGCGCTGTCGCCCGCGACGTGGTTCTCGGTCGTCATGCTCGTCGTCGCCGGTCTGTGCATGGGTGTGACCAACGCCAACGTCACCGACCTGGCCCTGGCCACGGGCGACCCCGACCGGCGCATCACGACCGGTGCGTTCAACCTGGTCCGCTGGGGCTTCGCCGCACCGGCGCCGGTCGTCTCCGGCCTCCTGGGCGAGCACGTCGGCCTGTCGTCGCCGTTCTGGGTCGCGGCCGTGGTGCTCGGCCTCGGCATCGCCGTCCTGGCGGTCTTCGGCCGCCGGATCACGCAGGCGGCCAGCGGCGACGAGCTCATGGCCCCGCACGCCGACCGCGAGCTCGTTCCCGCGACGTAGCGCGCGCCGCCCCCGAGACGGTCCCGAGACGGTCCCCGGCGTCAGCGCGCGGGGGAGAGGTGCGGGAGCGGGTGCCAGCCGCGCGGGTCCGCGCCGCCCGGCAGCGGAGCCTCCGGCGCGTACGGGCTGCGCGTGAAGCAGAACGTGCCGACGTCGAGCGCCACGGTGTGCCCCTCGCGCGCGACCGGGCGCAGCACTTCACCCAGCCAGTACCCGCCCTCGACACCGACCCACGCGCCCGCACCGGCGGGCGCGAACACCGTGCCGCGCCCGCCCCGGGCCGTCAGCTCCAGCAGGCCCCCGCGCCGCACGCGCAGCGTGTACGGGGCCGGGCCCCAGTACCAGGTGCCCGTCAGGTCGAGCGCGACCGCGTCGACGCCGTCCCGTGGCACGGGCCGAACCCACGGCGCGCCGGCGTCGAGCACGTCGAGCAGCGCGACCGGGTCGTAGACCCCCGCCGTCGACGACGCGCACATCGCGACGACGTCGCCGCTCACGACGTCGGCGCGCAGGCCCGCCTGGAAACCGGGCACGGACCCGCCGTGCCCGGCGGTGCGGCGTCGTCGGACGTCGCCCTCGTCGTCGGACGCGCTCACCCGTGCGGCGCCGACGGCGTCGCCTGCTCCGTGCTCGGAGTCCCACACCATGACGCCGAGCCCGTACGCGGCGGTCCAGGCGACGCCGGGCTCGTCGCGCAACGCGCGCGGCGCGCACATGCGCCGCCGCGCCGCCACGGGCAGCACGTCGCCGTCAGGGGCGGACCACGCCCCGTCCGGGCCTGCCGCCACGAGCCAGGACCCGAACCGGGCGAGGTCCGTCGGCGTCGACCAGACCTCGCCCGCGGCGCCCATCGCGTCGTAGTCAGGGACCGGCTCGGCGTGGACCAGATCGGCATGGGGGTGCACCGCGTACCCGGTGACGTGCGGCCCGGCGGGCCGTCGCCCCGTCGACGTCATCCCGAGCGGCTCCCACACCTCGGTGCGCAGGACGTCGTCCCACGGGCGCGCGTGGACAGACTCCAGCAGCCGCCCGAGCACCGCGTATCCCAGGTTGGAGTAGTGGAACCGCTCGCCAGGCGCGGTGATGGCCTCGTGCCGGGCCACCGCGGACCACGGGCGCCCGCCCGCGCGCTCCCACCACGGGCCCTCGGGCTCGGCCGGCAGCCCCGCGGTGTGCGACAGCACGTGCGCGAGGCTCGCGTCCGGCGCCGGAGCATCGGGCACGTGCCTGCCGACGGCGTCCTCGAGCGCGAGCGCGCCCGACTCGGCGAGCCTCAGCACGCACACGGCCACCATCGTCTTGGTGATCGACCCGACGCGGAACGCGTGCTCGGGCACGGCCGCATCACCCGTCGGCCCGACGACGCCGGCCGCGTCCGCCCAGACCACCGCGCCCGCGCGCGCCACCGCCGCCGACGCCGCGGGCAGCCGCCCCGCGCGACGCTGGGCGTCGAGCATGGCGGTCAGGGACGTGGCGACGGCGGCGGGCAGGCGGGTGCGAGTCACCCGGGCAGGGTATGCGCCCCGCGTGGCGGACGCCTCAGGCGTCGCGCTTCTTGAGCATGACGGCGGCGGCCGCGACCACGATCAGCGTGTAGGCGCACAGCAGGCCGAAGCCGGGCCACGCGTCGAACAGCGGCAGGGCGCTGGAGGGGCCGCCGCTCGCGCCCCCGGGGCGCTGCCAGAGGTGAACGCGGTGATGATCCGCTCGCCGGCAGCGCTCGGCAGCCACTTGTTGATGTGCTCGGCCCAGGCTGCGCCCGTCGCACCGGCGATCGTCCCGATGATGGTCGGCACCAGGAAGAACAGTGCGACCACCGTCACGATGGCGCCGGGCGTGTTGCGCAGCAGCGCGCCGACGGCGAGAGCGAACAGAGCGACCACCGTCGCGTACAGCGGCGCGCCGAGCAGCGAGCGCACCTGCTCGCCGTCCGAGAGGTCCACGGAGATGTCGTGCGACGACAGGATCGGGTGGGTGACGAGGTAGGCGATCGCCGTCGAGACGGCGATGACCACGAACGTCACCACGGCGACCACGGTGAGCTTGGCCCACAGCACGGGCAGGCGCGTGGGTGCCGCGGACAGGCTGGACCGGATCTGCCCCGTCGAGTACTCGCCCGTGATGGCGATCGCCCCGAGCGACGCGGCGACAAGAGCGCCGAACGAGTAGCCGGCGACGACGAACGTCGTCGGCGGGATGCCTCCCGCCTCGTCGGCCGCGGCCATGGCCTCGGGGTTGCCGCTCACGAAGCTCGTGAAGGCCAGCGAGAACAGCAGCGCGAAGCCCACCATGATGACGAAGGTGACGCCGAGAACCCACCACGTGGAGCGCAGGCTCCACAGCTTGCGCCACTCGGAGCGCAGCAGGCGCGGGAAGGTGACCTTGGTGCTCGCGTACGGCGACGTGAACATGGGGGCGGTGGACACGGTGCTCATCGCGGGTCTCCCGTGGTCGTGGTGGGAACGGTGAGCGGCGCGGCGGTGTGACGCCCCGCGTGCGAGGGGTCCCCGGTGCGGTACTCGACCGAGTCGGCCGTCAGCGCCATGTAGGCCTCCTCGAGCGTCGACGCCACGGGCGTCAGCTCGTGCAGTGCGACGCCCGCGGTGAGCGCGAGCTCACCGATCGCGGCCGCATCGACGCCGGTGACGTCGAGCAGGTCGGCCTCGCCCGGTGTCTCGACGACGGCGCCCGCGCGGCGCAGCGCCTCGGCCAGCGCGTCGGCGCCGGGGGTGCGCACGCGCACCGAGCGGCGCGAGGCACCCTCGGTGAACTCCTTGACGGGCGAGTCGGCGAGGATGCGGCCCTTGCCGATGACGATGACGTGGTCGGCGGTGAGCGCGACCTCGCTCATGAGGTGCGACGACAGGAACACGGTGCGGCCCTGCGAGGCGAGGTAGCGGGCGAGGTTGCGCACCCACAGCACGCCCTCGGGGTCGAGACCGTTGACGGGCTCGTCGAGGATGAGCGTGCTCGGGTCGCCGAGCAGCGCGCTCGCGATGCCGAGCCGCTGGCCCATGCCGAGCGAGAACCCGCCCACGCGCTTGCTGGCCACCGACGTCAGCCCGGTGAGCTCGATGACCTCGCCGACGCGCGTCGCCGGGATGCCGTGCGTCGCGGCGAGCACGCGTAGGTGCTGCACCGCCGACCGGCCCGGATGGACCGCGCGCGCCTCGAGCAGGGCGCCGACCTGCGTGAGGGGCGACTTGTGCTGCGCGTATGGACGTCCGTTGACGGTCACCGAGCCTGAGGTGGGGCGGTCCAGCCCCATGATCATGCGCATCGTCGTCGACTTGCCGGCGCCGTTGGGCCCCAGGAAGCCGGTCACGATGCCGGGTCGGACGGTGAAGGTGATGTCGTCGACGGCGGTCTTGGGGCCGTAACGCTTGGTCAGGCCGTGTGCCTCGATCATGGGGTGAGCGTATGTTGCCGCGTGGCATGGCGACACAGGGTGTTCACCGATTAACACCCCGATTGTCCGACATCCGAGGACACCGAGTTCGAGGACACCGAGTTCGAGGACACCGAGTTCGAGGACACCGAGGACGTGGCGCCTGCGACGACGAGCAGGGATGATGGGAACCGCCCGGGCCCCCGGCGCGTTGGCACAGGGGACAGGGCGGCAGACGCATGGCCCGGACCGGGCCGGACCAGGAGGAGCTTGTGAGCAACCCCTACTTCTCGAACAGTGCGGTCTTCGGTGAGCCTCGGCGCACCGGGCGCCGCGGGGGCGTCGGCACCGCGCAGCCGCCGCGTCCTGGCGCGGCGGAGCCGGTGCAGTACGGGCAGCAGTACGGGCAGACGGCCTACCAGGCCGGCACGTACGGCACCCAGGCGGCCGATGCCGCCTCGCTGGAGAACCTGTACAACGCCCCGTCGGCGACGACGGCGGACACCAAGCGCCTGACGTACGACGACGTCATCATCAAGACCGGCGGGCTGCTCGCCCTGCTCGTGGTGGTCGCGGCGGCGACGTGGCAGCTCGCCCCGGCGATCTGGCCGCTCGGGATGATCGTCGGGCTGGTGCTCGGCCTGGTCAACTCCTTCAAGAAGAACCCGAGCCCGGTGCTCATCACGCTCTACACGCTCGCACAGGGCGTGTTCCTCGGCGGCATCTCGTTCGCGTTCGAGAACTTCGGCGTGGTCGGCGGGCAGCCCGTCCAGGGCCTGGTCATCCAGGCCGTCCTCGCCACGATGGTCACCTTCGCGGCCGCGCTGTTCCTCTACAAGTCCGGGCGTGTCCGCGTGACGCCCAAGTTCCAGCGCTGGCTGATGATCGCCCTCGTCGGGTTCCTGGCGTTCCAGCTCATCAACCTCGTGCTCGTGTGGACCGGCGTGCTCTCGGGCGCGGGCGCTCGCGGGGCGGGCTCGGCGTCGTCGTCGGGCTCGTGGCGGTGGGCCTGGCCGCGGCCTCGCTGATCGTCGACTTCGACTCGATCAAGCGCGGTGTCGACCAGGGCGTGCCGGCGAAGTTCGCGTGGGCGGCGGCGTTCGGGCTGATGGTCACGCTCATCTGGATGTACCTGGAGTTCCTGCGGCTGCTGGCGATCCTGCAGGGCCGGGACTGACGCCGGGGGCAGGAGGGGCGCGGCAGCCGCGGCCCTCCTGCCTCGCCATGGGGCAGGATGACCCCATGCGCTACGCCACCCACGTGTCCGACCTGGTAGGCCACACCCCCCTGGTCAAGCTCAACACCGTGACCGCGGGCCTGTCGGCGACGATCCTCGCCAAGGTCGAGTACCTCAACCCCGGCGGCTCCGTGAAGGACCGCATCGCGCTGAAGATGATCGAGGCCGCCGAGGCGTCGGGAGAGCTCAAGCCCGGCGGCACGATCGTCGAGCCGACGTCGGGCAACACCGGCGTCGGGCTCGCGCTCGTGGCGCAGCGCAAGGGCTACCAGTGCGTGTTCGTGTGCCCCGACAAGGTCAGCAAGGACAAGCGCGACGTGCTCGCCGCCTACGGGGCACGCGTCGTCGTGACCCCGACGGCGGTCGCCCCCGAGGACCCGAACTCGTACTACTCGGTCAGCGACCGGCTCCTGCGGGAGATCCCGGGGGCGTGGAAGCCCAACCAGTACGCCAACCCGAACGGGCCCGCCTCGCACTACGAGTCGACGGGGCCGGAGATCTGGGCGGACACCGACGGACGCGTGACGCACTTCGTCGCAGGGGTCGGCACGGGCGGGACCATCACCGGCACGGGCCGGTACCTGCACGACGCGTCCGCGGCGCGCGCGGACGAAGACGGCGGACGGGTGCGCGTCGTCGGCGTCGACCCGGCCGGCTCGGTCTACTCGGGCGGCGACGGGCGGCCCTACCTCGTCGAGGGTGTGGGCGAGGACTTCTGGCCGGCGGCCTACGACCCGGCCGTGCCCGACGAGATCATCGCCGTCACCGACGCCGACTCGTTTGCCATGACCCGGCGGCTCGCGAAGGAGGAGGCGCTGCTGGTCGGCGGCTCGTGCGGCATGGCCGTGACGGCCGCGCTGCGCCTGGCTCGGCGCCTCGAGGACGAGGACCCGCAGGCCGCAGCGAAGGCCGTCATCGTCGTCCTGCTGCCCGACTCCGGGCGCGGCTACATGTCGAAGATCTTCGACGACGCCTGGATGCGTTCCTACGGGTTCCTCGACGCGTCGCAGGGCGTGACCGCCGGTGACGTGCTGCGCTCGAAGGCGGGCGACCTGCCCCAGCTCGTCCACGCGCACCCGACGGACACCGTGCACGACGCCATCGAGATGCTGCGCGAGTACGGCGTGTCCCAGATGCCCGTCGTCGTGGCAGAGCCGCCCGTCAAGATCGGTGAGGTGGCGGGCTCGCTCACCGAGCGCACGCTGCTCGACCTCGTGTTCAGCGGCAAGGCCGGGCTCGCGGACCCGGTGAGCGCCCACATGGAGGAACGGTTCCCGCAGGTCGGTGCGGGCGAGGGCATCGAAGCGGTCCGTGACGCCCTGCACGGCGCGGACGCGCTGCTCGTGGTCGAGGACGGCAACCCGGTGGGCGTGCTGACGCGGCACGACCTGCTGGGGTACCTGGCCCGCTGAGACGGCCGGGCTCGTGGCCCGTCAGTCGGTGTAGCTGCCCGTCGCGGGGGTGCCGTCGTAGTTGCCGGCGAGGCACAGGGCGTTGCGACTGCCCAGGGCCCAGGCGGTCTCGTTCGGGGTCGAGAACGTGATGCCGACCGTCTGGAGGTCGGTGCCGTCGGTGACGTAGGCGGAGATGGCGCTCGCGCAGAACGTGTCCGCCTGCGCCGACAGCGTGGCAGTGCCCGGGAAGTCGCCGGCCGGGAACGTCGTGATGGCGAACACCTCCCAGCGGTGCGGCCCGTCGCACGGAACGATGGCGGCCTTCTCGAGAGACGCGCCGTCAGCGATGTCGAAGCACTGCCCGACGGTGTCGGGTTCGGCGGCGATCCGATCGAGGTTGTCCTGGTGGCGAGCCACGGCCAGGCCGACCAGGGCGAGAGCGATGACCAGCCAGACGAAACCCAGGACGATTCCTGCGATCGTCATCCCGCGGCCCTTGCGGCCGGACTTCTTGACCCTGGACAGGCCGACGAACCCGAAGATGATCGCCAGCACGGAGGCCCCGGCAAGACCCAGCACGAGCGCGGCGACGGCGAACCGGTCGGTTCCCTGCGCCGGCGCGGGACGGCCGACGGTGCCCGGCTCCGGCGTGGGCTCCGGCGTGGACTCCTGTGCGGGTGCAGGCTGCGGTGCCGGGCCTGAGGGGTTGATGCCGGGCGTCGTCATGAGTGCTCCATCGGGTCGCAGGATCGGGCGTGGCCCAGGGCACGAAGTTGATCGCGTGCGTGGTCGCCGGTCAAACGCGACGGCGCGGTTTGGCCAAGCGTCCCCTGCGCGACGCGGGCCGGCCGCGCCCGGTCCGCGTAGGCTTGCCCGGGCACATTCCCGACCGTGAAGAGGTACCACGTGACCACGCTCCCCAACGCCTCCGGCACCTTCGGCGACAAGCCGGAGCTCACGTTCCCCGAGGGCGGCGCACCGGCCGGCCTCCAGGTGCAGGTTCTCGCGGAGGGCACCGGGCCCGTCGTCGAGGCCGGGCGCACCATCGTCGTCAACTACCTCGGGCAGACGTGGGGCGGCCACGTCTTCGACAACTCGTACGACCGCGGCACGACCATCGACTTCCCGATCGGTGTCGGCGCCGTCATCGGCGGCTGGGACAAGGGCCTGGTCGGACGCAACGTGGGTGACCGCGTGCTGCTGTCGGTGCCGCCGGAGCACGGCTACGGCTCGCGCGGCGTGCCGCAGGCCGGCATCGGCGGGTCGGACACCCTGGTCTTCGTGGTGGACGTGGTCGGCGTCCGCTGACCTCGCCGCACGACGCCGCGGCGCCGGTGACCTCCATGGTCACCGGCGCCGCGGCTTTTCGTGCGCTCTGCGCTCGTGCCGGGCTCAGCCCTCGTAGCGGACGGCGTCCCAGACGCCCAGAAGGTACTGGATGCCCAGCGCACGGTCGTACAGCCCGTAGCCGGGGCGGGGGGTGTTCCCGCGGTTCTCGTCCCACAGGTGACGGCCGTGGTCGGGGCGGATGTACCCGGTGTACCCAGCCTCGGCGTAGGCCCTCATGATGCCGACCGTGTCGATCGAGCCTTCGCACGCCCGGTGGGCGACCTCGGTGAAGTCCCCGTTGGGGAAGTGCTTGATGTTGCGCACGTGGCTGAAGTGGATGCGGTCCATGAACGTCCTGACCGCGTCGACCGGGTCGGAGTCGGGGTTCGACCCGAACGATCCGAGGCACAGCGTCAGGCCGTTGTAGGGGGACTCGTTGAGCGACAGGACGCGAGCCAGGTCGGCCTTGCGCGAGACGACGCGCGGCCAGCCGAAGATGTCGAACGCCGGGTCGTCGGGGTGGACGCCGAGCTTGACGTCGAACTCCTCGCACGTGGGGATCACCGCGTCGAGGAAGTACTTGTAGCTGGCGTACATGTCCTCGCGTGTGACGCCGACGTACGCCTCCTTGAGCTCCTGGAACGACGCGAGCCGCTCGGGCTCCCACCCGGGCAGCGTGAGCCCGCCGTCGTCGAGGTTCATCGAGGCGATGAGCGTCTCGGGCGTGAGCCGGTCGACGACGGCCTTCTCGTAGAACAGTGCCGTGGAGCCGTCGGGGAGCGGGTGGAACATGTCGGTGCGCAGCCAGTCGAACACCGGCATGAAGTTGTAGCAGACGACCTTGACCCCGGCCCGGCCCAGGCGCTCGATCGTGAGGCGGTAGTTCTCGATCGCCTCGTCGCGGGTCATCCCGAGCACGGTCTTGCCGAGCTTGATCGACTCGTGCACGTTGACCGACTCGACGACGTCGGCGCGGAACGTCTTGGTGATGCCCTGGGTTCGGTGCGCCGCGGTCAGGCGCTCGATGTGGGCGATCTCGGCGGCGATCTCGCCCTCCTGCCACACGTCGCCTGCCTGCTTGTAGTGCAGTGACCACACGATCGTCTCGACGCCCGGAATCTGCCGGATGTCGTCCAGTGCGACCGTGTCGTTGCCCTCGCCGTACCAGCGGAAGCCCATCTTCATCGTCGTCGTCCCTCTCAGCTTCGGTTCACAGCAGGCCGTCGCCCGCGGCCGCGAGCGCGCGTGCGTGCTCGGTGACGGCGGCCAGCAGGCCGGGGTGGGTCGCGGCGCTGTCGGGCAGCACCCCGGGGACGGCCAGCAGCGCACGCGCGACGCTCGCCGCGTCGTCGCCGGCGTCGGTCGCGGTGGCCGTCAGGGTGGCGGCACCGGCCGGGTCGCCCAGGTCGACGCCGTCGCGCACCGCGCGGCGGACGAACTCGCTCCACGCGGCCAGGCCGAATGCGATGCCCTGCGGCACGCGGCCGGCCTCCAGGTGGTGGCGCAGTGCGGCACCCCAGCGGAACGGGATCTTCTGGGTGCCGTCCGTCGAGACCTGGCGGGTGGTGTGGCCCGTGGCCGGGTTGGCGAACCGGTCGAGCAGGTCCCGGCCGTAGGCGGGCAGGTCGGCGCCCGCGGGCGGCGTCACCGACGGCAGCGCGTCGTCGAACAGGTAGGCGGAGGCGTGCTCGGCGATCTCGGGGGCGACGACGGCCTCGGCCATCGTCGCGTAGCCGAACAGCCGCCCGGCGTAGGCGATGAGGGAGTGGGTGCCGTTGAGCATGCGCAGCTTGGCCTCCTCCCAGCTGGTGACACCGTGCGCGTCGACGATCCGTGCGCCGGCCAGCTCCCATGCGGGGCGCGGGCCGATGAACGCGTCCTCGATCACCCACTGCCGGAACGGCTCGGCGCTGATCGCGGCGTCGTCGCGTGCGCCGAGGATCTCTTCGACGCGGTCGAGCGTCGCCGACGTGACGGCCGGGGTGATGCGATCGACCATCGAGCTCGGCCAGGTCGTGGACTCGTCGATCCAGGTGCGGAACGCGGCACCCTCGGGGCCGGGGGCCGCAGCGGCGACGAACTCGTCGGTCACCGCTTTGAGCACCTTGCCGTTGTGGGCCATGTTGTCGCAGCTCAGCACGGTGACGACGGGGCCGCCGGCGCGGAAGCGCGCGCCCAGGCCGCGCACGAGCAGGCCGACCGCGGTCGCGGCGGGTGCGGCGCCGTCGGTCGCGGGCGATCCGGTGGCGAGCTCGGCGGCGAACGCCTCGACGTCGGGGCGGGCCTGGTCGAGGTCGAGATGGCCCGCGCGCGTGCGGACGTAGCCCTTCTCGGTCACGGTCAACGTGATGACGTGGGTGGTCGGAGCGGCCATCGCGGCCAGCAGGCGCGGCGTCTCGTCGCCGGGGTAGGCGACGTCGAGCACCGACGCGACGACCTGCGCGCGTTCGACGACGCCGCCGTCGGCGTCGCGGCCGACGGTCAGCACGGTGTACCGGCCGCCCTGCTCGCGCAGCGCCGGCACCAGCGAGGGGGTGCGCTCGACGTCGCCCAGGATGCCCCAGGTCAGGTCGCCCGACGCCGCCATCGCGTCCTGCGTGTACAGCGCCTGGTGCGCGCGGTGGAACGCGCCCCAGCCCAGGTGGACGATGCCGACGCCCGTCGGTACGGCAGGCGGTGCGGCGACGCCGTCCGGGAGCGGGGTGCCGGGGCCGAGCCGACGTGTCGCGGGGGTGGGGTGCATGAGCGTGGTTCCTTCGACGCAATGAAAACGTTCGCGCTCAGCCTAACCAGGACTTTCGCCGTCCGGGAGACGTAGGCTGCAATCGTTTCCTCTCCGTCGCCCTGACGGCCCCCCGACGGCACGACCGCACGACCGCACGACCTGACCGACCTGACCGACCTGATTGCCATGGAGCACATCGCCGTGACCCGGACGCCCCACCTACCGTCCCTTCCTGTCGACCCATCCGTTCATCCCGCGTGGTTGCCGCAGGCGGCGTTCGCGCCGCTCGGCTCGCGGCGCGTCGCCGTCGCCGTCGACGACTCGCCCGTCGCGCGCACCGTGCTCGCCGAGGTCACCGCGGCCGTGGCCGCGCACGGCGGCGAGTCCGTCGCACCCGGCGCGGCCGACGTCGAGCTCGCGCTGCGCCCCGACGCCGCCGCGGACCCCGAGGCGTTCACGCTGACCCGCGCCGCCGGCGTCGTCGCGGTGACGGCCGCCGACGCGCGCGGGCTGCTCTACGGCCTGTACCACCTGGTGCGCCTGGGCGAGGAGGCGTTCACCGGCGCCGACGGCACCTGGACGATCGCGCCGCACACGCCGCTGCGCATGCTCGACCACTGGGACAACATCGCCGTCCACCCCGTCATGGGGCAGGTCGAGCGCGGCTACGCGGGCGGTTCCATCTTCTACGACGACGGCGCCGTACGCGCCGACCTCACCCGCGTCGCGCAGTACGCGCGGCTCCTGGCGGCGTCGGGCATCAACCGTGTCGCGATCAACAACGTCAACGTCGGCCCGCTCGAGACGCGACTGCTCGACGACCTGCTGCCCGACGTCGCGCGCATCGCGGGCGTGTTCCGGCCCTACGGCATCACCACGCACGTGTCCGTCTCGTGGGCCGCGCCCGTGCGCCTGGGCGGGCTGACGACGTCGGACCCGTTCGCACCCGAGGTGCAGGAGTGGTGGGCGCGTGCCGCCGACCGCGTGTGGGCCGCCGTCCCCGACTTCGGCGGGTTCGTCATCAAGGCCGACTCCGAGGGCCAGCCCGGCCCGTTCGCCTACGGCCGCACGCACGCCGACGGCGCGAACATGCTCGCCGCCGCCGTCGCACCGCACGGCGGCCTCATCCACTGGCGTGCGTTCGTGTACAACCACCAGCAGGACTGGCGCGACCGGCGCACCGACCGCGCCAAGGCCGCGTACGAGCACTTCGCCCCCTACGACGGCACGTTCGCCGACAACGTGATCGTGCAGATCAAGCACGGCCCGCTCGACTTCCAGGTCCGCGAGGCGATGTCGCCCGCGATCGCGGCCATGCCGGGCACGCGGGTCGCGCCCGAGTTCCAGGTCACCACGGAGTACCTCGGGCACCAGAAGCACGCGGTGTACCTGGGGCGCATGTGGTCGCAGCTGCTCGGCTTCCCGTACTGGGGCACGGGCGGCCGCACGCTCGCCGACGTCGCAGCCGGGCGTCACCCCGACGGCGACGGCACGCGCGTGGGTGGGCTCGCCGCGGTCTCCAACGTGGGCGACGACGTCTTCTGGACCGGGCACCCGCTCGCCCAGGCCAACCTCTACGCCTGGGGCCGCCTCACGTGGGACCCGTCCGCCGACCCGGTCGCGATCCTCGACGAGTGGATCGGCCTGACGTTCCCCGACGCCCCCGCCGTGGTGCGCGAGACGCTGCACGCCGTGCTCGACGAGTCGTGGGAGACGTACGAGCAGTACACGGCCCCGCTCGGGGTGTGCTTCATGGTCCAGCCCGGATCGCACTACGGGCCTTCGCCCGACGGGTACGAGTACTCGCCGTGGGGCACCTACCACTTCGCCGACCGTGACGGCATCGGCGTCGACCGCACCCGCGCGACGGGCACCGGGTTCACCGGGCAGTACCCGGCCCCGTGGTGCGACGTCTACGAGTCGCTCGAGACGTGCCCCGACGAGCTCCTGCTGTTCTTCCACCACGTGCCCTACACGCACGTGCTCCACAGCGGCAAGACGGTGGTCCAGCACGTGTACGACACGCATTTCGAGGGGCTCGAACGCGTGCTGGAGTCCGTGCGTCGCTGGACGGAGACGCTGGATGCGTTCCCGGCCGACCTCGCCGACCGGGTCACGGAGCGGTTCGCCGAGCAGGTCCGCTCGACGACGGACTGGCGCGACGTGATCAACACGTACTTCCTGCGTCATTCGGGCGTCCCGGACGCCCACGCCCGCCAGATCTTCTGACACCCGCCCCGCCGCCCCGCGCGAGCACCGTGCGGGGCGGCGCGGGCGTGTCAGGCGTCCGGCGCGGCCGTAAAACGGTCGTAGATGTCGCTGAAGGCAGGCTTGGCGTTCTGGTACCAGAACCAGACCCAGACGCCGATGAGTGCCAGGCTCCACTCGCCGAGGAACATCAGGCCCGTGACCGCGATCAGGAGCAGGGCCAGCACGCCGAAGGTCGTGCGCTTGGTCGCGCCCAAGTAGTAGACGGCCAGGCGCGCGACGTCGCGCGTGCGGAACGAGAAGAACGTCGCGATGGCGAGGGCGTGCATCGCCCACGCGGCGACGACCACGGAGATGAGGACGAGCACGATCCGGTACGCGGCGCCGATGCCGGCGACCTCGCCGTTGGCGAGCGTGAAGCCGGTGATGCCGAGCACGACGAGCGCTGGGACCCAGAGCCGCAGCACGTCGGCCCAGTTGAGCCGGTACCCGCGCCAGAACGCGCGCGCCGGGGCCAGGTCCTCGTCGGTGTAACGGGCGCGCACCGTGTAGAGCCCGGCCGACAGGGCGGGGCCGAGGGGTACGGCCGCGAGCGCGAAGAACGGCACGTTCGCCGCGGACGCGTCGAGCAGGAAGGTGAGGGCGATCGTCGGCAGCGATGTGAGCACCAGCAGTGCCGTGAGCACGATGTACCAGTAGATCGATTTCGTGGCGCGGCCCAGGACCCCCTCGCCGAAGTCGCCCGGCGTCCGGTGTGCAGGGCGCGCGGGAGGGTCGAAGGGGGTCGGCGCGGCGCCCTGGGGCTCGTCGGTGCTCACGGTGTCGAGGCTAGTGCTCGTGAGCTCGTGCACCGGCGAGCCTGGCGGGTGACACCCGGTCGCCCGCGGTGCGCCGCCTCACCGGGCCGCATATGCGAGCCTCGGCAGCCGGTAGGCGAGGTCGACCGCCGTGTCGGCGGCCTCGTCCAGGTCCAGGCGGTGCTCGGCCACCAGGCGGGCCAGGGACCCGGCGTCGATGCGGCGCGCCAGGTCGTGCCGCGCCGGGATCGAGCAGAACGCGCGGGTGTCGTCGACGAAGCCCGACAGGTTGGCGAACCCTGCCGTCTCGGTCGCCGTCTCCCGGAACCGGCGCATCGCCTCGGGCGAGTCGATGAACCACCACGGCGCGCCCAGCCGCATCGCGGGGTACACGCCCGCCAGCGGCGCCAGCTCGCGTGAGTACACGTCCTCGTCGATCGTGAAGACGATGGTGCGGAAGCCCGGGTGGTGACCGAACGCGTCGAGCATGGGTTGCAGCGCGCGCGTGAACTCGACCGCGACGGGGATGTCGTAGCCCTTGTCGGAGCCGTAGCGGCGCGTCATGCGGCGCGCGTGCCCGCGCTCGACACCCGGGTGGATCTGCATGACCAGGCCGTCCTCGCTGGCCATGCGGGCCATCTCGAACAGCATGTGCGCGCTGAACGCGGCCACCTGCGCGCCCGTGACGGGGCGGCCGTTGAACGCCGCGTCGAACAGGCGGGCGGCATCGTCGTCGGGCAGCGGCGTGGTGTCCGGGGTGGCGGGGCCGTGGTCGGTGGCGACGCCGCCCGCGGCCTTGAAGCGCAGGCGCTGGGCGCGCAGCGCGTCCAGGTAGGTGGCGTAGTCGTTCACCTGGACGCCTGCGGCGGCCCCGGTGGCCAGCACGTCGTGCGTGAACGTCAGGTTGTCGAGCAGCAGCAGCGGGTCGGGGCGGAACGTGGGCAGCACGCGCTCGCCCATGCCCTGCGCCGCGAGCGCGTGGTGATGCTCGAGCGACGCCCACGCCGGGTCGGTGGTGCCGATGACCTCGATGTCGAAGCGGTCGAGCAGCGCGCGCGGGCGGAACCCGGGGTCGGCGATCTCGGCGGCGATGCGGTCGTAGATCGCGTCGGCGGTCTCGGCCGACGGGCGCTGCGTCACGCCGAAGATCTCGACGAGCTCGTGCTCCATCCAGAAGCGCGTGGGCGTGCCGCGGAACGCCGGCCAGTGCTCGCAGAACCGCCGCCAGATCGCGCGCGGGTCGGCCTCCACCGGGGCGGAGCCGTCGACGGCGGGCACGCCCAGCTCGTGCAGGGCGTACCGGCCCTGGGAGATGATCATGCGCAGCAGGTAGTGGTCGGGGACGACGAGCAGCTCGGCCGGGTCGGTGAACGGCGTGTCGTGCGCGAACCACTCGACCGGCACGTGGCCGTGCATCGAGACGATGGGCAAGGACCGCGTCTGCTGGTAGATCTCGCGTGCGATCGGCCTGGTCACCGGATCGGCCGGCAGGGCGCGGTCCTCGTGCAGGGTCCAGGGCTGCGTCATCGTGCTGAGCTCCTCGCTCGGGAGAGGGTGGCGTCGGCGCCACGGCTGCGAACGTTTGCAGCATAGCGACCCGAGGCTCGGCGTCGAGCGGCGAGAGCGCGTCGTGACGCCTTCGGTGCGCCCCGCGTGTCCGCCTCCGGTGGCACGCGCCTCAGCGCCGCACGCTGCGCGTGACCGTGAACCGCGGATCGCGCGCCACCTGCTCGGTCGGCCCGACCGCCCGCGCCAGCGCGCCGCGGTAGCGCAGCACCGAGTTGTACACGCACCACAGCTCGCCGCCGGGCCGCAGCACGCGCGCCGCCGTCGCGAACATGCGGTGCGCCGCGTCCGTGGACAACGCCGCCCGGTCGTGGAACGGCGGGTTGCACACGACCAGGTCGGCGCTCGCGTCGGCCTCGCCCGCCCCGGCGTCGTCGCGCAGCACCGTGACACGCTCGCCGACGCCGTTGGCTAGTGCCGTCGCCCGGGCCGACGCCGCGGCCGCCGCCGAACGGTCGGTCGCCACGACGCGCGTGCCGGGGTCGCGCAGCGCGAGCACGGTGGCCAGCAGTCCCGTGCCGCAGCCGAGGTCGAGCGCGTCGGCCGCCGCGGGCCAGCGGTCGGCCGTGCGCAGCAGGGCGCGCGTCCCCAGGTCGAGCGCCGCGCCCGCGAACACGCCGCCGTGCGCCACCACCGTGACTCCCGCACCCGGCGGCAGGCCCGCCGCGGCGAGCAGCTCGGCGTCGTGCAGTACCGCCGTGACGGGGTACGACGGCGGGCGCGAGCGGCGCGGTCCGGAGGCGACCAGGGCGCGCGACTTACCGCGCGCGAGCGTGGCGCGCACGTGCGTGAACGAGGCGGCCAGGACGTCGTTCATGGCGTGCGTCATGTGCTTGACCCGCCCCCCGGCGAGCAGCACGACGTCGTCGGCGGCCTCGCGAGCCACCAGGTCGGCGACCTCCTGCAGCGCGGCGAGCGAGCGGGGGAGCTGGAGCAGCACGACGCGTGCCCCGCGCACCGACGCAGGTTCGAGGGCGTCGAAGGTCTGCAGGTCGAACGGCGAGCCGTGCAACGGCCCCGCGTTCGCGGCCCTCAGGTTGGCGGCGACGGCCCGCTCGGCCGTGACGGCGTCGGTGTGCAGCCGCAGGGCCGCGACGTCGAGGGCGCGCGCGCCGACCGTCAGCGCCCCGAAGCGGTCCCCGACGACGACGACGTCCCCGGCCGCCGTGCTCGCGAGCAGGGGCGCGGCCTCGTCGAGCAGCAGCCGGTCGGTTGCGTCGACGGCGACGGGGCCGTCGGGACGGGTGCCGTCCTCGGGCCAGGGGGTGAGGACGGCGAGCGTGTCACGCAGCCGGGTCGCGGCGTCGTCGGGCACGTCGGGCACGTCGGTCATGCGGCGCTCGGTCGTGCCGCTCAGTCGCGCGGGGCCGTGCGACGGGCGGCGCGGGTGGCCTCGAGGGCCGCCTTCTGCGCCATGCGGTCCTCCTCCTCGCGCACCTTGGCCGCGACCTCGCGCTCGTGGACCAGCCAGGCGGGCGGGTCGGCGCGCAGCTCGTCGATCTGCGCGGTGGTCAGCGGCTCGGTGATGCCGCCCCGCGCCAGGCCCGCGATGGACACGCCCAGCCGCCCGGCGACCACGGGCCGCGGGTGCGGGCCCTCGCGGCGCAGCGTGGCGAGCCACTCGGGCGGGTTCTTCTCCAGCTCCTCGAGCTCGCCGCGCGTGATGCCGTTCTCCTGGAACTGCGGGGAGTGGCGGGCAGGTAGACGCCGAGTCGCTTGGCCGCGTTCGACGGCTTGAGAACCTGCTGCGAGAAGGGTGTGGCCATGCGGCCTAGGGTACGTGCCGCGCCCGCGCCGCGGCGGCGGGCGCGACCCAGGTGACCGCTGCCGCGGGCGCCCACGTAGCCTGGCCCGGTGAGCGAGCAGCCTGCGGGGTCCTTCCGGCTCGGGTACGTGCCCGGTGCGACGCCCGGCAAGTGGGCGCGCACCTGGCGCGAGCGCCTGCCCGACGTGCCGCTCGAGCTCGTGCAGGTCGAGGCGGCCGACGCCGTCGCGGCCCTCGAACGCGGCGACGTCGACGCCGCGATCGCCCGTCTGCCCGTCGACAAGACGCGCCTGAGCGCCATCGCGCTGTACGAGGAGCTGCCCGTCGTCGTCGTCTCGCGCGACCACCTGCTCGCGGCCACCGACGACGACGAGCCGGTGGCGGCCTCGGACCTCGCCGACGACGTCGTCCACCTGGCCGACGACGACGTGCTGTACGCGCCGGGCGTGCCCGTGCCGGGCCTGCGGCCCGTCGCCTACCGCGAGGACGGGTCGGTCGACCCGGCCGGGGCGGCGCCGCGCCCGCCGACGACGGCCGAGGCCGTCGCGTGGGTCGCGGCCGGCGCGGGCGTGACGATCGTGCCGATGTCGCTCGCCCGGCTGCACCACCGCAAGGACGTCACGCACCGCGTGCTCGACGGCGGCCCGACGGCGCCGGTCGGCCTCGTGTGGGTCTCGGAACGGACCACGGACCTGGTCGACGAGCTCATCGGGATCGTGCGCGGACGCACGGTCAACAGCTCGCGAGGGCGTGCCACGCCGCCCGCTTCGCGGCAGCCGGAACCGCCGCAGCCTGCCCGTCCGCGCCGCGCTCCTGCCGGCCGCCCGCGCCGGACCCCGCCCCGAAGCGCCGCGGGCGCCGCTGACACGTGCCGGTCCGCGCCGACCCGGTGCTGACCTGCGCCGCCCCGCGCTGACCTGCGCCGCCCCGTGCCGACCTGCGCGGGTCAGCCGCGCGGTGGGAGCAGCGCGCGCACCGCGTCGATCGTGTCGGCCTCGGCGGCGGGCTTGTCGTCGCGGTAGCGCAGCACGCGCGCGAAGCGCAGGGCGACCCCGCCGGAGTAGCGCGCCGAGCGCTGCACCCCGTCGAACGCGACCTCGACGACCTGCTCGGGGCGCACCCGCACGACCCAGCCGTCGGCGGGGCCGTCGGCGAGGTCCGTGAACCTGGCGGTCTGCCAGGCGAGCATGTCGTCGCTCATCCCCTTGAACGTCTTGCCGAGCATGGCCCACCCGTCCGTGCCGCCGGTGCCGCCGCCCGGGACGCGGGCGCCCAGGTGGATGTTCGACAGCCACCCGGAGCGCCGCCCCGACCCGCGTTCGACCGCCAGCACCACGAGGTCCAGCGTGTGCCGCGGCTTGACCTTGACCCACGCGCCGCCTCGGCGTCCGGCGTCGTAGGCCGCGGTGAGGCTCTTGACCACGACACCCTCGTGACCGCTTGCGAGCACGTCGGCGAAGAACTCGGTGGCCGTCGCGGGGTCGGCGGTCACGATGCGCCGCACCAGGGCCGACGGCGGTGCGAGGCGTTCGAGCGCGGCGAACCGGTCGGCCTCGGGCTCATCGAGCAGGTCGTGCCCGTCGACGTGGAGCGCGTCGAAGAGGTAGGCGGTGAGCGGCACCCGCGCGGCGGCGTCCTCGCCGCGGCTTCCCGTGCGGGCGGCGGTCTCCTGGAACGGCAGGGGGCGTCCGTCGGCGCCCAGCGCGATGGCCTCGCCGTCGAGCACGACGGCGTCGGCGGGCAGCGAGCGCATCAGGGCGACGAGCTCGGGCAGGCGGTCGGTGACGTCGTCGAGCGAGCGGGTGTAGATCGCGACGTCGTCGCCGTGGCGGTGCAGCTGGACGCGGATGCCGTCGATCTTGGCCTCGACGGCCACGGGCGTGTCGAGCCCGGACAGCGCCGTCGCGACGTCGGGCGCTGGCGAGGCGAGCATGGGCCGCACGGGCCGCCCGACCTCGAGGCGGAACGCCGCGAGGGCGTCCGCGCCTCCGCTGAGCGCGGCCCGCGCGATGGGCCCGGACAGGGCGCTGAACATGGCCGCCCGGCGCACCGCGGCGAGCGGGACGTGCGCGGCGGCGGCGACGGCGTCGAGCAGGAGCGAGTCGAGGGCGCCCTGCCGCAGCTCGCCGAGGATCAGGCCGTGCAGGAATCGCTGCTCCTCGGCGGTGGCGGCGGTGAGCAGGCGGTCGAGCGTGGCGGCGCGGGCGGCCTGGGCGCCGGCGCCCACGGTGGCGGCGAGCGTGCCGAGCGCGGTGTCGACGTCGCGCGGCGTGAGGGTCGGCGTGCGGGCGGGCTCCGGGGGCGGGACAGCGAACGCCAGCCGATGCCTGAGCGCCGCTGCCGTGGACGTCCGGAGAGGAACGCTGCGACGATCTCGACGAGGTCGACGTCGTCGTCGTGGGCGGCGTCGTGCAGCGCGCGCGCGAGCAGGTCCCGTTTGGCGAGCCGTGACCGCGTGGCGGCGACGGCGGCGGAGGTGGCGACGACGTCGTGGAACAGCACGCCGTCGATGCTGCCACCTGCGTGGACGGCCCGCCCGTGCCGCGTGCGCGGGCGCACGAGCACGCGACGCCATCCTATTGACATGTATCGATATGGGGAGCACAGTTTCCTATCGACGCACGTCGATGTACGCGACCCGATGGAGGTTCCGATGGCTGTGGACGAGACACTGCGCGAGCAGGTCCGTGACCGGTACGCACGCGCTGCACGCAGCGCGCAGAGCGGAACCGGCGCAGACACGGGCGACTGCTGCGGCGGGGTCTGCGGCCCGGGACCGCAGAAGGTCGTGTTCGGCGCAGGGCTGTACCAGCCGGACCAGATCGGCGCGCTGCCCGAGACCGCGGTGCTCGCCTCGCTCGGCTGCGGCAACCCGACGGCCGTCGCCGAGCTGCGCGTGGGCGAGCGCGTGCTCGACCTCGGCTCCGGCGGCGGGATCGACGTCCTGCTCTCGGCCCGCCGCGTCGGCCCCACGGGCTTCGCGTACGGCGTCGACATGACGAACGAGATGCTCGACCTCGCGCGCTCCAACGCCACCCAGGCCGGCGTCGCCAACGTCGAGTTCCGCCACGGCACCATCGAGGACCTGCCGTTCGACGACGCGTCCATCGACGTCGTCATCTCCAACTGCGTCATCAACCTGTCCACCGACAAGGACGCCGTGCTCGCCGAGATGTTCCGCGTCCTGGCCCCCGGCGGGCGGATCGGCGTGTCCGACGTCGTCGCCGAGGACCACGTCACGCCCGAGCAGCGTGCCGAGCGCGGATCGTACGTCGGCTGCATCGCCGGGGCGATGTCACGCCAGGAGTACGTCGACGGGCTCGCGGCCGCCGGGTTCACCGACACCCAGGTCACGTTCACGCACGAGGCGGCCCCGGGGCTGCACGGTGCGATCGTCCGGGCCGTCAAGCCGGCAACCCCCTGACCCACCGCGACCGCTGCCCGGCCCACGCCGGGCAGCGGCGCGGCCGGTCAGACGGCCGCGGGGTACGGCACGCCCGTCTTCGCGTGGCAGCGGTACCCGTGGGGGTTCTTGTCGAGATACTGCTGGTGGTAGTCCTCGGCGTAGAAGAACGGCCCGGCCTCCTCGGCCGAGCGCATCTCCGTGGTGATCGGGTCGAACCCGCGCCCGGTCAGCACCTCGCCGTACACCGTCGCGGTGGCGCGCACCGCGGCCTCCTGCTCGGGCGTCGTCCAGTAGATCGCCGACCGGTACTGCGTGCCGACGTCGTTGCCCTGCCGGTTGCCCGACGTCGGGTCGTGCCGCTCCCAGAACGTGCGCAGCAGGTCCTCCTCGGACACCACCGACGGGTCGTAGGCCACCAGCGTCGTCTCGGTGTGGCCCGTGCAGGCGGTGCACACCTCCTGGTAGGTGGGGTTCGGCGTCGTCCCGCCCATGTACCCCACGGCGGTGCTCACCACGCCGGGGACCCGCCAGAAGATCTCCTCGGCACCCCAGAAGCACCCCATCGCCAGATACAGGACGCGCGTGCCCTCCGGCCACGGCCCGGTGATCGACGTGCCCAGCACGGTGTGCGGGGCAGGGTTGGCCAGCAGCGGCGCCGTGCGGCCGGGCAGCGCGTCCTCGGGCGCGATCGGGGCCCGCGTGTCGGTCGAGAACAAGCGGTCGAAGAACGAGCTCACAAGTCGTGCCTCCTCCTGGGCGCGCCCGGTGCCGTAGACACGCGTGGTGGCGCTCCCGGTGGTGGCAACGGCGCGGCGTCCACAGGTGTTCCGCCGCCCGCGGGCGGCGGAACGCAGACCGGCCTAGGGTGCCGCGCATGGTTCCCGGACCACGACGACCCGACTCCGCCCGACGCGCCCGCCAGGGGCCCAGGGACACGCGCACGCACGGCCGGGAAGGACGCCGACATGCTCGAACGCGCCGAGAAGGCCGACCCTCTGCGGCGCCTCCCGCACCCCGGACCATAAGGTGGTTCCCGTGACCACGGACGACTGGACAGACACCGGCTTCTCCACCAGAGCGATCCACGCCGGGCAGGAACCGGACCCGACCACGGGCGCCGTCGTGCCTCCCGTCTACCTCACGAGCACCTACAAGCAGGACGGCGTCGGCGGGCTGCGCGGCGGGTACGAGTACTCGCGCTCGGCCAACCCCACGCGCACCGCGCTCGAGACCGCCCTCGCCGCGGCCGAGGCCGGGTCCTCGCCGGCGCACGGCTTCGCCTTCGCCTCGGGCCTGGCCGCCGAGGACACGCTGCTGCGCGCCGTGCTGCGCCCGGGCGACCACGTCCTGCTGCCCGACGACGCGTACGGCGGCACCTACCGCCTCATCGCGCGCGTCTTCGGCGCCTGGGGCGTGGAGCACACCGCCGTCGACCTGACCGACACCGCCGCCGTCGCCGCCGCCGTGCGGCCCGGCACCACGCGCGTGGTCTGGGTCGAGACCCCGACCAACCCGCTGCTCGGCATCAGCGACATCGCGGCGCTGGCCGCGGTCGCGCACGACGCCGGCGCGCTGCTCGTCGTCGACAACACGTTCGCCACGCCCTACCTCCAGACGCCGCTCGCGCTCGGCGCCGACGTCGTCGTCCACTCGACCACCAAGTACGTGGGCGGGCACAGCGACGTCGTCGGCGGGGCGCTCGTGGTGGCCGACGGCGTCGCGATCCCCGGCGGTCGCACCGCCCCGAACGGCGAGGCGGACGTCGCGGGGGCCGTCCGGTTCCACCAGAACTCCTCGGGCGCGGTCGCCGACCCGTTCGCGGCATGGCTGACGCTGCGCGGGCTCAAGACCCTCGCGGTGCGCATGGACCGCCACCAGTCCAACGCGCTCGCCGTCGCCCGCTACCTCGAGTCGCACCCGCGCGTGACGCGCGTGCTCTACCCGGGTCTGGAGTCGCACCCGGGCCACGCGCTCGCGGCACGGCAGATGAGCGGGTTCGGCGGCATGGTGTCGTTCCAGGTCGGCAGCGAGGCCACGGCTCTCGACGTCGTCGGGCGTACGCGCGTGTTCACGCTCGCCGAGTCGCTCGGCGGGGTCGAGTCGCTCATCGAGCACCCCGGCCGCATGACGCACGCGTCGGTCGCGGGCTCGGCGCTCGAGGTGCCCTCCGACCTGGTGCGGGTCTCGGTCGGGATCGAGGACGCCGCCGACCTCGTCGCCGACCTGGAGCAGGCACTCACGCCCTCGGTGGCGCCGTGAGCGTCGAGCCGGTGCGGCCGGGCGCCCACCCCGTCCCTGGCTCGGTGCGCGCGGCTGCTGCGTGGTCGTGGCGGCTGCTGCTGATCGGCCTGCTCGTCGCCGCCGTGCTGTGGCTGCTGTCCCAGCTCAAGACGATCGTCGTGCCCGTCGCCGTCGCCGTGCTGCTCGCGGTGCTGCTGCGGCCGTTGCGGGACACGCTCGAACGGTGGCTGAGGCTGCGGCGCGGGCTCGCCACCGCCGTGTCGATGCTCGGGTTCCTCGCCGTCGTCGTCGCGCTCGTCGCGCTCGCGGGGCGGCAGATCGTGGCCGGGTTCACCGACCTCGCCGACCAGGCCGTCGCGGGCTTCGACGAGGTCCGTGCCTGGCTCGCGTCGGGCCCCCTGGACATCGGCACCGACCAGCTCAACGGCTACTGGGAGCAGATCAGCGACGCCCTGACCGACGCGGGCGGGACGAGCACCATCGTCACCGGCGCCCTCGGCGCGGCGACGACCGTGGGCCATGTGCTCGTCGGCGCGCTCATCGCGCTCTTCTGCACCGTGTTCTTCCTCATCGACGGACGCGGGATCTGGACGTGGCTGGTCAACCTCCTGCCCATGGGCGCGCGCGAGAAGGTCCACCAGGCCGGCCGGCGCGGCATCGTGACCTTGTCCGCCTACGTCCGCACCCAGGTGCTCGTGGCGCTGGTCGACGCCGCCGGCATCGGCATCGGCTCCGCGTTCTTCGTGCCGGCCCTCGCTCTGCCGCTCGGCATCCTCGTGTTCGTCGGGTCGTTCGTGCCCATCGTGGGCGCGATCGTGACGGGCGTGATCGCGTGCGTCGTGGTGCTCGTGGCGCAGGGGTGGGTGGCCGCGCTCATCATGCTCGCGATCGTCCTGCTCGTGCAGCAGATCGAGGGACACGTGCTCCAGCCGTTCCTCATGGGCCACGCCGTGTCGCTGCACCCGGTGGCCGTCGTGCTCGTGGTGGCCGCCGGGTCGCTCGCGGCGGGGATCATCGGTGCGCTGTTCTCGGTGCCGCTGGCCGCCGTGCTCAACACGGTGATGCTCTACCTGCACGGCACCGACAAGTTCCCCGCGCTCGGCACCGACGACCACCTGCCGCTCCTGAGACGGCGGCCCTCGCTGCCGGCGCTCGGGCTCTCGCAGCGCACAGGTCTGCGGTGGGTGCGCGCCGAGGGCCCGGAGCCCGACGCCGACGACCCGACGGGCGACGTGGACGCCCGCGAGGCGACCCGGCGCGACGACGGAGACGACCGGTGACGCCCTCGGTGACGCTGGCCGACGTGCAGGCCGCCGCCCACCTGCTCGACGGCGTCGCGATCCGCACCCCCGTCCAGCCGTTCCGTGCGCTCGCCGAGACCGCGGGCGTGCCCGTCATGCTCAAGCTGGAGAACCTGCAGCGCGCCGGCTCGTTCAAGATCCGCGGCGCGTACACGCGCATGGCCCGCCTGACCGAGGCCGAGCGTGGGGCCGGCGTCGTGGCCGCCTCCGCCGGCAACCACGCGCAGGGCGTCGCCCTCGGTGCCCAGCTCCTCGGCATCGACGCCGTCGTGTACATGCCCGTCGACGCGCCGCTGCCCAAGCTTGCCGCGACGCGCGGCTACGGCGCCGACGTCCGGCTGGTCGGCACCAGCGTCGACGAGGCGCTGGTGGCCGCGCGCGCCGAGGCCGCCCGGTCCGGGCGCGTGCTCATCCACCCGTTCGACCACGTCGACGTCGTCGCCGGTCAGGGCACCGTCGCGCTCGAGATCCTCGACCAGGTGCCCGACGTGGGCACCGTCGTCGTGCCGCTCGGCGGCGGCGGGCTCGTGGCGGGCATCGCGACGGTGCTGGCCGAGGCCGCGCCGCACGTGCGCGTCGTCGGCGTTCAGGCGGAGATCGCGGCGGCGTACCCGGCGTCCATGGCCGCGGGCCACCCCGTGCCGCGCAGGCTCGGACCCACGATGGCGGACGGCATCGCCGTGGGTACCCCGGGCGACGTGCCGTTCGAGATCCTCGAACGGCTGGGCGTCGAGATCCGCACCGTCAGCGAGGAGCAGATGTCACGCGCGCTGCTGCTCGTGGCCGAACGGGCCAAGCTGGTCGTCGAGCCCTCGGGCGCGGCGGGGGTCGCGGCCGTCATGGCCGACCCGGCCGGGCTCGCCGGCACCGTCGTGCCGCTGCTGACCGGTGGCAACATCGACCCGCTGCTGCTCATGCGCGTCATCCAGCACGGCATGGTCGCCGCCGGCCGGTACCTGCAGCTGCGCGTCCGGGTCGACGACAAGCCGGGCGCGCTGGCCACGCTCGTGCAGACCGTCGCGGCCGCGGACGGCAACATCATGCACGTCGACCACACGCGCACCGACGTCGAGCTCGGCGTGTCCGACGTGATGGTGACGCTCCAGGTCGAGGCCAAGGGGCCCGAGCACTGCGCGCAGATCCTCTCGGCCCTGCGCGCAGCCGGGTTCGAGGCTCAGGCCCCGCAACGAAGCTGACCGAGGTCGCGGGCGTCAGCCGACGAACGGCTTGGCGCCCGTGATCTCGACGGTGAACTCCTTGCCGTTGGGGGCGACGTAGCTCACCGTGTCGCCGATCGCGTGGCCGTCGATGGCCGCGCCGAGCGGTGAGGTGGGGGAGTACACGTCGACGTCCGTGGTGCCCGCGATCTCGCGCGAGCCGAGAAGGAACGTCATGGGCTCGCCTGCGAGCAGCACGTCGACGAGCATGCCGGCCTCGACCATCCCGTCGTCGGGAGGCGTGCCGATGTGGGCCGAGCGCAGCTTCTCCGTGAGCTCACGGATGCGCGCCTCGTTCTTGCCCTGTTCCTCGCGGGCGGCGTGGTAGCCGCCGTTCTCCTTGAGGTCGCCCTCGTCTCGGGCGGCCGCGATGCGCTCGGCGATCTCGGCGCGGGCGGGCCCGGAGAGGTGCTCCAGCTCAGCCTTCAGCCGGTCGTGAGCCTCCTGGGTGAGCCAGGTGACAGCAGAATCGGACACGAGGGCTCTCCTTTCGTGATGCTCGGAAGCCTGGCCGTGGCCGCACGTCATCGCACCGACACGCGTCGGCACGCGTGTCGGTCGGGACCAGAACTGCGTGAATCCCTCAGCCTATCCCGCCACGGGGTGGCACAGGCAAGTCGATCAGCCGCGAGTGCACCCGTCGACGACACCGGCATCCGCGAGCTGCGACGTCCGCAACGTCACGGTGTAGCGCGCCGTACCCGACTCGCTCGGTCCCACCGGGACGCGCATCGAGCCCACCTCGGCGAAGCTCTTCGACAGCGCGCCCACCGTGCACACCGCCGTCGTCCCCGGGGGCATCGACACCTGGAAGTCGATCTCGATCTCCTCGGCGCTCGTCACCCGGAACGAGACGACGTCGGCCTGGACCGGGTCCCGCTGATGCTGGACGACGGCGAACCATGCCGCGAGCGCGACGGCCGCCGCCAGGGCGAGGACGACGGCCACCTTGGCGCCGCGCGACAGCCCGGACGAGGCGCGCCCATACCGGTCGGCGGGCGGCGTGGGCGGGACGGCGGTGCTCATGGAGCATGATTGTTGTCGATGCGCGCGGCGCGCCTCGACCCCCCACGGGGCAGGATCGTGTGACGTTGCGCTGAAATGTCCGTGATCGTGGAGGTCAGCCTTGTCTCGCGCCCCTCTTGGCACCCCCGGCCGCCTGCGGCTGATGGCCGTGCACGCACATCCCGACGACGAGTCGAGCAAGGGTGCCGCGACAGCGGCCCGCTACGCCGCCGAGGGCGCCGAGGTGCTGGTGCTGACCTGCACGGGCGGTGAGCGGGGCGACGTGCTCAATCCCGCCTTCGAAGTGCCGGCCGGCCACGAGTTCGAGTCGCTCGCAGGCAAGCGGGCCGTGCGCCGTCTGGAGATGGCGGCCGCCGCGCAGGCCCTGGGCGTCCAGCAGCACTGGCTCGGGTTCGTCGACTCGGGCCTGCCCGAGGGCGACCCGCTGCCCCCGCTGCCCGACGACGCGTTCGCGCGCCTGCCCCTCGATGTCGCGGCCGCACCGGTCGTCGAGGCGGTGCGACGGTTCCGCCCCCACGTCATCACGACGTACGACCCCAGCGGCGGCTACCCGCACCCCGACCACATCTACACGCACACCGTGTCGATGGAGGCGTGGGAGGCCGCAGGCGACGCGTCACGCTACGTCGTCGGCGGCGGTGCCGAGCCGTGGACGCCGCTCAAGCTCTACTACGGGCACGGGTTCTCCCTCGCCCGCCTGCGTGCCGTCCACGAGGCCATGGAGGGCCAGGGTCTCGAGTCGCCGTTCGGCTCGTGGATCGAGTCGCGCGCCGCGCGCGAGATCCCCGAGCGGCAGGTCACCACGCGCGTGCGCGTCGACCAGTACTTCCCGCAGCGCGACGCAGCGCTCGTCGCCCACGCCTCGCAGATCGACCCCGACGGCTTCTTCTTCGCGGTGCCGCGCGACGTCGAGGCCGACGTGTGGCCGTGGGAGGAGTATGAGCTCGCCGCCTCGCGGGTGCCCACCCACCCCGGCGAGGACGATCTGTTCGCCGGCATCCGCGGGACGGAGGCCGCCCGATGATCGCGCTCGCCCACCAGCTCGCGGCCGGGCTCGCCGCCGCGCCGACCCCGTCGCCGTCGCCGGCCGAGCAGCTCGACACGACCACCGTGACACCCGGTATCGAAGGGTTCATCGCGACCTTCCTGCTGGCGCTCGCCGCCATCGGGCTGTTCCTGCTCATGGCGCGATCGCTGCGCCGCACGAGCCACAACGCGCAGGCGCGGGGCATGGACGTCGCCGAGTCGGCCCGTGGCGTCCGCACCACACGATTGCCCGTGCGGGCACCCGAGCCGACCGTCCCCGGGGTGCTCGACGGCGGATCGCCGGTCGCGAGCCCCGAGACGGGCGACCCCGGCGACGCGGGCGACGCGGGCGAGCCGCGAGCGTGACGGTGCGCCTCACACTCGGGCAGATCGAGGCCAGCGCCGACCACGCCGCCAACCGTGCGGCCGTCACCGACGTCGTGCGCGAGGCGGCCCGAGAGGGCAGCGACCTCGTCGTCCTGCCGGAGTACGCCTCGGGCTACGACCCGCGCGCCGTCGGCCCGGCACACGCCGAGCCGCTCGACGGCCCCTTCGTCACCCTGCTGCGAGAGCTCGCCCGCGAGCACGGCCTGAGCGTCGTCGCAGGGACGACGCTGCCGGGTGCGGCGCCAGCGAGGGCCGTCAACGCCGTCGTCGTCGCCGCCGACGACGGCGAGATCGCGGGCGTGTACCGCAAGGTCCACCTGTACGACGCGTTCGGCGTGCGCGAGTCGGACACCCTCGAACCCGGCCCGGCAGACGCCGCACCGGTCACGTTCCGCGTGGGCGACCTCACGTTCGGCCTCCTGACCTGCTACGACCTGCGCTTCCCCGAGTCGGCGCGCCGAGCGGCCGACGCCGGCGCCGAGGCGCTGCTCGTGCCCGCGGCGTGGGCCTCGGGCCCGCTCAAGGCCGACCACTGGCGCACCCTGCTGCGCGCCCGGGCGATCGAGAACACGTCCGCCGTGGTCGGCGTCGGCCTCGCGGGCCGCGGCGTGACGGGCCGATCACTCGTCGCCACCGCCGACGGCACGGTCACCCTGGAACTCGACGCGACTCCCGCCACCGCGACGACGACGCTCGACCCCGCCGCGATCACCGCCACCCGCCGCACCAACCCCGCGCTGGCCAACCGCCGCTACACCACGACACCGAGGTAGCGCCCGGCGCCGTCGGGCCGCCGCGCACGACCCCTCGCGTCAAAAGGCATTGCCGGAGCGCGGGTGCCAGGCGAGCATGCGGGCATGGGTCATCTGGAGGTCGCGCACGTCGAGTACGTCCTGCCGGACGGGCGGACACTGCTCGACGACGTCTCCTTCCGGGTGGGGGAGGGCAGCGTCACGGCGCTCGTCGGCCCCAACGGTGCCGGCAAGACGACGCTGCTGCGCCTGGTGACGGGCGAGCTCACGCCGTCGGCGGGTGCGGTCACCATCAGCGGTGGGCTCGGCGTCATGCGCCAGTTCGTGGGCTCCGTGCGCGACACGAGCACCGTGCGCGACCTGCTCGTCGACGTCGCCCCGCCGCGCGTGCGCGACGCGGCCCGCGCGGTCGACGCCGCCGAGCTGCGCGTCATGGAGGTCGACGACGAGACCGCCCAGATGTCCTACGCCCAGGCGCTCGCGGACTGGGCCGACGCGCGGGGCTACGAGGCCGAGACGCTGTGGGACGAGTGCACGACGGCGGCCCTCGGCGTCCCGTTCGAGCGCGCGCAATGGCGTGAGGTGCGCACCCTGAGCGGCGGCGAGCAGAAGCGGCTCGTGCTCGAGGCGTTGCTGCGTGGCCCCGACGAGGTGCTGCTGCTCGACGAACCGGACAACTACCTCGACGTTCCCGGGAAACGGTGGCTCGAGGAGCAGCTGCGCGCCACGCGCAAGACGGTGCTGTTCGTCAGCCACGACCGCGAGCTGCTGGCACGCGTGGCCGACCGGATCGTCGCGCTCGAGCCCGCGCCGTCGGGGGCGGACGCATGGGTGCACGGCGGGACGTTCGCCACCTTCCACCAGGCGCGCCGCGAGCGCTTCGCGCGCTTCGAGGAGCTGCGTCGCCGGTGGGACGAGAAGCACGAACAGCTCCTGCGGCTGGTGCGCGACCTGCGGCAGGCGGCGGCGAACAGCGACGGCATGTCCTCGCGGTACCGCGCCGCGCAGACCAGGCTGCGCAAGTTCGAGGAGGCCGGCCCGCCTCCCGAGCCGCCTCGCGAGCAGGACATCTCCATGCGGTTGCGCGGGGACGTACCGGCCTGCGTGCCGTGATCTGTGAGGGCCTCGAGCTGACCGGACTCATGAAGCCGTTCGACCTCGAGGTGTTCTACGGCGAACGCGTCGCGGTGCTCGGGTCGAACGGGTCGGGCAAGTCCCACTTCCTGCGGTTGCTGGCCGGCGAGCAGGTCGCGCACGACGGCATCTGGCGCCTGGGCGCGCGCGTCGTGCCCGGGTTCTTCGCCCAGACCCACGCGCACCCCGAGCTCGTCGGCCGCACGCTGCTGGAGATCCTGTGGCAGGACCACGCGCAGGACAAGGGCCGCGCGATGCCCGCGCTGCGCCGCTACGAGCTGACGGCCGCGGCCGACCGCCCGTTCGAGAAGCTCTCGGGCGGGCAGCAGGCGAGGTTCCAGATCTTGCTGCTCGAACTGTCCGGCTGCACAGCGCTGCTGCTCGACGAGCCCACCGACAACCTCGACCTCGAGTCGGCCGAGGCGCTGCAGGACGGGCTCGAAGCCTTCGAGGGCACGGTCATGGCCGTCACCCACGACCGCTGGTTCGCGCGCTCGTTCGACAGGTTCCTCGTCTTCGGGTCGGACGGCGTGGTGCGCGAAGCGACCGAGCCCGTGTGGGACGAGCGGCGGGTGGAGCGGACCCGGTAGACGCCGGGCGGCCGGCGCCCCGGGCGCTCACGTCGCGTCAGGTCGGCCTCCTGCGCGGCCGACCATCGGCGAGACGGCGACCCGGTCCACGCCGGACGATCCCTCGCCCTCGAAGCGCGCCGCGTCACGCCTCGCCGTCGACGGTCGCGGCCAGCTCGCCGCGCGCGAGCCGCAGCCGCACCGGCGTGCCGGGGGCGGCGTCGTCGGGCGCACGAACCACGTGCCCGTCCGCGCGCTGCACGACGGCGTAGCCGCGCTCGAGAGTCGACGCCGGAGACAACGCGCGGACCTGGGCCTCAAGGCGCCCGACCTCGCCCGACGCCGCGAGCAGCGCCGCGTTGAGCAGGTGCCGCGCGTGCCGGACCGTGTGCGCGACGTCGCGCTCCCGGCTCTCGACCATGGTCAGGGGCCGGGCGAGCACGGGGCGCGAGCGGACGCCGTCGAGCCCGTGCTGCTCGCGGTCGAGGCGGGCGCGCAGCGCGTGCCGCATGGACCGCCGCGCCTGCTCGATGCGTCGTCGCTCCTCCGCGACGTCGGGAACAACGTGCTTGGCGGCGTCGGTGGGCGTCGAGGCGCGCACGTCGGCGACGAGGTCGAGCAGCGGCGAGTCCTGCTCGTGCCCGATCGCCGAGACCAGCGGAGTGCGGCAGGCGGCGGCCGCGCGCACGAGCGCCTCGTCGCTGAACGGCAGCAGATCCTCAAGAGCGCCCCCGCCGCGTGCGACCACGATGACCTCGACCTCGGGCAGCGCGTCGAGCTCGGCGATCGCGTCCCGGACCTCGCGCACCGCGCTCGCGCCCTGCACGGCGACCTCACGCACCGCGAACCGCACCTGCGGCCAGCGGGCCTGCGCGTTCTTCATGACATCGTGCTTGGCGTCCGAGTTGCGCCCCGTGACCAGGCCGACGACGTGCGGCAGGAACGGGAGCGGCACCTTGCGGGAGTCGTCGAACAGGCCCTCGGCGGCCAGGACCCGGCGCAGGTGCTCGATGCGCGCGAGCAGCTCACCGACACCGACCGCGCGGATCTCCGCGGCGCGCAGCGTCAACGACCCGTTGCCCTTGTAGAAGTCCGGTTTGGCGTGCACGACGACGCGCGCGCCTTCCTCAAGGGTCGCCGTGCTCGCCTGGAGCACGGACGACAGGACGGAGACCGTGACGGAGACCTTCTCGTCGACGTCGCGCAGGGTCAGGTACTGCATCCACGCCCCGGGGCGTTCACGGAACTGGATGATCTGACCTTCGACCCACACGTCCCCCAGGCGTGCGATCCAGCCGCGGATCTTCTCGGAGACGACGGCGACCGACCAGGGTGCCTCGGGGCTGGTCGGGGGTGCGGCGGCGGGTGCGGTGCTCACCAGCCCAGCGTGCCGCATGCCTCCGACATCCACCCTGTTGCGGTCCGGCCACGAGGTCTTCACACGCGCGCTCCTAGACTGGTGCGGTGACCGCTCCCACCACCGAGACACCCGCCGACGCGCCCAAGCGCGTGCTGCTCGCCGCGCCGCGCGGCTACTGCGCCGGCGTCGACCGCGCCGTCGTCGCCGTCGAGAAGGCGCTTGAGACGTACGGTGCGCCCGTGTACGTGCGCAAGGAGATCGTGCACAACAAGCACGTCGTCGAGACGCTCCGCGAGCGCGGTGCGGTCTTCGTCAACGACACCGACGAGGTCCCCGAGGGTGCGCGGCTCGTGTTCTCCGCGCACGGGGTCTCGCCCGCGGTGCGCGACGCCGCTGCCGCGCGCCACCTCGCGACGATCGACGCGACCTGCCCCCTGGTGACCAAGGTGCACAAGGAGGCCGTGCGGTTCGCGGCCGACGACTACGACATCCTGCTCATCGGCCACACGGGCCACGAGGAGGTCGAGGGCACCGCGGGCGAGGCGCCCGAGCACGTGCAGGTCGTCAACTCGCCCGACGAGGTCGACAAGGTCGTGGTCCGTGACCCGGCCAAGGTCGTGTGGATCTCGCAGACGACGCTGTCGGTCGACGAGACGATGGAGACGGTGCGCCGCCTGCGCGAGCGCTTCCCGTCGTTGCAGGACCCGCCGAGCGACGACATCTGCTACGCGACCCAGAACCGCCAGGTGGCCGTCAAGAAGCTCGCCCCGGACGCCGACGTCGTCATCGTCGTCGGCTCCGCGAACTCGTCGAACTCGGTGCGGCTCGTCGAGGTCGCGCTCCAGGCCGGGGCAGGTGCGGCCTACCGCGTCGACCGCGCCGCCGAGATCGAGGACGCCTGGCTCGACCGCGCGACAACCGTGGGGGTGACCTCGGGCGCCTCCGTGCCGGAGATCCTCGTCCAGGACGTCATCGCGCGGCTCGGGACCCACGGGTTCGGGCAGGTCGAGGAGGTGCGCACCGCGACCGAGGAGCTCATGTTCTCGCTGCCGCGCGAGCTGCGCGCCGGACTCAAGGCCGCGGGCCGGGACGACAAGCGGCCGCGGCGCGAGAACCGGCCCGCGCTGCCCGTCGCCGAGGCCTGAGGCCGGGGGCCTGGAGCTTCACCCCGCCGCGGAGGCCTGAAGCCGGGCCCCGGGAGCCTCACCCCGCCGCAGCCTCGTCGTCGGGGGCTGAGAGCTTCTGCAGGGCCTTCTGGTCGGAGCCGGCGAGCGACTCGATGGCCACGACGCGCTCCTCCTCCGCAGCGAGCAGCTCGGGCTTGGTGATGGCGCGCGGCGACGCGTCGATCCCCGTGAGCTCGTCGATCGCCTTCGACCCGTCGACGACGTCGAGCGCGACCATCCGGCGTGCGGAGGTCAGCACCTGGCTCTCGAGCGACCCGATCATCTTGTTGTAGTGCGTGGTCGCCGAGGCGATCGCGTTGCCCGTGCGCGTGATGTGCCCGGTCATGGTCACGAGGCGCGAGTACAGCTCCTTGCCGACCGTGAGGACCTTCTGGGCGTTCTCGGCCAGCGCCTCCTGCCGCCACGCGTAGGCGATGGTCTTGAGCAGGGCGAGCATGGTCATCGGAGTCGCCAGGATGACGTTCTGCCGGGCCGCGTACTCCATGAGGCTCGGGTCGCGCTCCACGGCGGCGGACAGGAACGCCTCCGCCGGGACGAACATGACCACGAACTCGGGGGCGGGGGAGAACTGCTCCCAGTACTCCTTGCCCGCGAGGTCGTCGATGTGCTTGCGCACGTGCCGCACGTGCGCGTCGAGCCTGGCCTCCCGGCGGTTCGGATCGTCGGTCTGCTGAGCCTCCAGGTAGCCGAGGAACGCGACCTTGGCGTCGACGACGACGTGCTTGCCGCCCGCGAGGTGGACCACCATGTCGGGTCGCAGCGTGCCGCCGTCGGTCGCGACGGATGCCTGCTCCTCGAAGTCGACGTTCCTCAGCATGCCGGCAGCCTCGACGACGCGGCGGAGCTGGAGCTCGCCCCATGCCCCGCGCGTCTGCGACGACCGCAGTGCGGTGACCAGGTCGCCGGTGCCCTTGGTGAGCTCGGAGTTTGCGACGGAGAGCTGGCGCAGGTGCTCGGTCAGCGTCGACTGGCCCTCGATCCGTGACTTCTCGGCCTGCGCGACCTCGGCGCGCACCTGCTCGAGCGACTTGCTCAGCGGTTCCACCAGGGCCTTGATGGCCTGCTCGCGCTGGACCAGTGCCTCCTCGTTCTTGACCGTGGAGGCGCGCAGCGTCTGGTTCGCCAGCTCGAGGAACTGCTGGGAGTTGGCCTGCAGGGCCTCGCCCGCCACAGACCGGAAGCGCTGCCTCTCGGCCTCCTGGTCGGCCTTGACCTCGTCAAGCCGCGCCTTTGCGGCCTCGCGTTCCTGCGCCAGACGGCGCTCGGCCTCGGCGCGCGCTTCAGCCAGGCGCCGGGCCGCGTCGTCGGACTCCCGCGCGAGCTGCTCGCGCAGGCCCGCCGCCTCGCGGCGCAGCCCCTCCAACTCCGCGTGCCCGCGCGCCAGCTCCAAGTCGGCGGAACGGCGGGCTGCGCCCGCGCGGTTCGTCGCCGCGAGCCAGCCCACGAGCGTGCCCACGGCGAGGGCTGCGATCAGGAGGCCGATCCAGGTCGTCGTCGTCATGCCCGCAGCGTCGCACGCGCTACCGACAAGGCCTCCGCGGGAGGCTCACGGGGACGGCGACCTGCCGCCGGCCGACGCGGTCTGGACGATCTGGGCCGACTCCCGAGGACGGCGCGGGCACCGGTCGCGGTCGGGCGAGCGATGGACGAACGCCTCGCGTGGTCCGTGTCGGTGCCGCCACCTAGTGTTCGGACGTACGCCGCGATGCCCGTCCCGACGAAACAGGTGATCCCGCTGTCCGCGCCAGTCCCGGAGCACGACCAGCAGCAGCCCCCCGTACCGCCGCCCGACCCGCGCGCGGCCCTGAGCCTGCGCGGCCTGTGGAAGCGATTCGGGCAGAAGATCGCCGTCGCCGGCATCAGCCTGGACGTCGCCGCCGGCTCGTTCTACGGCCTCGTGGGGCCGAACGGCGCCGGCAAGACCACGACGCTGTCGATGGCGACGGGACTCCTGCGCCCCGACTTCGGCACGGCCACCGTGCTCGGCACGGACATGTGGACCGACACGCTCGCCGCCAAGCGCCTGCTCGGTGTCCTCCCCGACGGCGTCCGGCTGTTCGACCGGCTCACCGGCGCACAGCTCATCACCTACGCGGGGCTGCTGCGCGGCCTCGACCGGTCGACGGTCGCGGAGCGCACCGAGGACCTGCTGCGGGCCATGGACCTGCTCGCCGACCGTGACACCTTCGTCGTCGACTACTCCGCCGGCATGACCAAGAAGGTCGCGCTGGCTGCCGCGATGATCCACGCCCCGCGCGTCCTCGTCCTCGACGAGCCCTTCGAGGCCGTCGATCCGGTCAGCGCCGCCAACATCCGCGACATCCTGCACGCCTACGTCGACGACGGCGGGAGCGTCGTCGTCTCGTCCCACGTCATGGACCTGGTGCAGCGCATGTGCAGCCACGTCGCCGTCATCGCGGGCGGGCACGTGCTGGCCGCCGGCACCGTCGACGAGGTCCGCGGCGAGCAGACGCTCGAGGACCGGTTCGTCGAGCTCGTCGGCGGGCGCAAGGAAGGGGAGGGGCTCGCGTGGTTGCGCAGTTCGTCCGCCTCAAGCTGACGCTCATGGCCAACACGTTCCGGCGGAGCGTGTGGCAGACGATCGGCGTCGTCCTTGGGTCGCTCTACGCTGCGGGCGTCCTGGTCGTCGCCGTCGGCGGCGCGATCGCGGGCGGCACGAGCGACGCCGTCGTGACCGGGCAGGTCCTGATTGTGGTGGGTGCCGTGCTCGTGCTCGGCTGGTGGCTCGTGCCGGTGTTCCTCTACGGCGTGGACGCCACGCTCGACCCGCACCGGTTCGCGACGTACGCGATCCCGCGGACCCGCCTGCTGGCCGGGCTCGCGGTCGCCGGGGTCGTGTCGATCCCGGGGATCGCGACGCTGCTGGCCACCGTCGGTGCGGCGTTCGCGTGGTGGCGCACGCCGACGGCGGTGCTCGCCGCGCTGGTCGGCGCCGTCCTCGCGGTCGCGCTCTGCGTCGTCGGCTCGCGAGCGGTCACGACGGCGCTCTCCCCGCTCCTGGAGTCGCGGCGGTCGCGTGAGGTGCTGACGATCATCACGATCGTGCCGCTCATGCTGTTCGGTCCGGCGTTCTCGTGGTTCGCGCAGCGCACGGAGTCGGCGGCCGAGGCGGGGGCCGACGCCGTTCCGCAGGCGCTCGCGGACATCTCCGCCCTGGTCTCGTGGACGCCCTTCGGCGCACCGTGGGGCCTGGCTGCCGCGGTGCACGACGGCGCGTGGGTGGCGGCCCTAGGACGGCTCGCCGTCGCGGTCGCGACCCTCGCCGTCGCCGTCTGGGTCTGGGACCGCGCGCTGACCCGCACGCTCGAACGGCCGGTCGAGGGCGGCGGCAAGGGCGCACGGGGCAAGGGCCTGGGCCTGTTCGACCGGTTCCCGGCGACGCCCGTCGGCGCCGTCGCGGCGCGCGCCGCGATCTACTGGGTGCGCGACCCGCGCTATTCGACCTCCATCCTGCTCATCCCGCTGCTGCCCGTGGTGCTGTTCTTCGCGACCCGCTCCGGCGGCAGCGAGGTCATCGTGATCCTCGCGCCGCTGGCGGCGTGGATCGCAGGGTTCGCCATCTCCAACGACATCGGCTACGACCACACGGCCTTCGCGCTGCACGTGGCGACCGGGATCCGCGGGAGCGTCGACAGGTGGGGCCGGGCCGTCCCGGTGCTCGTCGTGGGTATGCCGCTGGTCGTGGCATACGCGCTGGTGGCCGCCGCCCTGTCCGGCCGATGGGAGTGGCTGCCGCCGCTGCTGGGACTGAGCGTGGGCACGCTCGCGGCGTCGACCGGGGTGTCGAGCCTGGTCTCCGCCCGGTGGCTCTATCCGGTGCCCAGGCCGGGGGAGAGCCCTTTCAAGCAGCCGCAGGGCGCGGCGGGGGCCACGATGGTCGCCCAAGCGGCGAGCACGGGCCTCGTCGGGCTCGTGTCGCTGCCAGGCGTGGCTCTGACGCTCCTGGCGATCCTGTTGCCGAGCCCGGTGCTGGGATGGGTCGCGCTCGTCGTGGCTCCCGTCGTCGGCATCGTCACCCTGGTGGTCGGTGTGCGCTGGGGATCACGCATCTACGACCTCCGGGCGCCCGAGCTCCTCCAACGCGTGCTGTCGTACGCCTGAGCCGAGCCTGCGGCGAGTGCCCATGGTCCGGACGGGCCGGCACCCACGCCGCGCCGTCGGGGCACGGACCGGCATACCGTCGGCGCATGGTCCGTTTCACCCGTGACGACGATCTGCGTGGTCTCGAGCTCGACGGCGCCGCGGCCGCCGGGGCCCGGATCCGCCTGACCGACCTGTCGGGCGCGCGGTTCGACCAGAGCTACCTGACGGGCGCCGTGATGCGCGGCGTCGACCTCTCGGACGCCGACGTCGACGGTGCCATCAGTGGGCTCGTCGTCAACGGTGTCGCCGTCGAGCCGCTCGTCGACGCGGAGCTGAACCGCAGGTTCCCCGGACGCGAGCACCGGCGCTCGGCCCACCCCGCCGAGCAGCTGCGTGCGTTCGAGGCGGCCCAGGAGCGGTGGACCGCGGCGATCGACCGCGCGACCGCGCGCCCGGGACTGCGCGACGCTCGCGTCGACGGAGAGTGGTCGATCTCGCAGACGCTGCGGCACCTCGTGCTCGCAACCGACGGCTGGCTGCGCCACGGGGTGCTGGGCATCGACGACGCGTTCAGCCCGATCGGCGTTCCGTTCGCCGAGTGGGAGGCCCAGGCCGCGTCGATCGGCATCGACCCGCAGGCCGCGCCGTCGTGGGCCGACGTGCTCGACGTGCGCGCGGACCGCGTCGCGCAGGTGCGACGCTTCCTGACGCAGGCGACGCCGGAGCAGTTCGCCGCACCCACGCCCGGCCTGCCCCCGTGGTACGACGACGTGCCCGAGGACGAGCGGCGGTCACGGAGCGTGGGCCGCTGCCTCGGCGTCATCGGGAACGAGGAGTGGGAGCACCTACGGTTCACGTTGCGCGACCTGGACCGCCTCGACGCGGACCGCGCCGCGCTCGACCAGGGCCGCGCCCCGTAGACTTTCGCGACGTGGCTCTCACCATCGGCATCGTCGGACTGCCCAACGTCGGCAAGTCCACCCTCTTCAACGCCCTCACCCGCAACCAGGTGCTCGCGGCGAACTACCCGTTCGCGACCATCGAGCCGAACGTGGGCGTGGTGCCGCTGCCGGACCCCCGCCTGGAGACGCTCGCAGGCATCTTCGGCAGCGAGCGGATCCTGCCCGCGACGGTGTCGTTCGTCGACATCGCCGGCATCGTCAAGGGCGCGTCGGAGGGCGAGGGACTGGGCAACAAGTTCCTGGCCAACATCCGCGAGGCCGATGCGATCTGCCAGGTGACGCGCGTCTTCTCCGACCCCGACGTCGTGCGCGTCGAGGGTTCGACCGATGCAGCGGGCGACATCGAGACCATCGCGACCGAGCTCATCCTGGCCGACCTCCAGACCCTCGAGAAGGCGCTGCCGCGCATCGAGAAGGAGGTCAAGATCAAGAAGGGCGACCCTGCGCTGCTCGACGCCGGCAAGAAGGCCCAGGTCATCCTCGAAGGCGGCACCACCCTGTTCCAGGGAGCGAAGGCGGCGGGCCTCGACCTGGCCGACGTCGCCTCGTTCCAGCTCATGACGGCCAAGCCGTTCATCTACGTCTTCAACACCGACGACGCCGGCCTCGCGGACGAGGCCCTGCAGGCCGAGCTGCGTGCCCTCGTCGCCCCGGCCGACGCCATCTTCCTCGACGCCAAGTTCGAGTCGGAGCTCGTCGAGCTGGAGCCCGAGGAGGCCAAGGAGATGCTGGAGGCCAGCGGCCAGGAGGAGTCGGGCCTCGACCAGCTCGCGAAGGTCGGGTTCCACACGCTCGGCCTGCAGACCTACCTCACGGCTGGTCCCAAGGAGTCGCGCGCCTGGACCATCCGCAAGGGCTGGAAGGCCCCGCAGGCGGCCGGCGTCATCCACACCGACTTCGAGCGCGGCTTCATCAAGGCCGAGGTCATCGGGTTCGAGGACCTCGTCGCGGCGGGCTCTGTCGCGGCGGCCCGAGCGGCGGGCAAGGCCCGCATCGAGGGCAAGGACTACGTGATGGCGGACGGCGACGTCGTGGAGTTCCGCTTCAACGTCTGACTCGTCGGCTCTGCGGGCGACGCCCGCCCCGTGAGACATCCGAGAATTCGCAGGGCACGGGTCCGGTGTGCGACCTACCGTCGGAACCATGACCACGGCACTGGGCGACGACGAGCGGGCCGCCTGGTACGAGGCGGAGAACCCCTGGGGGCCCGACGACGACTTCTTCCTGGCGCTCGCGTGCGAGCGTCCCGAGCGGCGCGTGCTCGACCTCGGGTGCGGCACCGGCCGCCTGACGCTTGCGTTGGCCCGCGCGGGGCATCTGGTCACGGGTGTCGACCCGGATCGGGCCGCGCTCGCGCTGGCCCGGGGCAAGCCCGGGGCGGACGACGTCATCTGGGTCGAGGGCACGTCGTCGGTGCTGGGCGACGCCGAGTTCGACGTCGCGCTCATGACGGGGCACGTGGCCCAGGCGATCGTCGACCCGCGGGACTGGGTCGAGACGCTCGCGGACCTGAGGCGTGTGCTCGTGCCGGGCGGCACGCTGGCGTTCGATGCGCGCGATCCCGCGGCACGGGCGTGGGAGCGATGGAACCCCGCCGACTCGCGCGAGGCGGTGACGCTCGCGGACGGTTCACAGGCGGTGGGGTGGTACGACGTCACGGATGTGTCGGCTGACGGCGTCGTCACCTTCGACGACCATCGGGTGCTCGCCGACGGCACCGCGACCGTCGAGGAGGGGTGTCTCGCCTTCCGCCCCGAGGCTCGGCTGCGCGCCGACCTCGCTGCGGCGGGGTTCGTGGTCGACGCCGTGCACGGGGCTGGCTCGGTGAGCCCGTGGGCGCGGGTGTCGGCGAGCTCGTGGTCGTCGCGCACCGCTGAGCCAGCGTGGCGGCCTGAGCGCCAAGGCCGTGCAGATCGCGCCGTGTTTGTGAGGGAGCCTGTGTAACGGTGTCGGATCGTCGGCCGCAGCGGCGACGGCGAGGCCGACGCGGGCCTGGCGCGTGGGGCTCGCGCGCGTGGCCTGCGAGAACGTCGCGAGGTCTTCCGTCCCCCGCTGCCTCTCCGGGGTGCAGTCCGCGTGAATCCGGCGTTAAGTACTGATACCGAGTCGGTAACGGTTCTAGCCGACAGGCCGGGCAATCTAGACAGCGTCCCGGTGCGACCCCATAGCATCAGCCCGGTCCGCAATATGGACCGGTTGCGCTCCAGGCCACGTCGGTAGGCGCGCTTCGGTCATCGGCACCACACCTGCCGCTGCCTCAACGGAGGAGAGATATGAAGATCAGGCGTATAGCCGGGCTGACCGCCATGGTCGCGACCGGCGCGCTGGCCCTGTCGGCCTGCTCGTCGGGCGGTCCGAGCGACGGAGCCGCGACGAACGCGAACGCGACCGGTGCATCGGCCGGCGTCGTGTCCGCGTGGGGTGGAGAGCCCCAGAACCCGCTGATCCCCACCAACACCAACGAGGTCAGCGGCGGCAAGATCCTCGACCTGATCTTCGCCGGTCTGGTCTACTACGACGCCGATGGTGCACCGCACAACGAGGTCGCGGACTCCATCACGTCGGACGACAACGTGACGTGGACGATCAAGCTCAAGGACGGCAAGACCTTCTCCGACGGGACCCCGGTCAAGGCCGAGAACTTCGTCAAGGCGTGGAACTTCGGGGCGACGACGTATCCGGACGTGCCGCAGCAGCTCTCGAACTACTTCTTCAACATCTTCGAGGGCTACGACAAGACGACGGTCTGCGCCGACGAGGCCTGCGAGGCGTTCCTCGCTCCCGAGTCGACCGAGCTGTCCGGGCTCAAGGTCGTGGACGACCTGACGTTCACCGCGACCCTGACCTCGCCGCAGTCGGACTTCCCGCTGCGCCTGGGCTACTCGGCGTACTACCCGCTGCCGGACTCCGCGTTCGACGACATGGAGGCGTTCGGCGAGAACCCGGTCGGCAACGGTCCTTACGTGCTCACCGAGTGGAACCACAACGTCGAGGCGAAGCTCGCCCCGAACGACGCGTACGACGGTGACCGCAAGGCGCAGAACGGCGGCGTGGACATCAAGTTCTACACCGAGCTCGAGCCCGCCTACCAGGACCTGCTCTCCGGGCAGCTCGACGTGCTCGACCAGGTTCCGGACTCGGCCTTCGGGACGTTCGAGGCCGACCTCGGCGACCGTGCCGTGAACCAGCCGGCCGCGATCTTCCAGTCGTTCACCATCCCGGGCAACCTGCCTCACTTCGGTCAGGACGACGAGGGCAGGCTCCGCCGCCAGGCGATCTCGATGGCGATCGACCGCAAGCAGATCACCGACGTGATCTTCCAGGGCACGCGGACGCCCGCGACCGACTTCACGTCGCCGGTCATCGACGGCTGGTCGGACAGCGTGCCGGGCAACGAGGTGCTCAAGTTCGACGCGGCCAAGGCCAAGGACCTGTGGGCCCAGGCGGACGCCATCTCCCCGTGGGAGGGCACGTTCACCATCGCGTACAACGCCGACGGCGGTCACCAGAGCTGGGTCGAGGCAGTCACGAACTCGATCAAGAACACGCTGGGGATCGACGCCGAGGGCAAGAGCTACCCGGACTTCGCCACGTTCCGGTCCGACATCACGGGCCGCACGATGACCGGGGCGTTCCGCTCTGGCTGGCAGGCCGACTACCCGTCGCTGTACAACTTCCTCGGCCCGCTCTACGGCACCGGGGCAGGGTCGAACGACGGCGACTACTCGAACGCGACTGTCGACCAGCTCCTCACCGAGGGTCTCAAGGCCGACTCGGTCGACGACGCGAACGCGCTGTTCCAGCAGGTCCAGGAGCAGCTCTTCAAGGACCTGCCGGCGATTCCGCTGTGGTACTCGAACGCGACCGGCGGCTCGGGTGAGGCAGTCGACAACGTCAAGTTCGGGTGGAACAGCGTCCCGCTGCTCTACGCGGTCACCAAGCAGGGCTGACCGGACTCGCGTCACGCCGCCCCGGGGCCGGAGAATCGGCCCTGGGGCGGCGTGACGCCGTAGTGCAGTGTGTGCGAGTGAAAGGCAACCTTGATGGCCTGGTACGCAGCCAGACGACTACTGCAGATGGTTCCCGTCTTCATCGGGGCGACGCTGCTGATCTATGCGATGGTCTTCCTCCTACCGGGAGACCCGATCGCGGCGCTCGGGGGTGACCGTGGCCTGCCGCCGGCCGTCGCGGAGCAGATCCGCGCCCAGTACAACCTCGATCAGCCGTTCCTGGTCCAGTACGGCCTGTACCTCAAGGGCCTGCTCTCGGGCGACTTCGGTATGTCGTTCTCCCGCCGCCCGTGGCCGACCTCCTGGTCGCGGCGTTCCCGACCACTCTCAAGCTCGCGGCCATGACGCTGGTGATCGAGTCCGTGGCGGGCATCGGCGTAGGTCTGTGGGCGGGCATCCGCAAGGGCGGGATCTTCGACTCGACGTTCCTGGTCATCTCGCTCGTGCTGATCGCCGTCCCGATCTTCGTGGTCGGTTTCGCCGCCCAGGTGCTGTTCGGCGTCAAGCTGGGCTGGGTTCCGCCCACCGTGGGGAGCAACGTCTCGTTCCGGACGCTGATCTTGCCCGCGTGCGTTCTGGCGACGGCGTCGTTCGCGTACATCTTGAGGTTGACGAGAACGTCGGTCGCCGAGAACCGCACGGCCGATCACGTCCGCACCGCGATCGCCAAGGGCCTGCCGACCGGCCGTGTCACCCGCGTGCACGTGCTGCGCAACTCGCTGATCCCCGTCGTGACCTACATCGGCACGGACGTGGGCGCGCTGCTCGGCGGTGCGGTCGTGACCGAGGGGATCTTCAACATCCCGGGCGTCGGGAACCTGCTCTTCACGGCGATCACCCGTCACGAGGCGCCGACGATCGTCTCCGTGACGACATTCCTTGTGATCGTCTACCTGATCTCGAACCTGATCGTCGACCTGCTGTATGCCGTGCTCGACCCGAGGATCCGTTATGCCTGACGCACCGCTCGACGACAACCCCGCCACTGGCGTTCCCGGCGACCGCGTCGTTGCGACGACGGCGCGCCCGGGCCAGGCGCACTTCGCTGCCGACCTCGACCAGACGCCGGTGCTCGACGCGGTGGACGCCCCTGACGAGGGCGCCGCGCCGACGAGCCTGTGGAAGGACGCCTGGATCCAGATGCGCGGTCGCGTGCTGTTCTGGGTCTCGGCCGGGCTCATCCTGCTCGTGGTTCTTGTCGCACTGTTCCCGCAGGTCTTCTCCCAGACCGACCCGCGGTTCTGCGACCTGGGCAGGTCGGTCGGCGCGCCGCGCGCCGGCCACTGGTTCGGGTTCGACCGGCAGGGGTGCGACGTGTACGCGCGCGTCATCTTCGGTGCGCGGGCCTCGGTGACCGTCGGCGTGCTGACGACGCTCGGCGTCACCGTGGTCGGTGTCGTCGTGGGGTCGATCGCGGGCTACTTCGGCAAGTGGTTCGACGCGGTCCTGTCGCGCATCACCGACATCTTCTTCGCGATCCCGCTCCTGCTCGCCGCGATCCTCGTCGCGTCGGTGTTCTCCCAGCACCGCACGACGCTGCTGGTCGCGTCGGTGCTGGCGGTGTTCGGCTGGCCACAGATCGCTCGCATCACCCGCGGTGCCGTGCTCAGCGTGAAGAACAACGAGTTCGTGACCGCCGCGCAAGCCCTCGGCATCTCCCGGCCGGGCATCCTCGTGCGGCACATCGTGCCGAACGCGATCGCCCCGGTGATCGCGACGGCGACGGTCGCGCTGGGCACCTTCATCGTGGCCGAGGCGACGCTGTCGTTCCTGGGCGTGGGTCTTCCGCCGTCGGTCGTCTCGTGGGGTGGCGACATCTCGCGGGCGCAGCAGGTCATCCGCACCTCGCCCCAGCTTCTCCTGTTCCCGGGCACGGCTCTTGGCCTGACCGTGCTCAGCTTCATCATGATGGGCGACGTCGTGCGCGACGCCCTCGACCCGAAGGCGCGCACCCGATGACGACTCCCGCCACTTCCACGGCCCACGACGTCCCGGGCACCGTGCAGCCGCTCCTCGAGGTCACGGGCCTCGAGGTCTCGTTCAAGACGTCGCAGGGCACCCTCCAGGCCGTGCGCGGCGTCGACCTGACCGTCTACCCGGGTCAGTCCGTCGCGATCGTCGGCGAGTCCGGCTCGGGCAAGTCGACGACGGCGCACGCCGTCATCAACCTCCTGCCGGGCACGGGGGAGATCACGCGTGGCTCGATCAAGTTCGACGGACGTGAGCTCGTCGGCGCGGGCAAGAAGGAGATCGTCGACCTGCGCGGACGCGAGATCGGCCTGGTCCCGCAGGACCCGATGTCGAACCTCAACCCCGTGTGGCGCATCGGCTTCCAGATCAAGGAAGCGCTGAAGGCCAACGGTGTGGACACGCGCCAGCGTCGTCAGAAGCTGACGGACGGGCTCGTCGAGATCGAGTCGACGCCGTCGGGCGACGACCTGTACCTCAGCAGCGCCGGCAAGAAGGCGCTGCTCGCGGCGCTGGGCGCCGCGGGCCGCGACGAGGCCGCGATCGCCAGGGCGGACGCGGAGCTGCTGGTCGGTTCGACGACGCGGGCGCAGGCGGTCGGCATCCTGGATGCTGCGGGCCTTTCCGACGCCGCCGCGGTCGCCGCGGAGCACGTCACGGGCGCCTCGGCGACCGATCGCGTCGCCGGCCTGCTCGCGGAGGCCGGCCTCGGCGACGCGGAGCGACGCGCGCGGCAGTACCCCCACGAGTACTCGGGCGGCATGCGTCAGCGTGCGCTCATCGCGATGGGCCTGGCCGCCCGGCCGAAGCTGCTCATCGCGGACGAGCCGACGTCGGCGCTCGACGTGACGGTGCAGAAGAAGATCCTCGACCACCTCGAGGCGCTCACGACGGAGCTCGGCACGGCGGTCCTGTTCATCACGCACGACCTGGGGCTGGCGGCGGAACGCGCCGAGCACCTGGTGGTCATGTACAAGGGCAGGGTCGTCGAGTCGGGGCCGTCGCGGCAGATCCTGAGCGCACCGCGGCACCCTTACACGCAGCGTCTGGTGGCGGCCGCGCCGTCGCTGGCCAGCCGCCGCATCCAGAGCGCGCACGCGGCCGGCATCGAGACCGAGGAGCTGCTGGCCTCGCACGCGGACTCGGGCACGGCCAAGCGCGGCGACAACGTCGTGGAGGTTCGTGACCTGACGAAGGTCTTCCGCATCCGTGGGTCGCGGCCGGGCGCGGGGACGGACTTCACCGCGGTCGACTCGATCAGCTTCACGCTGCCGCGTGGCTCGACCCTCGCGCTGGTGGGGAGTCCGGCTCGGGCAAGTCGACGGCCGCCAACATGGTGCTGGGCCTGCTGGAGCCGACGGCGGGCACGGTGGAGTTCGACGGCGTCGACATCACGTCGCTCAAGGGCAAGGAGGCGTTCGCGTTCCGCCGGCGCATCCAGCCGGTGTTCCAGAACCCGTACGGCTCGCTCGATCCGGTGTTCTCGATCTACCGGACCATCGAGGAGCCGCTGCGCGTGCACCGGGTGGGCGACGCCAAGGCGCGCGAGGCGCGCGTGCGAGAGCTGCTCGACATGGTGGCACTGCCGTCGTCGATGATGCGCCGCTTCCCGAACGAGCTGTCGGGCGGGCAGCGCCAGCGCATCGCGATCGCGCGGGCGCTCGCGCTCAACCCTGAGGTGATCGTGCTCGACGAGGCCGTCTCGGCGCTCGACGTGCTCGTTCAGGCGCAGGTGCTGACGCTGCTCAACGACCTGCAGGCCGAGCTGGGGCTGTCCTACCTGTTCATCACGCACGACCTGGCCGTCGTGCGGCAGATCGCGGACAAGGTCTGCGTCATGCAGAACGGCATGATCGTCGAGCAGGGCGCGACGGACCAGATCTTCGACGCGCCCGAGCAGGACTACACGCGCGAGCTGCTCGCGGCGATCCCCGGCGCGAGCCTGGAGATCGGTCCGGACGTGCCCGTGTCGTGACCCTCGGCGCGACCTCGTACGACGGCGGCCGTCCCCTCGTGGGGCGGTCGCCGTCGTTCGTCCGGGGCGTGGAAGTGGCGCGCAAGGTGCAGTCGTTCTGACGCACCCCTTCAGTCCAGGTCGCGAAACGATAACGTCAACACTCGGTAAAGTGGACAAATCGGGCATAAGCGGGAATCGGTCTCCTAGATTCGACGCGTCCCGCGGCTCAGGCACGCGCCGGTCACCCCGGTTCCGCGCCCCGCACACCGCTCGATAAAGGACCACCATGAAGACCAGGCGTATTGCCGCCGCGATCGCCGCGGCCACCGCCGGCGCCATCGCGCTCTCGGCTTGCTCGACCCCGGATGTCACCGGCGTCGAGGGTGACGACATCCAGGCTGTCTCTGTTAGCTGGGGCCAGCCGTTCTTCTCGCAGAACAACCTCACCGCGAGTGGGAACTCGACCCACAACGCGAACATCCTCTACATGACGCAGGCGCAGCTCTACTTCTACAACGATGACCTCGAGCTGCAGTTCAACGAGGACTTCGGCACGATCGAGACCGTCTCCGAGAACCCGCTGACGGTCCAGATCACCATCAACGAGGGTGTCGTGTGGTCTGACGGCACGCCTGTCGACGCGGCGGACCTGATCCTCGCCTGGGGCGCGCAGAACCCCAAGTTCAACACCGTCCAGGACGACGACGTCGAGACCGACGACGACGGCAACGAGATCGTTCCCGAAGGCCAGGTCTGGTTCTCCGGCACCGGCCCCGTCATGGAGCTCGTCTCGCAGTTCCCGGAGGTCTCCGAGGACGGCCGCGCGGTCACCATGGTCTTCGACGGGACTCGCCCTGACTGGGTCACCGGCGTCAGCGTCCCGCCGGTCGCGGCCCACGTCGTCGCCGACCTCGCGCTCGACATCTCGGACCCCGACGAGGCCAAGGACGCGCTGATCGCCGCCTTCCGCGACAACGACACCGCGAAGCTCGCGGAGATCGCGGACACGTGGAACAGCGCCTTCAACTTCTCCTCCATGCCGAGCGACCCGCGCCTTCACCTGGCGACCGGCCCGTTCATCATGAGCGAGTTCGTCGAGAACCAGCACATCACGCTGGTGCGCAACGAGAAGTTCACCTGGGGCCCCACCCCGGAGGTCGACGAGATCACGATCCGCTTCATCGCGGACCCGCTCGCCCAGATCACCGCGCTCCAGAACGGTGAGGTCGACATCATCGCCCCGGACTCGACCCCGGACGTGCTCGCGACCCTCGCGGGCGTCGACGGCATCGTCTACGAGACCGGCGTCGAGGGCACCTGGGAGCACGTGGACCTCACGTTCAACAACGGCGGCCCGTTCGACCCGGCTGCCTACGGCGGCGACGCCGAGGCCGCTCGGCTCGTTCGCCAGGCGTTCCTCCTGAGCGTCCCGCGCCAGCAGATCATCGACACGCTGATCCGCCCGCTGCAGGACGACGCCACCGTGCGCAACTCGTTCCTGTTCGTCCCCGGCGCCCCCGGCTACTCGGAGACCGTCGCCGCCAACGGCTCCGACGTCTTCGCCGACACCGACATCGAGCAGGCCAAGGCGCTCCTGGCGCAGGCTCGCGAGCTGTACCCGGCGATGCCCGAGACGATCGACGTGCGCTTCCTCTACGGTGCGTCGAACCCGCGTCGCGCGAACCAGTTCCAGCTCATCCAGGCCTCGGCCGGGCAGGCCGGCTTCAACGTCATCGACGACGGCGACGACACCTGGGGCATGCGCCTCGGTGACGGCACCTACGACGCGACGCTGTTCGGCTGGCAGTCGACCAACACGTTCCTGCTGAACGCCGAGTCGAACTACGTCACCGGTGGCCAGAACAACTTCGGCGGGTTCTCCAACGCGGAGCTCGACGGCTTGTTCAAGCAGATCGCGGCCTCGCAGGACGACACGACCGGCGAGGTGCGCGCCATGGCCGCCCGCGTCGAGGAGATCCTGTTCCACGAGGGCTTCGGCCTGCCGGTCTTCCAGTTCCCGGGTGTGATCGCCCACAGCCCGCGCGTCGAGTACGTCTCGACGATCGCGCTGGCGCCGACGATCTTCTGGAACTTCTGGGAGTGGCAGATCGCGGGCTGACCTGCGACGAGCAGTCAGGTCCGGCTGAGCGCGTGACGCGCTCCCGACCGACTTAGGCTGCGGGGGTACCACGACGTTCGCGTCGCGGTACCCCCGCAGCGTTGACCGAGCCCCCGCTCTCCTCGCGCGCACCACCTAGACGGTCCGTGGTTCCACGGAGGCCCGGCTGGCGGCGGCGCACGATTCAGACTCCTCCTGACACCCGAGGCAAGGACTCCATGGCCACCACCGTGACATCTGACGTCGAGGGCGCTGACGCGTCACCTCGCCCGTCGGTGAAGAAGGGACCGTTCGCCCGGTCTGCGCCGATGATGACCTTCATCGCCCGGCGCGTGCTGTCGTCGCTGCTCGTGCTGCTCGGCGCCACGTTCATCGTCTTCATGCTGTTCTCGTACTCGGCGGACCCGCTCGAGGACCTGCGGTTCTCGAACGCCCCCAACGTCCAGCAGCTCATCGACGAGCGCGTCGCCCTGCTCAACCTCGACGTGCCGCCCGTGATCCGCTACTTCATGTGGCTGGGCAGCGTGCTTCGCGGTGACCTCGGCACGAGCTGGCAGACGGGTCAGAGCGTCGCCTCCATGCTCGGCTCGGCGATCCCCAGCACGGTGAGCCTGGTGCTTGCCGCGCTCGTGCTCGCGATCGGCCTCGGCGTCCTGGTGGGCATCGTCGCGGCCCTGCGCCAGTACACGCGCTTCGACTACGCGGTGACGTTCCTGTCGTTCGTCCTGTTCTCGCTGCCGTCCTTCTGGGTCGCGGTGCTGCTCAAGCTCTGGGGCGCCATCGGCTTCAACGACTTCCTGCGCGACCCGACCATCGCCTGGTACATGATCCTGCTGCTCTCGGCGATCTCGGGCGTCCTGTGGTCAGCCATCATCGGAGGCGCACGCCGCACGCGCTGGGTCTCGTTCGCCGCGTCGCTCGTCGCGACGGCCGGGATCCTGGCCTTCATCTCGGAGACCGACTGGATCCTTGACCCGAGTCTCGGTCACGTGGGCATCGCCGTGCTGGGCGCCGGCATCGCCTTCGCCGTCGTCGCCCTGACGGCCGGCCTGGCCAACCGGCGCGCGCTGTACGCCGCGCTGACCACCGCCGCCGTCGGCGTGGCGCTCAAGATCCCGCTGCAGTTCGTGTTCCACGGCGCCAACTGGGGGACCATCCTCCTGCTCGCGGCCGCCGCCATCGCCTCCGGATGCCTCATCGGCTGGCTCTTCGGCGGGTACGACCGCGGTGTCTCGATGCGCGCGGCGGCAATGACCGCCGTCGGCACCGGTGCGCTCCTGTTCATCGACCGCATCATGCAGGTCTGGTACTTCTACAACCGGGCGTCGCAGATCAACTTCCGGCCGATCTCGACCATCGGCGCCCAGACCCCGGGCCTGCGCGGCGACTTCTGGATCACCTCGCTCGACCAGTTCACGCACCTGCTGCTGCCGACGATCACGCTGATCCTGATCTCGTTCGCCGGCTACACGCGGTACACGCGAGCCTCGATGCTCGAGGTGATGAACCAGGACTACATCCGCACGGCCCGCGCCAAGGGCCTGCCCGAGCGTGTGGTCACCGTGCGGCACGCCTTCCGCAACGCGCTGATCCCGCTCGCCACCATCGTGCCGCTCGACGTCGCGGCCATGTTCGGCGGCGCCATCATCACCGAACGCATCTTCGCCTGGAGCGGCATGGGTGACCTGTTCATGAGGTCGCTGCAGCGCAACGACGTCGACCCGATCATGGGCCACTTCCTGGTCATCGGCTCCCTCCTGGTCATCGCCAGCATCCTGGTGGACTTCATCTACGCAGCCCTCGACCCTCGGATCCGGGTGAACGCATGAGCAACAGCACCGCCAACAACGGCCCCCAGGACGCCCTGGGGGAGTCCGTCGAGAACGCGATCGAGCTCAAGGAGGTCGAGGGTCTCTCGCAGGGGCGCATCGTCCTGCGACGCTTCCTGCGTCACCGCGGCGCGATGGCCTCCGTCATCGTGCTCGCCTCGCTCGTGCTGCTCGTGACGACGTCGATCGGCTGGGGTCCCATCCCGGGCTGGTGGCAGCACGGGTTCCGCGACCTCAACCCCGTGCTCAACCCGGCCGGCGCGCCCACCATGGGCTTCGACGGCGGGTTCACCATCGGCACGCACCCCTTCGGCCAGGACAACATCGGCCGCGACGTGTTCGCCATGGTCATGCGCGGTACGCAGCAGTCGCTGACCGTCATGGTCGTCATCGGGTTCGTGGCCACCGTCATCGGCGTGCTGCTCGGTGCGCTGTCGGGGTTCTTCCGCGGCTGGACCGACAACGTCCTCATGCGGTTCACCGACATGATCATCACGATCCCGGTCATCATGATCGGTGCGATCCTCGGCATCCTGGTCGGCGGTGCCGACCCGTGGTCCCTCGCGCTCGCGCTGTCCCTGGTGACCTGGACGACGATGGCGCGTCTCGTGCGTGCGCAGTTCCTCGCGCTGCGCGAGCAGGAGTTCGTCGACGCCGCCCGCGTGGCCGGAGCGTCGAACGCCCGGATCATGTTCAAGCACATCCTGCCGAACGCCGTCGGCGTCATCATCGTCAACGCCACCCTGCTCATGGCCTCGGCCATCCTGCTGGAGACCGCGCTGTCGTTCCTCGGGTTCGGCATCCGCCCGCCCGAGGTGTCGCTGGGCCAGCTCATCAACGAGTACCAGGCCGCGTTCGCCACCCGCCCGTGGCTGTTCTGGTGGCCGGGTGCCTTCATCGTGACGATCGCGCTGTGCGTCAACTTCATCGGTGACGGTCTGCGTGACGCGTTCGACCCGCGCCAGCGGCGCATCCCCACCAAGCGGGCGCTCGCCAAGGCCGACGCCAAGGCGATCAAGAAGGCCGCGAAGTCGCTCGCGGGCGTCTGACGATGCCGGGGCCGTCAGTGCAGCCGTCAGTGCACGAGGAACGACGCCACGCAGGCCGCGAGCAGCACCACCATCGCGGTCAGGGTGGCCACGTGCCAGCGCACGCGCGGCGTCACCCGCTCCACGCGGGGGCGTCGAGCAGCCCGGCGTCGCGCAGCTCCTCCCAGCGGGTCCGCACGATGATCGCGGCCTGCCCCGAAGCGCTGTTCGCGAGATCGCCCGTGCCGACCGACCCGCCGGAGTAGGTCGACGGCGGCAGGTTCTGGGCGGCGTCCTTGCCTGCCGCAGCCACGGAGGCCCTGCCGGGGGCGGGTGCCGCCCAGGCCGCGTAGTCGCCGTAGGCGGTGTGCAGCGTGAGCGCGAACTTCGTCTCGACCCGCTCGATGGTGGGCCACGGCAGCTCGACCGTCCGGGTCACGTTGCGCAGCTCGACGCCCGCGGGGCTTACGACGACGGCGGGACGCCAGTAGGCGGCCCACACCCACAGCACCACCAGCGCCACCGGGGCGACGAACGGCGCGGTCGCACCGGCGTCGGACACCAGTCCGGCGACCAGGGCACCGAGGCCGATCACCCCGACCACTACCGCAAGAACCCGGCCGAACCTCGACCGGTACTCCACCACCTCAGCCGACACCATGGCTCGATCGTCCCAGATCGGACGGCTCGTGCCCCACGGGAAGGATCACTCACGTGACTGACGAGACGACGGCCGGCGCACCCGGCTCCTCGGCGGACGCCAAGGCACCGATCCTCGAGGTCCGCGACCTGGGCGTCGAGTTCTTCGTCGACGGCGAGTGGTTCCCCGCCGCCGTCGACGTCTCGTACGACGTGCGCCCCGGCGAGGTCCTGGCCATCGTCGGTGAGTCCGGTTCGGGCAAGACGCAGACGTCGATGTCGCTCATCGGCCTGCTGCCGTCGAACGGGCGCTCGTCGGGCTCGGCCAGGCTGGCCGGGCGCGAGCTGCTGGGCCTGAACCACAAGCAGCTCTCGCACGTGCGCGGCAAGGACGTCTCGGTCATCTTCCAGGAGCCGATGACGGCGCTCAACCCCGTCTACACGGTCGGCTTCCAGATCGTGGAGACGCTGCGCGTGCACTTCGACATGGGCCCGGCCGAGGCGCGCGAGCGCGCGATCGAGCTGCTGCGCATGGTCGACCTGCCCGAGCCGGCCCGGTCCGTCGACAAGTACCCGCACCAGCTCTCGGGCGGGCAGCGACAGCGCGCCATGATCGCCCAGGCGCTCGCGTGCGAGCCCAAGCTGCTCATCGCCGACGAGCCCACCACGGCCCTCGACGTCACGGTCCAGGCCGAGATCCTCAAGCTCATGCGCGACCTGCGCCACCGCGTGGACGCCGGCATCATCCTCATCACGCACGACATGGGCGTGGTGGCGGACCTGGCCGACCGCGTCATGGTCATGAAGAACGGCCGCGTCGTCGAGTCCGGTTCGGCCGACTCGATCTTCAACCGGCCGCAGCACCCGTACACCCAGCAACTCCTCGACGCCGTCCCGCACCTGGGGTCGGCCACGGGCGGGGCGGCCCAGGTGGTCGAGCCGTCCCCGGCGCCCCAGCCCGGAACGGGCCTCGCGCTGGAGGCGAAGGGCCTCGTGCTGGAGTACCCGGCGCGCGGGCGCGTGCCCGCGTTCCGTGCGATCAACGGCATCGACCTGACCATCGGCAAGGGCGAGGTCGTCGGCCTGGTGGGCGAGTCCGGCTCGGGCAAGACGACGGTCGGCCGCGCCGCCGTCGGGCTGCTGCCCGTGGCCGACGGGTCGCTGAAGGTCAACGGCGTCGAGCTCGCGGGCGTCAAGCCCAAGACGCTGCGCTCGGTGCGTCAGGACGTGTCGATCGTGTTCCAGGACCCAGGCTCCTCGCTCAACCCGCGGCTGCCCATCGGCGAGTCGATCGGCGAGCCGCTCAAGCTGCACAAGATCGCCCGGGGTGCCGACCTGGACCGCCGTGTCGAGACGCTGCTCGACCAGGTGCACCTGCCGCGCGCGATGCGCAACCGCTACCCGCACGAGCTGTCGGGCGGCCAGCGCCAGCGCGTCGGCATCGCGCGCGCCCTCGCGCTGTCGCCCAAGCTGCTCATCGCGGACGAGCCGACGTCGGCGCTCGACGTGTCGGTGCAGGCGCGCGTGCTCGAGCTGTTCCAGGAGCTGCAGCGCGAGTACGGGTTCGCGTGCCTGTTCATCAGCCACGACCTGGCCGTCGTCGAGCTGCTGTCGAGCCGCATCGCCGTCATGCACAAGGGCGACCTGATCGAGGAGGGCCCGCGCGAGCAGATCCTGCACCACCCGCGCGAGCCGTACACGCGCCGTCTGCTGGCGGCCGTCCCGGTGCCGGACCCGGCCGAGCAGCGCATCCGCCGCGAGGAGCGGGACCGCCTGCTGGCCCACTGAGGCCGGTGGTGGGGGCGCCGCGGGCGGTGCGGGTAAGATGGCGTCGCCCGCAGCGCGTGCGGGAGAACCCACACCAAGGAATCGAGACCCTAGATGGCTGTGCGCTCTGACCTGCGCAACGTCGCGATCGTCGCTCACGTCGACCACGGCAAGACCACCCTCGTGGACGCGATGCTCAAGCAGGCAGGCGCGTTCGGCGCCCACCAGCACGTCGAGGACCGCGTCATGGACTCGGGCGACCTCGAGCGCGAGAAGGGCATCACGATCCTCGCCAAGAACACCGCGGTCCGGTACACCGGGCCGTCGGCGGCGGCGCACGGGGAGCCCGAGGGCATCACCATCAACGTCATCGACACCCCGGGCCACGCCGACTTCGGCGGCGAGGTCGAGCGCGGCCTGTCGATGGTCGACGGCGTGGTGCTGCTCGTCGACGCGTCCGAGGGGCCGCTGCCGCAGACGCGCTTCGTGCTGCGCAAGGCGCTCGCCGCGAAGCTGCCCGTCATCGTCGTCGTCAACAAGGTCGACCGGCCCGACTCGCGCATCACCGAGGTCGTGGGGGAGACCACCGACCTGCTGCTCGGCCTGGCCTCCGACCTGGCCGACGAGGTGCCGGACCTCGACCTCGACGCGATCCTCGACGTGCCCGTCGTGTACGCGGCGGCCAAGGTGGGTGCCGCGTCGCTCGCCCAGCCGGCCGACGGCGGCCTGCCGGACAACGACAACCTCGAGCCGCTGTTCGCGACCATCCTCGAGAAGATCCCCGCCCCGACGTACGAGGAGGGCGTGCCGCTCCAGGCGCACGTCACCAACCTCGACGCCTCGCCGTTCCTGGGGCGTCTCGCGCTGCTGCGCGTCTTCAACGGCACGATCCGCAAGGGGCAGCAGGTCGCGTGGGCCCGCCACGACGGCACGCTCGCGACCGTCAAGATCACCGAGCTGCTCGAGACCAAGGCCCTGGACCGCGTCCCGGCCGAGTCTGCCCGCCCCGGTGACATCGTCGCCGTCGCCGGCATCGCCGACATCATGATCGGCGAGACGCTCACCGACCTGAACGACCCGCGCCCGCTGCCGCTCATCACGGTCGACGACCCGGCCATCTCGATGACCGTCGGCATCAACACCTCGCCGCTGGCCGGCAAGGGCGGCAAGGGGCACAAGGTCACCGCCCGCCAGGTCAAGGACCGCCTCGACGCCGAACTGGTCGGCAACGTCTCCCTGCGGGTCCTGCCCACCGAGCGCCCCGACGCCTGGGAGGTCCAGGGCCGCGGCGAGCTGGCCCTGGCGATCCTCGTCGAGCAGATGCGCCGCGAGGGCTTCGAGCTGACCGTCGGCAAGCCGCAGGTCGTCACCCGCACCGTGGACGGCAAGATCCACGAGCCCATGGAGCGCATGACCATCGACGTCCCCGAGGAGTACCTCGGCGCCGTCACCCAGCTCCTCGCCCAGCGCAAGGGCCGCATGGAGACCATGTCGAACCACGGCACCGGCTGGGTCCGCATGGAGTTCATGGTCCCGGCGCGCGGCCTCATCGGGTTCCGCACGCGGTTCCTGACCGAGACGCGCGGCACGGGCATCGCGTCGTCGATCTCCGAGGGCTACGAGCCGTGGGCCGGCCCCATCGAGTCGCGCATGACGGGCTCGCTGGTGGCCGACCGCTCCGGCGTCGTCACGCCCTACGCCATGATCAACCTGCAGGAGCGCGGCTCGTTCTTCGTCGACCCCACGCAGGAGGTCTACGAGGGCATGATCGTCGGCGAGAACTCCCGCAACGAGGACATGGACGTCAACATCACCAAGGAGAAGAAGCTCACCAACATGCGCTCCTCCACGGCCGACAACTTCGAGAACCTCGTGCCGCCGCGCAAGCTCACGCTCGAGGAGTCGCTCGAGTTTGCGCAGGAGGACGAGTGCGTCGAGGTCACCCCCGAGGTGGTGCGCATCCGCAAGGTCGTGCTGGATGCGACCGAGCGTGCCCGGTCCGCGGCGCGGGCACGGGCAGCGGCCAAGGCCTGACGCTCGCCTCATGACGGACGCGGCCCGCGCGCGCGTCGCCCCCGGGGTGCCGTGGACGTCGGCCGACGTCGGCGGCGGGCTGGTCGCGGTCCACGCGCACCCCGACGACGAGACGCTGTCGACGGGGGCGCTCATCGCGTCGTTCGCCGCGGCCGGGCTGCCCGTGACCGTCGTGACGTGCACCCGCGGTGAGCGGGGCGAGGTCCTCGCGCTGCCCGGGACGTCGTCCGAGGGGCTCGCGGCGATCGAGGGCGACGGGCCTGCGCTGGCGGCGCACCGCACCGGGGAGCTGCGCGCGGCGCTGGCTGCGCTCGGCGGCGGCGACCCCGCCGCCGTCGGGCACACGTTCCTCGACAGGCTGCCGCTCCCGTCGCCGTTCCCTGCCGCTGCGGCACAGGCCGGCGAACACTCGCGCGCACATCTCGCGGCCGAGCGCGGGCACGCCGCGCAGGACGCGCGGTTCGAGGACTCCGGGATGGTCTGGCTGGCCCCCGGGGTCGCCGGCGGGGACCCCGCCGTCGTCGACGGCTTCGCGTTCGTCCCGCTCGACGACGCCGCCGCGCGGCTCGCCCTGCTCCTGCGGCGGTTGCGCCCGTCCGTCGTCGCCACCTACGAGGCCGGCGGCGGGTACGGGCACCCGGACCACGTGCGCGCGCACCAGGTCGCGGTGCGCGCGATCGCGCTGGCCGGCGACCCGGCGTTCGACGCCGCCGGCTCGCCCGCCCGGACGCGCGCGTGGGCGCCCGCGCTGTGGCAGCGCGTGGAGTCCGCAGCGGGGCTGCGCGCCCGGCGCGCCGCTCTCGCGGCCGCACCGGCGGCCCGGGCCCTCGCCGCACGGGCCGGGCTGACGTTCCCTTCGGCCACCGACCCGTTGCCCGCCCTCGCGCGCGACGACGACGTGCTCGCGTCCGCGCACGTCGCCAGCGTCGCGGTGCGACCGGTCCTCGGCAGGGTCGTGGCCGCCATGACGGCTCACGCCACGCAGATCCAGCACGTGACCACGCCCGGAGCGGCGAGCCCGGGCGTGCTCGGCTGGTACGCGCTGTCCCACGGGGTGCTCGACGCCATCGGCCAGGACGAGTCATATGTGGTCACGCAGCCCGGTTGTCGGCCGACGTCGGTAGGCTCGCGGGGATGAGCGAGAGTCTGGACCACGTCGACGCCGAGCTGCCCGCGCCTTCGGCGCCCGCGGCGCGTCCCGGCGTCGGCGGGACGGTGCTGCGGATGGCGCTCGCGCTCGCGCTCGGTCTCGCGCTCGGAGCGCTGGGCACCGCCACGCACCGCACGCTGTGGCACGGACTGCCGCTCGGGCTGGCCATCGCGCTCGCGCTGACGGCGTCGACCGGCGTGCTGTGCCGCGCGTGGGCGGGGCTCGGGACGCTCGCCGCTGCCGGGGTGGGCTGGATCGCCGCGGTGCAGGTGCTCTCACTCCAGGGGCAGGGCGGGGACGTGCTGGTCACCGACCCGGGGGCGTCGCTGCCCGTCGCGTGGGCCGGCATCGTGTGGACGTATGGCGGCGTGGCGCTCCTGGGTGCCGTCGCCTTTCTTCCCCGCCGGTGGTTTGCCCGACGATGACGCGAGTCTCCGCTGAACCTCCACGCCAACCTGCGTGGGACGTCGCACGCCGGGATATGCCGAATGCATAGGATTTGTCTTGCCGCCCGCGTCTCCAGAGGTTCGGACGAGCCGCACGACCCCCTCGGCTGCCGAAACACGGCAGCCACAGTCTGAGATGCACGGAGCGAACTCGATGGGTCAGCCGACCGAGCGCGACAGCGCGCCCGAGCCGAACACGCTCGAACCGGACGCGGCGCCAGCGCCCGACACGACGACGGACGACGACGTTCCCTACGTCCCGCCCGTGAAGGCGTACGAGCGCCCACCGGTCGGCTACCGCCCGGCGACGTCGACGATCTCCCGGTCCGAGCCGACACAGTCGCTGCCGGTCGTGGTCGGCACGGTCGCCGTGCCGGCACCTCCTGCCGTGAGCGCGTCCGGGCCGGCGGTACCCGCAGACGAGGGGGCCCCGCCGGAACCGGCGCCTTCGACGCCTTCCGCCGTGCCGCCGCCCGAGGCCGCGGTGGAGGCCCCCGCAGCGCCGTCGGCGAGCGACGCCGGTCCGCCTTCCGTGAGCCGGTCGAGTGCGCTCTTCCCGCTGAACCCGCAGACCGCGGTGCCCTCCGCCGCGTCCGCCGAGCCCGAGACCAGCGCAGGTGCCCCCGGCGTGCTCGGTGGTCTCGTGGGCGACGGCCAGCCGAGCCGCGCCCCGCGCGCGCTGCTGTGGACGGGCATCGGCGTCGTCGTGCTCGCCGGGCTCTACGCCGGCGCGCAGTGGGTGTACGCCGACAAGGTGCCCACCGGCACGCACGTGGCGGGTGTCGACCTCGGCGGCCTCAGCCACGACGAGGCCGTCGACCAGCTCGACGCGGCGCTCGTCACCCGTGCCAAGGAACCCGTGCAGATCACCGCAGGCGATGCCCAGACGACGGTCGACCCGGCCGCGGCCGGCCTCGCGCTCGACGCCGAGGCCACCGTGAGCCGGATCACGGGCTTCTCGCTGAGCCCCCTGCGCCTGTGGGCGCACCTGACGGGCGGTGACGACGCCAGTCCCGTCGTCACGGTCGACAAGGGCAAGCTCGACGAGGCCGTCGCCGGGCTGGTCGACGCGCTCGCCACCGAACCGGTCGACGGCACCGTCGCGTTCTCCGACGGCCAGGCGGTCGCGACGCCCGCCCAGGCCGGGACGCGCGTCGATCCCCAGGTCGCTGCCGCGACCCTGCGCACTCGGTGGCTCATGGACCCGGGGCCGTACGACCTGCCGACCGAGGCGGTCGCCCCCGAGATCACCCAGGAGGAGACGGACGCCGCGCTCGCGCAGGCGCAGAAGATCGTCTCTGCGCCCGTCGTCGTCGCGGTCGGCGACCAGCATCCCGAGCTGCCGGTGGACGCGCTCGCGTCCGTCGCGTCGTTCACGCCGCAGGACGGCGCTCTCCAGCCCGCGTTCGACGGCGAGAAGCTCGTCGCCGCCGTCGTCGCCCGGACGACCCACCTGCTCACCGAGCCCGACGACGCCCACTTCGAGTTCCAGGGCGGGCGCCCCGTCGTCGTCGGCGGCGCCCCCGGCACGACGCTCGACCCCGCGACGCTCGCGACGGCCGTGCAGACGGCCGCGCTGGGCGACGACCGGACGGCGCCGGTCGACCTCGTGCAGCGTGACCCGCAGCAGAGCCGCGAGGCGCTCGAGAAGCTCGGCGTCACCGAGGTCGTGTCGAGCTTCTCCACCCCGCTGACGAGCGAGCCCATCCGCACGCAGAACCTGCGCCGCGGCGCCGAGCTGCTCACGGGCCACCTCATCGAGCCGGGCGAGACGTTCTCGCTGCTCAACGCTCTCAGCCCGATCACGGTCGCGAACGGCTACAAGTCGGCCGGGGTCATCTCCAACGGCGTCCACACCGAGGGCGTCGGCGGCGGTCTGTCGCAGATGGCGACCACCACGTACAACGCGGGCTACTTCGCGGGGTTCGAGGACGTCGAGCACCGCCCGCACTCGGTGTCCTTCACCCGGTACCCGGCGGGCCGCGAGGCCACGATCGCCGTCGGCTCGCTCGACATGCGGTTCAAGAACAACTCGCCGTACGGTGCCGTGATGCAGGCATGGGTCGACGGCGGCCAGCTGCACGTCCAGATCTGGAGCACCAAGTACTTCCAGGTCGAGACCTCGGCGAGCGGCAAGACCAACGTGGTGTCCCGACGGTGGTGCACAAGTCGGGTGCGAACTGCGCCGCCTACCCTGGCGGCCAGCCGGGCTTCACCATCACCAACTTCCGCAAGGTCACCCACGACGGTGCCGTCGTCATCGACGAGAAGTTCACGTGGACCTACAAGCCTGACAACCCCGTCGTGTGCGACTCGGGGAGCGCGGCACCGCCGGCCGGCCCGGACGCGGGGGAGGACTGATGCTCGGCCGCATCGAGCGCGAGTCGTCCGCGCACGCCGCCCTCGCGGCCCAGGCCGGCGGCTGGTCGGGCCTGGTCGTCCCCGACGGCGGAGCACCGGCCGCCGCCGGGCCGCAGGAGCTCGTCGAGCTCCTCGACCTCGGCACCGCGGCGGACACGCTCGCCACGGTCGCCAGCATCACGGACCTGGCAGCCGTCGTGCACCTGGGCCACCCCGAGCAGCCGGCACCCGCGCTGGAGGAGGCGCTGCTCGCGGGCGACCGCTCGCTCATGATCACCGCGGCCGCCGCGGTGCGCACGCAGTGGGTCTGGGTGGGTCACCCGGAGGCGACCGGGGCGCCGTCGTCATCGACGAGGCCGGGCTGCGCGACTGCCGGGACGTGCTGCGGACGCTGGGCGTCAGCCCGCGGCTGGTGCCCGCCCGCACGCCCATCGAGGAACGCGCGGCGATCGCGGGCCCTGACGGCTCGCTGGTCGTGGAACGGCCCCGGGTCCCGGCCGGGTTCGTGGAGCTTGCCGGCTCGGAGCGCCTCGGCGCCCTGCCGCAGGTCTGGTACGGGCTGCTGGAGTCGCGTGACATCTGGCCACGGTTCGCCGGGCCCGCCCAGGTGTGGCTCGCGTTCGGGCCCTACGACGACCACCGCGGGTCGTTGCAGCCCACGCTCGCCGTGATCGCTGACGCCGGTGTCGACCTCCAGCACCTGCGCTCGCATCCGTCGACCCTCGGGCCGCACGTCTTCTTCACGTCGTTCCTGTGCCCGCGCGACGAGGTGCTCGACACGCTCGCCGCCGATCTGGACGCGCGCGGCATCGCGCACCGGACGCTCGCCGTCCTGCCCGGGCACGGCTTCGTCCCCGGGCCGGACGCGCTCGCCCCGCGGTGGGCCGGGGCGTGAGCGAGCCAGGCGCGGGCGTCGCCTATCTCGGGCCCGAGGGCACGTTCACCCATGAGGCGGTGCTGGAATGGGCGCGCCGCGCCGGCGTGGACGCACCGGCGGGCGGGACGCGGGCGCTCGAGTCCGTCGGCGAGGTGCACGACGCCGTCGCGCGCAGCGCCGCCGCCCGAGGCGTCGTCGCGATCGAGAGCTCGGTCGAGGGCTACGTGGTCCCGTCGGTCGACGCGCTCCTCGGTTCCGCGGACGTCGTCGCCGTCGACGAGGTGGTGCTGCCGATCTCGTTCGACGCGTTCGTGCGGCCCGGGCACGGTGAGCTCACCGAGGCGACCGCGCACCCGCACGGGCTCGCCCAGGTGTCGAGGTTCGTCGTGGCGCACGGGCTGCGGCCCGTCCCGGCGTCGTCGAACGCCGCCGCGTGCCGCGACGTGGCGCCGCACCAGGTGGCGTTCGGGCCCCGTGTGTGCGGCGACCTGTACGGCCTGGAGACGCTTGCCCGCGGTGTCGAGGACTTCCGTGGGGCGCGCACCCGGTTCCTCGTGCTGGCCCGCCGCGACGAGGCGCGTGGCGTGCTCGCCGCGACGCGGGACGCCGTGGACCCGGGCGCGACGGCGTGGCGCACCATGCTGGCCGTCACGCCGGTCGTCACCGGGCCGGGTGTGCTGGCGCGGATCACCGCCGCGTTCGGCGAGCGGCGCGTCAACATGTCGTCTCTGGTCACGCGGCCGCTCAAGGCGAGCGCGCAGCAGTATGTGTTCGTGGTCACGCTCGACGCCGCGCCGTGGGACGCCCCGGTGCGCGCTCTCCTGCGGGACCTGCTGGCCGCGGGCGACTCGCTCAAGGTGCTGGGCGCCTACCCCGGCGACCCGGGCGAGGGCGGGCTCGACGGCGTGCTGCCGGACCACGTCCCCCTGGGCTCGGTCGTGGCGGGCGACGCCGATCTCGACCGAGGGCTCCTGTGGTGACCGACCGCCGTTCGCCGCGCGCGGGCAGGGCGGCCGACGCTGCCGTCGGCCCGGTGTTCGAGCACGTCGCGGTCCTCGGGCTCGGCCTGGTCGGCGGGTCGCTCGCGCGGCTGCTCGCCGCGCGCGGTGTGACCGTCGTCGGGCAGGACGTCGACGCGGCGACCGTGGCGGCCGCACGTGCCACGGGGCTGACGGCGACCGGTTCGGTCGCCGAGGCCGTCGCGGGTGCCGACCTGGTGGTGCTCGCGGTGCCGCTGCGCGCGATGCGCGCGACTGCCGCCGAGGTCGCACGCCACCTGGCCGACGACGTCACGCTGACCGATGTCGGCAGCGTCAAGAGCCCGGTGCGGCAGGCCGTCGAGGCGGCCGGGCTGGGCGACCGGTTCGTCGGCGCCCACCCGATGGCGGGGACCGAGCGCAGCGGGTTCGCGGCGTCGTCGGCGGGACTGCTCGACGGCGCACCGTGGGCGGTGACGGCGCCCGCGCGGGGAGCGGGCGATGCCGCCGAGCGGCTCGCGCGAATCCTGCGCCTGGTCACGGGGCCGCTCGGCGGGACGGCGGCCGTGCTCACCGACGACGTGCACGACGAGGCCGTCGCGCTCGTCAGCCACGTTCCGCACGTCCTGGCGACCCAGCTCCTCAACGCGGTCGCGGGCGCCCCGGTGCGCGACGCGGCCCTGGGCCTGGCCGCGGGGTCCTTCCGGGACGGGACCCGCGTGGCGTTCACCGACCCCGCGCGCACCGAGGCGATGGTCACGGAGAACGCCGCGTGGGTGGCGCCGGCGCTGCGCAAGACGATCCGCGACCTCGAGGCGCTTGTCGCCGCGCTGGAGACCAACGCGTCCGTGCACCAGTTCTTCCACGACGCCGACCTGGTGCGTGCCACGTCGGGCCGGACGGCGCGCACGTCGCTGACGCCGCAGCAGCCCGTGGCGCTGACCGGTGACTGGCCGGCCACGCTCACGGCCCGCTGCGCGCGCGGCGAACGGGTCACGTCGGTGACGGCCACGCAGGCCCTCCTCGCGCGCTGACCGGCCCCGAGGCTCTGCCGCCGGGCCTACCTGCGCGAGCGCGTGGGGCGCCGCGGGATGCGTTTGGCGGTCTCGATGCTCGCGGAGGGGATGTGCACCTCGCGTGGGGACGGGTCGCGGGGGGCGTCCGTGTGCACGGTCAGGCCCGCGTCGTCGACGGACCGGACGATGCCGATGACGTCGGTCCAGACCGAGCCGCGGCCCTCGGCGCGTGCCTGCGCGGACTCGGCCGGGTCCAGGCGGCGCCGCACGACGACGCGCGCGCCGACGGGCAGGTCGCGCCACGGCGTGGCGTCGTTCACGCGTCCTCCTGGCCGGTTCGGCGGGCGTCGGGGCAGGGACCCCTGCGTGCCGATACTAAAGTGGGTTCGTGACCTACGTGATCGCTCAGCCGTGCGTCGACGTCAAGGACAAGGCCTGTATCGAGGAGTGCCCTGTCGACTGCATCTATGAGGGCAACCGCTCGCTGTACATCCACCCGGACGAGTGCGTCGACTGCGGCGCGTGCGAGCCGGTGTGCCCCGTCGAGGCGATCTACTACGAGGACGACGTGCCCGAGCAGTGGAAGGACTACTACGCCGCGAACGTCGAGTTCTTCGACGACCTGGGTTCGCCCGGCGGTGCCGCCAAGATGGGCCAGATCGACAAGGACCACCCGCTGGTCGAAGCCCTGCCGCCGCAGGCCTGAGCGCGCGGCGCCGGCATCGTCATGGGACTCGCCGACCTGCGCGACCTGCCCTACCCGTGGGACACGCTGACGGAGGTCACCGCGCTCGCCCGGGCGCATCCCGGCGGCCTGATCGACCTGTCGGTCGGCACGCCGGTCGACCCGACCCCGTCCGTCGTGCGCGAGGCGCTCGCGGCCGCGTCCGACGCGCACGCCTACCCGCTCACCTACGGCACGCCGGCGCTGCGTGAGGCCGTGGCGGCGTGGTTCGCCCGCCGTCGCGGCGTTGCCGACGTCGACCCTGCGGGCGTGCTGCCGACCCTGGGCTCCAAGGAGCTGGTGGGCCTGCTGCCGTCGCTGCTGCGCCTGGGCGCGGGCGACGTGGTCGTGCATCCCGCGGTCGCATACCCGACGTACGACGTCGGGGCGCGCCTGGCGGGTGCGACGCCGCTGGCGACCGACGACGTCGAGGAGTGGGCGCACCGCGGCGACGTGCGCCTCGTGTGGGTCAACTCCCCGTCGAACCCGACCGGGGCGACGGCGGACGTGGCGTCGTTGCGCCGCGTCGTCGAGGCGGCCCGCGCGGTGGGCGCCGTCGTCGTCTCCGACGAGTGCTATGCGCAGCTTCCCTGGGCGCCGCACCTGGTGGCCGACGACGGCACGCCCCGCGTGCCGAGCTTGCTCGACCCGGCGGTCACGGGTGGTGACCACACGGGGTTGCTGGTCGCGTACTCGCTGTCCAAGCAGTCGAACCTCGCGGGGTATCGGGCGGCGTTCGTCGCGGGCGACCCTGCGCTCGTCGCGGACCTGCTGGCGACGCGCAAGCACCTGGGGATGATCGTGCCGCGACCGGTGCAGGAGGCGATGCGCGCCGCGCTGGGCGACGACGCACACGTCGACGCGCAGCGGGCGGTCTACGGACGCAGGCGCGAGGTGCTGCTGGCCGCGCTGCGTGCTGCCGGGTGGGCGGTGGACCACTCGGAGGCCGGGCTGTACCTGTGGGTACGGCCTGCCGATGCGGCCGACGGGGCGCCCAGCCGCGAGCTGGTCGGGCGTCTGGCGGGCCTGGGGATCCTCGCGGGGCCGGGGGAGTTCTACGGCCGCGCGGGTGAGGGGCACGTGCGGGTCGCGCTGACGGCGTCGGACGCCGACATCGCGCAGGCGGCGCAGCGGCTCCGCAACGGTCTGTGACGCGGGACACACGGATTACCGGAACGTTGCCCTGAGATGACGAGATAGTGGCGGGCGCTTGCCCGACTGGCGCGCTGCGCGCGAAGATGGCGGTATCCGAACCGTGGATCGGATTGGATACTTGACGTAGAGCGGGGGTAGGTTCCCCCTCACCGGCCGAGGGCGCCCAGGACCAGCCAGGTCAGCGGCGCAGCGACCGGGCCAGCATCCGTGCGTGTGCCACGACTCGCACGGCGGTCTTCGCAAGGGCCTCGGCTCGCAGGAAGGACACCATGACGACCACCTCTCAGCCCGTGAAGGGCACCCCGGCCGCACTGACGGTCGGTGAGCGCAGCGTCGAGCTTCCCGTCGTCGAAGCGACCGAGGGCAACAGCGGGCTCGTCGTCTCGTCGCTGCTCAGGGAGACCGACCTGGTCACGTACGACCCGGGTTTCATGAACACGGCCTCGACGTCGTCGGCGATCACCTACATCGACGGTGACCACGGCATCCTGCGCTATCGCGGCTACCCGATCGACCAGCTCGCGGAGAGTTCGACCTTCCTCGAGGTCGCGTACCTGCTCATCTACGGCGAGCTGCCGGATGCCCGGACGCTGAGCGACTTCACGGAGAGAGTCAACCGCCACACCCTGGTTCCCGAGCAGTTCCGCGGGTTCCTGTCGGCCTTCCCGCGGGGCGGGCACCCGATGTCGATCATGGCTTCGGCGATGAACGCGCTCGCGACGTTCTACCCCGAGTCCCTCGACCCGCACGACGACGACGCGGTGGACCTCGCGACGGTGCTGATCCTCGCCAAGATCCGCACGATCACGTCCTACGTCCACCGGTCGATGCGCGACGAGCCGCTGCTGTACCCGGACTACGCGCGCGGCTACGTCGAGGACTTCCTGCGCATGTCGTTCGCCGTGCCCTACCAGCAGTGGGACGTCGAGCCCGTGGTCGCCTCGGCGATGGACAAGCTGCTCATCCTGCACGCGGACCACGAGCAGAACTGCTCGACGTCGACGGTGCGCATCGTGGGCTCGTCGAACGCCAACGTCTACGCGTCGGTCGCGGCCGGCATCAACGCGCTCTCCGGCCCGTCCCACGGCGGTGCCAACGAGGCCGTGCTGCTCATGCTCGAGCGCATCCGCTCGGGCGGCGACTCGGTCGAGACCTTCATGAAGAAGGTCAAGAACAAGGAGGACGGCGTCCGCCTCATGGGCTTCGGCCACCGCGTCTACAAGTCGTACGACCCGCGCGCGGCCATCGTCAAGAAGCACGCCGACGCCGTGCTCGACTCCCTCGGCGCCAAGGACGAGCTGCTCGACATCGCGCGCGGCCTGGAGGAGATCGCGCTGAGCGACGACTACTTCGTCGAGCGCAAGCTCTACCCGAACGTCGACTTCTACACCGGCCTGATCTACAAGGCCATCGGCTTCTCGCCGGTCATGTTCACGCCGCTGTTCGCACTGGGCCGCATGCCCGGCTGGATCGCGCAGTGGCGCGAGATGATGAAGGACCCGGCGACCAAGATCGGCCGTCCGCGACAGATCTACACGGGCGCCACCGAGCGCGACTACGTGCCGATCGCGCAGCGCTGACCAACGAGCCGACGGCCCTGCCTCCGCCCCGGGAGGCGGGGCCGTCATCGTGGGCGGCGTTCGACGGCGCCCGCCCGCCGGGCGGTCAGCCCAGGTACAGCAGGCGGATCGCCGCCGTGATCGACTTGAGCTCCGTGGGCGTGTAGACCGCCTCGGGCTCGGGGCTGACCGGACCCTCCTCGAGCGTGCTCCACTGCCACCGGGGCCGCACACGCCCCTCGGGGCCGTCCTCACGGAGCTGGAGGTCGACCCACACCGCGTAGCGGTAGCCGTAGCGCAGCTGGACGGAGCGGACGGCGGCCAGGTCGGGGGCGCCGGTCTCGCTCGACACGAAGTCGGCCGAGAGCGCCACGAGCAGCAGGTTGTCCTCAGGCCCGAGGCGCCCGCGCCGGTGCACGATGAGGTCGGGTGCGCGGTGCACGCCCTCGCCGAACGCGAGCGACGCCTCGCGGGCCGCGCCCGAACGCTCGTAGTCGCAGTCGACGTCCCACGAGTCGTCGATCATCGGGCGTAGGTGCCACCCGAGGTGGAACGCGATCGAGCGCTCGCTGGGTGCTGACGTCCCCGTCTTCGGGGTGAACAGCCCCCACTCGTTGGTGAGCGTGGTGGTCAGCGCGATCCGGACCCGCGCCTGGACGTCGTGCAGCAGCATGACCGCACCGTAAGCCGCTCAGGGTCGCCCGTGCAGGTCCTGTCGTCGCGCGCTCGTGGGCCGAGGGTCCCGGTGCTCGTCAGCCCGCGACGGCGACGCGCACCGTCACCAGGCCCGCGTCGAGCGGCTCACCGCCGGGCGTCCACGCCGGGGCCTCGCCGCGCCCGGCCCGCACGCCGCCGTCGCGCGTCCAGCGCATGTCGGCGGAGCGCACCTCGACGGCGTCCGTCGCGGCGGCGGTGGCGACCGCCCACTGCGCGACCGCCCACGCCGCGCGGACGGGATCGCCGGTCGGCAGGGCAGCGGCGTCCACGGTCACCGTCGCGGTGCCGTCCACGGCGGATGCGACGACGACGGCGTCGGCTCCGAGCCCCAGGTCACGCTGCGCCCGTTCGCGGAGCGCGGCCCCGGCCTCCTCGGCGGTGCGGGACCCGTGCGCCGGGTCGAGCTCGCACGACACGACCGCAGGGGAGTGACCGGTGAGCCCCGAGGCCCACGCGCGCGACCGGGTCTCGTGCTGCGCGTACGCGCCGGGGAACCCCGAGCGCTGGACCGCCTGGGCGGCCACGGTGACGTCGAGGTCCTGGTAGCCGGGCACGCCGACCAGCGCGTCGTAGAACCGGTCGGTGGCGTACAGCGGGTCGAGGACCTGCTCGGGCGTGCCCCAGCCCTGCGACGGGCGCTGCTGGAACAGGCCCAGCGAGTCGCGGTCGCCGTAGTCGATGTTGATGAGCCTCGACTCCTGCAGGGCCGTCGCCAGGGCGATGGTCGCCGCCCGCGCGGGCAGCGACCGCCGCACCGACACGCCCGCGATCAGGGCGGCGTTCTCGGCCTGCGCGGGCGACAGGTACCACGAGGTGCCGTCGAGCGTGGCCTCGCACCGTTCCCGGACGGGGGCGTCACCCGACGGGCGCAGCACGAGCCAGCCGGCCACGGCGAGCACCACCACGAGCCCGAGCACGAGCGGTCCCCGGCGCCGGCGACGCCGGCGGGAGCTGGTCACTGCGCGTGCAACGCCGCGTTCAGCTCGATGCCGACCCCGGCGCGCGCGAGCACCTCGATGCCGCCCGTGGTCGAGTTGCGGCGGAACAGCAGCCCGGGCACGCCCGACAGCTCGCGCGCCTTGACCACGCGCGGGGTGCCGTCGTCGGCCTGCTGGCCGACCACGGTCACCTTGGTGCCCGCGGTGACGTACAGCCCGGCCTCGATGACCGAGTCGGCGCCGAGCGCGATACCCGCCCCGGCGTTGGCGCCCAGCAGCGCGCGCTCGCCGATGACGACGCGTTCCTTGCCGCCGCCCGACAGCGTGCCCATGATCGACGCGCCACCGCCGATGTCGGCGCCGTCGTGCACGACGACGCCCTGGGAGATGCGCCCCTCGACCATCGAGACGCCGAGCGTGCCGGCGTTGAAGTTGACGAAGCCCTCGTGCATCACCGTCGTGCCCGGCGCCAGGTGCGCGCCGAGCCGGACGCGGTCGGCGTCGGCGATGCGCACGCCCGAGGGCAGCACGTAGTCGACCATGCGGGGGAACTTGTCGACGCCGAACACCGTCACCGGGCGCCCGGCGGCGGCACGCAGGCGGGCTCGCGTGGCCTCGAAGCCGTCGACGGCGCACGGGCCGGCGTCCGTCCACACGACGTTGGCGAGCGCGCCGAACACGCCGTCGAGGTTGATCGAGTTGGGCACCACGAGGCGGTGCGAGAGCAGGTGCAGGCGCAGGTAGGCGTCAGCGGCGCCCGCGATCGGTGCGTCGAGGTCGACAACGGTGCGCACGACCACGGTCTCGACGCCGCGCGCCTCGTCCCGGCGCGCCAGCGCCGCCAGGTCGGCCGGCACGGTCTCGTCGTCGCCGGGGGTGCCGAGGGCCGGGGTGGGGTACCAGGTGTCGAGGGTCACCGGCGCCTGCGTCCCGAGGATCTCGGGCAGCGTCACGGTGGCGAGGCCGTGGCCCCAGGCGGTGCGGGCGGGGGTGTCACTCATAGGGGCAACCTTATCGGCGGCGGGTAGGGTCGAGGCCGTGCCGTCCACCGATCCGACCGCCGCTTCCCCGGCCGTATCCCCGGCCGCTTCCCAGGCCGTATCCCCGGCCGCCGACCCGGCTGTCGAGGCTCCCAGCGAGGCTCCCGGTGAGGCTCCCGGCGAGACCGTCGCCGACCTGCTCACGCTCGCGCAGGCCGCGCGCCCCGGGGGGCCCGGCGAGGACCTCGTGGCCCTGCTGGCCGCCGTCTGCGACATCGAGTCGGTCTCGGGCCGCGAGCGCCCCCTGGCCGACGCCGTCGAGGTGCTGCTGCGGGCACAGCCGCACCTGGAGGTGCTGCGCGACGGCGACTGCGTCGTGGCCCGCACGCACCTGGACCGCCCGCGTCGTGTCGTCGTCGCCGGGCATCTCGACACGGTGCCGCTGGCCGACCCGCCCAACCTGCCCACGCGGCTGGTCGACGGCCCGGACGGGCCCGAGCTGTGGGGCCGCGGCACCGTCGACATGAAGGCCGGCATCGCGATCATGCTGGCGCTCGCGGCCGACCTCGGCCGCCCGGGCGTGGAACCGACGTGCGACCTCACCTGGGTCTTCTACGACCAGGAGGAGGTCGAGGCGGTGCGCAACGGCCTGGGCCGCCTGGCCCGCAACCGCCCCGACCTGCTCGCGGGGGACTTCGCGATCGTGGGGGAGCCGTCGGACGGCGGCATCGAGGGCGGGTGCAACGGCACGATCCGGGTCGAGGTGCGCACGCGGGGCGTCGCGGCGCACTCGGCGCGGGCGTGGGCGGGCGTCAACGCGATCCACCTGGCGGCGCCGGTGCTGGACCGCCTGGCGGCGTACGTCCCGGCGCAGGTCGAGGTGGACGGCCTGGTGTACCGCGAGTCGCTGGGCGCCGTCGGCATCCGGGGCGGCGTCGCGGGCAACGTCGTGCCGGACGCGTGCGTGGTGACGGTCAACTACCGGTTCGCGCCGTCGCGTTCGGTGGACGAGGCCGAGGCGCACCTGCGTGAGCTGTTCGCCGGGTTCGAGGTTGTGGTCACGGACGCGGCCGGCGGTGCGCGGCCCGGTCTGGACGCGCCGCTCGCGGCCGCGTTCGCGCAGGCCGTGCTGGCTGTCACGGGCGGCAGCCCGCGCCCGAAGTACGGCTGGACCGACGTCGCACGGTTCGCGCAGCTGGGCATCCCGGCCGTGAACTTCGCGCCCGGGGACCCGCTGCTGGCGCACAAGGACGACGAGCGCGTGCCCGTCGCACAGCTGGCACCGTGCCGTGACGCGCTGCGCGCGTGGCTGCTGGCGGGTCCCGTGGATCGAGGGGTCGGCGCGGTGTCCCGGTCGTAGGCTGTCGGGATGAGCGCGACCGACGACGGCGTGGCCCAAGAGGGCGCCGGATACCGCAAGGGTCCCGTGCTGCTGCGCGGGCAGCAGATCCCGCTGCAGACGACGGACCAGCGCTTGCTGGCGGGGGCGAAGGCAGCGACTGGCTGCACAACGACCCGTGGCGGGTCATGCGCATCCAGTCGGAGTTCGTGGAGGGCTTCGGCGCGCTCGCCGAGGTCGGCCCGGCGGTCTCCGTGTTCGGGTCGGCGCGCACCGCGCGTGGCCACGCCGACTACCTCGCTGCCGAGCGGGTCGGCCGTGACCTCGTCGAGGCCGGCTACGCCGTCATCACGGGCGGCGGCCCGGGCATCATGGAGGCCGCCAACAAGGGGCCGCGGAGGCGGGCGGCCTGTCGGTCGGGCTCGGCATCGAGCTGCCGTTCGAGCAGGGCATGAACGACTACGTCAACCTGGGCGTGAACTTCCGCTATTTCTTCGCGCGCAAGACGATGTTCGTCAAGTACGCGCAGGGGTTCGTCGTGATGCCCGGCGGGTTCGGCACGTTCGACGAGCTGTTCGAGGCGCTGACCCTGGTGCAGACGCACAAGGTCACGAGCTTCCCGGTCGCGCTCGTGGGCTCCGACTACTGGGGCGGCCTGCTCGAGTGGCTGCGCGGCCCCGTGCTGGAGCGCGGCATGATCGCCGCCGCGGACCTGAGCCTGGTCCACCTGACCGACGACCCGAGCGAGGCCGTGACGTACGTGCGCGAACGCGGCGCCGAGCTGGCCGCGGAGGAACGCGCGGCGGCCGCGCGCGCCGTCGGCCTGCGCCCCGAGGCGTGACCGGCCCGGCGGCGCCCGCGGCCGGCCCCGTACCCCCGCCCGGGGTCTCGCTCGTGCTGCGCGGGCGCGAGCTCGGCCGCGACGACGCCTCGCGCGCGCGCCGCGGCGTGATCATGGCCATCGTCAACCGCACCACCGACTCGTTCTACGCGCCCGCGCGCCTGCCCGACGACGACGCCGCGCTCGACGCGGCCCACCGCGCGTGGGAGGAGGGCGCCGAGATCCTCGACGTCGGCGGCGTGCGTGCCGGTGTGGGACCGGAGGTCGACGAGGCCGAGGAGATCCGGCGGGTGGTGCCGTTCGTCGCGCGCGTGCGCGAGGCCGTGCCGGGCCTCATGGTGTCGGTCGACACGTGGCGTTCGGGCGTCGCACGCGAGGCCGTCGCGGCGGGCGCCGACCTCCTCAACGACACTTGGGCGGGCGCGGACCCGCACCTGGTCGAGGTCGCGGGCGAGGCCGGCGTCGGCGTCGTCTGCTCGCACACCGGGGAGCGGCCCCCCGCACCGACCCGCGGCGGGTCGCCTACCCCCTGCCCGGTGACGCCCCCGCGGACGCCGACCCGCGCGACGGCGTGCTGCTCGACGTCGTCGCGACGCTGCGGCGCGCGGCCGAGCGCGCGGTCGCGTGCGGAGTCCCGCGTGCGAGCGTCCTGGTGGATCCCACGCACGACTTCGGCAAGAACACCTGGCACTCGCTGCACCTGCTGCGGCGCACGCAGGCGCTGGCAGGGCTCGGGTTCCCGCTGCTGATGGCGTTGTCCCGCAAGGACTTCGTGGGCGAGACGCTGGGCCTGCCACCCGCGGACCGGCTCGAGGGCACGCTCGCGGCGACGGCGCTCGCGGCGTGGCTGGGCGCTCGCGTGTTCCGCGCGCACGACGTCGCCGCGACCCGGCGCGTGCTCGACCTGGTCGCCGTGGTGCGTGACGAGGCGCCGCCGGCGCAGGCCGTGCGCGGTCTGGCCTGAACGGCGCTCCGCGTATCGGTTTCCGGGCAGGCCCATTCGTTGAACTAGACTGTCTCTTGGCGAAGCGACCGCACAACGGAATGGAGAGCCACAGATGGCTGCGATGAAGCCGCGTACGGGTGACGGCCCCTTGGAGGTCACCAAGGAGGGACGTGGCATCGTCATGCGGGTCCCCCTGGAGGGCGGTGGCCGTCTCGTCGTCGAGCTGAACGCGACCGAGGCGAGCGAGCTGGGTGAGGCCCTGCAGGCTGTGGTCGCCTGAGAGGCACGGCCGTCTGACACGGAGAGCGAGCGCGGGACAGGTCACCTGTCCCGCGCTCGTCGTCTGTCGGCCTGATCGCGCCGACGGGTCAGCGTCGTGCCGCCAGGAGGACGCCGTCGCCGACGGGGACGAGGGTCGTGGCGAGGCGGTCGTCGGACCGCAGGGTCCGGCCGAGCGCCCGCACCGCCGTCGTGACCTCGTCGCGGCGTGCGGGGTCGGCGACCCGGCCGCCGCGCAGCGCACCGTCGACGACGAGGACGCCGTCCGGGCGCAGCAGCCGCACGGCGTCGGCGACGTGGTCGGCCGCGGCCGGGGCGTCTCCCAGCAGCACCAGGTCGTACGCCCCGTCCGCGAGGCGGGGCAGCACCTCGGCGGCCCGGCCGGGGATGGCGCGCGTGCGCCCCGGCGCGAGCCTCGCCTCGGCGAACGCGGTCCGTGCCGCGCGAAGGTGCGCCAGCTCGGTGTCGATCGTGGTCAGCACGCCGTCGTCGGGCATGCCCCGCAGCAGCCACACGCTGGCGACGCCGGCGCCCGTGCCGACCTCGACGACGGCACGCGCCCGGACCCCGGCCGTGAGCACCGCCAGCAGGGCGCCCACGCCCGGTGACACCGCGGGGCACCCGAGGTGGGCCGCACGCTCGCGGGCACGCAGCAGCACGTCGTCCTCGGGGACGAACGCCTCGGCGTACAGCCAGGCGGCGGTGCGGGCGTGGTCCGCGCGGTCGGCGCCCGCGGAGGGATCGGCGTGAGCGGTGATGGGATCCTCCGGCAGGGCAGGCAGGCAGGCAGGGCGGGCTGGACGTGCGGACGTGCGGACGTGCGGTGAAGGTGTGGTCGGTGAACAGGGGCGGCCCGCTGGGATGGTAGCGCGCCGTGGCACGATGGTGCCGATGACCAGCCTGCCCGCGGTCGACGCGACCGCATCCGTCGACGCCACGCCCACGCCGTGGACGCCCCCCACGTGGGACGCGATCGTGCGCGAGCACTCCGCACGCGTCTACCGGCTCGCCTACCGGCTCACCGGCAACCGGCAGGATGCCGAGGACCTCACGCAGGAGACGTTCCTGCGGGTGTTCCGCTCGCTGTCGGGCTACACGCCCGGCACGTTCGAGGGCTGGCTGCACCGCATCACCACCAATCTCTTCCTCGACTCCGTGCGTCGCGCCAAGCGCGTGCGCATGGACGCGATGGGAGACGACGCCGCGCACGTCGTCGACGACGACGACCGCGGCCGCCCCGAGCGCGGGTTCGAGCACGCGCACCTCGACCACGACGTGCAGGCCGCGCTGGGCCGGCTGCGGCCCGAGTACCGCGCGGCCGTCGTGCTGTGCGACATCGAGGGCCTCTCGTACGAGGAGATCGCGGTGACGCTGGGCGTCAAGCTCGGCACCGTGCGCTCGCGCATCCACCGCGCCCGCGCGCAGCTGCGCACGGACCTCGCCCACCGGAGGGCCTGATGCGGGCCGGGACGTCAGGGGTTCAGGGCCAGCACGTCGGCGACGACCGGGGTGCGTGGTGGTAGCGCGCCAGCCGGGCCACCTCGGCGACTGGCTCAGCCCGCTCGCGGACGGGCAGCTCGCCCCCGCCCAGGCCGAGCGCGCGCTCGCCCATGTCGCCGTCTGTCCCGCCTGCGCGGCCGGGCTGGAGGCCGAGCGGGAGGCGCGCCGAGCGCTCGCCACCGCCGCCGACGTGGCCGTGTCGCCCGGCCTGAACGACCGGCTCATGGCGCTGTCGGCGAGCGTCCCGTCCGCGGCGGGCGACCCGCTGCGTGAGCGGTCCGACGGCCCGTGGCCCGTGGGCGGACCCGGGGCGGCGGCGTTCACGGCGCCGCTGTCGGGGGACCTCATGGCCGTGGCACGACGGCGCCGCTCGCGCCGCGTGCTGGCGGCGGGCCTCGGGGGCATCGGGCTCGCCGCGGCCGCGCTGTTCGCCGCGGGGGACCTGCCCGTCGTCGTGCCCGACCCCGCGCCGGCCGAGGCGCTGACGCTGCTCGCACGCACCGGCGCGTCCGGCGACGCGGCGGGCGACGTCGTGCTCGGGCAGGCGTCGTCGATCCGCTCGGGAGCGTGGGACGCCGCGGCGCTCGCCTGGGTCACCGAGGAGGGCTGGGTGCCGCCCGCGTCGCTGCCCGCCGGGCTCGGCGTGTCGACGCTGCGCCTGGTGGGTGCGGACGCGACGGTGCTCGAGATCGACCTCGAAGGATCGGCAGGGCACGTCGTCGCGCGCGAACAGCGCGGGCGGCTCGACGGGACGCTCGCCGGGGGCCGGACCGAGCGCATCGCAGGGCACACCGTGACGGTGCTGTCGACCGAGCCGTGGCATGTCGCCTGGCAGGCGGGCGACGTCGTCGTCGACGTCGCCGCGGACGTGCCGCGCGACGTCCTGGAGGCCGTGCTGGCCGCCTTCCCGTCAGACGGGTACGATGCCGGCGTCCTGCCACGGATCGCCCGCGGGTGGGACACCGTGCGTACGGCGGTCGCCGGTCTTGACGGCGGGGTGCCCGGCGAACCCGAGGCGGACGGCGGCGCGACCGGCCGGCGAGGCTGAGCCGCCCGGTGCGGCGGGCGGTCGGCGCGGTCGGCCGGCGGCGTCCGCCGCATGCTCCCGAGGAGCACGGACGACGCTTCGTGCGGATGACGCGCACGGCGGCGTCGCATCGACTCCGCGCCCGCCACCACCCGCCACCACCCGCCACGCAGGTCGTCGGCGAGGCTCTAGGCTGGCGGCGTGTTGTTCGACATCAACGGCGGCGAGGCGCTCATCATCGTCGTGCTCGCGCTGGTGCTCGTCGGGCCTGAGCGGCTGCCGCAGTACGCGGCGCAGCTCGCGCGCCTGGTGCGCCGCGCGAAGTCGCTGCTCGCCGACGCGCGCGAACGGGTGACCGACGAGCTCGGGCCCGAGGTGGCGGACGTCGACTGGTCGAAGCTCGACCCGCGGCAGTACGACCCGCGCCGCATCGTGCGCGAGGCGCTGCTCGACGACGGCCCGCTCGCGCCGGGGGCCAAACGCCCTGCGGGGCGGGACGTCCCGGCGGGGCGTGCGGCCGCAGCAGGTACCGCCGCGGGTGCCGCGGCCGGGCGCGCGGAGGCGGTCGCTCCCGCTGCCCCTGACCGCCCCGGACTCGTGCCGGCCGGGGACCCCGCGCCGTTCGACGCCGACGCCACCTGAACAGGTGGCGTCGCGCCGGTTCGCCCGCCCCGGTCCGACGCGTCCCGGCGAACCTGCCAGAATGAGGCCCATGTCCGACGTCGTCACCACCACTCCTCGCGGCCACCGCCCCCGCATCCTGTCCGGCATGCAGCCCACCGACGGCTCGCTGCACCTGGGCAACTACATCGGGGCGCTGCGTCAATGGGTGGCGTTGCAGGACGATTTCGACGCTCTCTACTTCGTGGCCGACCTGCACTCGCTGACGGTCAACCCGGACCCAGCGCAGCTGCGCGAGCGCACCCGTCGCACCGCGGCTCAGTACCTCGCGGCGGGCGTCGACCCCGAGCGCTCGATCCTCTTCGTCCAGTCGCACGTGGCGGAGCACGCCGAGCTGGGCTGGCTGCTGCAGTGCCAGACCGGGTTCGGCGAGGCGAGCCGCATGACGCAGTTCAAGGACAAGTCGGCCAAGCAGGGCTCCGAGGGCACCACCGTGGGCCTGTTCGCGTACCCGATGCTCATGGCGGCCGACATCCTGCTGTACGACTCGGCGCTCGTGCCCGTCGGGGAGGACCAGCGCCAGCACCTGGAGCTCACCCGGGACCTGGCCGAGCGGCTCAACTCGCGGTTCGGGGTGGGCACCGCCGTGGTCCCGGACGCGCACATCGTCAAGGGCGGGGCCAAGATCCAGGACCTGCAGAACCCGTCGGCCAAGATGAGCAAGTCGTCGTCGGGCGGCAAGGGTGTGGTGTGGCTGCTCGAGGACCCGAAGACGGCCGCGAAGGCGATCAAGGGCGCGGTCACCGACGCCGACGAGACGTACGGGGTGCGCTTCGACCCCGAGGCCAAGCCGGGCATCTCGAACCTGCTGACGATCTTCTCGGCCGTGACCGGCCGTGACGTCGACGCCATCGCCGCGGAGTACGACGGCCGCGGCTACGGGTACCTGAAGGTCGACCTCGCCGACGCCGTCGTCGCCTGGCTCGCCCCGTTCCAGGAGCGTGCCGCCACCTACCTCGCGGATCCGGCGCAGCTCGACAAGGTGCTGGCCGACGGCGCGGCGCGCGCCCGCGAGATCGCGCGCCCGGTGCTCGACCGGGTGTACGACAGGTTCGGTCTCCTGCCCGTGGCGCGCGGCTGAGGCCCGGACGTGCATCTCCCCGAGCGGGGGCCCGCACAGGCGCGGATCGGCATCTCCATCGCGGTGCCGGACCCTTGGGCCGCCCACCTTCAAGAGGCGCGACGGAGCTTTGGCGACACCCAGGCCAGCACCATCCCGCCGCACATCACGGTCGTCGGGCCGACCGTCGTCGACCAGGCCGTGCTGCCGGCCGTGTGCGAGCACCTGGAGAAGGTGGCGGGCGAGTCGCCCGTGTTCCGGCTGCACCTGCGTGGGTCCGGCACGTTCCGTCCCGTGTCGCCCGTCGTGTTCGTCAACGTCGTCGAGGGCATCGCCGAGTGCGAGCAGCTTGAGCAGGCCGCTCGGTCCGGGGTTCTGGCACAGGACTCCCGGTTCAACTACCACCCGCACGTCACGGTCGCGCACGAGGTGCCGGACGCCGCGCTGGACCGGGCGTTCACCCAGATGGCGGGCTTCGACGCGACGTTCGACGTCACTGCCCTGTGGCTCTACGAGCACGGCGACGACGGCGTGTGGCGCCCGCAGCGCTCCTTCGACCTGCGCGCCGAGTGACGCGTCCGTAGGGTCGGCCTGGTGGGGCTCCCTCCGGTCGTCGCGCAGGTGCGTCAGCGGTGGGTCGGTTCGCGCCCCGGACGTGCCCTGTCCTGGTACGGGGCACGCAGCGGTGCGCAGCTCTGCGGCGGGATCGCCTACTCGGCGCTCTTCTCGCTGTTCGCGGCGCTGACTCTGGGGTGGACGGTGTTCTCGGCGTCGCTCGGCGCGAACGATGCGCTGCGCGCCGCGGTGCTCGACCAGGTCGACACCTGGGTGCCCGGACTCGTGGGCACCGAACCCGGAGACCTGGTTCCACCCGATGCGCTCCTGTTGCGCGGCGGCCTGACGTGGACGACGGTGATCGCCGTCGTCGTGCTCCTCGTGTCGGCGCTCGGAGTCATGGGGGCCCTACGGGCCTCGGTGCGGGCGATGTTCGACATCCCACCCGCGCAGGGCAACCCCGTGGCGGCCCGCCTGTGGCAGCTCGCGGGGTTCGCCGTCCTCGGGGTGGGGATGCTCGCCTCCGCGGTGGCGTCTGTCGCCTCCCACTCGGTGGGCGCCGTCGTCGAGTCGGCCCTGGGCGGGAGCGAGCCTGCGGTGTGGGCGGTGCGGGTCGGCGGTGCCGCCGTCGGCGTCGTCCTCGATGCCGTGGTCGTGGCGGCGATCGTGTGGCTGGTCGGGGGAGCGCGGCCCGCGCGGCGCGACCTCGTCGTCGCAAGCGTCGCCACGGGGCTGGTCGCCGGGGCGCTGCGCTGGGTGGGCACGTCGGTCATCGTCGGCTCGGCCGGCGCCAACGCGCTGCTGGCACCCTTCGCGGCGATCGTCACGATCCTCGTGCTCGTCAACTTCCTCGCGCGCGTCCTCCTCCTGGCGTGCGCGTGGCTGCACGACCCGCCGCGAGCGCGCGCGGCGTGACCAGGCCCGGCGGAGCGTCGCCGCCCGGCGGGTGCGGTGGCGGGCCGGGCGGCGCCAGCGTCCGGGGGAGGTGCCCGGCATCGCGCGCGCAGGGCCCCTCAACCACGTGGCGAACGCGCGCCGGAGCTGCTCGCGGCTGTCGATCCCGATCTTGCGGTACACGTTGAACAGGTGGTGCTCGACGGTGCGCACGCTGAGCACCAGCTCGTTCGCGACCTCGCTCGTGGCGACCCCTGCCACGACGCGGCACGCGATCTCCAGCTCTCGGTGCGACAGGTCGACCGCACGAACGAGCGGCGCGAAGAGCCCTTCGATCCCGCCGGTCGTCTCCTCGACGAGAGTCCACGTGCGGGAGGCCTGGAGCGCGGCGGCGGGCCGTTCACCGGCCGCGCGCAGGATGAGCGCCTCGGCCACGCCGGCGCGCGCGACGTAGAGCCAGGCACCTAGGTCGCTCATCGTCGCTGCGACCTGGCGCAGCCGCCCGAGGTCGCGTGTGGCCGTGGCCTGGGCGAGCTCGCAGAGCGCGCGCACCACCGGGCTCTCGACGTGGGCAAACCGCGGGAGCAGGCAGGTCATCCGGGCCGGGTCGGGCAACGCCTCGGCGGCGTCGACGGCGTAGAACGCGGACGCGACCACGTAGTCGCGGGCAGCGGCATCGTCGGCACGGGCCCACATCGCCTCACCGAAGTCGTCGGCCTCGGAGTCGAGGTCCAGCGCCATGTAGGGCAGCGGCCCGTTGACGTGCGGGCCGTCGTCCGCGTCGCGGGGTGCGGACGGCGGTCGTCCGCCGAGCCAGCGCTCGCGCGCCTCGGCGATCCCCTGGACCCCGGAGCGGTAGTGCGCGTGCAGCGTCGACCGCGACGTCATCGTGAGGATCGAGGAGGTGACACGCTTGACCTCGTCGAGCTGTCCCTGGAGCGCGAGGCCGAGGGCGACGGCGTATCCGTGGGCCTGGATCGCCTCGGGTGCGCGATGGTGCCGGCCGGCTTCAAGGCTCCGTAGCGCCTGGGCGGTGCCTTCGGCGATCTGGCCGCCCAGGACGCACGCGAGGTCGCTGGAGAACTGCCGGTGGCCGACGAAGATCGGGTGGTGCGGAGCCGGTGTGTCGAGTGCTGCCCGGGCCGACGTGGTGCGCCCCAGCGTGAGGTCGGCGTCGATGGTGATGCCCGACACCGCCTCGGCCGAGAGCGGCAGCTCACCGGCCGCCGCGCAGGTGAGATCGGCAGGGACGCGCTCGAGCGTGAGCTCCAGGTGCTGGCCGACGGCGGCGAGGTGGCCCCGCGAGCGCGGGCACCGGGTGGCTGCGTCGCGCAGCACCTCGTGGGCCTTGGCGATGTCGTGGCGGCTGAACGCCAGGTGGAGGGCGTACCAGGCGGCCAGCTCGGCGAACTCGTTCTCCGATCCGAGCGCCGCGTCCGTCAGGTCGTAGACCTCGGCAGGGTCCACGATGTCCGACGACGACGTCATCATCGCGCGCAGGAGCTGTTCGGCGGACGCCGGGAGCCGGTCCGCCTCCCAGGTCGCCAGCCAGTGGTGGGTCACGGCGGACAGGTGTTCGGCGAGCGTGTGGCTGCGGATCGTGTCGACCACCGCCTGAGGGGGGTGCTGGTCGACGGCCAGGGCGGGCGGGAGCACGAGGTGAGCGCTCAGGAGGCGTTCGCGGACGGTCACCCGGCGCGAGCGGGTGCTCTCGTGCGCGAAGTACTCGCCGACGAGCGGGGGGTAGACGCCGACGACGCCTCCGCCGGGGCCGTCGATGATGTCGACGAGCCCGAGCGCGCTGAGGCGTTCCACGCCGTCGGTCGGGACGAGCCCGTTGAGGTTGTCGACGGTCAACGGGCTGGCGATGGCGATGAGCGCCAGGGCTTCGAGGTCCTCGGGGCTCGCGTCGATCAGCATCGACTCCGCGACGGGGGCAAGCTGCGCGGACCAGAGGGCCCCAGGGGCCGTCCAGCTGCCGTTGACCGGGCAGATGAGGCCGGCATCCGCCCCGACGAGTGCGACGGTTCGCGCGAGTCCGGGCAGCCCGCCCGAGTCGGTGGCGATCCGTGCCATGGTGCGGGAGTCGACCGGCCCGCCCAGAAGCTCCTCGATCATCGTGCGCAGCTCGCCGAGCATCAGCGGGGGACCGTGCGTCGTACGGACGGCTGGAGCGCGGCGAGCAGGGCACGCAGTGCCGACGTCGGCTGCGACCCGGTGCGCCGGACGACGAGCATGGACACCGGGCGCTGTGCGCGCACCGCCGCGATCACGCCGATGGTCAGGTCGTCCAGGTCGTCCGCGTCGTCGACCAGCAGGGTTCCGTGTGAGGCGACCTCGTCGCCGAGCACCGTGACGGCGTTCGCGACGGTGATGTTGCCCACCAGCTCGGGGAACCTGGTCAGCAGTGCCCCGAGCGGGCGGTCGCGCATCGCGCCGACGCCGGCGACCTGGACGGTGCGCTGACCGCTCGATTGCAGTCGTTCGGCGACCCGCTCTGTCGCGTCGCTGCGACCCGAGCACGGTCTGCCGACCAGCTCGACGCTGATCCCCTTGGACAGTTGGCCTGCCAGTGCGGCAGTCAGGCTGCTCATCCAGACACCAGCCCCTCTCGCGATTTGTACCTAATCCTTACTTGTAGGTGGCCGGGGATGTCAGGCAGAGGCCACCAACTACGTATCGGTGGCGCCCTCGCTACGTATCTACGAGCGTGCGTGTGGCGTCCGGCACCGGTGCGCTGCGAGTCGGCCGGGCAAGGGTCTCCGGCCGAGGGTCCGCCGTCGCCGGGCAGCGCTCCGGCGAGGAGCGGGTGGTCGAACGCCGGCGGATGCGGCCGGTCTGGAGGGGGCAGTCGGCGGCGGCGACGTCGTCGCGTCTGCGCCACGGGCAGTACCCACCCAGGCGTGACAGGTTCGCCGGGGAGGCGGAAGCGGTACGGGCCCGGCCGCAGGTGGTCACGTGAGACGGCAGGAGCGGGCCTCACCGCACGGCGCGCGCAGGCCACGCCGGAGAGACTTGCTGCCACGGGGGCGCTCGTGCCCCACCGGCAGAACGGCAACGGTGCCGGGCGGGGCCGGTGGGGCGCGAGCGGTGCTGCCGCTGCCACTCCGCATCGGGCTCGACTCCAGGCGAGCGCGCGCCGCCTACCTCGAGGTGGACCGTCTGACGGCGAACGGCTCTGACCTGGCCGCTCGGCATGCGTCCGCTCAGGGCCAGTCAGGGCCGCCGGGGGCATCGCGCGACCTTCCGTGGGGCTCCAGGGCGGGACCGGTCGATGGCGCGTACCTGGTGCCACAGTTGAGTCCCGCAGAGTGGTGTAGGTCGGCCAGGTGGCCGTCGCCGGCGTGACAGCCGGGAGATGAGAGGCGGCCACCGCGTGATCCTTCGAGTTGAACCTTCCCAAGTTCGCTCGAACGGAGTACCCGCGATGACCGCACCTCACATGATCGACCCTGCCCGCCTGCTTCACGAAGCGTTGGCCGAGTCCTCCCCGGACTTCATGCGCACGATGCTGGGCAACATCATCAACGCCCTGCTCTCCGAGCACGCCGACACGGTCGTCGGCGCCGAGTGGGGCCAACGCTCGCCCGAGCGCACGACACAGCGCAACGGGTACCGGCACCGGCCCCTGGACACCCGGGTCGGGACGATCGACGTGGCGATCCCCAAGCTGCGCGAGGGGACCTACTTCCCAGACTGGCTCCTCGAGCGCCGCAAGCGGGCCGAGTCCGCCCTGACCACCGTGGTCGCGGACTGCTACCTGGCAGGCGTCTCGACGCGCCGGATGGACAAGCTCGTCAAGACCCTCGGGATCGACGGGCTCTCGAAGTCGCAGGTCTCCCGCATGGCCGCCGACCTGGACGAGCAGGTCGACGCGTTCCGCCACCGCCCGCTGGACGAGTCCGGCCCGTTCACTTTCGTCGCCGCGGACGCTTTGACGATGAAGGTCCGTGAGGCCGGCCGGGTGATCAACGCCGTCGTGCTCGTGGCCACGGGCGTCAACGGTGACGGGCACCGTGAGGTCCTCGGCACCCGCGTGGTGACCTCGGAAACCGGCGCGGCGTGGAACGAGTTCTTCGCCGACCTCGTCGCCCGCGGCCTGACCGGGGTGCGCCTGGTGACCTCGGACGCCCACCGCGGCCTGGTCGAAGCGATCGCGGCGAACCTGCCCGGAGCGACCTGGCAACGCTGCCGCACTCACTACGCCGCGAACCTCATGAGCGTGTGCCCCAAGGCGTCCTGGCCGGCCGTCAAGGCGATGCTGCACTCTGTCTACGACCAGCCCACCCCCGCGGCGGTGACCACGCAGTTCGACCAGCTCCTCGACATGGTCGCCACCCCGCTGCCCGACGTGCACGACCACCTCGACGCCACCCGCGCCGACATCCTCGCGTTCACCGCGTTCCCCAAGGAGATCTGGAGACAGATCTGGTCGAACAATCCCAACGAACGGCTCAACAAGGAGATCCGCCGTCGCACCGACGTCGTGGGCATCTTCCCTAACCGTGACGCCATCGTGCGGCTCGTCGGCGCCGTCCTGGCCGAACAGCACGACGAGTGGGCCGAAGGGCGCCGCTACTTCTCCCTCGACGCCCTCAAGAAGGCACGCACCCCTCTGGCCGTCTCCACCGACGTCGTCCCCGCCCAGCCGCTGACCCTCGGAGCCGCCGCCTGACCTGACCGACACGACGAAGGATCACAACGCGCTACACCACCTGCTGGGGCTTGACCGGTGCCACGCCCGGCACGGCCGGGAGGTGCCCGCGCGGTCCGGCGCGAGCCACGGCACGTCGAAGAGCGCAACGAACCTGACGTGTACGCGGTGAGCCCCTCAATGCCGCGGAAGAGCCCGGACCCTTACGCCTGGGAGCGCTCCCAGACACCTGAATCTCGCGCGAGCACGACGATGCCTCTTCCGCACGCGAGACCCTTGATATGGGCGGTTCCCCGGTGACACCGGGAGAGGCGGTGAGGTTTCGCGACCGGGTGCGTCGTAACGGTCGGGTAGACGGTCCGCGGACGCGCGGCTCGATGCGGAGCGAGGCGGATGATGTATTCGAGGACTTCGAAGCGTCCCTCAGCGCCGGGGGTGGCGCGGCGCGGCGGCGTGGCGCGTGCGGGCGCGCGCCGGGCGACGTCCCGCGTACGCCGTCGCGTCGTTCAGATCGGCGCAGTAGCCCTTGCCCTGGCGGTGGCAGCCACCGGCGTGGTCTGGCCGCAGGCGGAGTCGGCGAGCGCTGCGAACGAGGATGCGCCCGTGTTCATCGAGGAATTGGCGTTCGCGGACAAGATCGGCAGTCTTTCGGGGTTCCGTGCGTCTTTCGTAGTGAGGATTCCCCAGGACTACATCGACGGCCAGACTGGCGAACTCCGCGAAGTCCATGGGAAGAAGTTCGTGATCGGGTTTGCGCGGACTCCCCCACTTGATGTGCAAAGGGTTGAACTCAACTACTCCAACACTTTGGGGTCGGTGGTGGACGATTCGTGGATCATGAAGCGACCCATGGAGTGCGCCCAGTACACGATCCACAAGATCGTCGCGGTCGGCGATCATTTCGACCTTACCGTCAGCGTGCGGGGATTTGTGACGGTCAATGTGATCGCATCTGGGGCCACGATGAACTGGTACTTCGGCTACGGGTCCGGCCAAGAGTGGTTAGATAATCCCGCGACGACACATGTTGCCGCATATTCACCCGTTGACCCTAACCCTGCCCCTTGGAACACCCAAGGCCCGATTGTCAGCACAATTGAAACTGCAGGTGCGGTAGAGGACCTCTGGCACGGGGGGGATTTCTACTGGGAGGCGAGTCTCGACCGCGGGCTCAATGGCCTGCCATCCGGGGTGCTGCCCCCTCGGAGCCTCTGGGTCGACGTCGTCAGCCCTGCCTTCGGCGGGATGACGGAAGGCCCGGCCAACTCCGTTGTCGACTCCTTCTGGTATGCGTGGGTGCACAGGGACGGCAGCCTGGTCCAGTCGATCAACACCCGTCCCACCCGACTCTCGGGGTTCCAGCCCCATGACAACTTTACCCGTCCCGACGGAGTGATGAACGTCTCGGGTCGTCTCGCTCGCGGCAGCGCGGAAAGCACGCCCGGCCTGACGGACAAGGTGGGCACCGACGGCAGTGTCGACTTCCGTGGCGCCGGGGGCACGGGCTTCTACAAGCTCGTCGTCTGGCCGGAATCCCGTGACCCCGAGACCGTCACGAATGCGGATGCAACTGCCCAGGCGCCCGCCCTCTCCTACACGGAGGAGGATCTCTTCTCGGCCGACGGCACCATGACGGACGCGGCCGCGGACGCCTCGTGGCTGGCAGCCTGGGTCTTCTACAGCGAACCGCCTCCGCCGTTCATCGAGGCACCCGCGGACCCGTGGGTCGAACGGGGCGTGGACGGTGTCACGATTTCGGGGACAGGATTACCAGGTCACACGATCACGCTCAAGCGCGGCACCGGAGAGACGATCACCGACGTTGACGCAGAGAACCTGGTCATACTGACGGACGGGTCGAACGCCTGCGAGCCCGGGGAGTGCGTCGTCGTCGGCGACGATGGGAGGTGGTCGTTCACGACGACGGACGCGCTCGAAAGCGGCCAGTACACCGTTGTCGCGTTCCAGACAGTGCGGACCACGGCGAATCTGGTCACCAGCGGACCGTCCAACCCGCGGAGCGGTTCACCCGCTGCATGGGGCGCGACATTCACCGTGGACAACGACGAGCCGGCACCGCCGACCATGACGTGCCCGGCGCCACCGATTCTCAACCCGGCTTCCGTGTCGGGCGCGGGTGTCGAGGCGGGCGCCACGGTGCGTGTCTACAGCGGCGGTGATCCGCGCACGCTGATCGGGTCTGCCGTGGTGGGCGAGAACGGCTCCTGGTCGTATACGTTCGACCCTCCGCTGAGCGACGGCACCTACACCGTGGCCGTGACAGCGACGGACGCCGTCGGCAACGAGTCCAACCTATCGGCCCCGTGTGAGCTCCTCTTCTCCGCCACCGTCCTTGTCACGGGGGCCAAGGAGATCGCGCCCATGGAGACTCCGCCGCTGGGCGTCCCCGCGCCGGACCTCACCAACTGGGAGATCATCGCGACGCCGGAAGACGGCCAGCCGGTGGTCATCAGCGGTGGGGGTGCGTCGCTCCAGCGCGAAGCGACCTACACGATTGCCGAACGGTTGCGGACCGATCCGCAACCAGACGACGCCGCCGCCCGCTACACACAACGCGGCATCGTGTGCACCGACGCCAATGGCACGGCGCTCCCCGCCGGCATCTTCGACCCGGATGCGGCGACGATCACGGTCGGGCGCGCCGCCGACGTCGCAGCCCCCATCGGGTGCGCCGTCACGAACCAGACTGCGCACACAGCGCTGGTGACCGTGGGCCTCAGCGGCGAGACCGTGAACCCGCCGCCGGGGTGGTCGCTGACGAGTTCCGAGTCCGGAGGGTTCCGTGCCGTCTCGCTCGACCACACGACGCCGGTCAACGCAGCGCGCCCCGGTGAGCACGACCTGACGGCACGAGTCCCCGCGGGTCTCGCGGTCGAGCGGATCGAGATGCTGGACACCAGCACGGTGTCCTGCCAGGCGCACATCACGAGCCCGGCGGACGCGTCCGAGAACTGCTGGCTCACCGTGACGGGCGCCGTCACAGTCGAGCAGGGCAAGCCGCACGGGTACCGGATCGTCGCGGGCTTCCACGACGTCCCGGCGCTGCCCATCACGGGCGGGCTCGGCGGCTGGGCCTTCACCGCCTCCGGCGCGGGCGTGCTGCTCGCGGCGGCGGGTGCCGCCCTCTGGCGGTGGCTCGCGATCACACGCCCCCGGAGGTCACGGGAGGTCATGTATTGACGAGACACGTTGTGGGCTGCCTGCAGCCCGCCCCGGATGACGACGCCGCGGCCGACGTCGCGGAGAGGTACCTGACGATGAGGGGAAGCGCTGTGAGAACAACACATTCACGACGGACACGGGGCATCGCGCTCGCAGGCGCCACGGCGATCGTGCTCGGCGGGGCCGTGACGGCCGTCGCCCAGGAGGATGACACGACGCACGGCTCGATCACGGTGTACAAGTACGAGCTCCCCGACGAGAGTCTCGCCCCGCAGAACGGTCAGGCGATCGATGACATAGCGGACGCCCTGACTGCGGTCGCGGGAGCCGGGTTCAGCGTCTGCGAGGTTGAGGACATCGACCTGATGCGCGCGGAAGACTGGGAGACGCTCAAGAAGTTCACCGTCGCCGTCAACACGGACGGCACACCAGCGGTCACGATGGACGCGACTGAGTTTGACTGCGACCTGGTGAGCGGACAGGACGAAGCGACCACCGATGGGACGGGCAAGGCGGTCTTTGTCGGACTGCCCGCGTACAAGGCCTACGTCGTCTACGAATCGGAACTTCCGAGCGGCGCGCTCTATCGCGCCGCTCCCACGTTCCTCACCATCCCCTACCCGGGGACGGGGACGGGGGAGGCGGCCGCCTGGAACTACAACCCGGTGATCTACCCGAAGAACGTGATTGTCGGGTCGGGGGCCACCAAGGAGGCCTCAGTTGCCGGTGACACGGTGTCCTTCGACATCACCGTCCCGATCAACGCGCTCGGCAAGGACAAGGCCTACACCAAGTTCGTCATCTCCGACCAGCTCGGCGACCACCTGGCGTACACCGGGGCGAGTTTCACGCTCACCGACAAAGACGGCTACGTGGTCGATTTCGTTGACGATGACTACACCCTGACCGCCCCGAGCGGGGTCGGCGGAGCGGAAGTTGTGCTCGCTCTTGTGGAGAACGGGCTCAGTGTGGTTAGCCAGAACATCGGCGGCAAGCTCGTGTTGACGATCACAACCAAAGTCCTCGCTTCGGGTTCGACGGAGAACATGGCGACGATCACCATCAACGAAAAGTCGACGGACGATAATTCGAGCCCGAAGGTGGTGGATGAAGTTGACATCCACGTCGGTGCGTACCTGCTCAAGAAGGGGATGGCGAAGGACAACTCCACTGAGTTCCCGCTCGCCGGTGCCGTTTTCGCCGTGTACGAGATGGGCGACGAGGGCTGCGCAGATCAAGAACCGGCGGATGGTACCGAAATTGTGAAGGGCCTCACGTCCGGCAGCACGGGAGAGACCGACACCTTCACCATCCCCGCGGGCTATTACTGCGTGTACGAGACGTCCACCCCGTTCGGGTACAAGAATGCCGGTGTGAAGGAGTGGCCGGTCAAAAAGATCGCTGACCTGAATGAGGGCAGCCCCTTCCTTAAGATCGTCAACGAACAGATCGACGTGTCGGACGGCGACCTGCCTGCCCTTCCGGTGACGGGTGCCTCGGGCATCATCACCATGCTCGTCCTGGGTGGCTCGCTGATCAGCCTCGGCGTCGTGCTCGCCGTCGTGCGCCGGCGACGCGATCAGGCGTCGTCCTGACGCACCACACAAAGCCTCGGGAAGGTGGTGACTCACGCTCCCGCCCCGGGGGCCGCCACGGGGGAGGCGGAGGGGAGCGGTTCGCAGGGGGCGGGGACAGTGGAGTCCGCGCCCCCTGCGGGCGTCCCCACGGACGCCTGCCGACGACAGGAGCGGCACCTGCAGTGACGACGCACACCTCGCTCTGGAAACGCGTCCGACGACGGACGCCGCCCCGCCACCCGTTCCGGGCTCCGCGCGAACGACCGGTCGCGCTGGGCGTCGCCGTCGCAGTCCTCGTCCAGGTCGGTCTCACGTTCATGCTGTACCCGGCGGCCGCGTCGTGGGTCTACCAGTACAACCAGTCCAACGTGGTGCGTGACCAGACGCGCGAGTCCGAGGCCACGGCGCAGGCCAGACGCGAAGAGATCCTGGCGGCCGCGCACGAGTACAACTCCCGGCTCCAGTCAGGTGCGCTGCTCGCCGAGGGCCGCAACCTCGCCGAGGGCACAGGCACGTCCGGCGGGGGCTCGACTACTGGTCGCAGCTCATGATCCGTTCGAGCGGGCCCTTCGCGCGTCTGCGCATCCCGTCGATCGACGTCGACCTACCCGTCTACCACGGCACGAGCGACGCGACCCTGCTCAAAGGGGCAGGGCACCTGCAAGGCACATCCCTTCCTGTCGGCGGCCCCGGCACGCGCGCCGTGCTGACGGCGCACCGCGGGCTCGCCAGCGCGACCATGTTCACCCACCTCAACCGCGTCGACGAGGGTGACGCCTTCGTCATCGAGGTCCTCGGCCGGGTGCTGGCCTACCGGGTCATCGACATCGCCGTCATCGAACCCCACTCCACGGAGGAGATCCGGCCGGTTCCCCGCGAGGACCTGGTCACGCTCGTGACGTGCACCCCCCTGGGGATCAACACCCAGCGCATCCTCGTCACCGGGGAGCGTGTCGTGCCGACCCCGGCCGACGATCTTGCCGCGCTGGGCAGCTCACCCGACGTCCCGCGGTTCCCCTGGTGGGCCGTCGCCTACGCCGTCGCGACCCTGGGAAACGTCGCGTGGTATCAGCGGTCACGGCGCCCGACCGGTGCCCGCCTCCGGCGTCGAGCGGCACGACGACGCCGCGCGGCCGCCGCCTCGGCGGCAGTCAGCACCTCGACGGCCGCCCTCGCGGCCGCGCGCGGCGCCGTGCCCTGAGACGACGCGAGCCGCTGACCTCGCACCTGGCGAGGTCAGCGGCTCACGCGAGCATCGACGCCGGGTCAGAACGCCCGGCGGATCATCGCCTGCTTGACCTCTTGGATCGCCTTCGTCACCTGGATGCCGCGCGGGCATGCCTCGGTGCAGTTGAAGGTCGTGCGGCACCGCCACACGCCCTCCTTGTCGTTGAGGATGTCCAGGCGCTGCTGCCCGGCCTCGTCACGGCTGTCGAAGATGAACCGGTGGGCGTTGACGATCGCGGCCGGGCCGAAGTACTGCCCGTCGGTCCAGAACACGGGGCACGACGACGTGCACGCGGCGCACAGGATGCACTTGGTCGTGTCGTCGAACTTGGCGTGGTCGGCGGCCGACTGGAGGCGCTCGCGCGTCGGCTCGTTGCCCGACGTGATGAGGAACGGCATCACCTCGCGGTACGAGGCGAAGAACGGCTCCATGTCGACCACGAGGTCCTTGACCACGGGCAGGCCCTTGATGGGCTCGACCGTGATGGGCTTGTCAGGGTTGACGTCCTTGAGCAGGGTCTTGCACGCGAGCCGGTTACGGCCGTTGATGCGCATGGCGTCCGAGCCGCACACGCCGTGCGCGCACGAGCGGCGGAACGTCAGCGAGCCGTCCTGCTCCCACTTGACCTTGTGCAGGGCATCGAGGATGCGGTCGGTGCCGTGGGCCAGGACCTGGAACTCCTGCCAGGTGGGCTCGGCGCTGACCTCGGGGTTGAAGCGACGGATCTTGAGCGTGACGGTGAACGAGGGAACCTCGCCCACCTTCGCAGGGGCCTCGGCGACAGCAGTCATCAGTACTTCCGCTCCATCGGCTCGTAGCGGGTCTGGATCACGGGCTTGGAGCCCAGCACGACCTTGTAGCCGTCGAGGTTCTCGACGTGGTCGAAGTAGCCCTCGACGTGACCGTCGGCGACGTCGGAGGCCGACGGCGGGCGACGGTACGCCATGGTGTGCAGCATGTAGTGGGCGTCGTCGCGCTTGGGGAAGTCCTCGCGGTAGTGGCCGCCGCGCGACTCCTTGCGGTTGAGCGCCGCCAGCACGGTGACCTCGGCGATGTCGAGCAGGAAGCCCAGCTCGATCGCTTCCAGCAGGTCCGTGTTGAACAACGTGCCCTTGTCCTGGACCGAGACGTTGCGGTAGCGCTTCTGGAGGTCCTTGATGACGGCGATCGCCTCGTTGAGCGAGTCGCCCGTGCGGAACACCTGGGCGTTGGCGTCCATGGTCTCCTGGAGCGTCCTGCGCAGGTCGGCCACGCGCTCGCCGTCGGGCCGCGAGCGCATCTCCTCAAGCTGTGCGACGACGGCCGCCGCCGGTTCCTGCGGCAACGGCAGGTGCGCATCGACCGTCTTCGCGTACGCGGCGGCGGCCCGCCCGGAGCGCTTGCCGAAGACGTTGATGTCGAGCAGCGAGTTGGTGCCCAGGCGGTTGGAGCCGTGGACCGACACGCACGCGACCTCGCCGGCCGCGTAGAGGCCCTTGACGACGTTGTGCCCGTCGCGCAGCACCTCGCCCAGCAGGTTCGTGGGCACGCCGCCCATCGCGTAGTGCGCCGTCGGGTACACCGGGACGGGCTCGGTGTAGGGCTCGACACCCAGGTAGGTGCGGGCGAACTCGGTGATGTCCGGGAGCTTGGCGTCGATGTGCGCCGGTTCCAGGTGCGTCAGGTCGAGCAGCACGTAGTCCTTGTTCGGGCCGGCGCCCCGGCCTTCGCGCACCTCGTTGGCCATCGACCGGGCGACGATGTCGCGCGGCGCGAGGTCCTTGATGGTGGGGGCGTAGCGCTCCATGAAGCGCTCGCCGTCGGCGTTGCGCAGGATGCCGCCCTCGCCGCGGGCCGCCTCCGACAGCAGGATGCCCAGGCCAGCCAGGCCCGTGGGGTGGAACTGGAAGAACTCCATGTCCTCCAGCGGCAGGCCGCGGCGGTAGGCGAGCGCCATCCCGTCACCGGTGAGGGTGTGCGCGTTGGACGTCGTCTTGAAGATCTTCCCGGCGCCGCCCGTGGCGAAGATGATCGCCTTGGCCTGGAACACGTGGATCTCGCCGGTCGCCAGGTCGTAGGCGACGACGCCGGTCGCGTTGACCTCGACGTCGTCCGGCAGCTCTTCGGTCGTCAGGTCGTGGTCCGTGAGCAGGTCGAGCACGTAGTACTCGTTGTAGAACTCGACGTTCTGCTTGACGCAGTTCTGGTACAGCGTCTGCAGGATCATGTGGCCCGTGCGGTCCGCCGCGTAGCAGGCGCGGCGCACGGCGGCCTCGCCGTGCTGGCGTGTGTGGCCGCCGAATCGGCGCTGGTCGATGCGGCCCTCGGGCGTGCGGTTGAACGGCAGGCCCATCTTCTCCAGGTCGAGGACGGCGTCGATGGCCTCCTTCGCCAGGATCTCGGCGGCGTCCTGGTCGACCAGGTAGTCGCCACCCTTGATCGTGTCGAAGGTGTGCCACTCCCAGTTGTCGTCCTCGACGTTCGCGAGGGCGGCGGCCATGCCGCCCTGCGCCGCACCCGTGTGCGAGCGGGTCGGGTAGAGCTTGGAGATGACGGCGGTGCGCGCGTCCTTCGAGGCCTCGAGCGCGGCGCGCATGCCCGCGCCGCCCGCGCCGACGATGACGACGTCGTACTGGTGTGTCTGCATCAAAGGTCCTCGGTCTCAGCTCGGGAAGCACACGGTCTGCGAGAGCAGCTCGGCCGGTGCGTTGGGCGGGCACGGGTTGAACGTGAAGATCACGAGCGTGCCGAGCACGACGACGACGACGCAGGCGAAGTAGAGCAGCGCCTTGAGCACCAGGCGCGTGCCGTCCTTGGACGCGTAGTCGTTGATGACCGTGCGCACGCCGTTGGTGCCGTGCAGCATCGCGAGCCACAGCATGAGCAGGTCCCAGACCTGCCAGAACGGGTTGGCCCACTTGCCGCCGACGAACGCGAAGTCGATCGAGTGGACACCGTCACCGGTCATGAGGTTGACGAACAGGTGGCCGAAGATCAGCACCAGGAGCAGCACGCCCGAGGCGCGCATGAAGATCCAGCCGTACAGCTCGTAGTTCGAGCGCGTCGTCTTGCGGCGCGTGTACGGGCTGCGCGGGGACTCGATCTCGAGGGAAGTCATCAGTGCCCACCTCCGAAGACGTTCATGAGGTGGCGCGGAAGGAAGCCCGCCATCGTCACCACGAAGAGGCCGAGAGCGACGTACAGCATCACGCGCTGGTACCGCGGGCCCTTGGCCCAGAAGTCGACGAGGATGATGCGGACACCGTTGAAGGCGTGCAGCACGACCGCGGCAACGAGGCCCGCTTCGCCCAGCCCCATGATCCAGTGCCGGTACGTCCCGATGATCTGGTTGTAGGCCTCGGGGGAGACTCGCACCAGAGCCGTGTCCAGCACGTGTACGAGCAAGAAGAAGAAGATGAGGACGCCGGTCACGCGGTGCGCGACCCACGACCACATGCCTTCGCGGCCGCGGTAGAGCGTGCCGCCGGGAGCGTCAGGCACGGTGGAGCCTCCGGTCAGTGAAAATGTTCGGTATCCGGGCTTGCGCCACGGCCCGCACCCGCCGGCCACGACGAGGCCCCGGTGCTGACCGTCTTTGGTCACTGTAGTGACATCCGTTCGGCGGTCTCACCGGCGTCCATGCCGCCGTCACCGGCTGACGGGCGTTTTGTGATCCATTCCACAGCCTTGCTGTCGCGATCGCGGGAACTCGTCACCTCGAATGGCGGAAGGTGTGACACCTCCAGGCCTACCCGCGGCCCGGTCCGGGTTCGCACGCTTCATTATGCTGCCCTCATGACCAGCAGCGCCGTCATCGACGACTTCTACGCGATCGTCCCCGCAGGCGGCGCCGGCACCCGCCTGTGGCCCGTGTCGCGCCAGGGCGCCCCCAAGTTCCTGCACGACCTCACCGGCTCGGGCCGCAGCCTGCTCCAGGCCACCGTCGACCGGCTCACCCCCGTCGCGGGAACCGACGGCGTCGTGCTCGTGACCGGGCAGCGCCACGTCGCCGCCTGCCGCGAACAGCTCCCCGGCCTCGCGGACGACGCCGTGCTCGCCGAGCCGCTCCCGCGCGACTCGATGGCCGCCATCGGGCTGGCGGCCGCGGTGCTCGAGCAGCGTCACGGCGACGTCGTCGTCGGTTCGTTCGCCGCGGACCAGGTGGTCTCGGGCAAGACCGCGTTCGAGCAGGCCGTGCGCGAGGCCGTCGTCGCGGCGCGCGCCGGGTACGTCGTGACCGTCGGCATCGCGGCCTCCCGCCCGTCGGTCGCCTTCGGGTACGTGCGCAGCGGTCAGCCGCTCGGCATCGACGGCGCCCCGACCGCGCTGCACGCGCGCGGCTTCACGGAGAAGCCCGACGCCGTCACCGCGGGCGAGTACCTCGCCTCGGGGGAGTACCGCTGGAACGCGGGGATGTTCGTCACGCGCACCTCGGTGCTGCTCGGGCACCTGGAGCGGCTGCGCCCGGCGCTGCACGCGGGCCTGCGCGAGATCGCGGCCGCGTGGGACACGCCGCAGCGCGGCGAGGTCATGGACCGGGTGTGGCCGGGCCTCGAGAAGGTCGCGATCGACCACGCCGTGGCCGAGCCCGTCGCCGCGTCGGGCGGCGTCGCCGTCGTCCCCGGCACGTTCGGGTGGGACGACGTCGGCGACTTCAACTCGCTCGCCGCGCTGCTGCCCAGCCTCGACGGCGCGGGCGACAAGGTCGTGGGCGTCGCGGGAGACGTCGTGCGGATCGAGACCGGCGGCAACGTCGTCGTGCCCGGGTCGGGGCGCGTGGTCGCGCTGCTCGGCGTCGACGACCTCGTCGTGGTCGACACCCCCGACGCGCTGCTGGTGACCACGCGCTCGCGGGCGCAGCAGGTCAAGTCGCTCGTCGACGCACTGCGCGAACGCGGGCTGGACGACCTGCTGTGACCGCGTCGGTGCGGGACCTGGTCGCCGGGCTCGCCGCGGCGCTCGACGACGAGCTGGTCGCGTTCCGCCGCGACCTGCACGCCCACCCCGAGGTCTCCCGCGCCGAGGTGCGTACGACGGCGGTCGTGCTCGAACGCCTGCGCGCCGCCGGGCTGACCCCGCACCCCATGCTGGTCACGGGCCTGTACTGCGACATCGGCCCCGAGCACGCCCCCGACGGTGAGCCGCTGCCGCGGCTCGGGCTGCGCGCCGACCTCGACGCCCTGCCCGTCGAGGACCGCTGCGACAGCGAGTGGCGCTCGACCGTGCCCCACGTCGCGCACGCGTGCGGGCACGACCTGCATACCACCGTGCTGCTCGGTGCCGGGCTCGTGCTCGCCGACCTGCACGCGCGCGGACTGCTCGCCCGCCCGGTGCGGCTCATCTTCCAGCCGGCCGAGGAGGTCCAGCCGGGCGGCGCCCACGACGTGCTGGCGCAGGGCGTGCTCGACGGCGTCGACCGCGTCGTCGCGCTGCACGCCGAGCCCAAGCTCGACGTCGGCCAGGTCGGCACGCGCATGGGCCCCATCACCTCGGCCTCCGACACCGTGTCGGTGACCGTGTCGTCGTCGGGCGGGCACACCTCGCGCCCGCACCTGACGGGCGACGTCGTGTACGCCCTCGGCCAGGTCATCACGCAGGTGCCGGGCGTGCTCGGCCGCCGGCTCGACCCGCGCTCGGGCGTCAACCTCACCTGGGGGTCGGTCCACGCGGGCGACGTCCACAACGCCATCCCGTCGACGGGCTCCGTCGCCGGTACCCTGCGCTGCCTCGACGTGCGCGCGTGGGAACGCGCCGGGCAGGTGCTGCACGACGCCGTCGAGCAGGTCGTCGCCCCGTACGAGGTCGACGTGACCGTGCACCACGCGCGCGGCGTGCCCCCGTCGACAACGACGACGACGTCACGGCCGAGATCGAGGCCGCGGCGCGCGCCGTCGTCGGGCCGGCCGGCGTGGTGCTGACCGAGCAGTCGCTCGGCGGGGAGGACTTCGCCTGGTACCTCACCAAGGTGCCCGGCGCCATGGCGCGCCTGGGCACGGGCACGCCCGGCGGCCGGCGGTACGACCTGCACCAGGGCGACCTGGTGGTCGACGAGCGGGCAATCGGTTTCGGCGTCCGGCTGCTGGCCGGACTTGCCGCAGGGGTGCTGCTCCAGGCCGAGTGAACCCGGCGTGCCGGGCGCCACCGCGATGACGACCAGCGGGTTGCGATTGGGTCACGAACGGGGAGTCAGCAGCGCGACCGACGAGCCGGGGGTGTCGGATCGACACTAGGCTCACGGCCTACCGATCCGAGCTGGACCCTGGCGCGGAGTCGGTGCCCGATCCAATCGAACGGAGACAAAGGTGAAGAGAGCGACCCAGTTCGCCGCGCTGGCGGGCGTCGCCGCGCTCCTGCTCAGCGCGTGCGGCCAGGCACCCGAGGACAACGCCGACGGAAGCGCGACGGACGGCGCCTCGCCGGCCTCGGACTTCACGGCCTGCATGGTCTCGGACGAGGGCGGGTTCGACGACCAGTCCTTCAACCAGTCGGGCCACGACGGCCTCGTGCAGGCTCAGGACGAGCTCGGCATCACCATCCGCCAGGCGGAGTCGCAGGCCGACACGGACTACGCACCCAACATCGACAACATGGTCCAGCAGGGCTGCAACCTCATCATCGGCGTCGGCTACAAGCTCGAGGACCCGATCCAGGCTGCGGCCGAGGCCAACCCCGACATCAACTTCGCGCTGGTCGACTCGGCATTCTCCGACGCCGAGTTCAACCCGGTCACGGTCGAGAACGCCAAGCCGATCCTCTTCAACACGGCCGAGGCCGCGTTCCTCGCCGGGTACCTCGCCGCGGGCATGACCGAGACTGGCACCGTCGCCACCTTCGGCGGCATGGCGATCCCGTCGGTCTCGGTGTTCATGGACGGGTTCTACGACGGCGTCCAGCGGTTCAACGAGGACAACGACGCGACCGTCACGCTCCTCGGCTGGGACAAGACGGCGCAGACCGGCTCCTTCACGGGCGACTTCTCCAACCAGGCCAACGGCCAGAACCTCGCCCAGGGCTTCATCGACCAGGGCGCGGACATCATCATGCCCGTCGCCGGCCCGGTGGGCCTGGGTGCCGCAGCCGCGGCGAGCGACGCCGGCAAGAAGATCGTCTGGGTCGACTCCGACGGCTTCCTGACGACCGACCACGGCGACATCGTGCTCACCTCGGTGATCAAGCAGATCGGCCCGGCCGTCTTCGACGTCATCAAGGCCGCGGCGGACGGCAGCTTCACGTCCGACCCGTACATCGGCACGCTGGAGAACGACGGCGTGGGCCTGGCCCCGTTCCACGACTTCGAGTCGGCCGTCCCCGCCGAGCTGTCGCAGAAGATCGACGACTTCAAGCAGCAGATCATCTCGGGCGAGCTGACCATCGAGTCGCCCAACTCGCCGAAGTGACCCCGGCGCCGTAACCACGGCATCGCCGGCGGCCCGGGCGTTCGGCGCCCGGGCCGCCGCACGTCAGCGCCACGCACGGCGCATCGCCGCGTCCGGCAGGACCGGAGCGGACTCATGTTGTTCGATGGACTCGTCCGGTCGCCACGGAAAGAGGATCTGCCGGTGAAGCTGGAGCTGCGCGGGATCACGAAGGTCTTCGGGTCGCTGGTCGCCAACGACCACATCGACCTGGTCATCGAGCCAGGCGAGATCCACGCCCTGCTCGGGGAGAACGGGGCCGGCAAGAGCACTCTCATGAACGTGCTCTACGGGCTCTACGACCCCGACGGCGGCGAGATCCTGCTCGACGACGAGCCCGTCACCTTCGCGGGGCCGGGTGAGGCCATGGCCGCCGGCATCGGCATGGTGCACCAGCACTTCATGCTCGTGCCCGTCTTCACCGTCGCCGAGAACGTCGCGCTGGGCCATGAGCCCGTCAAGGGCGCCGGGATCATCGACGCGCGCAAGGCGCGCACCATGGTGGAAACCATCTCCGACCGGTTCGGGTTCGAGGTCAACCCCCAGGCGCTGGTCGAGGAGCTGCCCGTCGGCGTCCAGCAGCGCGTCGAGATCATCAAGGCCCTGTCACGCGACGCCAAGGTGCTCATCCTCGACGAGCCGACGGCGGTGCTGACTCCGCAGGAGACCGACGAGCTCATCGCCATCATGCGGCAGCTCAAGGCCGCGGGACGTCGATCGTGTTCATCACGCACAAGCTGCGCGAGGTGCGCGCCGTCGCCGACCGGATCACCGTCATCCGGCGAGGCAAGGTCGTCGGCACGGCCGAGCCGTCGGCCTCCGAGACCGAGCTCGCCTCGCTCATGGTCGGCCGTTCGGTGTCGCTCGGCGTCGACAAGCTGCCGGCCGACGCGGGGGACGCCACGTTCCGCGTGCGCGGCCTGACGGTCGTCGACGACGCCACCGGGTCGCCCGTGGTCGACGGCGTCGACCTCGACGTGCGCCGGGGAGAGATCCTCGTCGTCGCGGGTGTCCAGGGGAACGGGCAGACGGAGCTGACCGAGGCCATCATCGGCCTGCAACGCCCCGTCGCCGGGTCGATCACCCTCGACGGCACAGAGCTCGTCGGCCTGGGAGTCGCGGGAGCGCTCGGGGCCGGCGTCGGGTACGTGCCCGAGGACCGCAGCACCGACGGCCTGATCGGCACGTTCTCCGTCGAGGAGAACCTCGTGCTCGACATGTTCCACTCGCCGCCGTTCTCCCGCGGCGGCTCGCTCGACAAGGGCGCGATCCGGCAGAACGCGGAGCGCCGCGTCGCCGAGTTCGACGTGCGCACGCAGAGCGTGACCGCGCTCGCCGGCACGCTCTCGGGCGGCAACCAGCAGAAGGTCGTCCTTGCCCGGGAGATGTCCCGGCCGCTGCGCCTGCTCATCGCCTCGCAGCCCACCCGCGGCCTCGACGTCGGCTCGATCGAGTTCGTCCACCAGCGCATCGTCGCCGAACGCGACAAGGGAACACCCGTCATCATCGTGTCCACCGAGCTCGACGAGGTGCTCGCCCTCGGCGACCGCATCGCCGTCATGTACCGCGGCAGGATCGTCGGCGTCGTCCCGGGGGGAACGGACCGTGACGTGCTGGGCCTCATGATGGCGGGCGTCCCGCTCGAGGAGGCCGTCGAGCAGGCCGCCGCGCACCACACGACGCTCGGCGAGGCCGACCTCGCCGCCGACCAGACCGAGGAGGGCATCCAGTGAGCGAGGCCACGACCCCGCCGGGCCCGGCGACGGAGCCCCCCGCGCCTGCCCAGACGCCGGCGACCGAGAGCCGTATCGACGCCGCGAGCCGCAGCGTGCTGCGCGAGATGCTCGAGTCGAGCTGGCTCGTGACGGTGTTCGCCGTCGTGGCCGCGCTCGTGCTCGGCGCGGTCCTCATCGCTGCCGCCGACGCGCGCGTGCAGGAGTCGGCGGGCTGGCTGTTCGCGCGGCCCACGGACTTCCTCCGTGCGATCGCCGACGCCGTCGGCGGGGCCTACTCCGCGCTGTTCCAGGGTGCGGTCATCAACTTCTCGGGCAACGGGTTCGCCCGCGTGATCCGGCCGATCACCGAGACGATGACGGTCGCCACCCCGCTCATCTTCGCGGGCCTGGGCATCGGCATCGGCTTCCGGGCCGGCCTGTTCAACATCGGCGCGCAGGGCCAGATCATCCTCGGCGGCGTGCTCGGCGCGTACGTCGGCTTCACGTTCGACCTGCCCGCAGGCCTGCACCTGCTGCTCGCCGTGCTCGGCGCGGCGCTCGGCGGTGCGATCTGGGCGTCGATCGCGGGCGTCCTCAAGGCCACGACCGGGGCCAACGAGGTCATCGTCACGATCATGCTCAACAACGTGGCGATCTACCTCATCGGGTACCTGCTCACCACCACGGCGTTCCGGCGCCCCGGCGGAGCCAACCCGATCAGCCCGCAGATCCCGGACAGCGCCACCTACCCGCTCCTGCTCGGGCGCGACTTCCGGCTCCACCTCGGGTTCGTCCTCGCGCTGCTCGCCGCCCTGGGTGTGTGGTGGCTCATGGAGCGTTCGACGCTCGGCCTGCGGTTCCGTGCCGTGGGCGCCAACCCGAGCGCTGCCCGCACCGCGGGCATGTCCGTCCCGTGGGTGACCGTGTGGGTCATGGCCATCGCCGGCGGACTCGCCGGCCTGGCCGGATCGGCCCAGGTGCTCGGCACCGAACGCGTGCTGACGTCGGGCGTGGCCGCGAGCTTCGGGTTCGACGCCATCACGGTCGCGCTGCTCGGCCGCTCCAAGCCGCTCGGCACCGTGTTCGCGGGCCTGCTGTTCGGAGGCCTGCGGGCCGGCGGGTTCGCGATGCAGATCCGCACCGGCACCCCCATCGACATCGTGCTCGTCGTCCAGTCGTTCATCGTGCTGTTCATCGCGGCACCGCCGCTCGTGCGAGCCATCTTCCGGCTGCCCACCCCCGGAGGCTCCGCGCGCACCAAGAAGCGCGCGGCCAAGACCACGTCCCTCTCGGCGCAGGAGGCCGGCGCATGAACCGATCCGTCGAGGCAGCACGCACCGCCCGCACGGAGGTCCAGCGATGAGCGCCGCGACGGCGACCCGCCCGGCACCCGGCGCCCACCGCGCGGCCCCGCTCCCGCCGATCTCCTGGAAGCTGCCGATCGCGCTGACGGCGCTCGGCGTCGTCGCGCTCGTCGCCTTCGGCATCCTGCCCACGTCGGGCACCACGACGACGTTCCGCATCTCGACCGCGACCGACCTGTTCCAGATCGCCCCCGTCTCCGTGGGCTCGGTGTCGACGTCGCTCGTGCTCAGCCTCGTCGCGCTGGTCCTGGCCGGGCTTGCCTGGTGGGCCGCCGCCACGCGCCGCCACCTGGGCTGGTGGCTGCCCGTGCTGTTCGGCGTGCTGTGGATCGTGGCGTTCCTCAGCTGGGCCGGGTCGGGCAAGACCATCCCCCTGACCGGCCTGCTCTCCGGTGCGCTGTTCCTGGCGGTGCCGCTCGTCTTCGGTTCGATGTCCGGCATCCTGTGCGAGCGCGTCGGCATCATCAACATCGCGATCGAAGGCCAGCTCCTGGCCGGGGCGTTCCTCGCCGCCGTCGTCGCCTCGCTCACCGGAAGCCCCTACATCGGGCTGATCGCGGCCCCTGTCGCGGGCGCCATCGTCGGACTCCTGCTGGTGATCTTCGCGGTGCGGTACTGGGTCGACCAGATCATCGTCGGCGTCGTGCTCAACGTGCTCGTCGTCGGCGTGACCAACTACCTGTTCTCGACGGTGCTCACCAACGACCCCACGACGTGGAACCGGCGCACCCCGCTGCCCGTCCTGCCCATCCCCGGGCTCGCGGACATCCCGATCCTCGGCCCCGTCCTGTTCCGCCAGACGCTGCTCGTCTACCTCATGTACGTCGCCGTCGCGGTGCTGCACGTCTACCTCTTCCGCAGCCGGTGGGGCCTGCGGCTGCGCGCCGTGGGGGAGCACCCCAAGGCCGCCGACACCGTGGGCATCAAGGTCAACCGCACACGCGTCAAGAACGCGATCCTCGGCGGGGCCGTGGCCGGGCTGGGCGGGGCGTTCTTCACCGTCGCGGCCGGCCTGGCGTTCGGCCGCGAGATGACCGGCGGCAAGGGCTACATCGCCCTGGCCGCCATGATTCTCGGCCGGTGGAACCCGCTGGGCGCCCTCGCCGCCGCGCTGCTGTTCGGGTTCTCCGACAACCTCCAGACGGTGCTCGGCATCGTCGGGACGCCCATCCCCAGCCAGGTCATGCTCATGACGCCCTACCTCGTGACGATCTTCGCGGTCGCCGGGCTGGTCGGCCGGGTGCGGGCACCCGCGTCCGAGGGCATCCCGTACAAGAAGTGAGGGCCGCATGACCGAGTTCGACGCGCACGGTCGCGCAACGACCGGAGCGGCGCAGATCGACTGGGACGCGCTGCGCGGCCACGCCCGCAAGGCGATGACCCGCGCGTACGCGCCCTACTCGGGCTACGCCGTCGGGGCGGCCGGGCTGGTCGACGACGGTCGCGTCGTCGTCGGCTGCAACGTCGAGAACGCCGCCTACGGCGTGACGCTGTGCGCCGAGTGCGGGCTGGTCTCCCAGCTCGTCGAGAGCGGCGGGGGACGCCTCGTGGCGTTCGCGTGCGTCGACGCGCGCGGCGTCGCGATCATGCCGTGCGGGCGCTGCCGCCAGCTCCTGTGGGAGCACGGCGGGCCCACGCTGCTCGTCGACACCCCGCGCGGGATCGAGCCGATGACCCAGGTGCTGCCACAGGCGTTCGGCCCCGACGACCTCGACGTCGTGCACCACTACCTGGAAGGCGAGCAATGAGCCCCGAACCGTTCGACGCCGTCGACGTCATCCGCACCAAGCGCGACAAGGAACACCTGTCCGTCGGGCAGATCGACTGGGTCATCGACGCCTACACGCGCGGCGTCGTCGCCGAGGAGCAGATGTCCGCGCTCGCAATGGCCATCTTCCTCAACGGCATGAGCCGCAGCGAGCTCGAACGCTGGACGCAGGCCATGATCGACTCGGGCGAGCGGCTCGACTACTCCGGGCTCGGCATCCCGACCGCCGACAAGCACTCCACGGGCGGCGTCGGCGACAAGATCACGCTGCCGCTCGCCCCGCTCGTCGCCACGTTCGGCGTCGCCGTCCCGCAGCTCTCCGGCCGAGGACTGGGGCACACGGGCGGCACGCTCGACAAGCTCGAGGCGATCCCGGGGTGGCGGGCGACGCTGAGCAACGACGAGGTGCACGCCCAGCTCGCCTCGGTCGGCGCCGTCATCTGCGCGGCCGGACCGGGTCTCGCCCCCGCCGACAAGAAGCTCTACGCGCTGCGCGACGTCACCTCGACCGTCGAGTCCGTCCCGCTCATCGCCAGCTCGATCATGAGCAAGAAGATCGCCGAGGGCACGGGTGCGCTCGTGCTCGACGTCAAGGTCGGCTCCGGCGCCTTCATGAAGGACCTGGACGCGGCACGCACCCTCGCACGCGCCATGGTCGACCTCGGCACCGACGCCGGCGTCACCACCGTGGCACTCCTCACCGACATGGCGACGCCCCTCGGCCTCACCGCCGGCAACGCGCTCGAGGTCCGCGAGTCGGTCGAGGTGCTCGCCGGCGGCGGCCCCGCCGACGTCGTCGACCTGACCGTGGCGCTCGCCGTCGAGATGCTCGCCGCGGCCGGGCGCCCCGTCGAGGAGCCCGAGGTGCGCGCGGCCCTCGCGGACGGCCGCGCGATGGACGTATGGCGGCGCATGATCATCGCCCAGGGAGGCGACCCCGACGCGCCCCTGCCGACGGCGGCCGCCACCGAGCAGGTCGTCGCGGAGGCCGACGGCGTGCTCGCGCGGCTCGACGCGTACGGCGTCGGCGTCGCCGCGTGGCGGCTCGGGGCCGGGCGCGCGCGCCGGGAGGACCCGGTGCAGCTCGGCGCGGGCGTCGAGATCCACGCCAAGCCCGGCGACGTCGTGGTTCAGGGACAGCCCATCCTCACCCTGCACACCGACACCCCCGAGCGGTTCGCGCGCGCGCACGAGGCGCTCGACGGCGCCTGGGAGGTGGCACCACCCGGGACCGCGATCAGCCGCCGCCCCGTCGTTCTCGACCGGATCCGCTGAGCAGATGCGGAAAGGACTACGGCTGACCGACCTGCTCGCGCGCCTGCACGTGTTTGCCGGGCCGGTACCTGGCGAGCAGGCACCCGCCGACGAAGCACCCGCACCTGCCGGCAACGCACCTGGGCGAGCGGAGGCGGGCGCGCCTGTGCCCGTGCGGCCCGCCGCGCAGGTGCCCGGTGGTGCGCAGCCGGGTCCGCCGGTGCGTCCCGCCGACACGGCGCGCATGCGTCCCGCGACGGCGGCGCCTGTCGCGGAGGGATCCGACGATGTGCCGACCGGTGCGCGCGTGCGTCCTGCCGCCGAGGCTCCTGGCGGCGCGCGGGCAGGTTCGCCTGCGCGCCCCGCCGGCGCGGCGTCGGTGCGTCCGGCGGCGACGGTGCCAGCCGCTGAGGTGCCCGGTGATGGGCAAGCGGGTCTGGACGTGCCCGCCGCGGCGCAGGCCCCTGATGGTGCGCAGGCCGCTGATGGTGCGCGGACCTCTGATGGTGCGCAGGCGCCCGGTCGTGCGCGGACGGGTGGTGGCGCGCGGGCGGGTTCGGCGGTGCGTCCTGCTGGCCCGGGGCGGTGCGTCCTGCCGTGGCGGTGCCTGTCGCTGGGGAGCCCGACGATGTGCGTCCCGCTGGCCCCGGGTCGGTGCGTCCTGCCGTGGCGGTGCCTGTCGCTGGGGAGCCCGACGATGTGCGTCCCGCTGGCCCCGGGTCGGTGCGTCCTGCCGTGGCGGTGCCTGTCGCTGGGGAGCCCGACGATGTGCGTCCCGCTGGCCCCGGGTCGGTGCGTCCTGCCGTGGCGGTGCCTGTCGCTGGGGAGCCCGACGATGCGCGTCCCGTTGCGGGCGCGCGTCCTGCTGAGGGGTCCGGCAGCGGGCAAGCGGGCGCCCGCGTGCGCCCTGCCGCGCAACGGCCTGGTACCGCGCACGCAGCCACGCCGCCGCGTCCCGCGGCCGCCGCGCCCTCAGCAGGGGAACCCGATGGTGCACCGGCACCGGCACCGGCACGGGCACCGGCGCTCCCGCGTACCGCAGCGGCGGCAGATGCTGCTGGGGGGCGTGAAGACTCGCGAGCGGCCGCGCCCGTGCGGCCCGCGTCCGCGCACGTGGCTCAGAGGGCGTCCGACGAGGCGGACCCCAGCGAGCAGCAGCCCGGTGACCGGGGGGTGGCCGCGCTCGGCAGCGACGTGGCCGACGCGCTGCGTGAGGTCGGCGGTGCGGCACGGCGCTCGGTGCTCGACCCGCTCGGGCGGGACCGCGGGCCGGGGCGCGTCGGGCATCCCGAGCGTGTCGCCCTGCCGTTCCTCGACGACGCCGCAGCGGCGGTCGCAGCCCGGCAGATCGACGAGACCACGTGCGGAGCGGCCGTGCTGACGATGCTGGCCATGGCGGGCAGCCCGCGCCTTGCGCTGCACGTCGCTCGTGATCCCGGGCAGCGGTTCGCCGCGATCCAGCGACAGGTGCACCGTGCGAGCTCGCGGTCTGGGGTGCTGCCCTGGCCGCGCCGCTTCGGCACGGCGCCATGGGCGGCGGCCGCCGTCGCGCGATTCGGTGACGTGCGGTTCACGCATCGAGTCGTCGGCGGAGGGGACCGGGGTGCGGCCGTGCTGCGTGCGGCGGTCGCGGCGGCGTCGGCGGGCGTTCCGGTGCCGCTGTACTCGGGCGGCGATCTCGGTGGGGCGTGGCAGGACGCGGTGCCGCGCCACGTCGTGCTGCTGGCCGACGTGTGGCCGGGTGAGGGCGTCGTGCGGGTGTACGAGCCGTCGTCGGCGACGATGCACACGGTGCCGACCGCCGTCCTGCTCGACCCGGAGTGGGCGACCGAGCACGACCGCTCGGTGCTGACGGCAGCACTGGGCGCGTGGCCGCACGTCGTGTGGGCCGTGCTCCCGCGCTGACGGCGTGGGGCAGCCCGGGGACGCGCCGCGGCCCGAGGTGCAGCCCTGGTGTGCGGGCGGGACGATGGGTGGACCCGCCGAGGAGGGAGACTCGCATGAGCACCCAGCCTGGTCGGGACGCCTGGCGTGACGCCGGTGTCGCCGAACCTGACCTGCACGAGCGCGAGGTCCGGGCGCTGGATCCGGACGACGCCGCGGATCCCGAGGGCGTGGTCAACCTGGTGGAGGAGGCGCTCGCCGTGGTGGGCCAGCGTGTGAGCGCGGCCTCCGCCGAGGAGTACCGGCCGGCCGCACCTCGCCCCGACCTGGAGGGCCTGGCCGACGAGGCCGACGTCGCCGACCAGGCCGACGAGATCCAACCCCTGACGAGGAAGACACCTACACGGCCCCGACCCCTCCCACCCCAGACCCCGCCGACGAGCCGTGACCCACGAGCTCTCCCCGGTCAGGTCGGCAGTCTGTCGTCATCTCGTGCCCCGGGGGCACGCGCTGACGACCGACTGCCGACCTGACGCCCGGACGGCGGCAGGACGCGACGCAAGGGCCCGTTGGGGGCGCTTGGCGGCTGTGCGGCGGTTAGGTTGGGCGCATGACCGACGACCGCCTCGTGGACCTCGTTCCCGAACTCCCGAAGGTTCTTCTGCACGACCACCTCGACGGCGGTCTGCGCCCGCAGACGGTGCTCGAGCTCGCCGACGCCGTGGGCCACCGCCTGCCGGTCGAGGACGCCGACAGCCTGGCCGACTGGTTCCAGCAGGCGGCCGACTCCGGCTCGCTGGTCCGGTACCTGGAGACCTTCGACCACACCATCGCCGTCATGCAGACGCCCGAGGCGCTCGCGCGCGTCGCCAAGGAGGCCGTGCTCGACCTCGCGGCCGACGGCGTGGTGTACGCCGAGCAGCGCTGGGCGCCCGAGCAGCACCTGACCAAGGGCCTGAGCCTGCCGGAGACGGTCGAGGCCGTGCAGGCCGGCATCGACGAGGGCATCGCGCTCGCTGCGGCCGACGGCCGCACCATCCGGGTGGGCCAGATCGTCACCGCGATGCGGCACGCCGACCGGTGGTCCGAGATCGCCGAGCTCGCGGTCTCCTACCGCGGCGCTGGTGTCGTCGGCTTCGACATCGCGGGGGCCGAGGACGGCTTCCCGCCCGACCGGCACGCCGGGATCTGGCGGTTCCTCGCCGATCACGACTTCCCGGTCACGATCCACGCGGGCGAGGCAGCGGGGGTCGCATCGATCGCCCAGGCCGTGCACGTGGGTCAGGCCGACCGCATCGGCCACGGTGTGCGGATCGTGGAGGACATCGCGTTCGGCACGGACGCGGACGGCTCGCCGCTCGCGACGCTCGGGTCGCTCGCGCACTGGGTGCGCGACCACCAGATCCCGCTCGAGGTGTGCCCGGTGTCGAACCTTCAGACGTCGGCGACGACCGCGAAGTCGGTGCGCGAGCACCCCATCACGCGGCTCAAGGAGCTCGACTTCGCGGTCACGCTCAACACCGACAACCGCCTGATGTCGCGCACGTCGATGTCGCACGAGATGCGCCTGCTCGTGACGGAAGCGGGCTGGTCGATCGACGACCTCGCGGACGTCACCATCGCGGCCGCCTGGGGCGCGTTCATGCACCACGACGAGCGCCGGGACCTCGTCGAGCACGTCATCGTCCCCGGGTACCAGAAGATCGAGGGGGCACAGCTGTGAGCACCGTCCCGACGACGCCGGCAGAGCTCGCGTCGTTCATCGACCACACCCTGCTCAAGCCGGAGGCGACCGACGCCGACGTGGTCGCGCTCGTCGAGGAGGGCGCCGGGCTGGGCGTGTTCTCGGTGTGCGTGTCGCCGACGTTCGTCGCGCTCGCGCACGAGACCGCGGCCGGTCGCCTCAAGGTCGCGACCGTGTGCGGGTTCCCGTCGGGCAAGCACGTCTCGTCCATCAAGGCCGCGGAGGCCGCGCGGTCGGTCGCCGACGGCGCCGACGAGGTCGACATGGTGATCGACGTGGGCGCGGCCAAGGCCGGTGACTTCGAGGCCGTCGAGGCCGACATCGCCGCGGTCCGCGCCGCCGTGCCGGGGGCCGGCTGCTCAAGGTCATCATCGAGTCGGCAGCGCTCGACGACGACGAGATCGTCGCGGTGTGCCGTGCCGCGGAGGCGGCGGGCGCCGACTACGTCAAGACCTCGACAGGCTTCCACCCGACCGGCGGTGCCACGGTCCACACGGTGTCGCTCATGGCCGACACGGTCGGCGGGCGCCTGGGCGTCAAGGCCAGCGGGGCATCCGCACCCTCCAGGACGCCCTTGCGGCGATCGAGGCGGGCGCGACGCGGCTGGGCATGTCGGCCGCGGCGGCGGTCCTGGCCGAGCTGGCGGGCGCTCCCGCGGCAGCCCCGCCGTCAGACTACTGATCGGCGCGTGACCTCGGGGCCGCGTCCGGACGCGGCCCGAGGTCACGCACGCGCGGCCCTCACAGGCCCAGCGCCGCGGCGATGTCGTGCTTGAGCGTCGCGAGCGTGGTGCGCGCCTCGGCCCGGGCGGCGCCCAGGGCGTCGAAGGTCGCATCGGGCGCGACGTCGCGCACCACCTCCAGGTAGCACTTGACCTTGGGTTCGGTGCCCGACGGCCGCACGATGACGCGCGTGCCGTCCTCGGTCAGCAGCCGCACGCCGTCGGTCGGGGAAGGCCGTCCGCGCCGTCGGCGAGGTCGAGCACGTCGACGACCGTGGACCCGGCGAGCGTGCGCGGCGGCTGCGAGCGCAGTCGCGCCATCGTGCCGGGGATGCCTGCGAGGTCCTCGAAGCGCACGGAGAGCTGGTCGGTCAGGTACAGGCCGTGCTGGCGGGCGAGGTCGTCGAGCCGGTCGACCAGCCCTCGCCCTTGTGCCTTGAGCCGGTTGGCGAGCTGGGCGACGAGCAGCGCGGCCGAGATGCCGTCCTTGTCGCGGACCCGTTGCGGGTCGCAGCAGTAGCCCAGCGCCTCCTCGTACCCGAAGGCGAGGCCGGGCGTGCGGGCGATCCACTTGAACCCGGTGAGCGTGGTGGCGTGAGCGAGGCCGTGCCGGGTCGCGATCGCGGCCAGCAGGCGGGAGGAGACGATCGAGCTCGCGAGCACAGGCCGGTCGCCGACGGCGTTCGCGTCCCTCCCGGCGGCCAGGTGCTCCGCGACGTCGTCGCCGAGCAGCGCGCCCACCTCGTCGCCGTGCAGCATGCGCCAGCCTTGCGACTTCGCCGTCTCCGCGCCCTGGTAGGTTCCCGCGCGCGGGTCGCGCACCGCGACGGCGCAGCGGTCGGCGTCCGGGTCGTTGGCGATGACGACGTCGGCCTGGGCGTCCTGGGCGACGGCGATCGCGAGGTCGATCGCGCCCTTCTCCTCCGGGTTGGGGAACACGACGGTGGGGAAGTCGGGGTCGGGCTCGGCCTGCTCCTCGACGGGCACGACGTGGGTGAAGCCGGCCTCGGCGAGCACCCGTGCGAGCACCGTGCCGCCGACGCCGTGCAGCGACGTCGTGACGATGCGCAGGTCGCGGGGGGCGTCGTCGGCGAGCGCGACGACCGTGGCGACGTAGTCGTCGACGATGTCGTGGCCGAGCACGGTCCAGCCGGACTGCGCGCGCGGCACGGCTGCGGCCGGGCCGACGGCGTCGATCCGCTCGGCGATGCGTGCGTCGAACGGCGGCACGATCTGCGTGCCCTGCCCGGCGCCGGGCACGACGCGACCGCCCAGGTAGACCTTGTAGCCGTTGTCGGCCGCCGGGTTGTGCGACGCGGTGACCATCACGCCCGCGTCCGCGGACAGGTGTCGCACCGCGAAGGACAGCACGGGCGTGGGCAGCGGTGAGGGCAGCAGCAGCACCTCGATGCCCTGCGCGGTCATGACGGCGGCGGTGTCGCGCGCGAAGTCCGCGGAGCGGTGCCGCGCGTCGAAGCCGACCACCACGCGCGGGGTCGCGTCGCCGAGCTCGCCGCGCAGGTAGGCCCCAGGCCCGCGGCCGCACCGACGACGACGGCGCGGTTCATGCGGTTGGGTCCGGCGGCCATCGCGCCGCGCAGGCCGGCGGTGCCGAACGCGAGACGCGTGGCGAACCGGTCGCGCAGCTCGGCCTGGGCCTGGACGGCGCCCGGCGTGCCCCCGCCGGCGCGGGCCACGAGCGCACGCAGCTCCGCCTTGTCGGCGTCGTCGACGTCGGCGCGCTCCCACGCCTCGGCCGCGGCGAGCGCGGACGCCAGCGAGTCGTCCTTGAGGTCGGTCACGACAGCCCCCGGGGGTCAGACGAGCTTGACGATGCGGGCGAGCAGGTCGCTGATGACGGGGGCGGCCTTGGCCCCGGCCTCCAGCACCTCCTCGTGCGAGAGCGGCTGCGGGCTGACGCCGGCCGCGAGGTTCGTCACGAGCGACATGCCCAGCACCTCCATGCCGCAGTGGCGGGCGGCGATCGCCTCCAGCCCCGTCGACATGCCCACCAGGTCGGCGCCGAGCACGCCTGCCATGCGCACCTCGGCGGGCGTCTCGTAGTGCGGGCCGTGGAACTGCGCGTAGACGCCGTCGGGCAGCGTGGGCTCGACCTGGCGGGCGAGGTCGCGCAGCCGGGGGAGTACAGGCCGGTGAGGTCGACGAACGTCGCACCCTCCAGCGGCGAGGCACCCGAGAGGTTGAGGTGGTCCTTGATGAGGACGACCTGACCGGGACGCCACGCCATGTGCAGGCCGCCGCAGCCGTTGGTCAGCACGACGGTCTCGGCGCCCGTCGCGGCCGCGGTGCGCACGCCGTGGGCGACGCGGCGCACGCCGCGCCCCTCGTACAGGTGGGTGCGCGACCCGAGCACCAGCACGTTGCGTGTCGAGCCGTCGGCACGCTCGACGCGGATCGATCGCGTGGTGCCGACGTGGCCCGCGACCGACGGCTTGGCGAAGCCCGGGATCTCGTGCGACGGGATCTCCGCGACGACGTCGCCCAGCAGCTCGGCGGCCCCGCCCCAGCCCGAGCCCAGCACCAGGGCGACGTCGTGGCCCTCGACGCCCGAGGCGCGGGCGATGTGCTCCGCGGCGGCGCGCGCGACGTCGAACGGGTCGGTCGCCGGGTCGTCGAGATCAGGCACGGAAGCGGCATTGCTGGTCATGGTCCGAGGCTAACCTCCCGGCTGCAACAATGTCGGCCGTGAGAAGCCACGCGACCACAGACACCGCAGTCAGCGACGGCCAGCGCGTCGTCATCCTGGGCGGGGCCCCGGCGGGTATGAGGCGGCTCTCGTCGCGAGGCGCCTGGGAGCGCGGGTCACGGTCGTCGAGCGGCACGGGCTGGGCGGTGCCGCGGTGCTCACCGACGTCGTGCCGTCCAAGACGCTCATCGCGACGGCCGAGTGGCTGACCCTCGCCGAGGCGGCACCCGAGCTGGGCGTGCGCGGTACCACGGCCACATCGGCGGCGCGGCCCGACGTCGACCTGGCGGCCGTCAACGCGCGCGTGCGCGAGCTCGCCGCCGCGCAGTCGGTCGACATCCGGGCGCGGCTCGAGCGCGAGGGGGTCGAGATCGTCACCGGGCACGGGCGGCTGGCCGGGCCGTCGCGCGTCGCCGTCGCCGCGGACGCGGACGCGAACGCCGAGACGACGCTCGACGCCGACACCGTGCTCATCGCCGTCGGCGCCACGCCGCGCACGCTGCCGACCGCCATGCCCGACGGCGAGCGGATCCTCACCTGGACGCAGCTGTACTGCCTCGACACGCTGCCCGAGCGGCTCGTCGTCGTCGGGTCGGGTGTCACGGGTGCCGAGTTCGCGGGCGCCTACCGCGCGCTCGGCTCGGACGTCGTGCTGGTCTCCTCGCGTGACCGCGTGCTGCCGGGGGAGGACGAGGACGCCGCGCAGCTTCTCGAAGGAGTGTTCCGGGGGCGCGGCATGGAGGTCATGTCCCGGTCGCGCGCCGCGTCCGCGCAGCGCACGGCCGACGGCGTCTCGGTCACGCTCGCCGACGGGCGCGTCGTCGAGGGGTCGCACGTGCTCGTCGCCGTCGGGGCGGTGCCCGCGACGGCGGGCCTGGGACTCGCGGAGGCGGGCATCGAGCTGAGCGAGGGCGGGCACGTCGTCGTCGACAGGGTCTCGCGCACGTCGGTGCGCGGCGTCTACGCGGCGGGCGACTGCACGGGCGTGCTGCCGCTCGCGTCGGTCGCGGCCCAGCAGGGGCGCATCGCCATGGCGCACGCGCTGGGCGACGCCGTCGAGCCGCTGCGGCTGGGCAGCGTGGCGGCGAACATCTTCACCGAGCCCGAGATCGCGACGGTCGGGTACGGCGAGAAGTACCTGCGCGAGCACGCCATCCGCTTCGTGACCTCGACGCTGCCGCTCGCACGCAACCCGCGGGCCAAGATGCTCGGCATGCGCGACGGGTTCGTCAAGCTGTTCGCGCACCCCGAGGCGGGTGTGGTGCTGGGCGGCGTCGTGGTCGCGCCCCGCGCGAGTGAGCTGATCTTCCCCATCACGCTGGCGGTCGCGCACCGCCTCACGGTCGACGACGTGGCGAGCGCCTTCACCGTCTACCCGTCGCTGTCCGGTTCCATCGCGGAGGGCGCGCGCGTACTGCACGGGCAGGTCAGTCCGGGCGCGTGACCGCGTAGCATCGGACGGTGCTCCTTCAGCTGACCCCCGCCGAAGCGCTCGGCCTGGCCTCGATGAGCGGCGCCGGACTGCCGTCCTTCGTGACGTCGGTCTCCGCCGATGCCGACACCGTCCGCGTCACCGCCGACCTGCGCAGGCTCGGCGAGCTCCCCGGGCCGCTCAAGCTCGCGGCCCGGCTGACGCCCGTCGTGCGCGCCGACGTGCGCGTGCTGGGCTTCGCGGACGGCCGGGCGACCCTCGAGGTGGAGGCCCATGCCGGCGGGCTGCCGGTCGGCAAGCTGCTCGGGCTGCTCGCCGGCCCGCTCTCGGCACGGATCGCCGCCCAGGGGCTGCCGGACGACGCGATCGCGATCCGACCCGACGCGAGCGTCGTCGTGGACGTCGAGGCGCTGCTGGCCGCGCGGCTGCCCGGCCTGACGGTCACCGACGTGCGCGTCGAGGGCGGCGAGGTCGTCGTCCGGGCTGCGGTCGGCTGACGCGGCGCGGCGGTGCGACGGCGTGCGCAGGGCCCCGAGCCCTACGGGACGCCTTCGAAGAGCCCCTGCCCGACGTACCCCTGGCCGTCCGCGACGCCGGGCGGTACCGCCCACAGGCCTGACCCCGTGTGCCGCAGATACTCGCTCATGAGGTCGTTCTTGGCGAGCGTGTTCTGCATCGGCACGAACTGGCGTTCCGGGTCGCGCACGAACGCGAGGAAGAACAGGCCCGCGTCGAGCCGGCCGAGGCCGTCGGAACCGTCGGTGTAGTTGTAGCCGCGGCGCAGCATGCGCGCACCGCCGTTGGCCGTCGGGTGTGCGAGGGCCACGTGCGAGGCCGGGTCGATGAGCGGGGTGCCCTCGCGCCCCGCACGCGCGAAGTCGGGCTCGGTCGTCTCCTGGCCGCCCGACAGGGGAGCGCCCGTGCCCTTGGTGCGTCCGACGACGGTCTCCTGCTCGCGCAGCGAGCTGCGGTCCCACGTCTCGATGGTCATGCGGATGCGCCGCGCCACCAGGTAGGTGCCGCCCGCGAGCCAGCCGGCCGCCGGGTCGTCGCCGGGCGCGACCCAGACGTGCTCGTCGAGGGCCGCGCCGTCCTCCGCGAGGATGTTGGCGGTGCCGTCCTTGAAGCCGAACAGGTTGCGCGGCGTCGTCTGCGCCGACGAGGTGCGCGCGGTGCGCCCGTAGCCGAGCTGGCTCCAGCGCACCTGGGCCGTGCCGAACGCGAGGCGCGCCAGGTTGCGCACGGCGTGGACCGCGACCTGCGGGTCGTCGGCGCACGCCTGCACGGCGAGGTCGCCGCCGCAGCGCGCGTCCTCCAGCACGTCCCCGGGAAGTGCGGCAGGTCCGCGAGCAGCGCGGGACGGCGTGCGGCGAGGCCGAAGCGGTCGCGGCCGTCGGCGTCGGCGAACAGCGACGGCCCGAACCCGAACGTGATCGTCAGGTTGCCGGGCGTGAGCTCCAGCGCCTCGCCCGTGTCGTCGGGCGGGGCCTCGTACGGGCCGCCCACCGGGCCGAGCTCGCCTGCGGGCAGGCCGCGCGTCATGCGCTCGGCCGCGAGCGTCCAGCGGCGCAGCAGGTCGACGACGTCGTCGCGCGACGACGTCGTGAGGTCGAACGTGGCGAAGTGCAGCCGGTCCTGGGCGGTGGTGGTGATGCCGGCCTGGTGGGCTCCGTGGAACGGCACGACGTGGTCCGGCGCGGCGGAGGCGGCGGGCGCGGTCGCGCGGCCGGTGCCGAACCCGCCCGCGAACCCTGCCGCGAGCGCGGCGAGACCCGCCCCGCCCGCGCCCAGCAGGGCGCGGCGGGACGGGCCGCGGGGGTCTCGGCGGGTGCGCCCGCCGAGACGGGGTCGTGCTCGGTCACAGCACCACCGAGGCCGTCAGACGGCTCAGCGGTTCGCTCAGCGCGTCGACGGCTGCCGCGAGCTCCTTGACCTGGGTCTCGCTCAGGTCGGTGTAGGCGACGAACCCGTCGCCCTGCGTGTACCCGTCGAGCAGGGTCTGCAGCTCGCCGAAGCGCGTGTCGAGCTGGGTGGCCAGGTCGGCGTCCTTGGCGGTGACGACGTCGCGCAGGTCCTCGAACGCGACGCGGGCGCCGTCGACGTTGGCCTGGAAGTCCCACAGGTCGGTGTGCGACCAGATCTCCTCCTCGCCGGTGACCTTGCCGGTGGCGACCTCGTCGAGCAGGCCCTTGGCGCCGTTGCCGATCGCGGCGGCGTCGATGGCGTCGGGGAAGTCGGCGGCGTGGACGCGTGCGTCGAGCTCCTGGGTGTCGGCGAGGAGCTGGTCGGCGTACTGGGCGCGCTGCTCGGCGCTCAGCGGCGTGTAGGCGGTGCCGCCGTTGGCCTCGGGGGCGGGCTGCCACAGGTCCTTCTCCAGCAGGTGCCAGCCGGTCCACTCCTGGCCGTCCTCGAGGTCGGCCTCGCGCAGGTCCATGCGCGGGTCGAGGTCGCCGAACGACTCGGCGACGGGCTCGATGCGCTCCCAGTGGACGCGGGTGGGGGCGTACAGGTCGCGGGCGGTGTCGTCGTCGCCCGCCTTGTAGGCGGCGACGAACTCCTGCGTGCCGGCCAGGAGCTGCTCGGTCTGGTCCTTGACGTAGGCGACGTACGACGTCGTCGCGGCGGCGATCTGGTCGGCGACCGCGCCCGTCGGCGCGACGTCGGCGCCCGAGTCGGTCACCGTGAAGGCCGCGCGGATGCCGTCGCCCACCATGCCGGGCTTGCAGGCCGTCTGGTAGGTGCCGGGCTTGGCCGTGAGGACGAGGTCGCGTGACAGGCCGGGGCCGATGTTCTCGACCTCGCTGATGATCCGCAGGCCGTCCTCGGCGAGCAGGTAGAACTCGGTGACGTCGTCGCCGTCGTTGGTGACGTTGAAGACGACGTTGCCCGACGGCGCCTCGTCGGTCGACAGCGTGCACGCGTCGGCGGTGCTGCTCACCGTGACGGTCGCGGGTCCGTCGCCGTCGCCGGGCGCGGCGGCCGGGTCGTTGGGCGTGCACGCGCCGGTGGCGAGCGCGGCGGCGGCGAGCGCGGCGAGCGGGAGCGATCGGGTCAGGGGCCGGGGTGTGCGGGACACGGGGTTCCTTCGGGTCGGGGCGTGGTGCGTCGGGGCGTGGTGCGTCGGGATGAGGTCAGGCGGAGACGGTCTGCTGCGCGGCCGGCGTCGTCGCCGGGGCGGGGTGCCGGGGCCGGCCGAACGCCGTCCGCACGAACACCACGAGCGTCGGCACGGCGAACGCGACCCAGGCGACGGCCTCCAGCCACGTGGTGGCGGGGGAGAAGTTGAAGACGCCCTTGAGCAGCGTGCCGTACCACGACGACGGCGGGACCTGCGCGGACACGTCGAACGCGAGGGCGTTGAGCCCCGGCAGGATGCCCGCCTCCTGCAGGTCGTGGACGCCGTAGGCGAGCACTCCGGCGGCGATGACGATGAGCAGCACGCCCGTCCAGGAGAAGAACGTGCGCAGGTTGAGCCGCACGGCCCCGCGGTAGACGAGCCAGCCGAGCACGACTGCGACGGCGAGCCCCAGCACGGCGCCCAGCAGCGGTCGCGTCGAGGCGCCCGTGGCCTGTGCGCCGGCCCAGAGGAACAACGCGGTCTCCAGGCCTTCGCGGCCGACGGCGAGCAGCGCCATGACGGCGACGGCCCAGCGCCCGGCGTCGACGGCGTCGTCGAGCTTGTGGTGCAGGTTGGCCTTGAGGAACCGGGCGGTCTTGCCCATCCAGAAGATCATCCACGTGATGAGCCCGACGGCGACGATCGACAGGGAACCGCCGATGGCCTCCTGCGCCTCGAACGTCAGGCCCTGGGGGCCGAACGTGAGCAGCGCGCCGAAGCCGAGCGAGACCAGGACGGCGGCGCCGATGCCGAACCAGAGCTGGGGGAGGCGCTCGCGCCGGTCGGACTTGATGAGGTAGGCCACGAGGATGCCCACGACGAGCGAGGCCTCCAGGCCTTCGCGCAGTCCGATGAGGAAGTTCGCGAGCATGACACTCCAGTACGTCCGGCGGGTGAGGGAAGCCTTACCTTGGCGCCGGATCGCACAGTACCGGGCGACATCGGATTTTCACAACGCCGCCGTGGCGTTATTCTCCGGCCGCGACCCGCCACAACGCCGGCAGCGCCGCCTCGAACGCGGGCAGCAGCCGCAGCGAACCGAGCTCGCCGACCCCCACCCAGCGCACCTCCAGGCTCTCCGGATCGTTCGCCGACGGGACGACGTCGGCGCCGTCGGCGACCTCGCCCACCACCGTCGTGTACTGCCACACGCCGTGGTCGAGCACGTGCGTGCCCACCACGCGCACGTGCGCCGGGTCGATGCCGGCCTCCTCGCGCGACTCGCGCAGCGCACCCGCCACGGCGCTCTCGCCCGTGTCGAGCGCCCCGCCCGGCACGCCCCACGTGCCGCCGTGATGCGACCACAGCGCCCGGTGCTGCAGCACGACGTCGCTCACCACGCCCTCGGGCGAGCGGCGCACCAGCATCAGGCCCGCGGCGCCGAACAGGCCCCAGTGGCGGTGGGCGGCGTCGTCGCCGCCCGGGAAGGTGCACGCGACCCAGCCGTCACCACCGTGACGGTGGACCGCGCCGCGGCCGGGGATGAGCATGCCGCCAGGCTACGCGGCACGATGGTGCGGTGACCGATGATCCTGCGGCCCGCCCGGCGTCTGGCACCACATGACGACCGACCCGACCGCCCCGCCCGCATGGAAGCGCGACGTCACCGTCTTCCTGACCGGGCAGACCGTCTCGCTGCTCGGCTCGATGCTCGTGCAGTACGCCGTGATGTGGCACCTGACGCTCACCACGCGCTCGGGCACGGTGATGATGTGGTCGATCGTCTTCGGCATGCTGCCGCAGGCCTTCGTCTCGGTGTTCGGCGGGGTCTGGGCCGACCGGCACAACCGCAAGCTCCTCATCATGGGGTCGGACACGTGCATCGCCCTGGTCACGCTCGGCCTCGCGCTGCTCATGACCTCCGGGGTCGAGGACCTGTGGGTCATCTACGCGGCGCTCGCCGTGCGATCGGCGTTCGCGGGAATCCAGACCCCCGCGGTCAGCGCGCTCGTGCCGCAGATCGTGCCGCAGCCCCAGCTCCTGCGGATCAACGGCCTCAACCAGTCCATCCAGTCCGGGATGATGCTGCTCGCACCCGTCCTGGCCGCCGCCCTCTACGCGAGCTTCGACCTGGTGGCCGTGTTCTTCGTCGACGTCGCCACGGCGCTCGTCGGCGTCGGGCTGCTGCTCCTGGTGCCCGTGCCCACCCTGGCCCGCCCCACCGGCGACGGCGGTGCGCCCCCGAGCTACGTCGGCGACCTCGCCGCGGGCGTGCGCTACATCGCCGGGCACGGGACCGTGCGCTGGCTCATGGTGCTGTTCGGCGTGACCCTCGTGCTCGTCGGGGCGCCGTCGTACCTCACGCCGCTCATGGTCGCCCGGACGTTCGGCGACGAGGTGTGGAAGCTCACGGCCAACGAGATCTTCTGGTCGGTGGGGATGATGGGCGGCGGCGTCGCCATGGCCGTGCTCGGGCCGCGGGTGCGACGGCGCATGGTGCTCGTGGTCGCGTCGGTGCTGGTGGCGGGGGTCCTCACGGCCGGCCTGGGCCTGTCGGGCAACATGTGGGTGTTCTTCACGCTCGGCCTCGGCATCGGGGTCGCCTTCTCGACCATGTCGGCCCCCAGCATGACGATCCTCCAGGAGACCGTGGAGCCCGAGATGCAGGGGCGCGTCTTCGGGTTCGTCGGCATCGTCATGACGGTCGCGATGCCTGCCAGCATGGTCGTGTTCGGGCCCCTGGCCGACCGGTTCAGCGTCCAGTCGCTGCTCGTCGTCGCCGGGGTGCTGCTCGTGGCGTTCGTCGCCGGGCTGCTCGCGGTGCCGACGGCGCGGCGCTCCCTCGGTCAGGTCGCACGGGCGCCCGACGTCGCGCCGGACGTCGCGCCCGACGGAGCGCCTGACGGAGCGCCCGACGGAGCGCCCGAAGGAGCGCCGGCGGCCGTTGCGCACGACCATCCGCCCGGGGAAGAGGACAATCGGCGTACCGGCCCGTGACCCGTCAGGGCCGGTGCGGGCTGCGACGACGCGGGAGGTACCCGCGCCTGTCCCGGCACGGACCAGCAGCCGGAGGAGGGCCAGGATGTCCAGCACCATCGACGCTCAGGTGCGAGCCGTCCCGGCGGTGCACGTCGCCTCGCTGACCCGCACCGCGCCCGGCTACACGGGCGAGGAGATCGGGCCGGTCGTCGAGCCGATGTTCACCGAGGCCGCCCGGCTGCTCGAGGTCGCCGGCGTCGCCGTCGCCGGGCCGCCCCTGGCGCAGTACGACCCCACCGAACCCGGCGAGGCACCGGCCAGGGGCGTGCTCGTCACCGTGGCGTTCCCCGTGGCCGACACGACGACGGCCGTCCCCGGCCTCGACGTGCAGACGCTGCCCGCGATCGACCGCGCCGCGGTCACGGTCTACCGGGGCGGGATGGACGGCGTCGGCGAGGCGTGGATGGCGTTCATGGCCTGGCTCGAGGCCGAGGGCCACACGCCCACGCCGACGGCCCGCGAGGTCTACGTCCTGCCCCCGCAGACCCCCGAGGACGCCTGGACCACCGAGCTCGTCCAGCCCCTCGCCTGACCGCGGCCCGCCACGAGCGCGGCGCCTCGCACCGGTCAGACGATCTCGCAGATCGGAGCGCCCGCGGTCACGCCCGCCCCGGTGGACGCCTGGAGAGACGTGACCGTGCCCGCGCGGTGGGCCAGGAGCGGTTGCTCCATCTTCATCGCCTCCAGGACCACGATCAGGTCGCCCTCGGCCACCTGGACGCCCTCCTCGACGGCGACCTTGACGATCGTGCCCTGCATCGGCGAGGTCAGGGTGTTGCCCGTCGCGCCCGACCGGGCCGCACCGTTGCGCCGCGCCGGCGGTCTGCGGGCGGCGGCCCCGCGCGAGTTGGCCGTCCGCGCCCGGCCCGCCGCGACTCCCAGGCCCGCCGGCAGCACGACCTCCAGCCTGCGCCCACCCACCTCGACGACGACACGCTCCGCCTGCGGCTGCAGCTCCTCGGCCTCGGGCTCCGGTGCAGGAGACGGGGCCAGCGTCGCCAGCACGTCCGCGAAGTCGGTCTCGATCCAGCGCGTGTGCACGCGGAACGCCTCGCCGTCCGTGGGGACGAAGTCCTCGGCGTCGAGCACGGCGCGGTGGAACGGCACGACGGTGGGGATGCCCTCGACCTCGAGCTCGCGCAGCGCGCGGCGGGCGCGCTGGACGGCCTGCGCGCGCGTGGCCCCCGTGACGATGACCTTGGCGATCATCGAGTCGAAGCTGCCCGAGACGACGTCGCCCTCGACGACGCCGGTGTCCACCCGGACGCCCGGGCCCGACGGCCAGCGCAGCGTCGAGATGCGGCCCGGCGCGGGCAGGAACCCGGCGGCCGGGTCCTCGCCGTTGATGCGGAACTCGATCGAGTGGCCCCGCACCTCGGTGGTCTCGTAGCCGAGCGCCTCGCCGTCGGCGATGCGCAGCTGCTCGCGCACGAGGTCGACGCCCGTGACCTCCTCGGTCACCGGGTGCTCGACCTGGAGCCGCGTGTTGACCTCGAGGAACGAGATCGTGCCGTCCTCGCCCACCAGGAACTCGCACGTCCCGGCGCCGACGTACCCCGCCTCGCGCAGGATCGCCTTCGACGCCCGGTCGAGCTGGGCGGCCTGCGCCGCGCTGAGGAAGGGCGCGGGCGCCTCCTCGACCAGCTTCTGGTGGCGGCGCTGCAACGAGCAGTCGCGCGTCGAGACGACGACGACGGTGCCGTGGGCGTCCGCGAGGCACTGCGTCTCGACGTGGCGGGGCCGGTCGAGATAGCGCTCGACGAAGCACTCGCCGCGACCGAACGCGGCGACCGCCTCGCGCACCGCCGAGTCGTACAGCTCGTCGATCTCCTCGAACGTGCGCGCGACCTTCAGGCCACGCCCGCCGCCGCCGAAGGCCGCCTTGATGGCGACCGGCAGGCCGTGCTCGGCCGCGAAGGCGTGCACCTCGGCCGCCGAGGCCACCGGGTCGGGCGTGCCGGGCACGAGCGGGGCACCCGCCCGCAGCGCGACGTGACGTGCGCTGACCTTGTCGCCCAGCGTCTCGATCGCGGCGGGCGGCGGGCCGATCCACACGAGACCGGCGTCGATCACGGCCTGCGCGAAGGCCGCGTTCTCCGACAGGAACCCGTACCCGGGATGCACGGCGTCGGCGCCCGAGCGCCGGGCGACGTCGAGCAGCTTCTCGGCGTCGAGGTAGGTGTCCTGCGCCCGGGCGCCGCCGAGCGCGAACGCCTCGTCGGCGAGGCGCACGTGCAGCGCCTGACGGTCGGGATCGGCGTAGACCGCGACCGATGCGATGCCCGCGTCGGCGCAGGCGCGCGCGACGCGGACGGCGATCTCGCCGCGGTTGGCGATGAGGACCTTGGTGATGGGCACGGCTCACGGTAGCGCGGGCGTGGGCCTGCAGACCGGCTGCAAACGCGCCAAGCGCCTCGTCAGACGTTTGGAGGGTTCCGCCAAACGTCGCGGCGACGCCCTGCCGGCGAGGTCAGCCGCGCAGCGCGCGGAACGGGACCTCGATCTCGCCCAGCAGCTCGCGCAGCAGCGGCAGCGACAGGCCGACGACGCCGTGGTGGTCGCCCTCGACCCGCTCGACGTACGGCCCGCCGAGGCCGTCGATCGTGAACGCGCCGGCCACGTGGAGCGGTTCGCCCGTGGCGACGTAGGCGGCGATCTCGTCGTCGTCGAGGTCTGCGAAGTGCACCGTGGTCGACGACGTCGCGCCGAGCGTGGCGCCGGTGCCGCCCCGCGCGTCGTCGCGCAGGTCCACGATCCAGTGCCCGGTGTGCAGCACGGCGGCGCGGCCGCGCATGGCCTGCCAGCGCGCTACCGCGTCGTCGGCGTCGGCGGGCTTGCCGAGGATCTCCCCGTCGAGCTCGAGCATCGAGTCGCAGCCCACGACGACGGCGTCGGCGACCTGGGCGCCGAGCATGTCGGCCGTCGCCTCCTCGCCCTCGACACGGCGGGCGACGTCCTCGGCCTTGGCCTGCGCGAGCACCAGGACGGCGTCGACGGGGTCGAGGCCGCCGAACCGCTCACGCGCGGCGGCGAGGACGGCGTCCTCGTCGACCCCGGAGACGACGACGGTGGGGTGCACGCCCGCCGAGCGCAGCGTGCTCAGGCGGGCGGGCGAGGCGGAGGCGAGGACGAGATGCACGTGCGGCACACGCGAACCCTAGCCGCCTCGCACCCCGCACCGCTCAGTGCAGCAGCGCGGCGGCGGTCAACAGGATCACGGGCGAGGCCAGCGTCGTCACGAGGATCGTGTCCCGGGCCAGGATCTCGCCGCGGCGGAAGCGGGCGGCGTAGTTGTACACGTTCTGTGCCGTCGGCAGCCCCGCGAGCAGCACCGCCGAGCGCACGGCGTCCGCGTCGAGCCGGAACACGAACCGGGCGAGCACGAACGCCAGCAGCGGCATCACGACGGCCTTGACGAGCGACGTCGTCCCCGCCGCCCGGCGCGACGACCCGCGCCGCAGCGGCCGCGACCCGTGCAACGACATGCCGAACGCCATGAGCATCATGGGGATGGCCGCGCCTCCGAGGATGACCAGCGGCTGCTCGACGATGTCGGGCACCGTCCACCCGAGCCCGCTGACGACCGCGCCCGCGAGCGAGGCAAGGATGATCGGGTTGCGCACCGGCTGGGCCACCACGAACCGCCACGACAGGCGCCCCGAGGTCTGGGCGTCGAGCACCAGAAGCGTGAGCGGCGCGAACACCAGGAGCTGCAGCAGGATGACCGGTACGACCGCGGACGGGTCGCCGAGCACGTACACCGCGACGGGCAGGCCGATGTTGTTGGCGTTGACGTACCCGGACGCGACGGCACCGACGGTCGCCTCGGACGCCGTCAGGCGGAGGCGCGCCGCGTCGACCAGCAGGAACACCCCGGCGGACAGCACGGCGGCCGACGCCTGCACCAGCAACGGTGCGCGGACCAGCGATCCCAGGTCGGCCTTCGCGATGACCGTGAACAGCAGCGCCGGGATGGCCACGAAGAACGCGATGCGGTTGAGCGCCTCCTGCGCGCCCGGCCCGCCGATGCGCAGCCGGGCGCACACGTAGCCTGCGGCGACGACGACGCCGATGATCGTGAAGCCGGTGAGGATCCCTCCCACGGAGCGCCGACCCGGCCGCGCCGGTCAGGCGAGCGCGTCGCGCAGCACGTCCAGACCCACCGACCCGAGCGCGAGCGCCCGGGCGTGGAAGACCTTGGCGTCCCAGGCGTCGCCAGCAGCCGCGCGGGCGGCCTCCCGGGTCTGCTCCCACAGCCGCTGGCCGACCTTGTACGACGGCGCCTGACCGGGCCAGCCCAGGTACCGGTTGTACTCGAAGCGGACAAAGCCCTCGGCCATGTTGACGTTGGCCGCCAGGAACGGCCACGCCTTCTCGGCGTCCCACCGGCCGCCGCCCCACTGCTCGGGCGCCTCCAGCCCGAGGTGGACGCCGATGTCGAAGACGACGCGTGCGGCACGCATGCGCTGCGCGTCGAGCATGCCCAGCCGGTCGCCCGGGTCGTTCAGGTACCCGAGCTCGTCCATGAGCTTCTCCGCGTACAGCGCCCAGCCCTCGCCGTGGCCCGAGACCCAGCACAGCAGGCGGCGCCACGAGTTGAGGGTGTCGCGCGCGACGACGGCCTCGGCGCACTGCAGGTGGTGCCCGGGCACGCCCTCGTGGAACACCGTCGTCTTCTCGCGCCACGTGCCGAACTCGGTGACGCCCGGGGGCACCGACCACCACATGCGGCCGGGTCGCGAGAAGTCGTCGCTCGGCGGCGTGTAGTAGATGCCGCCGTTCTGGGTCGGGGCGATGAGGCACTCGATGGTGCGCACCGGCCCGGAGATGTCGAAGTGCACGCCGTCGAGGTCGGCGATCGCCTGATCGGCGGTCTGCTGCATCCAGGTGCGCAGCGCGTCGGTGCCGTGGAGCTGGTAGCGCGGGTCGGCCTCGAGCTTCGCGACCGCGTCGGCGACGCTCGCTCCCGCCCCGCGATCTCCTGTGCGACGGCCGTCTGCTCGGCCACGATGCGGTCCAGCTCCTCGAGCCCCCACGCGTACGTCTCGTCGAGGTCGATGCTCGCGCCGAGGAACTGGCGGGAGAACAGCCCGTACCGCTCGCGCCCGACGGCGTCGGCCTGCGGGGCCTGCGGCGCCAGCTCGTCGCCGAGGAACGCGGCCAGGCGCGCGTACGCCTCGCGGGCTGCCGTCGCGCCGCGCTCGAGCTCGGTGCGCAGCCGCGCGCCCGCGGGGGCGCCGTCGAGCACGGCGGCCGCGTCCGTGCCGCGGACGAAGGTGGTGAAGAACGAGTCGTCCCCGGCGAGCTCGCTCGCCTGGCGCACGCCCTCGTGCACCTGCCGGACGGCGGCGACGTTGCCGCGCCGCGCGGCCTCGCGCAGCGAGGCGATGTAGCCGTCGACGGCGCCGGGCAGCAGGGCGACGCGGGCGGCGATGCTCTCCCAGGCCTCGACGGTGCCGGTGGGCATGATGTCGAACACGTCGCGCAGCGCCTGCAGCGGCGAGGCGATGTTGTTGAGCGTGGCCAGCGGCTCGCCCGCCTCGTGCAGCTCGACGGCCAGCCCGAGGCGCTCGCGCATGGCGGCCAGCGTCACGCGGTCGACGTCGTCGGCGGGCTCCAGGGACTCGAGCGAGCGCAGCGTCGCCCGGTCGAGCTCGGCGCGCGCGTCATGACCGGCCGGGGACAGGTCGGTCATGAGGTGGTCGTAGCCCGGCAGGCCGGCCGCGGTGGCGGTCAGCGGGTCGAGCTCGGCGACCTTGCCGACGTAGTCGTCGGCGACGGCGTCGATGGCGGACGGGGTGCGTGGCTGCTGCGTGGTCACGGGCGTGAGCGTAGCCACCGCCCCTGACAGCCACCCGTCGGGGGCGCGCGCCGCCGGGCGACCTGTCAGCCGCGGCCGTCGGACTCCGTCCGGCTCCGTCAGGCGCGCAGGCTCCAGCGCCACGCGTCGGCGTGATGGCGGCCTTCGCGCCCGCCGAAGCTGCTGGCCGTCACGCCCGCGGTGCGGCCCTGCAGGGTCCGGGCGCGGTTGGTCCACTCCTCGATCGGTGCGGCGTCGTCGGGCATCCCCGACGCCGCGGCGACCGCGGCGAGCCCGGCGACGAGCGCCGCGACCTCGACCTCGTCGGGTGCGCCGCGCACGATCCGGACGGCGGGCGTCACTCGTCGTCCTCGTCGTCGCCGAACCCCGGAGCCGCACCACGCGACGCCGCCCACTCGACGACGTCGTAGCCGGCGTCGGCGAGCCGGGTCGTCGCCTCCTCGCCCGCCTCGTCGAGCAGGTCGATGACGCCGTCGAGCGTCATGTCCGCGCCGTCGGGCGGCGCGGCGACCACGAACCCGAGGTAGTACACCTCGGCCCGCTCGGCGCCGACGGGCAGCTCGTGGTCGTGCGGGTGGTCGTGCTCGCCCGCCGGTTCCCACACCGAGCTCGTGAGGTCGGGGTGGATGCCGAGCGCGTCGTGCAGCGTGTCGAACAGGACGGCGTTGAGCTGGCCGACCCGGTTCTCGAGCGCGAGGATCCGCGGGTCGTCGTCGGACTCCGTGGCCCCGAACTCGGCCCGCACGCCGACGGCCGCGCCCACGTAGTCGTGCAGGGCCGCGGCCAGAGCGTTCACGGCGTCGTGCATCGGGGCAGGGTCGACACCCGGGAGCGGGACCGGGCCGTGCGTGGTGTCCTCGTGGCTCATGGGGCGATTCTCTCCGGGATCGGCGGGTTCGACCCGGCAACGACGCGCCAGGGCGCATCGTGACCGGGAACGGCGGTCACAGGGGGATGTTCCCGTGCTTCTTGGGCGGCAGCGCGGCCCGCTTGGTGCGCAGCGCACGCAGTGCCCGCGCGACCTGGCCGCGCGTCTCCGACGGCCGGATCACGGCGTCGACGTACCCGCGTTCGGCGGCGTCCCACGGGTTGACGATGGCCTCCTCGTACTGCTCGGTGAGGCGCCTGCGCTCGGCCTCGACGTCGCCGCCCGCGGCCGCGACGTCGGCCAGCGCACGCCGCTGCAGGATGTTGACCGCCCCGCCCGCGCCCATGACGGCGACCTGCGCCGTCGGCCACGCCAGGTTGACGTCGGCGCCCAGCTGCTTGGACCCCATGACGATGTACGCGCCGCCGTACGCCTTGCGCGTGATGACGGTGACGAGGGGCACCGTGGCCTCGGCGTAGGCGTAGATGAGCTTGGCGCCGCGGCGGATGATGCCCTGGTGCTCCTGCCCGACCCCGGGCAGGAAGCCGGGCACGTCGACGAACGTCAGCACCGGCAGGTTGAACGCGTCGCACGTGCGCACGAACCGTGCGGCCTTCTCCGCGGCGTCGATGTCGAGCGTGCCCGCCATCGACATCGGCTGGTTGGCGACGATCCCCACCGCCTGGCCCTCGACGTGCCCGAACCCGACCAGCACGTTGGGCGCGAACAGCGGCTGCACCTCGAGGAACGTGTCCGGGTCGAGCACCGTCTCGACGACGGTGCGCATGTCGTACGGCTGGTTGTCGCTGTCGGGAATCAGGGCGTCGAGCGCCTCGTCGTCCTCCGTCGCCTCCAGCGGCACGTCGTCCTCGGGCGGGAACGCCGGCGGGTCGCCCAGGTTGTTCTGCGGCAGGTAGCCCAGCAGGTGACGCACGTAGTCGATCGCGTCGTCCTCGTCGGACGCCAGGTAGTGCGCGACGCCGGACTTCTCGTTGTGGGTGCGCGCGCCGCCGAGGGTCTCGAAGTCGACGTCCTCGCCGGTGACCGACCGGATGACGTCGGGCCCCGTGATGAACATGTTGGACGTGCCGTCGGCCATGACGATGAAGTCCGTCAGCGCGGGGGAGTACACGGCGCCGCCTGCCGACGGCCCCAGGATGAGCGAGATCTGAGGCACGACGCCCGACGCCGCGACGTTGCGCCGGAACATCTCCGCGAACTGCGTCAGCGCCGCCACGCCCTCCTGGATGCGGGCGCCGCCGCCGTCGGAGATGCCGATGATCGGCACGCCCGTGCGCAGCGCGAGATCCTGCACCTTGGCGATCTTCTGCCCGTGCACCTCGCCCAGCGACCCGCCGAACACCGTGAAGTCCTGCGAGAACACGCACACCTGCCGCCCGTCGACGGTGCCGTGCCCCGTGACGACGCCGTCGCCCGGGATGCGCTTGGCGTCCAGGCCGAAGTTGCGCGACCGGTGCGTGGCCAGCGCGTCGAGCTCGACGAACGACCCCTCGTCGAGCAGCGCCTCGATGCGCTCGCGCGCCGACTTCTTGCCGCGCGCGTTCTGCTTGGCCCGCGCGGCGGCCTCCGGCTCGGTGACGGCGGCGGCCCGCCGCCGCTCCAGGTCGGCGATCTTGGCGGCGGTGCCCGTGGCGGTCACCGTGACACTGTCAGTGGCGGCATTCACAGTTCCCGAGCGTAGTTGGGTGGTCCGTACAGATCGATGCGCCCGACGACGCGCGCCGCAGCGATCTTTTGGTGAGACCCCACAACGCGCCGATGCGGCAGGATGGCCCCGTGGAACCTTCGACCCTCGACGTCGAGGCCGTGCGACGCGCAGTGCTGCGACCGGCCGGGCAGTGGGCGACCGTCGACGTCGTGCCGACGATCGCCTCCACCAACACCGAGCTCGCCGAGCGCTCGCGCGCTGCCACGGCCGCCGGGGCCCCCTCGACGCTCCGGCGGCGCTCGCGGCGGAGCACCAGACCGCGGGAATGGGTCGCGCGGGGCGCACCTGGCACACGCCGCCGCACGCCGCGCTGACCGTGTCGGTGCTGCTGCGACCCGAGGTTCCCGACGACGCGCTCGGCTGGCTCCCGCTGCTCAGCGGTCTCGCGGTCGTGCGCGTGCTGCGTGCCCGCGGCGTGCCCGCCTCGCTCAAGTGGCCCAACGACGTCGTGCTGCCCGCCGCCGAGGAGCTCGACGGGTTCGGGCGGTGGCGCAAGGTCGCAGGGATCCTCGCGCAGGTCGTCCCGGACGGCGTCGTCGTCGGTGTCGGGCTCAACGTCACGCAGGCAGCGGACGAGCTTCCTGTGCCGAGCGCGACGTCGCTCGCGCTCGCCGCCGCACCCGCCGCCGCGACCGACCGCACCACGCTGCTGGCGGCGCTGCTGGGCGAGCTCACCGCCGTCGTCGAGCGGTGGTGCGGCGACGACGGCGACGCCGACGCGCCCGGCCCCGGCGGTGCCCCGTCCCTCGCCGACGAGTACGCCGCGGTGTCGGCGACGCTCGGGACGCCCGTGCGCGCCGAGCTCGCGGGCGGCGCCTGCATCGTCGAGGGCACGGCGCACCGGCTCGCCCCCGACGGGGCACTCGTCGTCGTGCGCAAGGACGGGAGCGTGCGGGTCGTCGCCGCGGGTGACGTGCACCATGTGCGACGCGCCGGACGGGCGCAGGGGTGACCCACCTAGACTGGCCCGCGTGACGAGCGACACCACGAGCGACGACGCCGCAGAACCCTCGCACGACACGGCAGCCCGCATCGACCTGGAGATTCTCGGCGGCCCGCGGCGATACACGCTCGACGACCTGGCCGAGGGCACGGGTCTGCCGCACGACCTCATCGAGGACTACTGGCGCTGGCTCGGTCTGCCCGTGCAGCACCCCACGGAGCGCTGGTTCACCGAGGCCGACATGGACTCGCTGCGCGAGATGGCGCGGCTGGCCGCGGCCGAGCACCTCGACGCCGCGGCGCTGCGCACGCTCGTGCGCTCGATGGGGCACACCACCGAGCGCCTCGCGCTGTGGCAGGTCGAGGCGTTCGTCGAGCACGCCGCGCGCGAACGCGACCTCGACGACCTGAGCGCGCGCCTGACGGTGCTCGACACCATGCCGCACCTGGCGGACGTGCTCGCCCACCAGCTGGAGCACGCCTGGCGGCGCCAGCTCGCGGCGGTGACCGGCCGGTACGCGACGGAGTTCGCCGGGGCGCGCAGCGGCGACCTCGACGAGCGCAAGCTGCCGCTGCGGCGTGCCGTCGGGTTCGCCGACATCGTCTCGTTCACCAAGCGCACGGCGGGCCTGGGCTCGGAGGAGCTCAGCGAGTTCGTCCAGCTCTTCGAGACGCGTGCCCGCGACATCGTGACCGAGGCGGGCGGGCGCGTGGTCAAGACGGTCGGTGACGCCGTCCTGTTCATCGCCGACGACGTGCAGCACGGCGCCGAGGTCGCGCTCGGGCTGTCGACGGCCGCGCGCGAGGGGCCGGAGATCCCCGTGCGCGTCGGGTTCGTGTGGGGCAGGGTGCTGTCACGGTTCGGTGACGTGTTCGGGCCGTCGGTCAACCTGGCCTCGCGTCTGACCGAGGCGTCGCAGCCCGGTGAGGTGCTCGTGGACCCGGCGACGGCGGCGCTGCTGGCGACGTCGCCGCGCTACGCGCTCACCGAGCAGCCGGAGGCCGAGCTGCAAGGACTCGGCACCATGCGACCGGTGCGGTTGCAGCGCGCGTACAGCGGGGGCTGAGAGGCACGCACGTCAGGGCGTGCCGGGCACGCCGCCGTCTGCCGGTGCGGGGTCCGGTGCGAGCAGGCTCGGCCCGTTGTTGCGCACCGAGCTGACCAGCGACGTCACAGGGCGCAGCCCGAACTTCTCGACCGGGGCCGTCAGCAGGCCCGCAGCCCGGTCTGCCCCCACCGCCGGGTCGAGCCAGGCGTCCCACGCCGAGGCGGGAAGCACGACAGGCATGCGGTCGTGGATGTGGGCCATCGGTGCGCTCGCCGCCGTGGTGACGATCGTCGTCGACACCAGCCAGCGGCCCGGGTCGTCGTCGGCCCGGGCCTTGTCGCGCCAGAACTCGTACAGGCCTGCGAACACGACCAGCTCGCCGTCACGGTGGATCCAGTACGGCTGGCGTGGCTGCGCGGCACGCGCGGGCGCGCCAGGCGGCGCCGCCAGCCGGCGCCACTCGTAGTAGCCGTCGGCGACGACGAGGCAGCGGCGCACCGCGAGCGGCTTCGCGAACGCCCGCTTGCCGAGCAGCGTCTCGGCGCGTGCGTTGATCATGCGCGCCCCGCCGCTCGCGTCCTTGGCCCACCACGGCACCAGGCCCCAGCGGGCCAGCCGCAGCGACCGCGTGATCTCGCCCGTGCCCGGCCCGGCCTGCGTGCGCGTGGACCGCTCGACGACGATCCGCACGTCGTCGGTCGGTGCCACGTTCCACGACGGCGGCAGCAGACGCGCGTCGTCGGCGAGCTCGGCGATCGCGACGTCGTCGGCGACGTCCTGGGCGCTGCGGAAGGAGGCGAAGCGGCCGCACATGCAGCCATCCTCTCGCGGGGGGCCGATACGCAGCGCACGAGACCGGCGGCAGCGCCGAGACCCGGCGCCGGCGTCCTTGCGTCACCAGGGTCCGAGGGCTGCCACCTCACCGCCGCGGCCCGCGCCGCACCGGCGCAGGCACCGCGTCGCGCACCCGTCGCCCTCGTCGCCCGACGCTCCTGGTCCATGTCGTTGGGGACCGCAGGCGCATCGACGTGGTGTCGATCCCGCGTGACGGCCTGGTCGACATCCGGCGTGCCCCACGTCGTGGTGAAGATGAACGGCGTCATCGGCGTCGTCGACTCTCTCGCCGAGGCCGTGCTGCGGCCGATCTCGACCAGCCCCGGGGCTCGCGAGCCCGGCGGCGCTGCCCCCGGCGTCTGCCCGTAGCCGCGGGCCCGTCGACGGGCGATGCCGCAAGGGCGCGCCTGAGCGGAAGCAGGAACGCGCCCCGCACGCCGATCGCGCACGCAGGCCGGTTAGCGTCCCGGGCGTGATCTCTCGTTCGCCGCGGCACCGCGCTCGGCCCCGCCCGCGCCACCAGGCGCGCGCCGGGCGCCCTGGCGTGCCCCGGCGGGCGAGACGCACGGACCCCCGAACCCCCGGCCGCGGGCCGCGCCACGCCAGCCGCCTGCGCGGGCGCGGCGTGTCACGCGTGCTCGGCATGGTGCTCACCAGCGTCCTGGCGTTCGCCCTCGCCGGGGGCTGCGCCGTCTACCTCGACCTGCGCTCGGGGCTCGCGATCTCCGACGTCGACACGCTGCTCGCCGACCGCGACGACCGCCCCGAGCTGCCCGACGACCCGTTCACCGGGCAGCCGCTCAACATCCTCGTCATGGGGACCGACTACCGCGGCGAGGGCAACGCGGAGCTCGCCGGCGAGGGAGACGAGTTCCACTCGGACACCACGCTCCTGGTCCATGTCGCAGGGGACCGCAGCCGCATCGAGGTGGTGTCGATCCCGCGCGACTCCCTGGTCGACATCCCGGCGTGCCCGCTGCCGGGCGGGGGAGAGAGCCGCGCCCGGCGCGGCGCCATGTTCAACTCGGCGTTCGCCATCGGCGGCGGGCCCGAACGCGACCTCACCGGGGCCGCGGCCTGCACGATCCTCACGGTCGAGCAGCTCACCGGCGTGCGCGTCACCGATCACGTCGTGGTGAAGATGAACGGCGTCATCGGCGTCGTCGACGCGCTCGGCGGGGTCCGCATGTGCCTGCCCGAACCGGTGCGCGGCGACCGCCACATCGACCTCGACCTGCCCGCGGGCGAACAGCGCCTCGACGGGCACCAGTCGATCAACTTCCTGCGGGCCCGCGGCGGGACGGGGATGGGCCTGGAGCTCGGATCCGACCTCGCGCGCATCGAACGCCAGCAGGTCTTCGTCGACGCGATGCTGCGCGAGGTCCTCGCCCAGAACGTCATCACGAACTCACCCCAGCTGTTCCGCATGGTCGAGGCCGTGCTCGCCTCGGTGTCCACGGGGCGTGGCCTGGCCAGCCCGGCGGCGCTCGCGGGCCTCGCGTGGAGCCTGCGCACCATCGACCCCGCGCACATCGTGTTCACGCCGCTGCCCGTGACGACCGCACCGTCGGACCCCAACCGCGTCGTGTGGCTCACCGCGCAGGCCGACGTCATCTGGGCGCGCATCATCGCCGACGAGCCGCCACCCGTGCTGGTGGAACCCGAACCGGAGCCCGCACCCGAGGCGGGCGGCGAGAACGACCCGATCGTGCCCGCCGGCTCCGAGTCGGCCTCCGACGGCGGGCAGGTGCCCGGCGACGTGCCCGACCCGGCTCCGGCCGCGCCCGAGCCTCCGCCCGCACCGGTTCGCCCCGGGATCTGCCCCTGAGCCTGCGGTCAACGGCTCCCGCCGGCCAGCGTCCGCAGCCGTGAGACGGCCTCGCGCAGCGTGTCCTCGCGCTTGACGAACGTGAACCGCAGTGCGTCGCGCAGGCGTTCCGACGTCGGCGACCCGGCCCGGCAGAACGCCGCCATCGGAATCGCGACGACCCCCGCCAGCTCGGGCAGACGGCGCGCGAGCTCCACGCCGTCGGCCAGCCCGTGCCGGGCGACGATCGCCGACGCGTCCGCGACGACGAAGTAGGTACCCTGCGGCACCACGACGTCGAACCCGGCCGCGCGCAGACCCTCGCACAGCAGGTCGCGCCGCGCGGCGAGCGACTCCGCCAGCGCGCGCGGTGCGTCGTCGTCGGCCAGGGCCTGCGCGATCGCGGGCTGGAACGGTGCGCCTGACACGTACGTGAGGAACTGCTTGACCGTGCGCACCGCCGTCACCAGCGCGGCCGGGCCGTGCACCCAGCCGATCTTCCACCCGGTGAGGCTGAACGTCTTGCCGCTGGAGGAGACCGTCAGCGTGCGGTCGGCCATCCCCGGCAGGCTCGCGAGCGGGACGTGCACGGCGCCGTCGAACGTCAGATGCTCGTAGACCTCGTCGGTGACGACGATCGCGTCGCACTCGCGCGCCACCGCGGCCACCGCGTCGAGCTCGGCGCGCGTGAGCACCGTGCCCGTCGGGTTGTGCGGGGAGTTGATCAGCAGCATCCGCGTGCGCGGGCTCGCGGCCTCCCGCAGCGCCGCCACGTCGAGGCGGAACCCGCCGGGCGTCGGCGCGAGCGCGACCGGCACGTGCGTCGCACCCGCCAGGGCGATCACCGCGGCGTGCGCGTCGTAGAACGGCTCGAGCGTGATGACCTCGTCGCCCGGGCCGGTGAGCGCGAGCACCGCCGACGCGAGCGCCTCGGTCGCGCCCGTCGTGACGAGCACCTCGGACTCGGGATCGACGTCGAGACCGTAGTGGCGCCGCTGGTGCGCGGCGACGGCGGTGCGCAGCTCCGCGATGCCCGGGCCGGGCGGGTACTGGTTGTCGCCCCGCTCGATCGCGCGGATCGCCGCCGCCTTGATCGCGTCGGGGCCGTCGACGTCGGGGAACCCCTGGCCGAGGTTGATGGCCCCCGTCCGCGAGGCGAGGGCCGACATCTCGGCGAAGATCGTCGCCGCGACCTCGTCGGCAGAGGTCGCCGCGGGCGTGAGCAGACCGGTGGCGCGGGCGACGTCCTGCCAGGCGCCGCGGGGGAGGGCCGTCATGGTCGGGAGAGTAGCGGGCGGTCCGCGCCGCGCGCCGTCACGGTCCACCGGTGACGGCCCGCGCGGTCGACGACGCGGAGATCGTGAACCCGTGCCCGGCCGTGCGCGTGAACCATCCGACCAGCGGTGGGTGCGACGACGCCACCAGCGTCACCCGAGCCGAGCGCCCGTCGGGCGAGTCCGCCTCGGCCACCCGCAGCCCCTCCGGGAGCTGCTCCGGGAACGGGTACGCGGCGAGCTCGGCGGCGACCGCGCGGGCCACGGCGTCGTCGCTGAGCAGAAGGCCGCCACCGCCGACGCCGGGCGCGGCGGCCACGAGGTGCCGGCCGGGTGGCATCGCGTCGGCGGCACTGGCGGCCAGCACGTCGGCGAGGTTGTACAGGCGCTTGTGATCGAGGTGGACCGCGGCAGCCGAGGCGACGACGGCCACGAGCATGAGACCGAGGACGACGAAGCCGAGCGTCAGCAGCAGGATCCGCCCGTCCTCCGCCTGCGGGGCGCGCTCCCGCGCCGCCACCTGAGCGCGCGCCCGGGCGGGAGCGTGGGGCGTCGTCATCGGACCTCGCGGAACTGGTCGACGCTCGCCCGGTAGCGGGACTCGACGGGCACCTCCAGGGGGACCCACGAGCGCAGCGCCTCCGGCACGAACGGCAGCGGGACGCGGGTGTGCACCGTGGCCGTCACCGTGCCACCCGGACTCAGGCACGGGTCGGCCGCGCAGGTCACCTGCACGGCGCCGCCCGTCAGCGCCGGCTGCGGGTCGAAGCCCTGATCCTCCAGCGCGATCCCCGCCGCGACGCGGGCGCGCGCGGCGGCGTCGTCGGAGGAGACCGCGGTGACCACGGCGCGCGCGGCCTCGCGGGCCGCGCCGTCGACGGCGAACGCCCCGGCCTGGAGGCGCCCCACGGTCAGCACGAGATAGACCAGCGGGATCAGCAGCACCACCGTCGTGCCGATGAACTCGACGACGGCGGAGCCGCGCTCGGAGTCGTCGACCGTCACCGGGCCTCCTCCAGGGCGTGGCCCGTCACCACGACCGTGCCCGACGGCCCCAGCAGGCCGACCAGCGGGAGCGGCGCCCGCACCGTCATCTCGGCCACGGGCACTCCCCAGCGCATCGAGGTCGAGGCCACGACGTCGTCGGCGTACCGCGCCGACACCGACTGCGTGATGAGGGCACGCGTCCGGGCGACGCCGTCGGCAGGGCCGCGGTCCGCGCGCGCCGCGACCCGTGCCCCCTCCGCGGCGGCGTCGATGAGCAGCGACCGCGTGTGCTGCACGAGGGCGACCTGCACGACGCCGAGGAACAACGCGACGACGAGCGCGGCGACCATGGTGAACTCGGCGACGGCCGAGCCTCGCTCGCCCGGCACCGCTGCCCCCTGGCGGCCCGTGCGCGGGAGCAGAGCGCTCACCGGCCCGTGACGCTCGAGATCGCCTGCGTGAACGCGCCCTCGAGCAGCGGACCGGCGATCGCCCACAGCGCGACCACGAGGCCCGCCGTCATCAGCGTGACCAGGACCCAGCCGGGCACGTCGCCGCGCTCAGGGTCGAGGGCCTCCGGCCGTCGCGTGGCGGGGCTCGCCGCGGCGGCCTGCGCGGGCGTCTCGACCGGCTCGGTGGCGGGGAGGCGGCGTCGTGCATGGTGGTTCCCTTTCGGTGCGGGTGCTACAGGCCGACGCGGAGCGTGGCCAGGGACGGAAAGACGGCGTAGACGACGGTCACGGGCAAGATCAGGAAGACCACGGGCACGAGCATCGCGACCTCCTTGCGCCCGCCCGCCTCCATGAGGGCGCGGCGCCCGGCCTCCCGGACGTCCTGAGCCTGCAGGCGCAGCACTTCGGCGAGCGGCGTCCCGCGTTCCAGGGCGACTGCGACGCCTTCGGCGAACCGCATCAGCGACGGCAGACCCGTCCGGTCGGCCAGGTCGGTCAGGGCGAGGCCGATCGGCGCGCCGGCGCGCACGTCGGCGAGCATCCGGCGGATCTCCGCGGACAGCTCGCCGCGTGCCGCCCCCGCGACCCGTTCGAGGGCGGAGACGGGCGACTCGCCCGCGGTCACGGCGAGCGCGAGCAGCTCGGCGACGGTCGGGAACTCGGCGACCATGCGCTCCTCGCGCTGGGCGATCTGACGGCTGAGCAGCTGGTCGCACGCGGCGAAGCCGCACGCGCCGCAGATGGCGACGAGCAGCGCGAGCGGCACCGGGGCGAACCCGCGCGCGATACCGATCAGCAGGGCGAGCGCGAGACCTGCGGCCAGCCCGCCGACGGTCCACACCACCTGCCGGGCGCGGAACTGGTCGACGTTCTCGGCGGAGCCTGCCCGGTCGAGCCGTCGGCGTACCTCGGCACGCGGGGAGCCGAGCCGCTCGGCCCAGCGCGCGACGTCCGCGAGCCAGGGCGCGAGGAGCCGTTCGACGACGGGGAACGGCGAGCGCACCGGCTGCTCGCGCAGCAGGCCGCTGGTCGCGTCGCGCGGGCGCAGCGCGGGCGCCAGGCGCTCGGCAAGGGTGACGCGTCGCCCGCGCACGCCCGCGACGATCAGCAGCAGACCGATGCCGCCCATGAGCCCCAGGAGCGCACCGGCCGGAGAGGCCCAGCCGCTCATCGCAGCACCCGGCCTTCCTCGGGCAGGCGCCCGATCCGCAGCATGAGCCGGTACGCGAGCGCCGAGCATGCCGCCCCGCCCGCGAGCACGAGCACCCCGGCGCCCGAGTCGTACGCGCGGGCCGTCTCGGGCCGGGTCGCCAGGAAGGCCAGCACCACCCAGGGTCCGGCGGCGGCGAGCCGCGCGCCGCTGACCGTCCAGCTCTGCCGGGCCTCGAGCTCGAGCCGCGTGCGGTTGTCCTCCCGCAGGAACGCCGACAGCGCCCGCAGCAACCGTCCCAGGTCCGAGCCGCCGACCTCGCGCGTGAGGCGCAGCGCCTCGATGATCCGGTCGGCGACCGGGTCGGCGAGCCGGGCCTTGAGCAGGTCGAGACACTCGGCGAAGCGTCCGGTCGCGCGGTAGTCGGCGGCGAACCGGGTGAACTGCTCGCGCAGCTCGACCGGCCCGCGCTCACCGAGCTGGCCCACGGCCTCGGGCAGCGACAGCCCGGCGCGCACGCCCGACGCGAGGTGGTCGACGACCTCGGGCCAGACCTCACGCAGGCCACGACGGCGCTTGCGGGCGCGGGCCGTGACGAGCGCCGACGGCGCTGCCGCCGCCATGAGGGCGAAGCACAGGCTGATCGCCGGAGAGCGCGTGGTGGCGAGCACCGCGAGCAGCACGACGACGGCGAGCACCGCGCTCGCCCCGTGGAGCGCGCCGGGAGTCACCGAGGCCGCGCCGGCCTGCACCAGCAGATCCTGGGTGCGCGCCCGGCGCGCGGAGGTGCGCCGGGGCCGCCCGTCAGGCATCCAGCACGACCACCACAGGCAGAACAGGCCGAGCCCCAGCAGCAGCCCCGCGAGCACGCCCACGTCAGGCCGCCTCGCCCGCGAGCAGCGCGCGCACGTCGAGGCCGACGCGCGCGAACCGCTCCTCGCCGGGCGGGAACCCGTCGCCGCGCACGAGGCGCCCGCCGAGCGCGGCGGGCTGGCGGTGGAACAGGCCCGCGGTCTCGACGCGCCCCTCCTCGACGCGTCCCGTCACCGCCACGATCTCGCGCACCTGCCGCGCGCCGTCGGGCGTCACGCCCAGGTGGACGACGACGTCGACGGCGCTGGCCACCGTCGGCACCACGAAGTGGTGGGTCACGTTCTCGCCCGCGAGCAGCGGGAGCGTGCACAGCTTGGTCACGGCCTCGCGTGCCGAGTTGGCGTGGATCGTGCACATGCCCGGCACGCCGCTGTTGAGGGCGACGAGCAGGTCGAAGCTCTCGGCCTCGCGCACCTCGCCTACGACGATGCGGTCGGGTCGCATCCGGAGCGCCTCCTTGACCAGCCGCCGCAGCGGGATCTCCCCGGTGCCTTCGAGCGACGCCTGGCGGCACTGCATCGCCACGACGTCGCGCACGTCGAGGCGCAGCTCGAAGACCTCCTCGGCGGTGATGACCCGCTGTGAGGCGGGGATCGAGCCGGCGAGGGCGTTGAGCATCGTCGTCTTGCCTGCCTGGGTCGCTCCCGCGACCAGGATGTTGAGCCCGGCGCGCACCGCCGCGTCGAGGAATGCGGCAGCGTGCGGCGTGAGCGACCCGAGCCGGACCAGGTGCTCGAGGCGGTGGGCCCGGACCAGGTGCTTGCGGATGTTGATCGCCAGGTGCGAGCGGGTGATGTCGGGGATGACCACGTGCAGCCGCGACCCGTCGGGGAGGGCCGCGTCGACGAACGGTGAGGACAGGTCGAGCCGTCGCCCGCTCGCCTTGAGCATCCGTTCCACGAGGTCGCGCACCTGCTGCTCGGTGAGGATCGTCGTGGTGAGCTCGGGGACGCCGCCGCGCGCGACGAAGACCTGGGCGGGGGAGTTGAGCCAGATCTCCTCGACGGTGGGGTCGTCGAGGTATTGCTGGAGGGGTCCGAGGCCGGCGAGGGAGTCGACGAGGGCGCGTGCGGTCCGCGCGGCGTCGGGCAGGGCGGGGACGAGCCCGCGTGCGGTCCGGTCGGCGTAGTCGCCGACGGCGTCGGTGACGAGGCGGTCGAGGGCTTCTCGCTCTCGCACCGGGTCGATGCCGCGGCGGCGAACCAGCTCGCGCACCTCGTGCTCGAGGATGGTCGCGGGGTCGTCGATCACGGCGGTCATGCGAGGTCCCTTTCCCTGGCCGGCCGCTGGTCGGAGGCCCGGCCGCTCGGTGCGTGCGGCCCCGGCTGGGCCACCGCGCCGGGAAGGGTAATCGATACGACCGGCCGTCTGAAAACCCCTGTGGACAAACCTTGTGGGCCGAGAGCGCCCGCGTGCTCGCCCACCCGGGCACCCAGGTAGCCTTGACACTCGTGGCCTCCATCGACTTTCCCGCAGAGATCCGCGCGCTGCGCTCCACGCTCGAGTCCATCGAGTCGGTGAGCGACCCCGAGGCGCTGCGGCGGAAGATCGCCGAGCTCTCGGACCAGGCGTCGGCCCCCGACCTGTGGGACGACCCGGAGGCGGCGCAGAAGGTCACCTCGGCGCTGTCGGCGACGCAGGCCGAGCTGAACAGGGTCAAGGACCTGGGCTCGCGCATCGACGACGTCGAGACGCTCGTCGAGCTGGGCAACGAGATGGAGGATGCCGACTCGCTCACCGAGGCGGAGGCGGAGATCCACGGGATCCGCAAGGACCTGGACGCGCTCGAGGTGCGCACGCTGCTGAGCGGCGAGTACGACGCGCGCGACGCCGTCGTGACGATCCGGTCGGGTGCGGGCGGCGTGGATGCCGCGGACTTCGCCGAGATGCTGATGCGGATGTATCTGCGCTGGGCGGAGCGGCACGGTTTCCCGACGAAGGTCATGGACACCTCGTACGCCGAGGAGGCGGGGCTGAAGTCGGCGACGTTCGAGGTCAATGCCCCGTACGCGTTCGGCAACCTGTCGGTCGAGGCGGGCACGCACCGCCTGGTGCGCATCTCGCCGTTCGACAACCAGGGTCGGCGTCAGACGTCGTTCGCGGCCGTGGAGGTGGTGCCGCTCATCGAGCAGACCGACCACGTCGAGATCCCTGAGTCGGAGATCAAGGTCGACGTGTTCCGCTCGTCGGGTCCGGGCGGCCAGTCGGTCAACACGACCGACTCGGCGGTGCGCATGACGCACATCCCCACGGGCATCGTCGTGTCGATGCAGAACGAGAAGTCGCAGATCCAGAACCGCGCGGCCGCTCTGCGCGTGCTCCAGTCGCGCCTGCTGCTGGTGCGCCAGCAGGAGGAGGCGGCCAAGAAGAAGGAGCTCGCGGGCGACATCAAGGCGTCCTGGGGCGACCAGATGCGCTCCTACGTGCTGCAGCCCTACCAGATGGTCAAGGACTTGCGCACCGAGCACGAGAGCGGCAACCCGGCGGCCGTGTTCGACGGCGCGATCGACGACTTCATCGAGGCCGGCATCCGCTGGCGGCGGTCGTCGCAGATCTCCCAGGCCTGACGGCGCACGAGCGCGTCTTTCAGGCCGCACCCAGGCGTGATTCAGGGTGTTCCGAGGGGCCCTCCGATGCGCGCGCGAAACCGCCGCGCACCTGCGTCCAGGTTCGCGCACAGCGGCGTGTCACTGACCCAGGGCTCTCGGCGGGCGTGCGATGGTCGAGCGCGGAAATGTCCGTCCGAGGCTGCCTCGGGCGAACGCTCCGCTGTTCCGTCCCCAACCACGGGAGCCCGCGCCGTGATCCGGTTCGAGAGCGTGTCGAAGGTCTACTCGCGAGGCGCGAGGCCGGCCCTGCACGACGTCTCCGTCGACGTCGCACGCGGCGAGTTCGTGTTCCTCGTGGGCGCGTCAGGGTCGGGAAAGTCGACGTTCCTGCGCCTGGCCCTGCGCGAGGAGCGCCCCACGCGGGGGCGCATCTACGTCGCCGGCCGTGACCTGTCGCGGCTGAGCGGGTGGAAGGTCCCGAGCCTGCGTCGCAGCATCGGCATGGTCTTCCAGGACTTCCGTCTGCTGCCCAACAAGACGGTCGCCGAGAACGTCGCGTTCGCGCTCGAGGTCATCGGCCGCCCGCGCCACGTCATCAAGACGACGGTGCCCGAGGTCCTGGAGATGGTGGGCCTCGACGGCAAGGAGAAGCGCCGCCCGCACGAGCTGTCCGGTGGTGAGCAGCAGCGCGTGGCGATCGCGCGAGCGTTCGTCAACCGCCCTCCGATCCTGCTGGCGGACGAGCCCACCGGAAACCTCGACCCGACGACGTCGCTGGGCATCATGCGCCTGCTGGAACGCATCAACCGCACCGGGACCACTGTCGTCATGGCCACGCACGACGACGAGATCGTCAACGAGATGCGCAAGCGCGTCGTCGAGCTCTCGGCGGGTCAGGTGGTGCGCGACGAGACGGTCGGCGTCTACGGCGAGCGCGAGCGCATCCTGCCCGACGTCGCCGCGACCCCGGTGCTCGACGCCCCCGGCCAGGGGCAACGGCAGGTGCCGCGCATCGAGGTCACCCCGGAGGCGGGCGACCTCGAGGCGGAGGCGGCCGCGGAGGCCGCTGCGGCCCGTGCGGTCGAGGAAGCCGCGAACGAGACGCGGCAGCGCCGCCAGAGCCGCCTGCGTCGCACGGCGCGCGACCCGGAGCCCCTTGCGGAGCCGATCGCGGAGCACAACGCGGGGCCCCTCGCGGGACCCGTTGCGGGGCCCACCGCGGGGCCCATTGCGGTGACGACCGCCGACGACGCGGCCGTCGCGCCCGCGGTCAGCGCCGGCGGCGTCGAGGAGGCGCCCAGGGCGGCAGCCGAAGCCGTGCCGGCCGTGGCGGACTCGGGTGACGCGCCGGCCGTGGCGGCCGGCGACGGCGAACGGCCGGCGGCGGGCGAGGCGCCGGTCGCGGGCATCGACGTCGACGTGCCGCCCGCGGAGCCCGCGCACGACGTGCCTCAGGAGCAGCGAGCCGACGGCGTGCTGGTCGCGGCAGCGCAGGCCGACGCCGTCGTGCCGGCCGCGGCGACGACCGTTCCCGCGGCGACGACCGTTCCCGCGGCGACGGCCGTTCCCGCGGCGAGCCGTGAGACACCAGACCCGATCCCGCGCGAACCCGACATCCCGTTCGACGTCGACGGTGCTTTCGACGGCGACGGCGACGGCGACGCCCCGGTTGCGGCCCCACCCGCACCCATCACCTACACGGTCCCGGCGCCCTACGGTGCGGCGCGTCTGGTCGACCCCGCAGCGGGTCCCCCGGCCGATGCCGACGACATCGTGCAGCAGGTGCTGCGTGAGCACGCCCTGCGCATGAGAGGGGAGGACTGACCGATGCGCGTTCAGTTCGTCCTGACCGAGGTGCTGCGCGGGCTGCGCCGCAACCTGTCCATGGTCGTGTCCGTCGTCCTGGTGACGTTCGTCTCGCTCGCCTTCGTCGGCGCGGCCGCCCTCATCCAGGCGCAGGTCGGCAAGCTCCAGGACGACTGGTACAACCGCGTCGAGGTCTCCGTCTTCCTGTGCCCCAGGGACTTCTCGGCGGCGCCCACGTGCGCCGGCGGCGAGGCCACACAGGAACAGATCGACGCGATCCGCCGCGTGATCGACGACGAGCTGGGCGGCGAGGTCGCCCACACCTACGTCGAGACCAAGGCCGACGCGTTCCGTGCCTTCCAGGAGCGTTACCCCGACGGATACCAGGGAACACAGCTCACCGAGGACGACATGCAGGCGTCGTTGCGGCTCAAGCTCCGCGACCCGAGCCACTACGAGGTCGTCGCCGACGTGCTGCAGGGCCGTGACGGTGTCGAGGTCGTGGAGGACCAGCGAGCCATCTTCCGGCCCCTGTTCCTCGCGCTCAACCGGCTGTCGATGCTTGCCGTGGGCCTCGCGGTCGTCATGCTGCTCACGGCCGGCCTCCTGATCACGACGACGATCCGCCTGTCGGCGGTCTCGCGACGGCGGGAGACCGGGATCATGCGGCTCGTGGGCGCGTCGAACCTCTTCGTCCAGCTGCCGTTCCTGCTTGAGGGCGCGATCGCCGCCGTCATCGGGTCGCTGCTCGCCGTCGGCGGTCTGTGGCTCGGCGTGCGTTATCTCGTCACCGACTGGCTCGAGAAGTCCGTCACGTGGGTCGCCTACGTGACCACGAGCGACGTCCTGCAGGTGGCGCCGCTGCTGGTCGGGATCGCGGTGGCGCTCGCCGTGGTCTCGTCGGTCGTGACGCTCAACCGTTACACGAGGGTGTGAGGCTCGATGATGCACGCAGGTCCGGGCAAGGGAAAGAATCTGGCGCGAGCCGCGACGGCGGTGCTGCTCGTCCTCGGGCTGGGGCTCGGGGCGGCCTCGTCGGCGTCGGCGGACGACATCGACGACCGCAGGGCGGCCGCCGAGCAGCAGGCCAAGGCGAAGAAGGCCGAACGGGCCACCCTCCAGGAAGACCTCGACGAGACCAACGCGAAGCTCGCGAAGGCGGTGCTCGACCTCAACACCGTCGAGGGCCGGCTGCCGGTCGCGCAGGCAGAGCTGGCTCGGGCACAGGCAGACCTCGAGGCCGCGCGTCGTGAGGCCGAGATCCTCGCGCAGCGGCTCCAGGACGCGCAGGACCAGGAGTCGGCCGTCACCGCGCAGATCGCGAGCGGCTCGCACCAGGTCGACGCGGCCCGCGCGGACATCGCGCAGATGGCCCGCGAGGCCGCTCGCGGCCAGGGCAGGGTGTCCGCGCTGGGGATCGTGACCGGTGCCCAGTCCACCGAGGACTTCCTCCAGACGTATGCGGTCTCGTCGTCGGCGGCTCGGTCGCAGGCGCGTGCGCTCACCCAGCTCCAGGACGCGGAGGCCGTGGCCCGCAACCAGGAGGCCCGGCTGCAGGCGATCCGCGAGACGATCACGCAGCTCAAGCAGGCCGCCGACGCCAACGTGGCCACGGCCCAGCGAGCAGAGCAGGAGGCGAGCGACCGCAAGGCCGAGGTCGAGCAGCTCATCGCCCAGCAGCAGCAGCTCACGGCAGAGATCGAGAGCCAGAAGGCTGCCGCGCTCGCGGAGATCAGCGCGAACGAGACCTCGCAGAAGGCGCTCGAGGGCGAGCTCAAGGCGATCATCGCGGAGCAGAAGGACCGTGACGACCGCATCGCCGAGCAGCGCCGTCAGGAGGAGGAGGCCGCCCGCGAGCAGGACAAGAACAACGGCTCCGGCGGCGGTGGCACCTCCGGCGGGGGAGGCGGCGGTGGAGTGGCTCCGCCGTCGACGAGCACGTTCCTCGGATGGCCGACGGCGGTGCCGTACGTGACCAGCGGTTACGGGTGGCGCTTCCACCCCGTGCTCCACTACTGGCGGCTGCACGCCGGCACGGACTTCCGCGCGTACTGCGGCACGCCGATCTACGCGTCTCAGTCGGGCTACGTCGTCAAGGCGTACTACGACAGCGGCGCGGGCAACAACGTGATCATCGACCACGGCAGCGACCGCGGGCAGAGCATCATGACCCGGTACATGCACCTGTCGCAGTTCAGCGTGCGGGCAGGCCAGTGGGTCAGCAAGGGGCAGCAGGTCGGGCTCGCGGGCGCGACCGGCACCGTCACGGCGTGCCACCTGCACTTCGAGGTGTACGTCAACGGGACGACGGTCGACCCGATGACGCGCCTGCCGTAGGGGCGCCGGCAGCGAGCCGGAGCGAAATACCGCAGACCGGACTCCGGCGGCGCCGTATCCTGGGAGGCCGACCGGAAGAAGGAGCAACCGTGGCGAAGGGCGCGCCCAAGCAGGTGCCGCAGGCCCAGCCGAAGCCCAAGGCGAAGGCACCCCAGGGCCCCGTGCGTACGATCGTGGCGAACAACAAGAAGGCACGCCACGACTACGTGATCGAGGACGTCCTCGAGGCCGGCGTCGTGCTGTCCGGGACGGAGGTCAAGGCGCTGCGCATGGGTCGCGCGTCGCTCGTCGACGGGTTCGTGCTGATCGACCGCGGCGAGGCGTGGCTCGAGGGGGTCCACATCCCCGAGTACTTCCAGGGCACCTGGAACAACCACGCCCCGCGCCGCAAGCGCAAGCTGCTGCTGCACAAGGACGAGATCGTGCGCCTGGGCCACAAGGTGCAGGAGAAGGGGCACACGATCGTGCCGCTGTCGCTGTACTTCCTCGACGGGAGGGCGAAGGTCGAGATCGCTCTCGCGCGGGGCAAGAAGGAGTACGACAAGCGCCAGACGCTGCGTGAGCAGCAGGACATGCGCGAGGCCCAGCGCGCGATGCGGCAGCGCGAGCTGCTCGCCTGAGGCCGGAATTCGGTCGCTGCGTCGGGTGTTGCTCCGGTAGGCTGAGACTTCCCGGCGTGGCCGGGGTGCTCCCGCGAGGGGGCGTTGACAACTGCACATGGGGCTGATCGGTTTCGACGGTGGTCGTGCTTCGAGGAGAAGCGGGCCGAGGATGCAGGCTTATCTCGTTAACGATGTCTGCAAACCTATAGTTGCCGATAACACGCGCAACGACTTCGCCCTCGCCGCCTGAGCGAGCCTCGAAGTCCGTGAGCCCGGGATCGCTCTCGACCCGGTAGCTTGCGTCATCTAGAGAGCCACTGCTGCCAGCTCACGTCGTCGGGGCTGGTGGGACACCTAGACGACTGAGCCCGTCCGCGAATGAGTCTGCGCAAGCGCGGGGGCCGAGAAAATCCATAGCAGAATGCGCCCGGAGAAGTCCTGGAAAAGCGTCACCGGACCAGGGTTCGATTCCCTGCAGCTCCACCATCAGCCAGTTGTCGGACGACGGCGGGCCGCCCCCAGGGCGGCCCGCCGTCGTCGTCTCATGTCGGGTTCGTCGGCGCGCTCGTGACCGGCGCGCTCGTGACCGGCGGGGCCGGGCGGCGGCGGCGCACCAGGGCGGCGACGCCGCGCCACGCCGCGAGCCCGGCGCCTGCGAGGACGAGCCACGGAAGCACGGCGCCGAAGGCCACGGCTGCCGCGCGCGCCGCGGCGGTGAGCGCGTGCCACCCGGCTTCGAGCCCGCCGCGGAACCCCGTGGGCGGCGGGGCGAGTGCCGCGATGGCGTCCTCGTCGGCGACGATGTGCACGTCGAGCGTCGACATCGCGACGCGGTCGCTGAGGTCGGCGCGTTGTGCCCTGAGGGCGTCGAGGTCCGCCTGGCGGTTGGCGAGCTCCTGCTCGACCTTGAGCAGGTCGGCGGTGTTCGCGGCGCCTGCCATGAGCTCGGTGAGGCGTGTCGTGGACGCCTGGAGCGCGGCGATGCGGGCGTCGAGGTCGCGGCCCGTCGCGGTGACGTCCTGCTTGCTGATCGAGACGTCGGCGACGTCGCCGAGGCTGCGGAACGCGTCGATCGTGGCGTTGACCGTCTCGGCGGGCAGGCGGAGCGTCAGGTGAGCGCTGGCCGGCTCGCCGTCGATGCCTCGTTGCTCCTCGCGCGCCTCGACGCGCCCTCCTGCGGCCTCCGTGTGGGAGGCGATGCGCATGGCGGCGTCGAAGGGGTCGGCGGCGACCAGGGTCGCGGTGCCGGTCGTGACCACTTCTCGCGTGCCGACGGCGGCGTCGTCGGACGTCGTTCCGGCGCGGTACTCGGCACCGGCGGCGGCGTGTTCCGCGCTGTTGGCCCCGCCCTGGTCGGCGGAGTCGCCCGCGCCGGACGGGCCGGAGGCCGTGCACCCCGCGAGCAGCAGCGCTGCTGCGAGCGCGACGAGCAGTCCGGGACGGTGGGCGCGGCGTGCGGTGCCCAGGGTTCGTTCCATGTCCCGAGTGTGTCGGCACGAGGACTCGGTTGGGCACGCTTCAGGTCACCGTCCGGTCACGATCGGGGCGGTTGCGTCTCGATTCGATCACGCCGCGCCGCGGCCGTGGACGGTTTCACGTTAAGACGCTTTACTAACAAACATGTCCTCGACATCCAGTGCCAGCGCCTCGCGGCGGGCCCTCGGCTCCGGGCTTCGTGCCACGGCCAAGGTGCTCCCCGAGCACACCCGCGCGCACAACCGCGCGCTGGTGCTGCAGCACCTGTTCCACGAGGGCCCCACGTCTCGCGCCGACCTCGCCCGGGCGACCGCGCTGACCCGGGTGACCGTGTCCGACCTCATCAACCAGCTTCTCGCCGAGGGGCTCGTCGAGGAGCTGGGGGTCCAGCGGGGCCGCGGGGTCGGGAAGCCGGCGATCCTCGTCGGGATGCGCACCGACGCGTACCAGATCGTCGCGGTCGACCTGTCGGACGACACCGTGATGCGCGGCGCCGTCCTCACGCTCACGGGCGAGGCCGTCGTGCGCCGCTCCCTCGACGTCGACGACCGCACGGGCGACGCACTCGTGGCGCTCGTAGAACGTTTCGCGCGTCGCCTCGTCGCCGCGGCCACCCAGTCGGTCATCGGCGTGGGCATCGGCTCACCCGGCGTCATCACCGAGGAGGGGCGCGTCATCGAGGCGCCCAACCGCAGGTGGTCCGACCTGCCGCTCGCCGACATCCTTTCCGAACGGCTCGGCCTGCCGGTCCACGTCGCCAACGACGCCGACACCGCCGCGCTGGGCGAGTACACCTATGGCGGCGGCGCCGACTCGATGCTCGTCGTGACCGTCGGCCAGGGCGTCGGTGCCGGGCTCGTCGTCGACGGCGACCGGGTGCACGGAGCGCACGGCGCCGCCGGCGAGCTCGGCCACGTGACGGTCGTCGACGACGGCGACGTCTGCGCCTGCGGGCGCCGCGGCTGCCTGGAGACCGTCCTGTCCGCGCGGGCGCTGCGCCGCGCGGTCGCGGGCCTCGACCGCGAGGCCGCCGACGCGGTGCTCGCAGGCGTCGGCCGCATCCTCGGAACCACGCTCGCCCCCGTGGTCTCCGCCCTCAATCTCGGCGAGGTGCTGCTGTCCGGCCCCGCCGATCTGCTCGACGGCGCCCTGCGGGAGGCCGCACGGGCCACCGTCGTCGAGCGAACCATGCCGGCCGTCAGCAACCAGCTGCGGCTGCGGATGGCCACCTTGGACGAGGACGTGGTGCTCGCTGGCGCCGCCGTGCTCGTCCTGGGTGCCCAGCTGGGGGTGTCGTAGTCCCAGCCCACCCGTGATCCGGCGCCAACAACCGCCTGCGCACCAGGCAAGCAACGAAACCCCCCAGCACGACGGCGCAGCCGTCGACGCTCCAACGAGAGGAAATGAACCCCCAATGAAGCGGAATCGCCTCGTTGCCACGTCTGTGGCATCGACCATCACCGTGGCGCTTGCGCTCGCCGCGTGCAGCAGCGACACCGGTGACGACACCTCCACCGATGCGACCACCGGCGCGCCCGAGGCAGCCAACATCACGCTCTGGGTCAACGGCGCCGACACGCCTCAGGACCTGCGTGACTACCTCAAGAAGACGTTCGAGGCCGAGAACGAGGGCTCGACGCTCACCATCGAGGAGCAGAGCTGGGACGGCCTGGTCACCAAGCTGACCACCGCCCTGGCGGACGCCGAGAACACCCCGACGTCGTCGAGATCGGCAACACGCAGGCGCCGACCTTCAGCGCCGTCGGCGCGTTCCGCGAGATCTCGCCCGACCTCTACCAGGAGCTGGGCGGCGACAAGCTGCTCCCGTCCTTCGTCGAGGCCGGCGACTTCGACGGCAAGCACTTCGCCCTGCCGTACTACTTCGGCTCGCGCTACATGTTCTACCGCAAGGACATCTGGACGGCCGCCGGCCTCGAGGTGCCCCAGACGCTGAGCGAGTTCACCGAGTCGGTCAAGAAGCTCAAGACCGACACCCAGTCGGGCTTCGCCATGGGCGGCCAGGACTGGCGCAACGGCATCTCGTGGGTCTTCGCGAACGGCGGCGAGCTCGCCACCGTCGACGGCACCACGTGGACGTCGACGCTGTCCGACCCGAACACCATCAAGGGCCTCGAGCAGTGGCAGGAGGTGTACCAGGGCGCCTCGCTGCTGCCGAGCACCGACCGCGACGTCGCGTACTGGGACTTCATCAACGACGGCACCGACGGGTCCGCCCCCGCCGCCGCGACCATCATGGCCCCGGGCTGGGCGCGCTGGTCGATCGGTGACCTCGTGAAGAACGACGAGGGCAAGGACGTTCGCGACGGCATGGTCGACGACTCGCGCTTCGACATCTTCGCCCTGCCGGGCGTCGACGGCGGCGTGGCCCCGGTGTTCGCCGGTGGCTCCAACGTCGCGATCTCGGCCAAGTCGAAGCACCCGGAGCTGGCGGAGAACCTGCTGCGGATCATCTTCTCGGCCGACTTCCAGAAGATGCTCGGTGGCGCGGGCCTCGGCCCGGCCAACTCGGACTACGCCTCGTCGCTCGGTGTCGACAAGTTCGCCCAGACGATGATCAAGACCGCCCAGGCTTCCAAGCTCACCCCGGCCGCGCCGGGCTGGGCCGCCGTCGAGGGTGCCTTCGTCTACGAGGACCTCTTCAAGGAGATCGCCGAGGGCGGCGACGTCAAGGCTCTGGCGGAGAAGTACGACGCCAAGCTCACGCCGATGCTCAACGGCCAGTCCTGACCCACGATCGGTGCGGGGGCGGCTCGCCGCCGCCCCCGCACCGAGACCTCGCCCCCGCGAAGGAGTTCCGTCCCATGGCCACCTCGGCGCTGGACGCGCCCATCCGGCAACGCCGCCGACCGCTCACGCCGTATCTGCTGCTCATCCCCGCCGTCGCCGTGCTCCTGCTCGGCCTCGGGTACCCGGTCTACTGGCAGATCGTCACCTCGTTCCAGGAGTTCGGGCTCGCCCAGCAGTTCGGGCAGCCGCCGGCGTTCGCCGGGCTCGACAACTACGCGAGGATCTTCTCCGACGACAGCGCTTTCGCCGTCGTCATCCGCTCCATCCTCTTCTGCATGGTCAACGCAGGCCTGACCGTCCTCATCGGCCTCGCCGTCGCCCTCCTCATGCGGGCCGTGTACGGCTGGGTCAAGGTCGTCGTCCAGATCGCCATGCTGCTCGCCTGGGCCACGCCCGTCATCGCCGCCGTCACCGTGTTCCGGTGGCTGTTCGACGCCCGCACCGGCGTCGTCAACTGGCTGCTCGTCCAGGCCGGGTTCGAAAGTTACCGCGGGCATTCCTGGCTCGCGACACCCATGTCGTTCTTCTTCATCGCGACGCTCATCATCGTGTGGATGTCCGTGCCGTTCGTCGCTCTGTCGCTGTTCGCCGGGCTCACCCAGGTCAACGACGAGCTGCTCGAAGCGGCCCGTATCGACGGCGCGAACAGCAGCCAGATCCTGTGGCGCATCATCATGCCGCTCGTGCGCCCCGTGCTCGCCATCGTGCTGCTGCTGCAGATCATCTGGGACCTGCGCGTGTTCGCGCAGATCCGGCTGCTGCAGGACGCCGGTGCTCCGGTCTCCGAGACCAACCTGCTGGGCAACTTCATCTACGAGCTCGGCATGGCCCGCAACAACTTCGGTGGCGCGGCCGCGGTGTCGATCTTCGTGCTGCTGCTCACCATCGTGCTGTCCGCGCCCTACGTGCGCAGCCTGATGAAGGAGGACGAGGCATGACCGCCGTCACCACCGCCCCGCCCGTCGGCGCGGCCACCGTCGAGCGTCGCCCGCGGCCGCGTGCCCGCTTCACTCCTCGCCGGATCGGCAAGTGGCTGCTGTCGCTGTTCGCCCTCGTCGTCGCCGCCCTCTGGGCGTTCCCCGTCTACTGGATGATGCTGTCGGCGTTCACCCCAACGCCCTCCTGCGGGCGACGACGCCGCAGTTCCTGCCCACGCACGCCACCCTCTCCAACTTCAAGGCCCTGCTCGGTGCGGGCAGCGGGTTCTGGACGGCGCTGCGCATGAGCCTGGCGATCACCGGGCTGACCGTCGTGCTCGTGCTCGTCTTCGCGTTCCTCGGCGCGCTGGCGATCAGCCGGTACCGCTTCCGCGGGCGCAAGTCGTTCGTGCTGGCGGTGCTGTTCATCCAGATGCTGCCGGCCGAGGGCCTGTTCATCGCGCAGTACAAGATGCTCTCGAGCGCCGGCCTGCTCAACAACGTGCTCGGCGTCTCGGTGCTCTACACGGCCGCCGTCGTGCCGTTCACCATCTGGATGCTGCGCGGCTTCGTGGCCGGCATCCCGGCCGAGCTCGAGGAGGCCGCGATGGTCGACGGCCTCTCGCGCACGCAGGCGTTCATCCGGATCACCCTGCCGCTGCTGGCCCCCGGGCTGGTCGCCTCGGGCGTGTACGCGTTCCTGCAGGCCTGGAACGAGTTCACCATCGCGCTCGTCGCCCTGCCGGGGCAGTCGGCGCAGACGCTGCCGCTGTGGCTGCGCGGCTTCATCTCGGCGTCCGCGAGCCGCGGCGTCGACTGGGCGCAAGTCATGGCGGCCTCGTCCCTGATCGCCCTGCCCGTCATCATCTTCTTCCTGTTCGTGCAGGGGCGGATGACCAGCGGGCTCGTCTCGGGCGCGGTCAAGGGCTGACATGAGCACAGACTCCACACCTGCCCAAGGCCCGCCCACGGCGGACGGCGTCGGCGACCGGCCCACGGTCGGTCTCGACATCGGCGGCACCAAGACTCTCGCGGCGCTGCTCGCCCCCGACGGCAGCGTGCTCGCGCAGACCCGCATCGCCACCGGGCGCGGCCCCGACGCCGTCATCGGCGGGGCGGTGCGCGCGGTGCAGGAGGTCGCCGAACGTGCCGGGATCGAGGTGGCCGCGCTCGACGGCGTCGGCGTGGGCGTGCCAGGCCTCGTCAACCATGAGGACGGCACCGTGCGGCACGCCGTCAACCTCGGCCTCGAGGACGCGACGCTGCCGCTCGCGGTCCGGTTGTGCGCCGAGCTCGGTGTCGGCGTCGTCGTCGACAACGACCTGAACGTGGCCGCGCTCGGCGCCGCCCACCTCGCGCCGGGCCATGCGGTCCGGCCCATCGACCTCGCGTTCCTCGCTCTCGGCACCGGCCTGGCCGCCGGGCTCGTGCTCGACGGCGTGGTGCGGCGCGGTGCGGGTGCCGCGGGGGAGATCGGGCACGTGCCCGTCGTGCCCGACGGGCCCGTGTGCCCGTGCGGGCAGCGTGGCTGCCTCGAGCTGTACGCGTCGGGCTCGGCCGTCGACCGGCTGTGGCCTGCCCGGACCGACCGGCCCGCGCCGGTCGAGCTCTTCGAGGCGGCCGCCGCGGGCGACCCGGCCGCGCAGGCGGCCCGGGACACCTACGCCGACGCCGTCGCCGCGGCGATCCGGATGCTCGTGCTGAGCGTCGACGTGCGGCGGGTCGTGCTGGGCGGCGGAGTCGCCCAGCTTGGCGAGCCCCTGCTCGTCGCGGTGCGCGCGGCACTCGAACGGCAGGCCATGACGTCGCCGTTCCTCGACTCGCTCGGGCTGCCCGACCGGGTGCTGCTGGCACCCGGCGACGTGCCCGTCGCGGCGGTCGGTGCCGCCGTCCTCGCACGCACGACGCCGTTGCCGGCGACGCGTGCCGTCGCGCCCACCGGGTGCGTCTGAGACCCAAAACCCTGCGGGCCGGGGCCACAGCGGCCCTGGCCCCGGCCCCGGGCATGCGTCCCGGGTGCGAGACCTGGACCAGGAGGCCCGAGATGGAAGTCGTGATCGCTCCCGCTGATGAGCTGGCGGTGCTGGCGGCGGATGCGGTGGAGTCGTTGTTGCGGGCGAAGCCGGATGCGGTGCTGGGGTTGGCGACGGGGTCGAGCCCGTTGGCGGTGTACGGCGAGCTGGCGCGGCGTCATGCCGAGTCGGGGTTGTCGTTCGCGTCGGCGACGGGGTTCATGCTCGACGAGTACGTGGGGATCGCGGCGGATCATCCGGAGCGGTACCGCAACGTGATCGAGCGGGAGATCGCCTCCCCGGTGGGGTGGCCCAGCCGGCAGGTGCACGGCCCGGACGGGTCGGCGGCGGATCTGCCGGCGGCGTGCGCGGCGTACGAGAAGGCGATCGTGGATGCCGGGGGTGTGGATCTGCAGCTGCTGGGGATCGGCACCGATGGGCATATCGCGTTCAACGAGCCGGGTTCGTCGTTGGCGTCGCGGACCCGGATCAAGACGTTGACGAGCCAGACGCGGCAGGACAATGCGCGGTTCTTCGGCGGTGATGTCGAGCAGGTGCCGCGGCACTGCCTGACGCAGGGGCTGGGCACGATCATGGCGGCACGGCATCTGGTGCTGCTGGCCACGGGGCGGGGCAAGGCCGAGGCCGTGCACCAGCTCGTGGAGGGCCCGGTGTCGGCGTTGTGGCCGGCGACGGTGATGCAGCTGCACCCGCACGCGACCGTCCTGGTCGACGAGGGTGCGGCCTCACGCCTGCAGCTGGCGGACTACTACCGCGAGACGTACGCGAGCAAGCCCTCCTGGCAGGGCCTGTAACCCACGCCCGCCGCGGGGTTGTCGAGGGCACGGACCGTGCCCTCGACAACCCCGCGGCGCGTGGCTCGCCCCAGGCCAGCGAGCGAGACGGCTCGGACCCGGCCTCACCCACGGGGGATGGGCGGGCCGTAGACTGCCGGGCATGAGCGAGCCCCTCTCATCTCCCCACGCACAGCCGGCATCGCCCCACGAGCCCGGTGCCGGCACGGACCTGCTGGAGCGCGAGGAGACGCGGCAGGAGGTCGAACCGGGGGATCACGAACGCTTCGCGCACTACGTGCGCAAGGAGAAGATCATGGAGTCGGCGATGACGGGAAAGCCCGTCATCGCCCTGTGCGGCAAGGTCTGGGTGCCTGGCCGCGACCCCAACAAGTTCCCCGTCTGCCCGGCGTGCAAGGCGATCTACGAAGGGCTGCGGGAACCGCAGGACGGCGGGAGCGAACCGAGCAAGTGAGCGCATTGCCGCTACCGGAACCCGATCCCTTCGATCTGTTCGCCGCAGCGGCCGAGCCGGAGCCCGAACCGGAGCTCCGGCCCGAGCCGGTGCGGCGTGTCACGCCGCAGGCGCCGTCGTCGGCGGCCGCCTCCCAGCTCAGCCCCGCGTTCCCGCGCCGGGCGCCGTGGGGCACGGCGTCCAACCTGCGTGCGTGGCAGGCCGAGGCGCTCGAGCTGTACCGCGCGAAGGAGCCGCGCGACTTCCTCGCCGTCGCGACTCCCGGCGCGGGCAAGACGACGTTCGCGCTGCGCGTGGCGACCGATCTCATCGAGCGCGGCGTGGTGCGGCGCGTGACCGTCGTCGCCCCCACCGAGCATCTCAAGCACCAGTGGGCCGACGCCGCCGCGCGCGTGGGCATCCGCCTCGACCCGTCGTTCAAGAACTCCCAGGGCCGCCACGGCGCCCACTACGACGGCGTCGCGCTGACGTACGCGCAGGTCGCCGCCAACGCCGCACTGCACCGGGCCCGCACCGAGGCCGCGCGCACGCTCGTCATCCTCGACGAGGTGCACCACGGCGGCGACGCGCTGAGCTGGGGTGACGCCGTCCGCGAGTCGTTCGAGGACGCCGAGCGCCGCCTGGCGCTGACCGGCACGCCGTTCCGCTCGGACACCGCACCCATCCCGTTCGTCACCTACGAGGCCGACCGCGACGGCATCCGCCGCTCCAAGGCGGACTACACCTACGGCTACGGTGACGCGCTGCGCGACAAGGTCGTGCGTCCGGTGCTGTTCATGACGTACTCGGGCAGCATGCGATGGCGCACCAAGGCCGGTGACGAGGTCTCGGCCCGCCTGGGCGAGGCGATGACCAAGGACCTGACGCAGCAGGCGTGGCGTACCGCGCTCGACCCGAACGGCGAGTGGATCCCGTCGGTCCTCGCGGCCGCCGACAAGCGCCTCACCGAGGTGCGCCGCGCCGTGCCCGACGCGGGCGCGCTCGTGATCGCGACCGACCAGACGGCCGCGCGCGCCTACGCCGGGCACCTGGCCCGCATCACGGGGCACAGCCCCACGGTGGTGCTGTCCGACGACGACGGCGCCTCGGCCCGCATCGACGAGTTCGCCCAGGGCGACGCCCGGTGGATGGTGGCCGTGCGCATGGTGTCGGAGGGGGTGGACGTGCCGCGGCTGGCCGTGGGCGTCTACGCGACCTCGACCTCGACGCCGCTGTTCTTCGCCCAGGCCGTCGGGCGGTTCGTGCGGGCGCGCGCGCGTGGCGAGACGGCGTCGGTGTTCCTGCCGTCGGTCGCGCCCCTGCTGGAGCTGGCGGGCGGCATGGAGATCGAGCGTGACCACGCCCTGGACCGCCCGGCGACGGCCGAGGAACAGGGCATCGAGTACGACCCGGAGGCCGCCCTGCTCGCCGCGGCCAACCGCGAGGAGAAGGCGTCGGGCGACCTGCTGGGCGCCTTCGAGGCGATGGAGTCGCAGGCGTCGTTCGACGGCGTGCTGTTCGACGGCGGTCAGTTCGGCACGGGCGCCGACGTCGGCTCGGCCGAGGAACTCGACTTCCTCGGGCTGCCGGGCCTGCTCGAGCCCGAACAGGTCGCGACGCTGCTGCGCCAGCGGCAGGCCGACCAGCTTCGCGGCAGGGGCGAGGGGAGCGGCCGCGAGCTCACGGCCGCCGAGGCCGAGCTGGAGCACCGGCGCGCCGCGGCGCTGCGCAAGGAGCTGTCCAAGCTGGTCTCGGCGTGGGCTCGCCGGTCGGGACGGCCGCACGGGTCGGTCCACACCGAGCTGCGCCGCCGCTGCGGTGGCCCCGAGGTCCCGCTGGCCACGGCCGCGCAGCTCGAGGCGCGCATCGCGCTGGTCCGCACCTGGTTCGTCGCGGGCACCTGACCGCGCTCACCTTCACCGAGAGGCCGCGGGGTCGTCTCAGCGGAGCGTGACCTGCACCGTCGGGATCGCCGGGTCGCCCGCGGACAGCCGTCGCGCACCGCGGGGCAGCTCGGCCCGGGACGCCTGGTGCGCGCGAGCCGCGCTCTCGACGCCGTGCGGCCCGACCCAGCGCGAGTCGACCGCTCCGTCGATGACGAGGGGCACGAGCAGCGGGCGCAGGTCGTCGGTCTCGGGCGACCAGCGGGCGACGGTCTCGTCGTCGCCGCTGACCAGCACCTCCTCGATCGCGCGGCCGTCGGGGCCCAGGCGGCGTGCGGCGCTCTTGCGCCCGCCCTGGCTGGGCTTGCCGGGGGACGTCTTGGCGACGGGCTGCAGCACCCCGGAGGAGTCGGCGCGGGCCACGAGCTTGTAGACCATGCCGCACGTGGGGGCTCCGGAACCGGTCACGAGCGAGGTGCCGATGCCGTAGGAGTCGACGGGCACGGCGGCGAGCGAGGCGATCGCGTACTCGTCGAGGTCGCTGGTCACCGTGATCTTGGTGCCGGTGGCGCCGAGCTCGTCGAGCTGGTGGCGCACCTCGACGGCGAGCCCGCCGAGGTCGCCCGAGTCGAGCCGCACGGCGCCCAGGCCCGTCCCGCCCGCCTGGACGGCGTGGATGACGCCCTGGTGGACGTCGTAGGTGTCGACCAGCAGCGTCGTCCCGGCGCCCAGCGCGGCGACCTGCGCCTGGAACGCGCTGAGCTCGTCGTCGTGCAGCAGCGTGAAGGCGTGCGCGGCGGTGCCGATGGTCGTCAGTCCGTAGCGGTAGCCGGCTTCGAGGTTGGACGTGCCGGCGAACCCGGCGACGACGGCGGCGCGCGCGGCGGCGACGGCAGCCTGCTCGTGCGCGCGTCGCGCGCCCATCTCCAGGCAGGGCCGCCCGAGCGCGGCGGACGTCATGCGTGAGGCGGCGGACGCGATGGCCGAGTCGTAGTTGAGGATCGACAGGATGAGCGTCTCCAGCAGCACGGCCTCGGCGAACGTGCCCTCGACCTGGAGCACGGGCGAGCCGGGGAAGAACGTCTCGCCCTCGGCGTATCCCATGATCGAGCCGGTGAACCGGTAGCCGGACAGGAAGTCGATGGTGCGCGAGTCGACGACGCCGGTCTCCTCGAGGAACGTGAGCTCGGCGTCCTCGAAACGGAACTGCGGCAAGGACTCGAGCACGCGCCCGGTGCCGGCGAGCACCCCGTAGCGGCGACCGGCGGGCAGCCTGCGGGTGAACACCTCGAACACGCAGTGCCGGTGCGCGGTGCCGTTGGCCAGCGCGGCCTGGAGCATCGTCAGCTCGTACTTGTCCGTCAGCAGCGCTGTCGACGGTCGCGTGGTGGGCGGGAGAGCAGCCGGCAGGATGCCGGTGGTCGGGGCTGCGCCGCCCCGCGCGGGCTCGGTCATCGGGCCTTCCAGATCCTCGGAGGGGTCGTTCGGACCCAGGCTAGGACGCCCAGGGCCTCCAGGCAGGCTGAGAGCCCGAAAAAGTCCAATGGATGAACTTCTGAAGGTGCTCGGCCCCTCCGAGGGCGGCGTGTCAGCCCAAGACGACCGCCACCTGGACAGTCGTCCCGGCCGGTGCGACGGGCACCGTCGTCGTGCCTTCGGGCAGCGCGACGCCGTCGACGACGACGGAGCGGACCCCGTGCTCGACGTGCTCGGGGTTGCGCACGGTGATCTCGTAGACCGCCCCGCGCCACTCGCGGCGCACCTCGAAACCGTCCCAGTCCCTCGGGATCGCCGGGTCGACCACGAGGCCGTCGAGGCCCGGGCGCACGCCGAGGATGTACTTGGTCGCGGCCGTGTACATCCACCCTGCCGAGCCCGTGAGCCACGGGTTCTGGCCCAGCCCGAACCGTTCGTGGTCGCGCCCGTAGACGAACTGCACGTACGCGTACGGCTCGGCCTCGCGCACCTCGATCTCGTCGTTCTGGTGGTAGGGCAGGAGCGCGTCGTAGAACTCCATGGCCCGCTCGCCGCGGCCCAGGAGCGCCTCGGCGATGATGGGCCAGGCGTTGGGGTGGGAGAAGATCGCCGCGTTCTCCTTGATGCCCGGGTAGACGCGCGTCAGGAACCCGACGGTGTCGTCGACCTGCGTGAACGCGGGCCAGTTGAGGTGCGTGCCGTAGGGCGAGGCGAGCAGCTCGCGCACCGCGTCCATCGAGGCGACACCACGCTCGCGCGTGGTGATGCCGCCGATCACGGGCCACGCCTGGTGCTCGAGGAAGATGCGGCCCTCGGCGCTGGACGCCGACCCGATGAGGACGCCGTCGCGCGTGATCCCGCGACGCCACCACCGGCCGTCCCACAGCTCGACGTCGGCGACGCGGGCGAGGCGCGTCAGCTCGGCCTCGTAGCGTTCCACCGCGTCGGTGCGGCCCAGCGGGACGGCGAGCTCGAGGTAGGCGCGGATCGCCCACGCGTGCAGGAACGTCACCAGGGCCGTCTCGCCGCCGCCGAGGTTGAGGCCGTCGTTCCAGTCGGCCCGCAGCCCGAGCGCGACGCCGTTGGCACCGATCTGCTGCGACGTGAAGTCGAGCGCTCGCTCCAGGTGCTCCCACACCGTCCCGGGCGTGCCCTCGGCGAACGCGAACGTCTCGCCGAGGAACTCGACGTCGCCGGTCTCCTTGACGTACTCGCAGATGGTCGGCACGAGCCACAGGTGGTCGTCCGAGCAGGTGTCCTCCAGGCCGTGGATGAGCGCGGAGCGGTCCGTCTTCGGCACGATCGTCGGCGACGGGATGTCGGGCAGCTTCGGCGCGTCGGGGTCGAAGTCGGCCGGGTCGAACAGGTGCAGCCCGTAGCCGGCCTCGGTCTGGGCGCGCAGCAGCTCGACGATGCGCTGCCTCGACCTGACGGGGTTGGAGTGGATGACGCTCATGCAGTCCTGGGCCGTGTCGCGGTAGCCCAGGCCCGTGCGGCCGCCGACCTCGACGAACGACGCGAACCGCGACCAGACGACGCACGTCTCGGCCTGCAGCAGCGTCCAGGTGTTGAGCATCGAGTTCATGCCGGCGTGCGGGGTGGTGACCTGCAGCCGCGCCTGCTTGGCCCGCCAGTGGTCCACGAGCGCCGCGTACTCGCCGTCGACGACGGCTGGGTCGGCGTACTTGGCGCGCATCCGCAGCCCGGCCGCGTCGCGCGAGCCGTACCCGAGCACGAAGCTCAGCCGTGCCGTCTCGCCCGGGGCGAGCGTGACCCGGTGGGCCAGCGCGCCGCAGTGGTTCTGCGTCGTGCCCTGGGAGCCGGAGCACCGGCCCGTGGTGACGGCGAGCGGGTTGCGCTCGTCGTGGTAGGGGCCGACGAAGGCGTCGCGCATCGCGTCGAACGAGTCGGCCGGCGCACCGTCGGGGCCGGCCGAGGCGAAGTAGTGGAACGTCCACGGTTCGTAGTACGCGTCGACCTCGATCACGCCGTCGGCGTACGAGGCGCCCTGCGAGTACAGGGACATCTGGAGGTTCTGGTTGTCGACCGTGATGGTGTGGAACGAGAACTCGACGTACCCGGTCACCGTCAGGGTGCGGGGCCGGTCGGTCGTGTTGGTCAGCCGCACGTCCCAGACCTCGGCGTCGTCGTCGAGCGGGACGAACACCGTCTGGGAGGCGTCGATGCCGCGGTAGGTCGACTCGAACCGCGTGTAGCCGGTGCCGTGCGCGCTCGTCCAGCGGCCGGCCGACCCGTCGAGCGGCACGGCCGCGTCGGGGTCGGTCACGAACGGCTTGCCGACCGGCTGCCACGAGACGGACCAGAAGTCGCCCGCGCCGCCGTCGGCCTCCTCGTCACGCACGTAGACGTACTTGCCGGGCCGGTCGAGCGGGACGCCGTTCTGGCGGAACCGCGTGATGCGGCCGGTCTGGGCGGACTTGTAGTACGAGTAGCCGCCGCCGTGATGGGCGATGACGGTGCACAGGTCCTTCGTGCCCAGGTAGTTGGTCCAGGAGACCGGGACGTCGGGTCGTTCGACGACGTACTCGCACGCCGCGTCGTCAAAGCGTCCGTACCTCATGCGGTCACGAATCCCTTCAGCCAGTCGCACAGCTCGCGCGCCTTCTCGGGCGAGTCTGCCTCTGCCACCATGCGGAGCACGGGCTCGGTCCCGGAGAAGCGCAGCAGCGCCCAGCCTCCGTCGTCGAGCATGATCTTGGTCCCGTCCAGGTGCGAGACGCTCGCGACGGGGTAGCGGCCGATGTGGGTGAGCGGCTCGACCGCGAGGCGGCGCGGCACCTCGACGCGCATCTCCGGGGTGGCGGGCACGTCGGCCTCGGCGGTGTACAGGCGGCCGGTGATGTCCCAGATGTGCCGGCGCAGCTCCGAGATGGTCTTGCCGGTGCGGGCCAGCATCTCGGCGACGAGGGCGCACGCGAAGATGCCGTCCTTGCCGAGGATCCATCCGCGCACCGTCAGGCCGCCCGAGGACTCGCCGCCGAGCACGGCCCCGATCTCGTCCATGCCGGCCGTGACGTGCTTGAACCCGACGCGCACCTCGCGCGACTCCTCGCCGAAGTGGGCCGCCAGGCGGTCGAGCAGGTGCGTGGTGGCGAGGTTGCGCACGACGCCGCCGCGCTCGCCGCGCACCTCGTGCAGGTACCAGTACAGGAGCAGCAGCAGGTCGTTGGCGTCGACGTACTCGCCCTTCTCGTCGACGATGCCGATGCGGTCGGAGTCGCCGTCGGTCGCCATGCCGAGGTGGTAGCGGCCTTCGCCTGCCTTGATGAGGCCGATGAGCGTCGACAGCCGCTGGAGGTCGGGGGCGGGGGCGATGCCGCCGAACAGCGGGTTGTGCTGCGCGTGGATGAACTCGGCGCGCACGCGCATGTCGGTGAGGATCGTGCCGAGCGTGGACTGGCTGGTGCCGTACATGGCGTCGACGACGACGCGCAGGCCCGAGCCGCGCACGGCGTCGACGTCGACGATCTTCTCGATCGCGTCGATGTAGGGCTCGTCGAGGTCGGCGTCGACGACGACGCCGGCCTCGCGGGCCCGCGCGAGGTCGAGCGTGACGACGTCGGTGACGCGCAGCGCGTTGGCCTCGTCCTGGTACCGGTCGGTCTCTTCGTCGAGGGGGAGCGACCCGTCGGCGCGGAACACCTTCATGCCGTTCCACTGGGGCGGGTTGTGGCTCGAGGTGATGATGATGCCGTAGGCGGCGCCCAGGTGCGGTGCGGCGAACGTGACCAGGGGCGTGGGGACGTCGTCGCGCAGCAGCGTGACGGGGATGTTGTTGCCCGCGAAGACCTCGGCGGCGGCCTCGGCGGACTCGCGTGACAGGAAGCGCCGGTCGCCGCCGATGACGACGCCCTGGTGCTCGACGCCCTTGCGCGTGACCTCGTTGGCGACGGCCTGGCACAGGCGCCGCACGTTGGCGAGCGTGTAGCCCTCGCCGATGAGGGCGCGCCAGCCGCCCGTGCCGAACACGATCTTCGTGTCGGTGTTCTTGATCGGCCGGAACAGGCGGGCCAGCACGATGTCGGCGGCCTGCGCGAGCTGTGCCGGGGTGTTGATGCCGCGCACCTCGGAGGTGTCGTAGATCTGGTAGGAGTGGATCGACCCGCCGCGCCCGATGATCCGGCGTGCCAGCTCGGTGAGCCGGTGCTCGCCCTCGGTGGCCATCGACTCGAGCTCGCCGAACAGCAGGCCGGGCGCCGCGACGTAGGCGCCCACGTTGAGCTCGCGGCCGGCCGCGACGCCCGTGTGCTCGCGCTGCTCGGCGCGGTCGCGGATCTCGATGATGGGTGAATCGCCCGACGCCGTCGCCTCGCGCACGACCTCGCCGTACTCGCCGTAGGCCGCGGCGTCGTCGACCACGGCGGTGAGGATGGTCAGGTCGGCGCCCTTGAGCGTGAACCGGTGCAGCAGGCCCAGCAGCGAGTCGGGGCGCAGCAGGGGGGTGTCGGCGTAGGCGACCAGGACGCGTGAGGCGCCGAGCCTCTCGACGGCCGCACGCGCGGCGAGCACGGCGTCGCCCGTGCCGCGCGGCTGGGCCTGCTCGACGTAGGCGTACCCGTCGCCGAGCGCCTGACGCACCTCGGTGTCGCCGGGGGACACGACGACGACGACGCGCTCGGGCGCGACGACGCGGGTCACGGTGGCGACGGCGGCCTGGACGACGGTCGAGTCCCCGAGGGGGCGGGTGAGCAGCGCGCGGGAGAGGTCGTCGTGGCCTGCGGCGAGGACGACCGCGGCGGTGTGGTCTGAGCTGTGGGGCGCCATGCGCCTAGATTACGATAGGTTCCTACCAAATACTCGCGGGGTGGACGCGCCCGGCGCACTTCGATCCGTCTCCGTACGCTGTGACGGTGATGGTGACGAGTGCAGAAACCGATGAGCGCACCGCGGAGGAGACCGCGGCCGACACCGTGACCTCGCTCGCCGACCCATGGGTCACCATCGTCTGGAACGACCCGGTCAACCTGATGACCTACGTGACGTACGTCTTCGAGAGCTACTTCGGCTACCCGCCCGACCGGGCGCGCGCCCTGATGCTCCAGGTGCACCACTCCGGCCGCGCCGTCGTCTCGACCGGGCCCCGCGAACGCATGGAGGTGGACGTGCAGGCCATGCACGGGTTCGGGCTGTGGGCCACGATGCAGCGCTCCTCCGAGGGCGGTGCCGCATGACGCCGTTCCGGCGCGCCCCGGGCGGGTACGAGGCCTTCTGGGAGGAGGCCGAGCGACGAGTGCTCGCGGGCATCGCGCGCGAGGTCGCGGCGATGCTGCGCGACCAGGCCGGGCTGCCCGACCCGGACGACGACGACCCGCTCGCCGCCACCGCGCAGAGCACCGGCACGCCCCGCGTGCCCGACGACGACGCCGCGCGCCGCCTGCTGCCCGACGCCTCGCGCGACGACCCGGACGTCGCGGCGGAGTTTCGCCACCTCACCCAGACGGACCTCGCCACGGGCAAGGTGCGCGGGCTCGAACGGTTCGCCGACCTGCTCGACGGGGTCGGGCAGCCCGCTGCCCACCCGCCCCGCGACCCGCTCGCGGGCCTGCTCGACGACGCCTTCGGCGACGAGGGCGACGACCCGTTCGCGGGCGACGAGGACGACGACCCGTTCTCGGGCGTGCTCGGCGGCCCGCTCGGGGACCCGCTCTCCGACGCCCTCGATCCTGGCGACGATGGCGACGATGGCGACGATGGCGACGATGGCGACGACCCCGATGCGGTCGACGGCGATCGCGCCGTCGTCGCCATCTCCCGCGACGACGCGCGCACCGTCGCCGCCGCGCTGACCGACGTGCGGCTCGTCGTCGCCCAGCGCCTCGGGCTGGAGACCGACGACGACGTCGAGGCGATGCACGACGAGGTCTTCGCCGACGTCGTCTCCCCGAACCCCGTGGGCGGCCTCGACCCCGAGGTGCGCCGCTACTGGGGCGGAGTCTTCGTGGCCGCGGGGTTCGCGCAGGAGTCGCTCGTCACGGCCATGCTCGACGACCTGCGAAGCCAGCACCGTTAGGCTGCCCAGGTGCATGGTGATCCTGCGAACGATGCCCCCATCGGCGTGTTCGACTCCGGGGTGGGCGGCCTGACCGTCGCCCGTTCGATCCTCGACCAGCTCCCGCACGAGCAGGTGCTCTACCTGGGCGACACGGCCAACGCGCCCTACGGGCCCAAGCCGCTCGCCGCCGTGCGGGCCATGGCGCTCGCCGTCATGGACCAGCTCGTCGACGAGGGTGTGAAGATGCTGGTCATCGCCTGCAACTCGGCGGCAGCAGTCGCACTGCCGGACGCGCGCGAGCGCTACGAGGTGCGCCGCGGCATCCCCGTGATCGAGGTGATCCGCCCCGCCGCGCGCCGCGCCGTCGTGACCTCGAGGTCGGGGCGCATCGGCGTCATCGGCACCAAGGCCACCATCGACTCGCGCGCCTACGAGGACGCGTTCCACGTCACCCCCGGCCTGGCCATCACGACCCAGGCATGCCCGGAGTTCGTGCCGCTCGTCGAGCGGGGCATCACGTCGGGTCCCGAGATCCTCGACGCCGCGCACCGCTACCTCGACCCCGTGCGGGACGCCGGCGTCGACACGCTCGTGCTGGGCTGCACGCACTACCCGCTGCTCGCAGGCGCCATCGCCTACGCCATGGGCGAGGACGTCACGCTCGTGTCGAGCGCCGAGGAGACCGCCAAGGACGTCTACCGCGTCCTGGTCGCGCGCGGGCTGGAGCGCTCGCCCGAGGCGCCCGAACCGCGGCACCGGTTCCTCTCGACGGGGGACACCGAGTCGTTCGAGCACCTCGCGCGCCGGTTCCTCGGCCCCGAGGTGCGCCTCGTGGAGGCCGCCCGATGAGACTGCGCACGCTCGGCGTCGCGGGGTCGGCGCCACGGCCCGACTCGCCCGCCTCGACCTACCTGGTGCAGGTGCCCGCCGACGTCGTCGCCGCGGGCGTCGCCTCGGGCGTCGTGCCCGCCGACGTCGAGGTGCGTGACTGGAACGTCGTCGTCGACCTCGGCAACGGGGGGTTCGGGTACGTGCAGCGGCACGTCGCTCCGCACGACCTCGATGCCGTCCTGCTCAGCCACCTGCACGCCGACCACTGCGTCGACCTGTCGGTGCTCTTCGTCCATCTCAAGTACCACCCGGAGCGGGGGCTGCGGCGCACCGGCAGGCACCCGGACCTTCCCGTGTACGGGCCGTCCGACGTCGCCGAGCGCGCCGCGCAGATCTACGGGCGCGGCGACGACGAGTCGATGGACGGGATCTTCGACTTCCGGGCGTGGGCCGACGGCGCCGGCGTGCGGATCGGGCCGATCGAGGTCACCCCGCGGCGGGTGTTCCACCCGGTCGAGGCGTACGGCATGCGGATCACCGGCCCGTCGTCGATGCGGCCGGGGGAGCGTGCGGTGCTGGCCTACACGGGTGACACCGACTACTGCGCGAACGTCGTCGAGGTGTCGCGCGGTGCCGGGCTGCTGCTGGCCGAGGCCGCGTTCGTCGAAGGGCGCGACGACCACGTCGAGCCGGGGATCCACCTCACCGGCGCCCGTGCCGGACGCATCGCTGCCGAGGCCGGCGTCGGCCGCCTCGTCCTGACCCACCTGCCGTCGTGGACCGATCCGCGGGTGGTGCTCGCCGAGGCGAGCGGAACGTACGACGGGCCGATCGAGGTCGCCCGGCCCGACGGATCACAGGAGGTCTGATGAGCGAGTCGTCGCCGTCCAGCGGAAAGCCCAGCGGCAAGCCCAGCGGAAAGCCGGCCGGGGCGGAGCCGGTCCCGGGCCCCGTCGTCACCACGGCGCGCGCGGCCGTCTACGACGTCGTGGTGGTGCTCGTCTTCCTGCTGTTCGGCACCGCGAGCCACGACTCCGCGGCCCAGGGGACGAGGCACGTGGTGGCCCTCGGGGCGTCGTTCCTCGTCGCCCTCGCAGTCGGCTGGGCAGTCGCGCGCGCCTGGCGTAGCCCGGCGCGGCCGTGGCCCACCGGCGTGACCGTGTGGCTGAGCACCGTCGTCGTCGGCGTGCTGCTGCGTCGTCTGCTCGTCGAAGGCGCCGGGTTCGGTGCGGGCTTCCTGCTCATCACGACCGGGTTCCTGGGTGTCACGCTCCTGGGCTGGCGCCTGCTCGCACGCCCACCGAAGCGCCGGCCGGCCGCCTGACGGCGCGGGCGGACCGCACCCGCTCACGGCGGGCGCGGCCGGCCACGACTCGAACCACCTGACAACCACCTGACGGCGACGTCTACGACGCCCCTGCGCGGCGACGTCGACGCGTCCCCGCGGGCGCCGGTGGTGGTGGGCGCCCGCCCGAGATCGGTGCCGCGAACCGCGGACGGGCCCGGGGTCAGCCCAGCGCCGCCGCGATGGCCGGCGCCAGCGCGCGGAACGCCTTGCCACGGTGGCTGATCGCGTTCTTCGCCTCGGGGGTCAGCTCCGCGCTCGTGAGGGTGCCGGGCGAGCCGTCCGCCGCCGGGTCCTGCTCGTCGGGCACGAGGATCGGGTCGTAGCCGAACCCGTAGGTGCCGCGTGCCGCAGTGACCAGCACCCCGCGCATCTCGCCGCGGAACACCTGCGTGGCCCCGTCCGGCGTCACCAGGGCCGCCGCGCAGACGAACCCGGCACGCCGGTGCTGCGGGTCGGCGATCGCGTCGAGCTGGGCCAGCAGCAGGTCCAGGTTCGCCTGGTCGTCGCCGTGCCGCCCCGCCCAGCGGGCGCTGAAGATGCCCGGCGCCCCGCCCAGGACGTCGACCGCCAGGCCCGAGTCGTCCGCGACCGCGGGCAGACCCGTCGCCCGGGCCAGCGCCCGCGCCTTGATGAGCGCGTTCTCCTCGAACGTCACACCGTCCTCGACCGGCTCGGGGGCGCCCAGGTCGCCTGCGGTCACGACGGCGCCGTCGGGCAGCGCGTCCAGCCCCGGCTGGGTGCGCAGGATCGCCACCAGCTCGACCAGCTTCTTGCGGTTGTGCGTCGCCAGGACCAGCCGGGCGCCGTCGGGAACGACCACGCTCACCGCGCCGGCTCCTGCGCGAGGGCCGCCCGCTGCAGCTCGGCGAGCCGCGCGTTGCCGGCCACCGCGAGATCCAGCAGCGTGTCGAGCTCGGCACGGTCGAACGGCGCGTGCTCGGCCGTGCCCTGCACCTCGACGAACGTGCCCGAGCCGGTGACGACGACGTTCATGTCGGTGTCGGCGCGCACGTCCTCGACGTACGGAAGGTCGAGCATCGGCACGCCGTCGACGATGCCGACGCTCACGGCCGACACCGAGTCGGTCAGCACCGTGCGCCCGCCCTTGACGTGCCCGTGACGCACCCCCCACGCGACGGCGTCGGCGAGCGCCACGTACGCGCCCGTGATCGCCGCGGTGCGGGTGCCGCCGTCGGCCTGGAGCACGTCGCAGTCGAGCACGATCGTGTTCTCGCCCAGCGCGGCGACGTCGACGACGGCGCGCAGCGACCGGCCCACGAGCCGGGAGATCTCGTGCGTGCGCCCCCCGACGCGACCCTTGACCGACTCGCGGTCCGAGCGCGTGGACGTCGCCCGGGGGAGCATGGCGTACTCCGCCGTGACCCAGCCCTCGCCCGAGCCCTTCTTCCAGCGGGGCACCCCCTCGGTGAACGACGCCGCGCACAGCACGCGTGTGGCACCGAACTCGACGAGCACCGAGCCCTCGGCGGCGTCGAGCCAGCCGCGGGTGATGCGCACCGGGCGCAGCTCGTCAGGGGCGCGCCCGTCGGGGCGGACTGCGGGAACAGCGGGGTTGGTCATGGCGCCCACCCTATGCGCGGGGCGCCGCATAGGGTTGTGCGGTGCACCTGACCGCGACGGATGTCGCCTTCGCGTACCCGCCCGTCGCGGACGACGCCGCGCCCGCCGACGGCCCGCGCGAGCACAACGCCTGGGGCGAGGGGCGCCTGACCCGGTACGAGCGCGCGTCGGCAGAGCGGCGCCGCCGCTCGGGCACCGTGGTCGAGCACGTCACGCTGCGCGTGTCCGACGGCGTCCGGCTCGGCGTCGTCGGCGAGAACGGGTCCGGCAAGTCGACCCTGCTGCACCTGCTCGCCGGCACCCTCACCCCCACGGCCGGGCAGGTGCGCCGGCACGGCACGATCGCCGTCGTCGAGCAGGAGCTGGTCGTGGCTTCCGGGCAGACCGTCGGCGACGTCGTCGCGACGGCGCTCGCGGGCGTGCGCGCGGTCGCGGCCGAGCTGGAGGCCGCGGCTGCGGCGTTCTCCGCGGACCAGGCCGAGGGCGACCTCGACGGGCTCGCCGCGCTGCTGGCGCGCGCCGACCACCTCGCGGCGTGGGACGCCGACCGTCGCATCGACGTCGCCCTCACGCGGCTGGGCGCGCCGCGCGAGCGCGACCGCCTGCTGGAGACCCTGAGCATCGGGCAGCGCTACCGCGTGCGCCTGGCGTGCCGGCTCGCCGAGCGCAGCGACCTGCTGCTGCTCGACGAGCCGACCAACCACCTCGACGACGAGGCCATCGGGTTCCTCACCGAGGAGCTCGCCGCGTGGCGCGGCGGCGTCGTGCTCGTCACCCACGACCGGCAGCTTCTCGACGACGTCGCGACCGCGATCCTCGACCTCGACCCGTCGATGGACGGGCGGCCTGTGCTGTACGGGCAGCCGGGGTACCTCGCCTACCGGTTCGCCAAGTCGCAGGCGCTGCACCGGTGGCGGCAGCGGTACCGGGCCGAGCGCAAGCGGGCCGCGGCGCTCCTGGCCCAGCGGGACCGCACCTACGAGGGGCTGAGCGACGAGTGGCGGCCCCCCAAGGGCTCGCAGAAGCACCGTCGCGGCACACGGGCGCGCACGCACGTGAAGGCCGCGGACCGGCTCATCGAGCGGCTGGAGTCGCAGGCGGTCGAGGTGCCCGTGCCGCCGCTCGAGCTGCGGTTCCCGGACCTGCCGTCGCTCGACCCGGGCTGGGACCCCGCGCAGCCGCTGGTCGAGGTGCGCAACCCGCTGGTCCTGGGCGACCCCGAGCCGGGCGGCGGGGCGCGGCGCGTGCGGCTCGACCTGCCGGGGACGCGCGTCGCGGTGCCGCCGGCGGGACGGCTCCTGGTCGTCGGTGCCAACGGGACGGGCAAGTCGACGCTGCTGGCGGCGCTCAGCGGCCGGCTCCCGCTCGACCGCGGCACGCGCACGGCCGTCGACGGCGTCCGCGTCGGCGTCGTCGGGCAGGAGAACGCCCCGATCGTCGGGCGTGGGCTCGACGACCCGCGCACCCTGACGGGGTTCGACGCCGCCGCCAACGAGGCGCTCGCACTGCTCGCGCGCGGGGCGCTCGACCCCGACCACGTGGTGCCCGTCGCCGCGCTCGGCCTGCTGGCCGAGGAGGACCTCGACCGGCCGCTCGCCGAGCTGTCGGCCGGGCAGCGGCGGCGGTTCGAGCTGGCGCGCACCCTGCTCGCCGCTCCGCATCTGCTCGTGCTCGACGAGCCGACCAACCACCTGTCGATCGACCTGGTCGACGAGCTCACGCTCGCGCTCGCCCGCACCAGCGCGGCCGTCGTCGTCGCGACGCACGACCGCCGCATGCGCGAGGACCTGGCGGACTGGCCCACGCTCGTGCTCGGCGCCTGAGGCGGCCCGTCAGGTCAGCCGGCCCGCCCAGGCCATCGCCTGCCGGACGAGCGCACCCTGCCCGTGGACGAACTCGGCCTGCACGGCGTCGCCGCACGCCTCCTCGGGCGTGAGCCACTCGAGGTCGAGCGCGTCCTGCTGGGGGCGGCAGTCGCCCGTCACGGGGACGACGTACGCGAGCGACACCGCGTGCTGGCGCGGGTCGTGGTAGGACGTGATGCCCGGGGTGGGGAAGTACTCGGCGACCGTGAACGGCTGCGGCGACGGCGGGACCTGCGGCAGGGCGACCGGGCCGAGATCCTTCTCCAGGTGCCGCAGGAGGGCGTCGCGGATCCGCTCGTGGTACAGCACGCGGCCCGAGACGAGCGAGCGGGCCAGGCCGCGCGTCGTCCCCATCCGCAGCAGCAGGCCGACGGCGACGACGTCACCGGACTCGTCGACCCGCACGGGCACGGCATCGACGTACACGAGCGGAAGCTGCGCGCGCACCACCGCCAGGTCCTCGGGCGTCAGCCATCCGGTGGTGCGGGGTGCCGGCGGCTCCCAGTCGTCAGGGGGCGGCAGCTCGGCGGAGGCGGTCACAAGCCGATCCAACCATGCACCGCCCGGCACGCGCCTGGGCGGGCCGGGCGCCTGACCGGCTCGGGCATGCCGTCAGGTGCTCACACCGGTGCGCAGCGGGAATACCGGACGCCGCTGCGGCGCTTGCCGAGGGGTACCGACGAGAGGATTCCCATGGCAACCGTCGACCTCACCGACGACACCTTCCAGCAGGCCATCTCCGAGAACGACATCGTGCTGGTCGACTTCTGGGCCTCCTGGTGCGGCCCGTGCCGCCAGTTCGCGCCGATCTTCGAGAAGTCGTCCGAGACGAACGCCGACATCGTCCACGGCAAGCTGGACACCGAGGCCCAGCAGCGCATCGCGGCGGCCGCCGGCATCACCGCGATCCCGACGCTCATGGCGTTCCGGGAGGGCGTGCTGGTGTTCAACCAGGCCGGCGCCCTGCCGGCCCACGCCCTCCAGGAGGTCGTGGACGCGGTCAAGGGCCTCGACATGGACGAGGTCCGCAAGGCGATCAAGGAGCACGAGCACACGCCGCAGGAGGCGTGAGCCGCGGAGCCCGGGAGGGCCGCACCCGGTGGGTGCGGCCCTCCCGGCGCGCACGGCCTACTTGAGGGCGCCGCTCGTGATCCCGATCGTCAGGCGGCGTCCGCACCACGCGTAGAGCACGATCATCGGCAGGATCGAGATCGACGCCGCCGCGAAGAGCGCCCCGTAGTCGCTGCCCGAGTACTGCTGCTGCTGGTAGTAGTTGAGGATCGACAGCGGCAGCGTGTACTTGTCGTTGGTCTGGATGAACATGAGCGCCAGGAACGTCTCGTTCCACACGTTGATGCCCGTCAGCAGCATCGCCGTCGTCAGCCCGCCGCGTGCCAGCGGGAGCATGATCGACCAGAAGGTGCGGTTCGGGCTCAGGCCGTCGAGCGCCGCGGCGTCCTCCAGCTCGGAGGGCAGGCTCCCGAAGAACCCCGTCAGCAGGAACACCGTGAACGGCAGGTTCACGACGACGTACATCACGAACAGCCCGCTCAGGGAGCTGATGAGCCCCAGCCGCAGCATGAGCGCGTACAGCGGGAGCACGATGACCTGCATCGGGATGCCCAGGCCGAGCACGAAGTAGACGACCGTCGCGTTGATCGCCCAGCCGCTGCGGCGGCTGAGCACGTACGCCGCCGGGGCGGCGACGACGACGGTGGCGACGGCGACCGTCGCGACCAGCAGCGCCGAGTTGCGGAACCCGTGGCCGAGGTTGCCGTCGACCCACGCCGTGCGCCAGTTCTCCAGGTGCAGGCCGTCCGGCAGCGACCACGGGTTGGCGACGATCGCCGCGGAGGACTTGAAGGCGCTGAGCACGACGAACGCGAGCGCGCCGACGCTGAACAGCACGGTCAGCCACACGAGCACGGCGACGACGCCGTGCAGCGGACCGCCGTCGAGCTGGGCGGTGGGGCTGACGCGGCGCGCACGCGGCGCGGGGCGGGCGAATCGCATGGAGGCTCCCTGCTCAGAACTGGATGGACTCGCGCCGCATCGCACGGCGCAGCACGACGACGAGGACGGTGACGAACGCGAGCGTGACGACGGCGCCTGCGGCCGCGTAGCCGAACTCGAACGCCGCGGCGGTGCCGCCCAGCGTCTTGCCGTAGACGAACAGGGCCGTGTTCCACTGGGTGACGGGGGGCAGGGCGCCCTGCCCCCGCTGAAGGCCAGGATGAACTCGAAGATCTTGACCGAGCTGATGGTCCACAGGATCGCGGCGACCCCCACCACGTCCCACGCCAGCGGCAGCGTCACGTGCCGGAACCGCTGCCACGGGCCGGCGCCGTCCAGGAACGCCGCCTCGTAGAAGTGGCGGGGGATGGCGTCGACGCCGGCCATGAGGATCGTGACGTAGTAGCCCAGGTGGATCCAGACCAGCCCCAGCAGCACCAGCCAGAACGCCGAGTCCGGCCCCATCCACGTCACGGGGCCGACGTGGAGGGCCCCGAGCAGCGAGTTGAGCAGGCCGTCGTAGCGGAACAGCGCCGCCCAGAAGATCGCCAGGACGATCGTGGACACCAGGTGGGGCAGGAACAGCGCGCCCCGCACGAACCGCACGAACCGCAGCTCGCGCATCACGAGGATGACGACGAAGCTCAGCACGAACAGCACGGAACCGACCCCGAGCGTGATCCACGCGGTGTTGACGACGGCTTGCCGGAACACCGGGTCCTCGGCGAGCATCGCGTAGTTGCGCAGGCCGACCCACCGGGGCGGGTCGATGCCGTTCCAGTCGGTCAGGCTCGCGTACACCGAGTACGCCGACGGGAGGATGAACAACGCGGTGTACAGGGCCAGTGCGCCGACCACGAAGGGGATCGTGAGCTGACGCTGCTTGCGGGCGAACGCGGAGCCGGCCATGGGAGTCCTCGGTTCTCGGGTCGGTCGGGGGCGGCGGTCAGCCGTGCGTCGCCAGGTAGTCGACGGTCTGGCGCTTGGCCTGCTCGACGAACGCCTCGGCGTCGTACTGACCGGTCACGAAGCCGGTCACGGCGGTGCGGTAGATGGTCGAGTACCAGTCCGGGTAGTCACGCGCCAGCCCGCCCTGGTCGGGGTACAGGTCCCCGGCGCGCAGCGCGTCGGCGATCGAGGTCAGCTCGGCCGGCACGCTGACGTCGGCGCGCGGCGAGATCTGCACGGCCTCGGTCGCGATCCGCTCCGCGTGCTTCTTCTGGGCGAAGTACGCGATGAACTTCTGCGCGGCGGCGGCGTCGTCGGCGGACGCCGGGATGGCGAACCCGATGAAGTTGGCGCCGACGGCGGTGCTGCCGCCGGGGCGCAGCGGGGGAAGCTGCACGGACTCGAACGTGAAGCCCTTGCCGACGTTGGGGGCGGCCTCGCTCGGCACCCACGTGCCCGACAGGTAGGCGGCGGCGCCGCCGCCGGCCCACAGGTTCTGGGCGTCGGCGCCCTGGTTGGCCTCGTAGCCGTCAGGGAAGAACGGGCGCAGCTCGTCGAACGCCGCCAGCGCCTGCGCGACGCCGGGGGCGTCCCAGGCGTCGCCGGTCTTGTCGGTCGCGAGCGTGCGCAGGCCGTCGACGCCGAGCGCGCGTTCGAGCAGGAGCGTCACCCAGTACGCGTCGTTGCTCGGGACGGCGACCGCAGGCGTACCCGTCGCGTCGATCTTCTGGAGCGCGGCGACGAACTCGTCCCACGAGCCGGTCGCCTGCGCGAGCTCGGGGTGGGCGGCGGCGTCGAACCACACGCCCTCGCTCATGACCTCGTAGGGGACCATGGTCGGCTCGCCCTCGGCGTCCTCGACCGCCTTGACGTAGGCCTCCGGGATGACCGCCGACAGGGGCCTCTCGTCGCCGGGGACGGTGAGCTCGTAGGCCGGTGTCAGGTCGAGCTGGGCGTCGGCGGCGACGATCGGGCCGAGGGCGTTGACCGAGCCGTCGACCAGGTCGGCGGCCGCGCCCGACGTGAGCGTCGGGAGCAGCTTGGTGACGACCTCGCGGCCCTGCCACTGGACGTCGACCTCGATGCCCGTGTCGGCGGTGAACTCGGCGATGGCGTCGGCGAGGATCTTCGCCTGCGGCTCGTTCGGGTTCCACATCGACCAGTAGGTGAACGAGGCGTCGCCGCTCGGGTCGAGCTGCGTGGCCTGTCCCTTCGCCGAGCATCCGGCGAGCGTCAGGGCGGCGACGGCGCCGCCGGCGATCGCGGCACGCGCGGCGGTGAGGGGTGTGCGCATTGGGGTGACCTCCTTGTCCGAGGAGCCGGTCCCAGCGCTGCTGCCGGGTCCGGCGGACCCAGGGAACAGCCCCGACCCCGCACACCACAAGCCGTGACCGATCATTCGAACAAAAACAAACGCCTCTAGTGGCGCGCGGAAAGAAATCGCGGGATCGTGGGGCAACTGCACGATTCAGCGCAGGTGTTCAGGTGGTATCGCCACTCACAACGCGCCGTTTCGATGGAAACGAACATTCGCACAACTGCGAACAAACACACGAGCGCCCGCCAGGGCGGGGAGCGGGGCACATGGTCGCCGAAGGTAGGCAGGATGCGATCCTGCGCGAGCTCGAACTGCACGGAAGCATGAGCGTGACGCGCTTCGCCGAGCGGCACTCGGTGTCACCCATGACGGTGCGGCGCGACCTGTACCGGCTGGAGAAGGAGGGCCTGCTCGTGCGGGTCCACGGCGGGGCCATCTCGCTCGCCGTCGCGTCCGAGCGCGCTCGCACCCCAGAACGCCCTGAGGCGGCGCGCCGGTCCGTCGCCACGATCGGCATGATCGCTCCCTCGGCGAGCTACTACTTCCCTGCCGTCATCCGGGGTGCCGAGCAGGCAGCGCGGGAGAGCAGCTTCAGGCTCGTGCTCGGCACGACGAACTACTCCCCGGTCGAGGAGGTGCGTCAGGTGGAGCGGCTGCTGCGCGCGGGGGTCGACGGCCTGATGATCACGCCGAGCTCCGCCGTGGGCGAGGCCTCACCCCTGTACCGGGTGCTGCTGGCGGCGCGGGTGCCCGTCGTCGTCGTCGAGCGGAGCGTCACCGGCGGCCGGTTCGCCGGCTCGTCCATCGAGTCGGTCCGCACCGACCACGCGCACGGGGCGGACATCGCGGTCCAGCATCTGCACGGCCTGGGCCATCGCCGCATCGTGCTCGCGGCGCGGGAGAGCCCGACCGCCCCGTGGCTCCAGGAGGGTTGGTCTCGAGCCGTCTCGCGTCTGGGCGAGAGCGTCGAGGGGGAGTTCCGCTCGCTGCCGAACCCGACGGTCGGCACCGACGAGTCCGTCCAGGCCCTCAGGGCGCTCGTGGAGCGCTGCGTCGCCGAGGACGTCCACGCCGTCGTCGTCCACACCGACGTCGACGCCGTCACGTTCGTCGACCTGGCGGCCGAGCGCGGGCTCTCGGTGCCCGGCGACGTGAGCGTCGTGGCCTACGACGACGAGATCGCCTCGCTCGCGCGTGTCCCCCTGACGGCCGTCTCCCCGCCCAAGTGGGAGCTCGGCTACCGCGCGGCACGCATGTGCTTCGACCGCATCCGCACCACGAGCCCCGGCACCGTCGTCCGCATGACGCTGCTGCCCACGCTCGTGACGCGTGAGTCGACCGGGCCGGCCAGGAGGTAGCGGGACGCGGGGTGCGTCGACGGCCGTGCGTGGCCGCAGGGCGAGCACGGGTGAGCACGGGTCAGCACGGGTCAGCACGGGGCCGGCGCAGGTGAGCACGGGCGCCGGCTCAGTCCACGGCGAGTCCCCGGGCGCGCAGGCCGTCGATGATGCCCGGCAGCGCGTCCACGGTGCCCTGCCGCAGCACGTGCAGCAGCACGACGCTGCCCGGCTGCGCTCCGGACAGCACGCGCTCGCACACGGCGGCCGCGCCCGGGCCGCGCCAGTCCTGCGTGTCGAGCGTCCACAGGTCGACCGACAGGTGCTCGGCCGCGGCGGCCGCGCGCACCGCGTCGTTGACGGCGCCGTACGGCGGTCGGAACGCCGTCGGCCGCACGCCGGTGATCTCGGTGAGCAGCGCCTGCGTGCTCGCGATCTCCGAGGCCGCCTGCTCGGGTGCGAGCGTGGTGAGGTCGGGGTGCGTGGTCGTGTGGTTCCCGAGGCGGTGCCCTTCGGCCAGGATGCGCCGGACCGTCTCGGGGTGCTCCCGTGCGCGCTCGCCCAGCACGTAGAACGTCGCGTGTGCGCCCTTCGCCGCGAGGACGTCGAGGATCGCTTCGGTGTGCGCACCCGGGCCGTCGTCGAACGTCAGGTGGACGGCGTGGTCCCCGGCGAAGGCGCCCGCGGTCGCCTCCTGGACGGGCGCGGGCAGCGTCGTGACGGGCAGCGGGACGACGTCGGCGCCGCCCCCTGCGGTGCGTGCCCGCAGTTCCGCGAGGACTGCCTCGGCCGCGGCCTGCGCATCGACGTGCACACCGTCGGCGCCGGGCGCCACGACGGTGCCGGCCATGACGATGCGCAGCGCGGGCAGCCGCTCGGCCTGCGCCGAGACCTCCGCGATCTCGGGCGCGAGCGCCGCGGCGTCGGGGACGACGACGGCGGTGCCGCCGCTCACGGTGACGGGCAGCGCGGCGAAGACTCGCGCGCGGGGGACGGTCACGCGGGCGTCGCCGGCGCCGAGCACGAGCGGCCGCGCGACCGCCGCGTGCACGCTCGCCTCGACGGCGGCGAGGTCGTGCTCGGTCACCGCGGCCGGGACGGCGCGTGTGGGAAGGTGCGCCGACCGGCGCCCGGCGCGGACGGCGTCGGCGATCGCGCGGCGCGCCCCCGGCGTGTCGAGGCGAATGCCCGGGACGTCGTCGCGCACCCGCACGACGTCGCCCGACAGGGTGAGCGTGGCGTCGACGGGCGGGACGGCGACGTCGTCGGCGATCGCGTCGACGGCCACGGAGAGGCGCGCCGGGTCGAGCCGGTCGGGTGGCGGGGTGACACGCTCGCCGCCCCAGGCCGCACGCGTCTGGGCGAGGGCGTCCTGCCAGGCGGATCCGTCACGCCCGGCCGCCAGGAGTGCCGTGCGCAGGTCGCGCGTACCGTCGACGAGCCCGAGGTCGTCGAGCGTGGGCGTCCGCGTGAGCGTCCCGGCGCGCAGGGTGAGCGTGTCCGCGGCGCGGTCCTGGGCGCGTCGCGCCGCGGTTCCGGAGGCGTCGGTCCACACCTGCCAGCGGCTCGCCCCCTCGAGGCGCAGCCCCACGACGGGCCGGTCGTCCATCACGGTGTCGACGACGAGCGGGGCGCCGACGACGAGCGTCGCCGCCACGGCGGCGCCGATGACATGAACCCGGCGGACGCGCACGGGTTCAGCATCGGCCACGGACCCGCCCGACGAGGTGAGCGCCGCGCGGGTCCGTGGCCGATGGCCTGCACACGGTCAGATGACGCCCAGGGCGATCATCGCGTCGGCCACCTTGGTGAAGCCGGCGATGTTCGCGCCGACGACGTAGTTGCCGGGCGCGCCGTACTCCTCGGCGGTCTCCACGCACTGGTCGTGGATGCGCGTCATGATCGCCTGCAGTCGCTCCTCGGTGTAGTCGAACGACCACGCGTCGCGCGAGGCGTTCTGCTGCATCTCGAGCGCCGAGGTCGCGACGCCACCCGCGTTGGCCGCCTTGCCGGGCGCGAACAGCACGCCGGCCTCCTGGAGCAGGGCGACGGCCTGCGGCGTCGTCGGCATGTTGGCGCCCTCGGCGACGGCGACGACGCCGTTGGCGACGAGCTGCTTGGCGTGACCCTCGTCGAGCTCGTTCTGCGTCGCGCACGGAAGCGCCACCTCGGCCGGAACGTCCCAGATCGAGCCGCCGGTGACGAGGCGCGCGCCGGGGCGGCGGTCGGCGTAGTCGGCGACGCGGCCGCGCTCGACCTCCTTGATCTGGCGCAGCAGGTCGAGGTCGACGCCGGCCTCGTCGATCACGTAGCCCGACGAGTCGGAGAACGCGACGACGTTGGCACCGAGCTGCTGTGCCATGGCGATCGCGTAGATCGCGACGTTGCCCGAGCCGGAGACGGTGACGCGGCGGCCGTCGAAGTCCTGGCCGTGCGCGGCCAGCATCGACTCGGCGAACATGACGGTGCCGTAGCCGGTGGCCTCGGTGCGCACCAGCGAGCCGCCCCACGTGAGGCCCTTGCCCGTGAGCACGCCGGACTCGTAGCGGTTGGTGATCCGCTTGTACTGGCCGAACAGGTAGCCGATCTCGCGCCCGCCCACGCCGATGTCACCCGCAGGGACGTCGGTGTGCTCGCCGATGTGGCGGTAGAGCTCGGTCATGAACGACTGGCAGAAGCGCATGACCTCGCCGTCGGACTTGCCGCGCGGGTCGAAGTCCGAGCCGCCCTTGCCGCCGCCGATCGGCATGCCCGTGAGCGAGTTCTTGAAGATCTGCTCGAAGCCGAGGAACTTCACGATGCCCAGGTAGACCGAGGGGTGGAAGCGCAGCCCGCCCTTGTACGGGCCGAGGGCCGAGTTGAACTCGACGCGGAACCCGCGGTTGATCTGCACGCGGCCTGCGTCGTCGATCCACGGCACGCGGAAGACGATCTGGCGCTCGGGCTCGCAGATGCGTTCGAGGACGGCCGCCTCGACGTACTGCGGGTTCTTGCGCAGCACGGGTTCGAGTGACTCGAACACCTCGCGCACGGCCTGGTGGAACTCTGCCTCACCAGGGTTGCGGCGCAGCACCGCGTCGTAGACCGACTGGAGCTGGGATTCCATGACGTACCTCCGGTTCTTGCTGACGCCCGCACGCTACGCGCGGGAAGGCTACGACTGATGAGATGGCGCTTTCCGATCAGTCTGAGAGGCGGCCGTCGTAGTCGACGTTCTGCGTCTCCTTCTCGAGCACCAGTGCAACGAGGGTGATGACGGCCATGACGGAGAGATAGGCCCCGACGAGCACCGGCGAGCCGTCGGCCTTGCCCCACAACCACACGGCGATGAACGGTGCGACCGCGGCGCCGAGGATCGAGGACACGTTGTAGGCGATGGCGGAGCCGGTGTACCGGACGTTAGCGGCGAAGAGCTCGGGAAGTACAGCGGCCATCGGCCCGAAGGTCAGGCCCATGAGGCTGAACCCGACGATGAGCAGCGCCTGCACGCCCGTGGTGCCCCCGGCGAAGAGGGGCACGAACAGCCCGCCGAACACGATGATCGCGACGGTCACCACGATGAGGTGCTTGCGGCGCCCGTACCGCTCGGCCAGGGGTCCCGACGCGAGCGTGAACGCGGCGAAGAAGACGACGCCGACGATGAGCATCCACAGGAAGTCGACGCGGGCGTAGCCCAGCCCGGCCGGTCCTGTCTCGGGGTCGGCGGCGGCGGTGCCGTAGGTCAGGGTGAACGTCGTCATCAGGTAGAAGAGGACGTAGGTGGCCAGCATGATGAACGTCCCGAGATCAGCTTGGTCCACGACGTGCGGAACACGGCCGCCAGCGGCACGGCCACGACGGCGTCGGCCTCCTGCACCTTGCGGAACGCCGGGGTCTCGATGAGCTTGAGCCGCACCCACAGGCCGATGATCACCAGCACCGACGAGGCCAGGAACGGCACGCGCCAACCCCACGAGGCGAACGCCTCGGGTGAGGCGAACGACGACAGCGCGATGAACACGGTGTTGGCGAGGATGAACCCGATCGGGGCACCGAGCTGCGGGAACGTCCCCCAGACGGCACGCCGTCCGGCGGGGGCGTTCTCGGTCGCGAGCAGCGCGGCGCCGCTCCACTCGCCACCGAGGCCCAGGCCCTGCGCGAACCGGCACAGCACGAGCGCGGCCGGCGCCAGCACGGTCCACCCCGGCGTCGACGCCGGAGGGATGAGGCCGATGAGCACGGTGGCGATGCCCATGGTGAGCAGCGACGCGACGAGCGTGGCCTTGCGGCCGACGCGGTCGCCGAAGTGCCCGAACAGGATCGAGCCGAGCGGGCGGGCGACGAACGCGACGCCGAAGACGGCGAACGAGCTCAGCAGCTGCGTCGTCGGGTCCTGGGCGTTGGGGAAGAACAGCGTCGGGAAGACGAGCACCGCGGCCGTGGCGTAGGCATAGAAGTCGTAGAACTCGATCGAGGTGCCGATCAGGCTGGCGACGACGACGCGCCCGCGTGAGTTCCCCGCGTCGGTGCGGGAGGCCGTGGGGGCCTTGTCGGTGCCGAGGTCGGTGATGGTGGACATGGAGTGAACGGTAAGCAACTGTCCGAAGATTGGGAACGGAGTCCGCTATTCGAGATGCTGTTGCGAAGCGGCGTGTCGACGGGCGGCCCGGCGGAGGGCGGGTGAAGGTGTGGTGAACGGAAACAACCTCGCGTGCCAGCATGTTGGCACCATCGGATCCCCGGGGGAGGATCGACCGGCGCACCGAACCGATCGAGGACAGGACGACACGATCCGATGAACGACCTGCTGTACGTCAACGGCGGCAACCCGCTCGAGGGCACCATCACGGTGCGAGGGGCCAAGAACTTCGTCTCCAAGGCGATGGTGGCCTCGCTCCTCGGCGAGACGGCCAGCGTTCTGCGCAACGTTCCGCAGATCCGTGACGTGGGCGTGGTCTCGGGGCTGCTGGAGCTGCACGGGGTCAACGTCAAGTACGACTCGGAGGCCGGGATCCTGGACCTCGACCCGTCGAACGTCGAGTCGGCGCACATGGCCGACATCGACGCGCACGCCGGTTCGAGCCGGATCCCGATCCTGTTCTGCGGTCCGCTGCTGCACCGCCTGGGCGAGGCGTTCATCCCGGACCTGGGTGGCTGCCGGATCGGCGACCGCCCGATCAACTACCACCTGGACATCCTGCGGCAGTTCGGCGCCGTGGTGGACAAGCGCCCCAACGGCATCCACCTGCGAGCCCCGCGCCGCCTGCAGGGCACGAGGTTCACGCTCGAGTACCCGTCGGTCGGCTCGACCGAACAGCTCCTGCTGACGGCGGTGCGCGCCGAGGGCATCACCGAGCTGCGCAACGCCGCGATCGAGCCCGAGATCATGGACCTGATCGCGGTCCTGCAGAAGATGGGCGCGATCATCTCGGTCGACACCGATCGCGTCATCCGCATCGAGGGCGTCGACCGCCTCGAAGGCTTCAGCCACACCGCGCTCGCCGACCGCATCGAGGCCGCGTCGTGGGCGTCGGCCGCGCTCGCCACCGGCGGCGACGTCACCATCAAGGGCGCCACGCAGCCCGAGATGATGACCTTCCTCAACACGTTCCGGAAGGTCGGGGGCCAGTTCGACGTCCAGGAGGACGGCATCCGGTTCTGGCACCCCGGCGCCGACCTGCGCCCCATCGTGCTCGAGACCGACGTCCACCCCGGGTTCATGACCGACTGGCAGCAGCCGTTGGTCGTCGCGCTCACCCAGGCCACCGGCCTGTCGATCGTCCACGAGACGGTCTACGAGAACCGGTTCGGATTCGCCGAGGCGCTGCGGCAGATGGGCGCGACCATCCAGGTCTACAAGGAGTGCCTGGGCGGGGGCACTGCCGGTTCGGGCAGCGCAACTTCCACCATTCGGCCGTCATCTCGGGCCCGACGCCGCTCGCCGCCGCCGACATCGAGGTGCCCGACCTGCGTGGCGGGTTCTCGCACCTCATCGCGGCCCTCGCGGCCAAGGGCACCTCGACGGTGCGGGGCATCAGCCTCATCGACCGCGGCTACGAAAGCTTCCAGGACAAGCTGGTCGCGCTCGGGGCGGACGTCTCACGCGACTGAGCAAGTAGGCTTGGGGCCGTGAATGCCGCCCCCACCGTCGCCCGCCCCGAGTCCCTGGCGTTCCGCGCCATCGCATGGCTCGTGCGCCACCTGATGTTCGCCGTGGCCCGGTACGAGTGGTCGGGCGGCGAGAACTTCCCGAAGTCCGGGGGGTTCATCGCCGCCGCGAACCACGCGACCGAGATCGACGCGCTGACCTTCGCCCACTACCTGTTCGACCACGGGCACGAGCCGCGCATCCTCGCCAAGCGGGGCTTGTTCACGACCCCCGTCATCGGCTCGATCCTGCGCGCCACGCGCATGATCCCCGTCGACCGCGGCACGGCCGACGCCGGCCGTTCGCTCGAGGCCGCGCGCGTCGAGCTCGCCGGCGGCGCGTGCGTCGCGATCTTCCCGGAGGGCACCATCACACGAGACCCCGACCTGTGGCCCATGGAGGGCAAGACCGGTCTTGCCCGCCTGGCGCTGGCGACCCGGGTGCCCGTCATCCCGGTCGCCCAGTGGGGGGCGGGGTCGATCCTCCCCAGGTACGGGCGTGTGCTCCGCCCGTTCCCGCGCAAGCGCGTCCAGATCCGCACGGGCCCCGCCGTCGACCTCGCGGACCTCTACGACCGGCCGCACGACTCCGCGACACTGCGCGAGGCGACCACCCGCGTCCTGGACGCCATCACCGCAGAGCTGGAGACGCTGCGCGGTGAGCAGGCTCCGGCCGCCCGGTTCGACCTGCGCAAGCACCCCGAGTACCGCACGAAGCAGACGGTCTACCCGCCGGTGGAACGTCCGTGAGCGCCGTCGTCGCCGTGCTCGGCGCGGGCGCCTGGGGCACCACGTTCGCCAAGGTCCTCGCCGACGCCGGGTGCGAGGTGCGCCTGTGGGGGCGCGACGACGCCGTCGCGCGGTCGGTGACCGAGGACCACCGCAACGAGAAGTACCTGCCGGGCGTCGACCTGCCCGCCTCCGTGACCGGCACGACCGACCCGGCGAGCGCGCTCGCCGGGGCGTCGATCGTCGTGGCCGCCGTCCCGTCGCAGGTCGCACGCGTCACGCTCGGCCGGATGGCCTCCCTGGTCGAGCCCGGGGCGGTCGTCGTCTCGCTCATGAAGGGCGTCGAGCTGTCGACCGACCGCCTCATGAGCGAGGTCGTGGCCGAGGCGCTCGGCGTGCCCGGCGAGCGCGTCGCCGTCGTGTCCGGGCCGAACCTCGCCAAGGAGATCGCCGTCGGACAGCCGACCGCGACGGTCGTCGCCTCGACGAGCGAGGACACCGCGCGGATCGTCGCGCGCGCGTGCACGTCGTCGTACTTCCGCCCCTACACCAACGACGACGTGGTGGGCGTCGAGCTGTGCGGTGCGGTCAAGAACGTCATCGCCCTCGCCGTCGGGATCGCCCACGGCCTCGGCTACGGCTGGAACACCACGGCGACGCTCATCACCCGGGGCCTCGTCGAGATCACGCGGCTGGGCCTCGCGCTCGGCGCGCAGGCCGAGACGTTCGCCGGCCTGGCCGGCATGGGCGACCTCGTCGCGACGTGCGCCTCGCCGCTCAGCCGCAACCACACGCTCGGCAGCCACCTGGGCCGGGGCCTGTCGCTCGACGACGCCATCGCCGCGACGGGTGGCACCGCCGAGGGCGTCAAGTCCTCGCAGTCGGTGCTGGAGCTGGCCGGCAAGCACGGCGTCGAGATGCCCATCACGGCCGGGGTGGTCGCGGTGGTGACAGGGGAGATGACGGTGGCCGAGCTCGGGCCCGCGCTGCTGTCACGGCCGCAGAAGCCCGAGGGGCGCTGAGGCGTCAGCGCGCGACGTCGACCACGAGCCGCGTCGGGTTCTCGAGCGCGAAGACGCGGAACGGCCGCGGCTCGTCGACGCCGACGAACGCCGTCGAGTACCCCTCGAACCAGAACCGGTAGACGACCTGCTGGACCACGCCGCCCGGCAGCGTGACGGCGTCGCCCGCATACTCCGGCGCGTCCATGTCGAGGGGGAAGCCCATCCCGGCGAGCCTCACCTGGAGCGTGGCGCCGCCCGCGACGTCCACCGGCTGCCCCGAGCCGTCGTCGAGGGCCTGCGGGACGTACTCGACCCGCCAGCCCGGGCTGCCGTCGCCGGCGAGGTCGAAGACGACGCGGTCGTACCCGTCGTGGGTGGCGGCCCGGACGCCGGTCACCGTGAGCCGTGCCTCGGCGGACGGCTCGCCCGTGGCGACCGTTGCGGGCTCGGCGAACGCCGGTCCCGGCTCGTCGCCCACGTCGCCCACGTCGCCCGTGCCGGCGGTGGCGCTCGGGGCGTCCGGGGGCGGCGTCGGGGATGCGTCGCGGCTCGCTCCGGGCGAGGGCGACGCGTCGGCCGGTGCCGAGCGGGCTGGGTCGGTGTCGTCGCCCGAGCCGGTGCAGCCGCCGACGGCGAGCGCGGCAGCGACGAGGCCGGCCGCCGTCGCCCGGGTCATGATCCTGGTTCGCATGGGTCGCTCCTTCGCGCTCGATGCCCCGACCGTAGGGCCGTGGCGCGGCCACCCGTCGCAGCGACATCCCCGCTAGCCTCGATCCATGGGGCTGATGCGCAAGATGGCGGGCGGTCTGGGAGGCGGCGGGCCGGCGCGCTGGGCGAGATCGTCGACGTGTTCCAGCCCGGCCACCGCGCGCTCGTCGACGAGCAGGAGCGCAAGCGCCGCGAGATCGTGCAGACGCCGTCCGCCGACCCAGGGCACGGCGAGATCGACCTGAGCTCCGGGGTGGTCGTGGTCTCGCCGGACCCCGCCTCACAGGACTGAGCGCAGGGCCCCGTCCAGGTCCGCCCACAGGTCCTCGACGTCCTCGACGCCCACCGACAGGCGCAGCAGGTCCTCAGGCACGGTCGGGGACTCCGTGGTGAACCGGCGGCGTCGTTCGAGCGTCGACTCCACGCCGCCGAGCGATGTCGCGGGCACCCACAGGTCGAGCGCGGCGACGACGGCGTCGGCTGCGGCCACGCCCCCGACGGGCCGCAGGCCGATGATCGCGCCGAATCCGCGCATCTGCGTGGCCGCACGCTCGTGCCCGGGGTCGGTGGGCAGCGAGGGGTGCCGCACCTCGGCCACCGCGGCGTGTCCGGCCAGCCGCTCCGCGAGCACGGCGGCATTGGCCTGTGCGCGTTCGACGCGCAGGTGCAGCGTGCGCAGCCCGCGCAGCGCGAGCCACACCTCGAACGGCCCCGCGATGGCGCCGTGCAGCGTGCGGTAGGACCGCAGCGTCGCATCGAGCTCGGGGTCGTTCGTGACGCACGCCCCGAGCACGACGTCGGAGTGCCCGGCGAGGTACTTGGTCACCGAGTGGAGCACGACGTCGGCGCCCAGCGCGAGCGGGTTCTGCCCGAGCGGGGTGGCGAACGTGTTGTCGACGACGGTGCGCACGCCGCGCTCACGAGCGGCGGCGAGCAGCGCCGGCAGGTCGGCGACCTCGAGCATGGGGTTGGTGGGCGATTCGAGCAGCGCGACGTCGGCGCCGTCCAGGGCGGCGACCACCTGGCCGGTGTCGGCGATGTCGACGCGGCGCACCTCTACCCCGTGCCGCGCCGCGAGGTCGTCGGCGTAGCCGAGGCTGACCTGGTAGGCGTGGCGCGGGACGACGAGCACGCCGCCGCGCCCGCGGGCGCCCCCGGCAGTCGGCACCAGCGACAGCGCGGCGGCGATGGCCGCCATGCCCGACCCGAACACGATTGCCGGGTTGCTCGCGCCTTCGAGCCGGCCGAGGGCCTGCTCGAACGGCGTCCACGTCTCGGTGCCGCTGCGCGTGTAGAGCAGCTCGGGCCCCGGCACGCCCTGGGAGACGTACGTGGAGCTCAGCACGACGGGCGGGTTCACGGGGCCGCCCTGCACGCGCGGCGGGCGGCCCGCGGTGACGGCGGTGGTGGCGGGGGACAGGTGCATGGGCGAAGCCTAGATCCGGTCTCGCCCACGACCGGTCGACCGTCCGAGGACTGCCCGTCGGCATCCGGCGTCGCGGGCCCCGACGGACGGTGCGGGGTCGGGCCCGGCGTGTCACGTGAGGCCGAGGCGTTCGAGCATGTCGTGGTCGAGAGCAGGGGTGACGGCCGGGGGCAGGTAGAGCGTCGAGATCCCGGAGAGGTCCCCGGCAGTGATCGTGTCGAGCGTCGTCGAGCGGATGACGGGGGCAGGTGCGGGTAGGTGGAGGCGTCGTAGATGACCACGGTGTGGTCGCCCGCGTAGGTCCGCCGCAGATACTCCACGAGGACCGGGAAGTTGTGTCGTTCGTAGCCCGCGAAGTTGAAGCCGTCGTCGCCGACGCACTCCGGCTGCCACACCAGCACGTGCATGCTCGGGTTCAGCTCGCGACCGCGGATCAGCAGGTCCGTCGCGTCGACGGTCTGCAGGCCCGCGCTCGACGGGTCGATGCCCAGGTCCGCGAACAGCGAGTCCTGCGACGAGATCGCAGGGGCCATCTCCGCCCGCAGCCCGGCGTCGCGTGCCCGGCGGATCGCCTCGTGGGTGGCCCACGCGAAGATCCCCGGGTGCCCGTAGAACACCGCGCACACCCGCAGGCCCTCGCGCACCGGTGCCAGCATGGCCTCGACCATCTCCTTGTACGTCTCGATCCGCGGCTTGGCATTCCCGTACAGCCCGTACAGGGAGTGCGCGTTCGGGTTGAGCTCGTGCAGGTACAGCTCGGTGACCGGGTCGGCGACGCAGTACACGACCACGTCCGCGGCGACGATCTGGTCGCGTGCCCCCATGCTGAGGTCGGTGATGGGCCGGATCCCGGAGCCCACCACCACGAGGCGGCCCGTGCCGTCCCAGGTCGTCCGTGCGAAGTAGCGCACGGCGTCGTCCACCCGGAGCCGGAACCGTTCGCGCCAGTCGCCCGAGCTCGTGGTCGTCGTGGTGTTGTCCGACGTGGTGATGTGCGTGGTGTCGATGGTCGTGGAGTGCACGTCGACATGTGTCTCGATCGTGATCGTGGTCGTGTCGAAGCTGTTCGTGTTGATCGTGATCGGGTCGATCGCGGCGACACCCGCGGGGAGCTGGTCGGTGACCTTCACCGCCACGCCCGCGGCCTCCAGCTCGCGCAGGGACTGCAACCGCAGCCAGCCGCGCATGCCGTGGCGCACCGCGTGCTGCTCGGCGGCGGTGAGCGCGCTGGCGTCGAGCACGGCGTCCGGGGTGCGCTCGAACTCGTCGAGGCCGTCGGCCGACGTCAGGCTCAGCAGGAAGCCGGTGAGCCGTGCCGCCGTGGTGTCGGGTCGTGGCTCGACGCGCGCACGAGGGGTCCGGCCAATCGGTTTGAGACGCGCGGCGATCTCGATCGCCTCGGCGACCGGGACCTGACGGACCCGCTCGACGAGCCGGGACGCCTGCCTGACCACCTTCGCGTCGTGGGAGCTCACCAGCCCGTCGAGGGAGCCGAGCACGACCCGCAGGCCGTCGATCAGCTGCGGGCTGAGCGCGTCCTGCGGCCGAGCCAGCGCGGCCGCGCCCTCGCGGAGGGTCGTGCCGAGGGCGTCCTGCAACGGAGGGTTGTCGGCAGCGGCGTCGACCAGTGCCGGTGCGAGCGCCCGAAACTCCTCCCACCAGGCGCCGAGGCCGGGCAGCCGGCGGAACGGTCCGTCGCGGAACGCGCGCAGCGCGTCCATGGGTGCGTCGACGTCCGTCGCGGCGAACGACGAGAAGAGGCTTTCCAGCGAGCAGGTGACGTCCGGCAGCCCGCGGATGCGGCCCTGCAGCTCCCAGTCACCGTCTCCCGACTCGCCGGCGCCCCACCGGCGCGAGACAGGGACCGTCACCTGTGCTGCAAGCTCGTCTCCGTCCGTGGTGAACGCCTCGGCGCCGATCTGGTCGTCGTTGTCGCCGAGCGTGCCGTACCACGCGAGCTGCCAGCCGCTCATCGCGTTCTTGACGGCCGCCTTGACCATGGTGCCCACCGACGCCTTGACTCCGGCGATGGCCGCGTCGATCTGCTCCTTGGTCGGCCGTGACAGAGCGTGCTGGAAACCTGCCGCGACCTTCGTCACGCCGAGGTAGACGCCGTCGACGAAAGCCTGGTAGCCGGTCTCGGCGAGGTTGTCCGGCCATCCGTCCTCCTCCATGACGACGACGATCACGCCCAGGATGCCCGGCAGGTTCTCCCCGACGAGGCTGCGCACGAACGGGTCGTTGACCGGGATCGGCCGAAGCTTGGTGCGCCAGAAGCCGATGCCCTCGGGATCGGGACGACGTCGCCCGCGTCGACGTCGGTGTTGCCCAGGTTGCCGTGCGTGCCGTTGCGCGACTCGACGAGCGGCGCACCGATGAGGCCGGCTCCCTGCTGCACCGCGTAGTTGTCGCCGTCGACCTTGAAGTAGCAGGCCCACAGGTACGGCTCGGCCGTGCCCCACCCGTCGCCCTCGTCGTGGCAGATCAGGTGCTCCAAGGTCACGTCAACGTTCTGTGTCGTCGACATCGCAGGTCCCCTCGTCCCGAAGCTCTCGCCCTGACGCGGCGCACACCGCCGGTCAACGGTCTGAGAGGCCCCTCGCGCCGTCCTGATACACACGTCCCGGACGGTGGTTCACGGCACCGGGCAGATGGTGGACGGTCCAGCACCGGCGGGGGCAGACCGGGATGGTCCAGACGGCGGCCGCCTTGAGCAGCAGGTTGCGGTTCCCGACCGCGGGTGGGTGGGGAGCGCCGGGCGTCGTTCGCCTGGCGTCCGCGCGCGCCTGGTGTCCGAACGCGCGCTCACCCTGCCTGGCTCAGGGCCTGCACGGCCCTCGTCGCGAGCAGGAACCCTGCGATGCCGATGATCCACATCGTCGTCCCGTGGGCCGTGCGCGTGAGCCAGGCGTCCAGCCGCCGCAGCGGGGGTTCGACGCGCGAGCCGGCGAGGACGCGCCCTGCGGTGAGGACGAGTGCCGGGGTGATCATCACGAGGCAGTAGGCGCCGAGCACCGCGAGCGCGACGAGCCAGTCCGTGGTCTCGGTGACGATGATGCCGGTCGCTGCGAGGTAGGGGAGCATCGACGCGGCCTCGGCGAGCACCGCGACGACCGCGAGCCCGACCAGTCCCGTGGCCGCCCCGTCGGTCATGGCCCGTTCGCGCCAGCGGCTCAGCCGCCCGGACCGCGTCGCGCGCTCGGCGGCGCGGGCGCGCGCGGCCTTGGTGTCGAGGGCGAACGAGAGGACGAACAGCACGACGCCGACGACGAGCCGCGCGTAGAGCGCGGGCGTGGTGTCCAGCAGCCCGGAGCGGCCGTCGAGCAGGAACCGGCCGCCGGTCATGAGGACGACGCCGATCCCGGCGTAGGCGACGGCGACCGCGCCGAGGTAGACGAGGATGCGTCGCGGCCGCAGGCGCCCGGGGGCCATGAGGAGCCAGACCGGCACGAGCAGCGTGCCGAAGCTCAGGGAGTCGACGAGAGCGAGGACGACGAGGGTGCCCGCAGCACCGCCGGAGATCATGGCGGGCCCTCCCCGCTCGGTGCTCCTGGTGAGCAGATCGCGCCCGTCCGGGCGTCGTTGCCGTCCATCGGTCCCCTCTCTGGTTGGTACGGTTGTATTAGACCAAGATTGGTACGAGTGTGCTAGAGGTTCTGTGAAAACGGCCACACCGCGAGAGGAACGCCGGACGCGGCTCGCCGAGTCCGTCTGGCAGATCGTGCTGGACCACGGCGTGAGCGCTGTCTCGGTGCGGACGGTCGCAGCCAACGCCGGGATGGCGGTCGGCTCGCTTCGCCACCTGTTCCCCACACAGGCCGCGCTGCTGGAGTTCTCCGCAGAGCTCATGGTCGAGCGGGCCACCGCCCGGGTCGTGGCGATCACCCCGCACGACGACGACGCCGTCGCCTACGCCTTCGCGGTGATCAGCGAGCTCTTGCCGCTCGCCCCGCACACGCGCCGCGAGTTCGAGCTGAACGTCGCCCTCATCGCCGAGACCCCCGCGCACCCGGGCCTCGCCCGCATCCGCGACCACACCCATCAAGAGCTCCTGCGAGTGTTCACCAGGCTCGCGGCACGCCTGCGCGGCGAGCCGGAACCCACTCCGGCGAGCGCCAAGGAGGGGCAGCGGCTCCTCGCGCTCGTCGACGGCCTCGGCCTGCACCTCATCCACCGCCCCGCGGGAGAGGACACGACGTGGGCCGCCGACCTGGTCCGCGAGGAGCTGGCCCGCCTGGCGGTCCACGGGTGACGGCTGGTGGTACCTGCTCTCGTGCGTGACCCCTGCCGCAGGCGCGCACACGCCCGCCCGGGCGGCTCGCCGCGCGCCTCAGACCGCAGCGACCCTGAACGCAGCCGCCTTCAGCAGGCGGTTGCGCACCGCCCGGTTGAGGCCGTCGTCGGCTGCGGGGCAGCGGGCGAAGATGTGGGTCACCTCGGGGCGGTCCAGCGCGCGCAGGGCGTCGAACAGGCCCCGCGCCAGGCCGGCCGCGTCGCCGGCCGACCCGTAGGTCACCACCTCGAAGCCCGCGAACGCCGGCCGCTCCTCGTCGAAGCACAGCACCGCCGGGTGGTCGAGCCCCTGCGCGCGCACGTACGCGGCGGCCGCGTCGACCGCCCCCTCCAGCACGACCACGGGCGCCGTCGGCGCGTAGTGCCGGTACTTCATGCCGGGCGCCCCCGGGACGGCGTCGCCGGCAAGCACCCCGACGACGGCGGGGTCCACCTCGACCTCCCCGAGCACCTCGCGGAGCTGTTCGAGCGACACGCCCCCGGGGCGCAGCAGACGCGGCGGCGTGCGCGTCAGGTCCACGACCGTCGACTCGACGCCCACGTCGCACGGCCCGCCGTCGAGCACCGCGGGGATGCGTCCGTCGAGGTCGTGCAGCACGTGGGCCGCCGTCGTCGGGCTCGGGGAACCCGCCCGGTTGGCCGACGGCGCGGCGAGCGGCATCCCGGCCGCCCGCAGCACCGCCCGGAACGCCTCGTGGGCCGGCACCCGCACGGCGACGGTGTCGAGCCCCGCCGTGACCCGGTCCGGGATGACGTCCCGGCGGGGGAGCACGATGGTCAGCGGGCCGGGCCAGAACCGGTCCGCGAGGGCGCGCGCCGCGGCGGGCACGGTGCGGGCCACGCTCGGCAGGTCCTCGGCCGAGGCGACGTGCACGATGAGCGGGTTGTCCGACGGGCGTCCCTTGGCCGCGTAGATCGCCCCCACGACGTCGGGGTCGAGGGCGTTGCCCGCCAGCCCGTACACCGTCTCGGTGGGCAGCGCGGCGATGCCGCCGTCGCGCAGGATCGCCGCGACGGACGCGACGTCGGCGGGGCGGCCGGCGTCGAGCAGGAGCGTGCGCGTCACTCGAGCGGGCCCAGCAGGGACTGCGCGACCGTCGCGTGCGCCGACTCGTCGTCGGACGGGTGGAAGATGCCCGCGAGCACGTCGCGGTACAGCCTGCCCAGCTCGGAGCGGTTGAAGTACGTGGACCCGCCCGAGGAGCGGATCGCCTCGTCGACGACGTCACGTGCCGTCTCCGTCGCCCGGACCTTGATGCCGGCGGTCTGGCGGAACCACGCGGCGCCCAGGTTGGCGCCCGCGTCGATCGCGCCCGCGGCCTGGTCGATCTGCGGCCAGATGCCGTCCTGCGCGAGCGCGGCCGAGGCCAGGCGCCAGCGGATGTCCGGGTCCTGCGCGTAGGCCTTGCCGGTCTTCATCGACTGCCGCTTGGTCACCGTCTCGACGGCGACCTCGATCGCGCGGTCCGCGATACCCGCGTACACCGAGGCGAGCAGCAGCTCGAACGACGTGAAGATGCCCAGCACGTAGGGGTCGAGGGACGGCCCGGGCGCCACCTTGCGCATCACGCGGTCGGCGGGCGCGGGCGCGCCGTCGAGCACCGTGGTGCGCGACTGCGAGGCACGCATGCCGATGGTGTCCCAGTCGTCGAGGATCTCGAACCCGCCGCCGTCACGCGTGACGAACGCGTGCACGATCACCGGGTTCGCGGGATCGGTCGTGTCGTCCAGGCCCATCACGCCCAGGCGCGTCCAGCCCGGCGAGTTCGAGGTGAAGATCTTGCGGCCGTGGAACGTGTAGCCGCCCGCACCGTCGGGCCTCGCCTGCGTGCGCGAGCCCAGCAGCACCAGGTCGTTGCCCGCCTCCGAGTAGCCGAACGCGAAGACCTCGCCGTCGCGGGCCTCCTCGAGCAGCCAGTCCATCGACGCGTCGCCACGGTCGTGCAGGAACCGGGCCACACCCGTCCACACGTGGTGCATGTTCACCGCCAGCGCGGTCGCCGGGGCGGCGCCCGCCAGGCGACCCTGCTCCCGTGCCACGTCCGCCAGCCCGAGGCCAGGACCGCCCAGGTCGGCCGGGACCAGGGCCGCGAGGTAGCCGGCCCGCTTGAGATCCGCGAGGTCGTCGTCGAAGTAGTCGTTGCGGCGGTCGTGGATCGCGGCCCGGCCGCGGATCGTGAGCAACAGATCGTCGTCCAGGATGCGCATTGGCATGAGGCTTTCCTATCACTACAGTCCGAACCAACGAGCAGCGACGGCGCTGCTCCGCGAGGGAGGCACCAGCGATGGTCATCCGCAGCCTGTATCCCGACGTCGCCATTCCCGATCTGACCCTCTACGACTTCCTGTTCGCGTCGCTCGACGAGATCGACCTCGACCGCGTCGCGGTCGTCGACGGCCCCTCCGGCGCGACCACCACCTACGGCGGGCTGAGGGCGCAGGTCGACGCGCTCGCCGGCTCGTTCGCAGCGCGCGGGTTCGGCGTCGGTGACGTCGTCGCGCTGCACAGCCCCAACGTGCCCGCGTTCGTCGCCGTGTTCCACGGGCTCCTGCGGGCCGGGGTGACCGTCACCACCGTCAACGCGCTCGCGTCGGGCGAGGAGATCGCCCGCCAGCTCACGGCGTCGGGAGCGCGCGCCCTGCTCACCGTCTCGCCGCTGCTCGCGGCCGCCGCGGCGGGCGCCGCCGCCGCGGGCATCGACGACGTCGTCGTGCTCGACCGCGCCGAGGGGTACCCGGCGCTCGCGGACCTGCCCACCGGGCCCGTTCCCGACGTGACGATCGACCCGCGCACGCACCTGGCGGTGCTGCCCTACTCCTCGGGCACCGTGGGCCTGCCGAAGGGAGTCATGCTCACCCACCGCAACCTCGTCGCCAACGTGGTCCAGGGCGTCGCTCTGGTGGGCGCCACGCGCGACGACGTCGTCCCCGCGGTGCTCCCGTTCTTCCACATCTACGGCATGACGGTGCTGCTCAACCTGGCCCTGCACGCGCGGGCCAGGCTCGTGACGCTGCCGCGCTTCGACCTGGGCCAGTTCCTGCAGGTGTGCGAGCGCGAGAAGGCCACCTACCTGTTCGTCGCGCCGCCCATGGCGCTCGCGCTCGCCAAGCACCCGCTGGTCGCCGAGCACGACCTGTCGAGCGTGCGCGTCGTCCTGTCGGGGGCGGCACCGCTCGACGCGGCGCTGGCCGACGCCGTCGCGCACCGCCTGGACACCCGCGTGGTCCAGGGATACGGGATGAGCGAGATGAGCCCCGTCTCGCACCTGGTGCCGGCGGACCGCCCCGACATCGCGGCGGGGTCGATCGGGCTGCTGGTGCCCAACATGGAGGCGCGCGTCGTCGACCCCGGGACGGGGCAGGACGCCGCCAGGGGCGAGCTGCTGTGCCGTGGCCCCAACGTCATGGTCGGCTACCTCGACGACGACGCCGCGACCCGCGACGCCTTCGACGACGACGGGTTCCTGCACACCGGCGACATCGTCGAGGTCGACGACGAGGGCGTGTTCACCGTGGTCGACCGGCTCAAGGAGCTCATCAAGTACAAGGGCTACCAGGTGGCTCCCGCGGAGCTGGAGGCGCTGCTGCTGCGGCATCCGTCGATCGCCGACGCCGCCGTGATCGGCCTGCCCGACCCGGAGGCGGGTGAGGTGCCCAAGGCGTACGTGGTGCCCGCTCCGGGGGTCGCGCTGACGCCGGGCGACGTCGTCGAGTACGTCACCGGGCACGTGGCGCCCTACAAGAAGGTGCGCGAGGTCGAGCTCGTCGAGTCGGTGCCGAAGTCGGCTGCGGGCAAGATCCTGCGCAAGCAGCTGCGTCAGCTTGAGGAGGACCGCCGAGCGGCCCTGTGAGCGGGGTCGATCACATGCGCGGGAAGTCGGGCGAGGGGCGCTTCGCCGTCAGGTAGGGTCGCCCTCGATGTCCGAGCAGCCCGCCCCCAGCGCGTCCACCGACGCCCCTCGCCGTCCCCGCGTCGCCCTCCTGTTCGGGGGCGCTCGGGGAGCACGCCATCTCGGCCGCCACCGCGGCCGGGGTGCTGCGTGCCATCGACCGCAGCCGCTACGACGTCGTGCCCGTGGGCATCACACGCGGCGGCCAGTGGGTCGTGGCGGCCGACGACCCCGTGCGCTGGGAGATCGCCGCCGGGAGGCTGCCCGAGGTGACGGCCGACGAGGGCGGCGAGGTCGTCCTGTCGCTCACGGTGGGCGACCGGACGCTGCGGGTGCTTCAGCCGGGGGAGGTGCCCACGCTGCTGGGCGAGGTCGACGTCGTCTTCCCGCTGCTGCACGGCCCGTTCGGCGAGGACGGCACCGTGCAGGGCCTGCTGGAGCTCGCCGACGTGCGCTACGTCGGCGCGGGCGTGCTGGCCTCGGCCGTCGGCATGGACAAGCACTTCATGAAGCTCGTGCTGGAGGGCCAGGGCATCCCCGTCGGCCCGTACACCGTGATCCGGGCGCGCGACTGGGAGCAGCGCCGCGAGGAGTGCACGGCCGCGGTCGCGACCCTCGGGCTGCCCGTGTTCGTCAAGCCCGCACGGGCCGGGTCCTCGCTCGGCATCACGCGGGTCGACGACCTGGCGGACCTGGCGGCCGCCGTCGCCGAGGCGCAGCGGCACGATCCGAAGGTCGTCGTCGAGCAGGGCATCGAGGGCCGGGAGATCGAGTGCGCCGTGCTGGGCGGGCGTGACGGCGGGCCGGCACGCGCATCCCTGCCGGGCGAGATCGTCGTCGACCACGACGCGCACGCGTTCTACGACTTCGAGGCCAAGTACCTCGACGAGTCGCACGTCGACCTGCGCTGCCCGGCCGACCTGCCCGACCGTGTCGTCGCGCAGATCCGCTCGCTCGCGGTGCGGACGTTCGACGCGGTCGGCGCCGAGGGCCTGTCCCGCGTCGACGTGTTCGTCACGCCCGACGAGCGCGTCGTCGTGAACGAGATCAACACCATGCCGGGCTTCACGCCGTTCTCGATGTTCCCGCGCATGTGGGCCGCGTCGGGGATCGCCTACCCCGCGCTGGTCGACGAGCTCATCCAGCTCGCGCTGGAGCGCCCGACCGGGCTGCGCTGACGCTGTTCACGAGCACGTCGCGGTCGCCGCGACGTGCGACACGGCCTGCGCGAGGTCGGCGATGAACGACGTCGAGTGGTCCGCGGTCACCGTGGGCGGCACCGTCACCTCGACCGCGGGGTCGCGCCCGAACGTCGTGAACCGCCACGTGCCGTCGTCGCCCGCCTCGATGATCCAGTCGACGGTGCCGCCGGGCGCCTCGACCTGCTGGCAGTCAGGCGAGGGCCCGGGCGGGGTGACACCGCAGCGCAGCGTCACGGCCGCGCCCCCGGTGCCCCACGCGGCCGTCGCCTGGGCGGCGGTGCGGGCCTTGGACAGGTCGCCGGCCAGCACGTCGGGCAGCGCCAGCATCACCGGGGCGCACGCGGGGTTGACGGCGTCGGGCGCGGCGTCGACGGCGATGGTCGGCGCGCAGGCCGCCGTCGCCGCCACCAGGGCGGCCGGGGGAAGCAGGGACAGGGCGCGGCGCAGCACCCGCCCACCGTACTCGGGCCGCCTGCACGGTTAGGGTTCCTCGGGTGACGGAACGTGTGCGCGACCTCGACGAGACCGCTCTGCTGGCCCGCATCTTCCCGTTGCTGCCCCCGGGCGCCGCGACGCTCGTGGGCCCGGGCGACGACGCCGCCGTGGTGGCCGCGCCCGACGGCCGCTACGTCGTGTCGACGGACGTGCTGGTCGAGGACCGCCACTTCCGCCGCCGCTGGTCCACCGGCTATGACGTCGGGGTGCGTGCCGCCGCGCAGAACCTGGCCGACATCGCCGCGATGGGCGGGCGGCCGACGGCGCTCGTCGTGGGACTGGGCCTGCCCGGAGACCTGGAGGTCTCCTGGGTCGAGGGCTTCGCCCGCGGGCTGGCCGACGCCTGCACCCGGGCGGGTGCCGCCGTCGTCGGCGGGGACCTCTCGGGGGCCGACACCGTGCTGGTCTCGGTCGCCGTGCACGGCGACCTCGGCGGGGCCGCGCCGGTGCTGCGCTCGGGCGCCCGCCCCGGCGACGTCGTCGCGCACGCCGGCGTGCGGGGACGCTCGGCCGCCGGGCTCGCGCTGCTCTCCGCCGGCGCGGCAAGCCCCGACGACGGCGCGCCCAGCGCGCACGGTCCGCTCGCGCCCTACGTGGCGGGGTTCCTGCGCCCGGAGCCGCCGCTCGACGGCGGACCCGCCGCTGCGGCCGCGGGCGCGACGGCGATGCTCGACGTCTCGGACGGGCTGCTGCGCGACGCGGGACGCATCGCGCGCGCCAGCGGCGTCGTCGTGGACCTGGAGGAGGCCACGCTGGCGACGTCGGTGAGCGACCTCGCTCCGGCCGCCCGGGCACTGGGGGAGACCGCGTCGGCGGCGCTCGCGTGGGTGCTGTCGGGCGGGGAGGACCACGGCCTGCTCGCCACGTTCCCGCCCGGTGCGACGCTGCCCGCCGGGTTCACGCGCCTGGGGTCGGTGCGCGCCGGTGACGGGTCGCCGCGCGTCACGGTCGACGGACGCGCACCCTCGGCTGGCCCCGGCTGGGACCACTTCCGCGGCTGAGCCGGGCGACCTCAGGCGAGGCGACCTCAGGCGAGGCGACCTCAGGCGACCGCGCGGCGGTAGCGGACCTCGGTGAGCGGGACGCCGCCGATCTCGTCGATGCGCTCGACCCCGTCGGGGTGGAAGCCGTGGCGGCGGTAGAAGTGCTGTGCGCGGTCGTTGCCCTCCAGCACCCACAGCGTCATCTCGGCCCCGGCGGGGACCTGCGCGAGGACGGTGCGCATGAGCTCGCGGGCCACGCCGCGGCCCCAGGCGCGCGGTTCGAGGTACATCGCGTAGAGCTCGTGCGTTCCGGTCTCTGCGTCCTCGTCGGCGGACAGGCCGAAGCTCGCGAACCCGAGCGTGCGACCCGACTGCTCGGCCACGAGCACGTGGCTCTGCGTCGCGGAGCCCTGCTTGGTGGTGAGCACCGACTGCCACCGGCTCGCGCGCACCTGCGGGTCGAGGTCGGCCAGGTAGTCGGCAGGGAGCAGGCCCGCGTAGGCACCCTGCCACGACGTGACGTGCACCTGCGCGATGCGCGAGGCGTCGTCGGGCGTGGCCGGCCGGATGGTCACGCCGTCGAGATCCACCGTCATGGCGTCAAGAGTGCCACCGCGAACGCGATTACCCAAGACTCTTTGGTGGAGTCTTCACGAGTTCTTGGATTCTCCAGGGTCGGTGCCCGGCGACACCGTCGTCGGCGCGTCGGCGCACGCGAAAGAGCCCGCCGGGACAGACCCGGCGGGCTCTTTCGCGTGCGGCTCAGATGGCGCGCGTCACCTTGCCGGCCTTGAGGCACGAGGTGCAGACGTTCACGCGCTTGGGCGTGCCTGCGACCACGGCACGCACCCGCTGGATGTTGGGGTTCCAGCGGCGCTTCGTGCGGATGTGTGAGTGCGAGATGCTGTGCCCGAAGCCCGGGCCCTTGCCGCAGACGTCGCAGTTGGCAGCCACGGTGTCTCCTGTGGGTCGTGCACGTGGCCACTGCACGGATCCGCGCAGCACCGACGTGGTGATGGAAGAGGTTCTGGGGGCCCAGCACGCGCTGGGCAACCACGACAGGATACCCGACCGCGCAGGGGGCTACCAACGTGCGCTCGGTCACCGGCTCGCTGGTGACGGCTCGCTGTGGATGCGGGCCGGACGTTCCCGGCGGGCAAGGCTACCGTGGGGGCCGACCTGCCCGACGACCGAGGAGGACCGCGTGCCCCGTGCCGTGAACGCCGCGAGCGCCCGCGTCACCGACGTCGCGGACGTCGCCGTCGTGCGTGCGTGGGCGCGGCTCGCGGCCGGGGCGCTCGGGCGCGAACGTGCCGCGATCGACCAGGTGAACGTGTTCCCGGTGGCCGACGGCGACACCGGGACCAACATGTACCTCACGGTGCGTGAGGGCGCGCGCGCTGTCGCCGCGGCCCCCGACGACGCCGGGTCGGCCGCGCTGCTGCGCCGGTTCGCGCGCGGCGCCCTGTTCGGGGCGCGCGGCAACTCCGGGGTCATCCTGTCGGAGTGGCTGCGGGGCCTCGCGGTCGCCGCCACACGCGGCGACGCCCCCGCGCGCGCCCTCGACGTCGCCGCGCGCTCCGCGCGTTCGGCCGTCGCCCACCCCGCGCACGGCACGATCCTCACGGCGGCCGACGTCGCCGCGGCCACGGCGCACGACGTCGCGGCCCGGTCCGGCGCGACGGCCGACGACGTGCTCCTGGCCGCCGTGCGCGGGGCGCGCGACGCCGCACTGTCATCGGTCGAGACGCTCGCACCGCTCGCGCGCGCCGGGGTGCTCGACGCCGGGGCTGCCGGGCTCGTGCTCGTGCTCGATGCCCTGCGCGTGGCCCTGGCGTTCGCTCCGCAGGCGGCCGAGGAACCCGCGGGGCGCGGCATGTCGGTGGCGACGACGACGATGCTCACCGTGATGCCCGTCAGCCTTGGCCTGAACCTGACCGGCCACGAGGTGCCGGCCGTGAGCGCGCCGCAGCACGAGCACCACGAGCACCACGAGCACGCGGACACCGACGAGCTCGAGGTGATGTTCGTGCTGCGGCGCCCCGCCGGCGCGCACGGCTTCGCGCCCGGCGCCGTCGCCGACGCGCTGCGCACCGACCTCGCGCGCGTGGGCGGCTCGGTCGTCGTCGTCGGAGGGCAGGACCTCGCTCCGGACGCGGGCAGCCGCGATGGCGGTGCTGGTGGCGATGCCGGTCCGGGTGCCTCCGGCGACGCGGACCCCGGCGAGGACTCCGTCTGGCAGGTCCACGTCCACACGCCCGACCTCGGCGCCGCTCTCGCCGTCGCCCGGCGCTGGGCGGGGCGTGGGCGCGTCGAGCCCGTCCACGTGCGGCATCTCGCGGTGCCGGACGACGCGCTCACGGTCGTCGCAGCGACGGCCGCCCCGGCGCTCGCCGCCGAGCTCGCGCGCGCCGGGGCCGTCGTCCTGGTGCCCGTGCCTCCGGTCGGCGTCGCGCCGCGCGATCTTGCTCTCGCCGCGCTGGGGTCGGGGCGGCAGGCGCTCGTGGTCGGCCCCGCGCCCGACGCCGTGCGCGCCGCGGCACGGCGGCTGGCAGCAGAGCACGAGGACGGCGCGGAGCGGACGGACGGCGCGGAGCGGACGGACGGCACGGCGGGCGGCGTCGTCGCGCTCGACGCCCCGACGGACATCCATGCGGCCGTCGTCGTCGCGGCGCTCGCCGCCGCCGCGGACGACCCGCGGGCCGACGTCGTGGACGTCGTGCGCGGTGCCCTCGGCGGGCTGCGGGTCGCCACCACCGATGCGGCCGACGCCGCCGCCGCACTGGGCGCGCTGCTGTCCACGGGCGGCGAGGTGGTCACGGTGCTCTCCGACGACGACGTGCCCGGCGCGGTCGCCGAGGCGCTCGAGGCCGCTGCGGCGAGCCGCGGCGCGGAGTGCGTCGTGCTGCGGACCGGGCGCGCGGGGACGGGCGTGACCCTCGGGGTCGAGGGATGAGCGCCGTGGGCCGGCTGCACGAGCCGCTCCACCGGCTGCTCGGCACCCGCACCGCCAACGCGCTGGGCAAGCTCGAGCTCGAGACCGTCGACGACCTGCTGCGGCACTACCCGCGCCGCTATGCCGACCCTGGGCACCCCACCGACATCGGCAGCCTCCAGCTCGGCGAGCACGTCTCGGTGCTCGCACACGTCGAGCAGGCCACGGTGCGAGGCTTCGCCGGGGGCGGCGGCGCCCGGCTCGAAGCCGTCGTCACCGACGACCGGCACCGGCTCGTGCTGACGTTCTTCGCCAAGCACGCCGGGGCGCTGCGCTACCACGAGCAACGGCTCAAGCCCGGGGCCTCGGGCGTCTTCTCCGGCACCGTCGGCGAGTTCAAGGGCAGACGGCAGCTCACCCACCCCGACTACCTCATGGTCGGCGCCGAGGTCGACGACGACGAGTCCGCGCTGTACGAGGCGAGCCGGCCCATCCCGATCTACCCGGCCACGGCGTCGATGCAGACGTGGAAGATCCAGCGGTGCGTGCGCACGGTGCTCGACACGCTGACCGAGGACGACGTCCCCGACCCGGTGCCGGCCGAGGTGCGCGCACGCGAACGGCTGGTGAGCCGGCTCGACGCGCTGCGGCTGGTGCACCGGCCCGCGTCGTCGGCCGACCACGCCCAGGGCCGGCGCCGGCTGCGTTTCGAGGAGGCGTTCGTGCTCCAGGCCGCGCTCGCGCAGCGGCGGGCGCGGGCCGAGGCACAGGACGCGACGGCGCGCCCGCCCCGCACCGGCGGGCTGCGCGAGCGGTTCGACGCCGCCCTGCCGTTCACGCTGACGCAAGGTCAGGTCGCGGTCGGGGAGGACCTCACCCAGGACCTGGCCCGCCCACGGCCCATGCAGCGTCTGCTGCAGGGCGAGGTCGGCTCCGGCAAGACCGTCGTCGCGCTGCGGGCGATGCTCCAGGTCGTCGACGCCGGAGGGCAGGCCGCGCTGCTCGCGCCCACCGAGGTGCTCGCCGCCCAGCACGCGCGCACCCTGCGGGCCATGCTCGGACCGCTCGCCGAGGGCGGCCTGCTCGGCGGCGACGCCGACGGCACGCGGGTCGCGCTGCTGACCGGGTCGCTCGGGGCAGCCGCCCGCAAGGAGGCCCTGCTCCAGGCGGCGTCCGGGGAGGCGGGCATCGTCGTCGGCACGCACGCGCTGCTGGGCGAGCACGTGCAGTTCGCCGACCTCGGCCTCGTCGTCGTCGACGAGCAGCACCGGTTCGGCGTCGAGCAGCGCGACGCACTGCGCGCCAAGGGCCGCACGGCACCGCACCTGCTGGTCATGACGGCCACGCCCATCCCGCGCACCGTCGCGATGACCGTCTTCGGCGACCTCGAGGTCTCGACGCTGACGCAGGTCCCGGCGGGCCGCTCGGGCATCCAGACCGTCGTCGTGCCCGCGGGCAACCCACGATGGATGGAACGCACGTGGCAGCGCGTGCGTGAGGAGGTCGACGCCGGGCACCGGGCGTACGTCGTGTGCCCGCGCATCCACCCCGACGAGCCCGCGCGGCCTGCCCCCGGCACCCCGCGCGCACCCGCGGCTGCGCCCGCCGACGCCGAGGTCGACGACGCCGACCTCCTCGCCCCCGACGACGGCGACCGCCCGCCGCTGCGGGCCGTGCTCGAGGTCGCCGAGGAGCTGCGTGCGACCCCGGCGCTCGCGCGCCTGGAGATCGAGGTGCTGCACGGGCAGCTCACCCCCGCCGACAAGGACGCCGCGATGGGTCGCTTCGCGGCGGGTGCCGCGCAGGTGCTCGTCTCGACGACGGTCGTCGAGGTCGGCGTCGACGTGCCCGAGGCGACCGTCATGGTCGTGTTCGACGCCGACCGGTTCGGCCTGTCGCAGCTCCATCAGCTGCGCGGACGCGTCGGGCGCGGGTCGGCACCCGGGCTGTGCCTGCTGGTCTCGACCGCCCCGCCCGGCTCCCCGGCCGCGGCCCGCGTCGAGGCGCTCGCCGAGACCACCGACGGGTTCCGGCTCGCGCAGCTCGATCTGGAGCTGCGCGCCGAGGGCGACGTGCTCGGCGCCGCGCAGTCCGGGCGTACCAGCGGGCTGCGGCTGCTGCGCGTCGTCAAGGACGCAGACCTCATCGAGGACGCGCGCCGCGAGTCCGCCGCCGTCGTCGCGGCCGACCCGGACCTGACGGGGCATCCGGCGCTCGCGGCGGCCATCGCGGCCACGCTCGACCCCGACCAGGAGGAGTTCCTGGACCGGGCGTGAGGGCGTGCCGCCGCGAGTCCAGAAGGCAGGCGGCGTCGCGGCGACCCGCGAGGCGGCCGTGACGCGCGTGACACGGCAGGCCACCCCGCCCTGCGACCTGCCGCGTCGACGCCAGGAAGCGCCCGGGGTCCGTGCGGCGCACCGCCACGCGTGGCCGCACGGCGCCCCCGTTCACCGTCGAGGCTGCCCCCTGGCTACGCTCGCTCGCATGACCAGGATCGTGGCGGGCTCCGTCGGCGGCCGCACCCTCCGTGTACCGGCCAAGGGCACGCGTCCCACGAGCGAACGCACCCGCGAGGCGATCTTCAGCCGCCTCGCGCACGACGGCGTGCTCGACGGCGCCCGTGTGCTGGACCTGTACGCGGGCTCGGGCGCGCTCGGGCTGGAGGCCGCCTCGCGTGGGGCGGCACACGTCACGCTCGTCGACTCCGCGCGTGGTGCCGTCGAGGTCGCGCGGCACAACGTGAGCGCGCTGGGGCTGGGCGGGCGCGTCCGGGTCGTGGGCGGCGACGCAGCGCGGCACGCCGCAGGGCTCGCCGCGACACCGGGCGACGGGCTCGACCTGGTGTTCCTCGACCCGCCGTACGACCTCGCCGAGGACGCGCTCGCCTCGGTGCTCGCGGGCCTCGCGGTGCCGGGTGTGCTCGCCTCCGGCGCCGTCGTCGTGGTCGAGCGGTCCACGCGCAGCCCCGAGCCGGCCTGGCCCGCCGGTCTCGCGCCGACCGCGCGCAAGGACTACGGCGAGACTGCCGTGTACTACGCCGAGCCAAATGCGCGGGTCGACGACGTGCCCGCCGTACCGTGATCGGGTGACCACCGCCGTCTGCCCAGGGTCGTTCGATCCGTTCACCCTCGGCCACCTCGACGTCGTGCGCCGCGCCCGCTCGCTGTTCGACGTCGTCGTCGTGGGTGTCGCGAAGAACCCTGGCAAGGCCGGGCTGCTTCCGCTCGACACACGTGTCGCGCTGGTACGCGCGGCGCTCGCCGCCGATCCCGCGACGGCCGACGTGCGTGCCGAGGTGGTGCCCGGGCTCGTCGTCGACTTCTGCCGCAGGCATGGGGCGAGAGCCATCGTCAAGGGGTTGCGCGGGGGTGCCGACCTCGACGCCGAGACGCCCATGGCGCTGATGAACCGGCACCTGAGCGGGGTCGAGACCGTCTACGTCACCGGCGACCCGGCGCTCGCGCACGTCGCGTCGTCGCTGGTCAAGGACATCGCGCGGCACGGCGGCGCGATCGAGGACCTCGTGCCCGACGGTGTCGCGGCCGCGGTCCGTGCAGCACTCTCACCGCAGGAGGAACGATGACCCAGCAGAAGGGCGAGCTCTCGCCCTCAGCTCTGATCGACGTCTTGGACGAGCTGGCAAGCCTCGTCGAGGGCGCCAAGCCCGTGTTCCTGTCGTCCGACGTGCGGGTCGACCGCGAGGCGCTCATGGGCCTGGTCAACGAGCTGCGCCACGGACTGCCCAGCGCCGTCGAGCGTTCCGACGACCTGCTCCGGCAGGCGCAGGCCGAGCTCGACGACGCCCGGCGCTCGGGCGAGGAGATCGTGACGGCGGCGCGGCAGCGCGCCCTGGAGCTCGTCGAGCAGGAACAGGTCGTCGCTCAGGCGACGTCACGGGCCGCGGACATCGTGGCGGCGGCCGAGCGTGAGGCGGTGACCTTGCGCACCAACGCGGACGAGTACTGCGACGCGCGGCTCGCGTCGTTCGACGCCGACCTCGATGCGCTCAAGGGCCAGGTACGGGCGGGGCGCGCCAAGCTTGCCGAGAGGCTGGGACCGGACGCGGGCCGCCCGCGCTGGGACCACGTGCCCGAGCCCGACTGGCCGGACGACCGGCCGGGCGAGCCGGTGGTGCGCCCGGGCAGGCGCGAGGGCTGAGGCCGGGTGTCGGGCGTCACCGCCCCGTGACGTTGGCCTGACCCGCTCGATGGCATAGACTCGTGCGCTGGCCCTTGCGAGGGCCAAGATCCCTTCCTTGCACCACACCACCTTGACGGAGCCTGCCATCAGCACCGAACCGCGCTCGCCGCTCGTGCTCGACACGCACGAGCTTTCGCGGCGTCCCGGCACGATGCGTGAGTTCGCGCAGGTCGTCCCGGCACCCGCGGACCTGGGCACGGCGGTCATCGGCATCCCCGAGGGGGCAGACCTCACCGTGGGCCTGCGCCTGGAGGCCGTCATGGAGGGCGTCCTCGTCTCCGGCGTCGTGCGCGGCACGGCGGTGGGGGAGTGCGTGCGGTGCCTCGACCCGGTGACCGAGGAGGTCACGGTGCGGGTTCAGGAGCTGTTCGGCTACCCCGAGCGCGTGCGCGCGGCCGAGGCGGCCGGCGACGACGAGCTCGAGGACGAAGAGGCCGTGCTCGACGGGGACCTGGCGGACATCGAGCCCACGGTTCGGGATTCCGTCGTCACTGCACTACCATTTCAACCGCTGTGCCGTCCGGACTGCCCCGGCCTGTGCTCCGAATGTGGAGCACGCCTCGCGGACGACCCGGACCACACCCATGACGTCGTCGACCCTCGCTGGTCGGCGTTGCAAGCCATGCTCGAGCAGACGAGCGTGACCGACGAGACGAAAGAGAGCTAGCCGTGGCTGTTCCCAAGCGCAAGATGTCGCGCAGCAACACCCGTGCGCGCCGCTCGCAGTGGAAGACCACCGCGACCGCCCTCACGACGTGCCCGAATTGCAAGGGGCAGAAGCTGTCCCACACCGCGTGCCCGACCTGTGGCACCTACAAGGGCCGTCAGTACGCCGAGGCGCTGCGCACCGAGCACGTGGGCTGACATGCCCGCACACGGCAAGGCCGCGCCTGCGCGGCTCGAGCCGGCCGCTCTACTCGAGAAGCTCGGGGTCCACCTGGACCCCGAGCTTCTTGTCCTTGCCCTGACCCACCGGTCCTTCGCGCACGAGGCGGGCGGGCTGCCCACCAACGAGCGGCTGGAGTTCCTGGGCGACACCGTGCTCGGGCTCGTCGTCACCGAGACGCTCTACCGGCGGCACCCCGACAAGTCGGAGGGTGAGCTCGCCAAGATGCGCGCCGCGACCGTCTCCCAGCGGTCGCTCGCGGCCGTCGCGCGCGTTCTGGGGCTCGGGTCGTACGTGCTTCTCGGCAAGGGCGAGCTGCGCACGCGCGGGTACGAGAAGGACTCGATCCTCTCCGACACGGTCGAGGCCCTCATCGGCGCGACGTACGTCTCCCACGGGCTCGAGGTCGCGGCCGAGCTGGTGCACCGGATGGTCGACGACACGCTCGACGCCGCCGCGGGTCTCGGCGCCGGGCTCGACTGGAAGACGTCGCTCCAGGAGGTCGTCGCCGAGCGCGGCTTCGGCGCCCCCGTCTACCACGTGGACGCCGAGGGCCCGGTGCACGCGCGCGTGTTCCACGCGCAGGTCGCGGCCGGACCGGTCCTGGGGCTCGGCACGGGCAGCGCGAAGAAGCACGCCGAGCAGGAGGCCGCCGAGCAGGCGTACCACGCGCTGCTCGCCCTCGACGCGGGTGCCTGAGCTCCCCGAGGTCGAGACCGTCCGCGCGGGGCTCGACCGCCACGTCGTCGGCGCCCGCGTGCGCGACGTCGAGGTGCTGCGCGACGACAGCGTGCGACGTCACGACGGCGGAGCCGCCGCGTTCGCGGACCAGCTGGTCGGGCGGCGGCTCGCGGCCGCGCAGCGGCGCGGCAAGTACCTGTGGCTGCCGCTGTCGGACGCCTCGGCCGATGCGGCGTCCGCCGCCTTCCTGGTCCACCTCGGGATGTCGGGCCAGCTTCTCGTGCGCGACGCGTCGTCGTCGTGGCGGCACCCCCACCTGCGCGTGCGCCTGCACCTCGACGGAGCGCCGTCGGGCGCCACGGCGCTCGACTTCGTGGACCAGCGGACCTTCGGCCACCTCTCCGTGGCCGACCTCGTTCCCGTGCCCGTCCCCGAGCCCCCCGCGCCCCGGGTCCGGGACGCCGAGCGCGTCCCGGCACCCGTCGCGCACATCGCCAGGGACCTGCTCGATCCGGTGCTGGCGCCGGGCACGGCGGCGCGCGCCACCCTCGTCGGCGCCGTACGGCGGCGTCGGACGGGCATCAAGCGCGCGCTGCTCGACCAGACCCTCGTCAGCGGCATCGGCAACATCTACGCCGACGAGGCGCTGTGGCGCGCGCGCCTTCACCACGCGCGGGCGGCCGACGCGCTGCGTCCCGTCGACGTGCGCAGGCTTCTCGACGCGGCCGAGGCCGTGATGCGCGAGGCGCTCGCCGTCGGCGGAACGAGCTTCGACTCCCTCTACGTCAACGTGAACGGCGAGTCGGGATACTTCGCGCGCGGCCTGGCCGCGTACGGCCGCGAGGGCGAACCGTGCCCCCGCTGCGGTGCCCCGATCCGCCGGAGCCCGTTCATGAACCGCAGCGCGTTCTGGTGCCCCCGCTGCCAGCCGCGCCCCCGCGTCCCGCGTTAGCGGTCACCCCCCGAGGTCGTCCTCGCGCGTGACGAGGTTGCGCAGGCCGGACCGGCCGGAGCGGGTCCAGGCGCGCACCTGGTCCGTCAGGAACGACTGGGCGCCCTGGGGGCGGCCGCCTGCGACGTGGGGCGTGAGGATCAGGTGGGGCGCGTCCCACAGCGCAGACGCCGCGGGAAGCGGCTCCGTCGCGGTCACGTCGAGTGCGGCGCCCGCGAGCGCCCCCGAGCGCAGCGCGGCGACCAGGGCGTCCTCGTCGACCGTCGCACCGCGCCCCACGTTGACGAAGCGTGCGTGCGCGGGCAGCAGCGCGAGCGTCGCGGCGTCGACGGCGTGCCGTGTGGCCGCGGTGGCGGGCAGGAGCGAGATGAGCAGGTCGGTCTCGGGCAGCAGCGCGCGCAGCCCGGCGTCGTCGACCACGGGGAAGCCGGCGCGGACCCCCGGCGTGCCCGCGACGCCTGTGACGCGCGCGCCGAGTGCAGCGAGCAGCGGGGCGAGGCGCTGCGCGATCGATCCGAAGCCCCAGATCGTCACGCGTGCGCCGTCGAGCGTGAACGTCGGCCCGGTCTCGGCGGAGGCCTGCTCCTTGCCGAGCCCGCGGTCCCACACGTGGTCGCGCTGGGCGGCGAGCGAGCGATCGATGCGCCGCACGGTCGCCAGAGCCAGCGCGAGCGCGTGCTCGGCGACGGGTGTGTCGTGCAGGCCGCGGCCCGAGGTGATCACGACGCCGGGGGCGAACCCGGCGGCCAGGACGGCGTCGGGCCCTGCGGCGAGGCTCTGCACCCAGCGCAGGCGCCCCAGGCGCCGTGCCGCATCGTCGAGCACACGGGCGGGGGAGGCCCATGTGACGAGCACCTCGGCGTCGAGGTGCTCGTCGGCGATCGTGTCACGCATGACGTACGGGGCGACGACGTCGGCGGGGTCGTCCAGCGTCGGGGTGCAGTCGAAGGGGACGTTGCCGGGTACGAGGATCTTCACCCTCGGACGCTACCGTGCCCACCCCCGGCGCCCGGCGCGGCTACCGGTGCGTGGCCTCGCGCGCGGCGGCCCAGGCGTAGTCCGCGTCGTCGCGCACCAGGTCGGCGTGCGGTGCGCGCGCGACGACGCGGGCCGGCTCGTGCACGCCTTCCGGCGCCGTGGTCCCGGCCGGCGTGGCCGCCGCGAGCAGCAGCACCTCGTCCGCGTCGTGCGCCGCGGCGAGGCGGTGCGTCGCGACGACGACGGCGCGGCCGGTCGCGCGCGCGTGGGCGGCGAGGGCGGCGACGACGGCGTCGGCGGCCGCGGCGTCGAGGTGCTCGGCGGGCTCGTCGACGAGCAGCACGCGAGCCGGGCTGAGCAGGGCGCGTGCCACGAGCAGGCGCCGCCGCTCGCCGCCCGAGACGGTCGTGGCACCACCGCCGAGCAGCGTGTCGAGCCCGGCGGGGAGCGCGGTGAGCCAGGGGGTCAGGCCGACGGCGTCGAGCGCCACGCGCGCGTCGCCGGGCGTGACGTCGCCGCGGGCGACGCGCAGGTTCTCCAGCACCGTCGTGTCGAAGACGTGGCCGTCCTCGGCGACGAAGAGCGTCGTCGTGCCCAGGGCCGCGGTGACGGTGCCGGAGCGAGGCGGCAGCAGGCCGGCGGCGGTCATCAGGAGCGTCGTCTTGCCGACGCCCGAGGGGCCCGCGAGCGCGACGACGTCGCCGGGAGCGAGCACGAGGTCGACGCCGCCGACGGCGGGTGCGGCGGCCCCGGGCCACCCGGCGGCGACGTCCGTGAGTGCGAGCAGCCCGCGTGGGGCGTCGTCCTGACCGGGCCGGTGCGGGCGCGCCTGCGACGGCCCGGGAGTGGCGGTGGGGCGTGCGGGCTGGTCCGTCAGGGTGCCCTGCCGGTCCTGGGCGTCGGCGGGCGGGAGCAGCGCGGCCAGGCGGGCCGCGGCCTCGCGCGACCGGCGTAGCTGGACGGCGGCCGCCGGGAGCACGCCCGTGACCTCGAACACGGCGAGCGGCGTGAGCACCACCACCGCCAGCTCGACGGGCGCGAGCGCCCCTCCCGAGCTCAGCGCCGCCATTCCGAGCGCGAGCGCGGCGACGACCGACAGGGTCTGGCCGACCGCACCGATCGCCGCCGAGACCCCGGCCGTGCGGGCTCCGTCGTCTCCGGCGGTGGTGAGCCGGGCGTCGGCGGCGTCGAGGGCGGCGAGCTCGTCGCCCAGGCGCCCGGCCACGCGCAGCTGCTGGCCCTCTTCGAGCAGTCCCAGCGCGCGGGTCGTGACCTCGGCGCGCGCGGCGGCCCCGGCCGCCTCGGTCGCGGCGGACGCCCGCGCGGCGAGCCAGGGCGCGAGCACGCCCGTCAGCAGCAGGCATCCCAGCAGGGCGACGGCCGCCGACGGCAGGAACGCCCCCACGAGCGCGACCGAGCCGAGCCCCACCAGGACGGCGACCCCGGCCGGCACGAGCGACTTGACCACGACCTCGCCGACGGCGTCGACGTCGGCCCCGACGCGTGCGAGCAGGTCGCCGCGCCGCAGCGCGACGACGCCCGTCACCGGGCCGCGGGCGAGCGCGTCGTACAGGTTGGCGCGCAGCGCCGACATGCCGCCGAGCGCGACGTCGTGCGAGGCGAGGCGTTCAAGGTAGCGCAGCACGCCGCGCCCGACGCCGCACGCGCGCACGGTGACGACGGCGACCGACAGCGTCAGCACCGGCGGCATCTGCGAGGCGCGGGCGATCAGCCACGCGGACACGGCTGCCAGACCCACCGAGCAGCCGAGCGCGAGCGCTCCGAGCAACATCGCGCGCAGGACTCGGGCCGGCCGCACCTCCAGCAGGGGCAGCACGGTCAGCAGGGGGTCGCGGTTCACGCGGTCGCTCCTTCGGGTGCGCGCGCCGCGACGTCGACCACCTGGTCGGCGAGCGCCAGCAGCGACGCTCGGTGGGCGACGACGACGACGGTGCGGCCGGCGTCGCGCCAGGCTCGCACGGTGTCGAGGACGACGCGCTCACCTGCGGCGTCGAGGTGGGCGGTCGGCTCGTCGAGCACGACGACGGGCCGGTCGGCCCCGGCCAGCATCGCGGCGGTGAGGGCGACCCGCTGGCGCTGCCCGACCGACAGCCCGACCCCGCCGAGCCCGACGGGTGTGTCCCAGCCTGCGGGCAGTGCTGCGACGACGGCGTCGAGGCCGGTGGTCCGGGCCGCGTCGAGGACCTCGGCGTCCGAAGGCGCGGCGTCAGCGCGGGCACCGGCGCCGCCGACGACGTCGCGCAGTCGTCCCGGCGCGATCGCGGGACGCTGCGGCACCCAGGCCACGTGGCTCCACCACCAGTCGTGGTCGACGTCGCGGAGGTCGACGAGGGTGGGCGCTCCGGCGGCGACGGAGCCACCCGAGCCGGCGCGCGCGCCGTCGTCCGAGAGCTCGAGGTGGACGCTGCCGGCGTCGGGGAGCAGCAGGCCGAGCAGCACCTGGACGGCCGTCGACTTGCCGGCGCCGGACGGGCCGCGCAGCGCGACCACACGCCCGTCGCCGGGGACGCCCGTGCCGAGCGGGATGCGCGCGCTGAGCGCCGACGGCGCCTCGACGGCCCGGTCGCCGGCACGCACGGTCACGCCGTCGAGCACGATCGCGCTCACGCGGCCGCTGGGGGAGTGCGTCGCGCGCTCGGGCACGGGTGTCTCGAGCACCGCGAACGCGCGCTCGGCCGCCGCGATCCCGTCGGTCGACGCGTGGAACTGCGCCCCGACGGCGCGCAGCGGCAGGTAGACCTCGGGCGCGAGCATGATGACGGCCAGGCCCGTCTCCAGGCTCATCGCTCCTTCGACCAGGCGCAGGCCGACGCCGACGGCGACGATCGCGACCGAGAGCGTGGTCAGCAGCTCGAGCACCATGCCGGACAGGAAGGCGACACGGAGCGTGCTCATCGTGGCCCGTTTCGAGGCGTCGCCGAGCGCCCTCACGCGGGCGCCGGGGCCGGTCTCGCGGCCGAACGCGCGCAGCGTGGGCAGGCCGGCGAGCAGGTCGAGCACCTGCGCGCCGAGGCGTTCGACGACGGCGAGCCGCCGTTCGGACGTCCCCTGCGTCATGACTCCGACGAGCCACATGAACAGCGGGACCAGCGGCAGGGTCACGACGCAGATCACGAGCGACACCCAGTCGAGCCCGAGCATCACGAGCAGGACCGCGGGCGTCACGAGCGCCGTCAGCAGCAGCGACGGCAGGTACTTCACGAGGTAGGGCTCGAGGGCGTCGAGGCCGCGGGTGGCGAGGGTCGCCGCCTCGGCCTGCCGGCCGCCGTCGGCCCACCGGGGCCCGAGGGTCACGGCGTGCGCGACGACCTGGGAGCGCAGCTCGGCGACGGTGCTGGCCGCGGCGCGCTGCGCGTACCGCTCCTGCGCCCACGCGACGACGGCGCGCCCGGCCGCGACGCCCACGAGCGCGCCCAGGGTGCGCACCGCCGTCTGGCCGGGCACGGACCCGTGGGTCACGAGCCCGGCCAGCAACGAGGCGATGAGCAGCGCCTGGGCGACGACCAGGATGGCCGACCCCAGCCCGAGCCCGGCGGTCAGGACGACGTACCGCCGGGCCGAGCGTGCCCGCTGCAGCAGGCGAGGGTCGAGTGGCTTCACGCGGGCGTCACGAGAGGTCCGACTGGTTGACGGCCGGCTTGGCGTGGCTTCCGACGGCCTCGCGGACCTTGGTCCACGACAGTCCGGCGGGGGCAGGCAGGTCCCGCGTCGTCAGACGGCGACGGAACACCCAGTACGTCCAGCTCTGGTAGGCGATCACGACCGGTGTGAGGATCACGGCGACCCACGTCATGACGGTCAACGTGTAGTCGGTCGAGGTGGCCTGGGCGATGGACAGCGACGGCCCGCCGGCACGTCCCGGCATGACGTCGGGGTACATCGACCCGAAGATGAGCGCGACCGCGGCCGCCATGGTCACGGCCGAGAGCGTGAACGCCCAGCCCTCGCGTCCCTTCGCGTTGGTCACGACGACGCCGACGAGGCACCCGGCCGCGACGACGACGGCGGCCCACGTCCAGGTCACCGAGTACGCGAGCTGTGCCCACACGACCCAGCCGCCCGCGATGACCACGGCGGCGATCGACAGGCGTCCGGCCAGGGCACGGGCGCGCGTACGCAGCTCGCCGTCGGTCTTGAGCGCGAGGAACACCGAGCCGTGCAGCAGGAACAGCACGACCGTCGTCAGGCCGCCCAGCAGGGCGAACGGGTTGAGGAGCGCCCAGAACCCGCCGATGTACTGGTGATCGGCGTCGAGCAGGACGCCGCGCACCAGGTTGGCGAACGCGACGCCCCACAGCAGCGCGGGGAGCCACGAGCCCACCTGGATGAGCACGTCGAACCGGCGGCTCCAGGCCGCCGACGCGATCTTGCCGCGGTACTCGAACGCGACGACGCGCACGATGAGGGCGAACAGGATGAGGAACAGCGGGAGGTAGAACCCCGAGAACAGGGTCGCGTACCACTCGGGGAAGGCGGCGAAGGTCGCGCCGCCCGCGGTGAGCAGCCACACCTCGTTGCCGTCCCACACCGGGCCGATCGTGTTGACCAGCACCCGGCGTTCGTCTGCCTTCTGCTCGCGTGTCCCCTTGGGGAAGAACGACATCAGCATCCCGACGCCGAAGTCGAAGCCCTCGAGGACGAGGTACCCCGTCCACAGGACGGCGATGATGACGAACCACAGGATCGAAAGGTCCATCTCAGATCTCCTGTCTCTGCTCGGCGGTCAGTATGCGAAGGACAACGGGCGGTCGGCGTCGTCGCCGTCGGCGTCGCGCGCCTCCGGTGACTCGTCGTAGACCTGCGGCACGCCTTCGATGGCGTAGCGGTGCAGCAGGCGGTACCAGATCACGCCGAGCACGGCGTAGACCACGGTGAACACGATCATCGACGTGAGGACGACGCCGGCCGGGACGGCGGTGGACACGCCGCGCTCGGTCAGCAGCCGCACCTCGTCGATGCCGCTGGGGTTGGGTGCCACGACCCAGGGCTGGCGGCCGATCTCGGTGAAGATCCAGCCGAAGGAGCAGGCGAGGAACGGCATCGGGATCGCGATGACGGCCAGCTTGGACAGCCACTTGCTGTCCGACAGCCGGCCCTTCCGGGTGGCCCACAGCGACCACACGGCCAGCGCGGCCGAGAAGACGGCGAGCCCGATCATGAGCCGGAACGACCAGTAGGAGATGCCGAGCGGCGGCGTGTACGAGATCGTCTCGCCGGCCTCGTTGGTGGCGCCGAACTTGTCCGCCATGTCCTGCTGGACGTCGTTGACGCCGGGCAGCAGCGAGTCGGGGCCGGAGAAGTGCCCGGTGCCGAGGAAGCTCGCCAGGCCCGGGACCTCGATGACGCGCGTGAGCTGGTCACAGGTCGGGTTGAGCGGGCCGATGGTCAGGATCGAGAACGCGGCTCCTTCGGTGGAGTCGCACAGTGCCTCTGCGGCGGACATCTTGCCTGGCTGCTGCTCGTACATGATCTTGCCCTGTGCGTCGCCCGAGATGATGACCCCGACTCCGGAGATCAGCATGACGACGGCACCCAGCACGACGGCGGGCCGGTACGTGTCGCGGGCGAGGGCGACGAGCTCGGGCTTCTTCGACCGAACCAGGCGCACCATCCACCAGGTGGCGATACCGCACATGAACGTGCCCGAGAGCAGGAACGACGCGGTGACGGTGTGTGGGAACGCCGCCCACAAGGTGTTGTTGCCGAGGACGGCGCCGATGGACTCCATCTCGGCACGCCCGGTCTCGGGGTTGTACGTCGTGCCGACCGGGTGCTGCATCCACGAGTTGGCGGAGAGGATGAACAGCGCGGACAGGTTCGTGGCCAGCGCGAACAGCCAGGCGCATGCCAGGTGGACCTTCTTGCTGAGGCGGTCCCAGCCGAAGATCCACAGGCCCAGGAACGTCGACTCGATGAAGAACGCGGCGAGCGCCTCCATGGCGAGCGGAGCGCCGAACACGTCGCCGACGAACCGCGAGTACTCGCTCCAGGTCATGCCGAACTGGAACTCCTGCACGATGCCGGTTGCGACACCGAGCGCGAAGTTGATGAGCAACAACTTGCCAAAGAACTTGGTCAGCCTGAGCCACCGCTCGTTCTTGGTGACGACCCACGCGGTCTGCATTCCCGCCACCAGTGGCGCGAGACCGATCGTCAGGGGAACAAGGATGAAGTGGTAGACGGTGGTGATGGCGAACTGCCATCGGGCGAGCGCGAGAACATCCATCGGGCGTCTCCTGGACTCGGAACGAGTGGGGCGCTGCCGCTCCGCACGGCTATCCCCGCACGTCGTGGCACACGAGCAGAGTGCTCGTGAACTTCTTCACGAGTCAATACGACTCGCTGTGACCTCGCTCGCACCGGCGAGAGCGGGTCATGTAGTAACAGTGAACACCCGCGATGCCCGACACGCTCACCGTGTCACCGAACGCTCGCGTGGCGTCATGGTGCGATACTGGAGCGCAACCGTCGGGGCCACATCACCCGGACGGCCACGAGTCCGCAGCTTCCGCGTCCGCACGCGGTGCCGCGGTCGGGGTGCTCGAAGGGAGCCCCGGCCGCCCGGCGTCCGCGAAGACGTGCCAGCAGCCGACCGTCACCGAGACTTCCGTCCGGTGCCGCGCCTGAGCGCGCGGCCCGCGCGACGACAGCCCGTCGGCCCACAGGTGTGGGGTGGGCGGCCGGGCACCAGGAGCACACCGCGTGACCTCTGACAACACCGGCAACACCACCCGCAAGCCCGCTCGGCGCCGTGTGACGCGCGCCGCCGGCGGGCCCGCGGCCGACGCGGGGACGACGCCGGACCTCGGCATCACGCTCCCGACGCGCGACGACCCCGCCAAGGCGTCCGCACCCGTGGACGTGACCAATCCCACGGCAGCCGCCGAGCCGCCCGCGCCCGACGCAGCCGCTGCGCCCGCGCGCCGTTCCCGGCGCGTGTCTCGCCCGGCATCGACGCCGGACCCCGAGGCGGCAGACGCCGGCACCCCGGCGCGCACGACCTCCACCCGCAGGCGGGCGGCGTCCACGCCGGCCACCGCGACACCGGAGTCCGGCACCGCGCCGACCCTCGACGGCATCGTCTTCCCGGAGCGGGCCGCCGAGCCTCGCACGGCCGACACCGACACCGACACCGACACCGCGACCTCGGACGGCGAGACCGAGCCGCGCGCCGCCAAGGCGGGCGCCAGCAAGGCCGGTGCGAGCAAGGCGGGCACCACCAAGGCGGGCACCGCCAAGGCGGGCGCGAGCAAGGCGGGCGCGAGCAAGGCGCGCACCACCAAGGCGCGCACCACCAAGGAGCGCACCGTCGAGAAGGCGGCTGCCGAGGCTCCCGCCGATGCAGCCTCCGAGGCCCCCGCCGTGGCGGCCTCCGATGCGCCCGCCGAACCCGCCGTCGAGCCCGCGGGCCCGACCGACCTCGCCGAGACGACGGCCGAAGCGCCCGTCAAGCGGCCGCGGCGCGCCGTGCGCTCGCTCGACGACATCGAGCTGCCGAACGGCCCGACCGCGACCGCCCCCGCCGAGGCGGACACCCCCGCACCCCGGCGCGGACGCCGTCGCGCCACGTCCGAGGCGCCCGCGCCCGACGCCTCGGCGCCGGTGCCCGCGAGCGGAGACGAGGCACCGGCGGTGCAGCGGCCGACGCGCGCGCGTCGCTCGCGGGCCACGCAGGCCGAGGCCGCGCAGACCGACGCGACGCAGCCCGACGCGACGCAGCCCAAGGCCGGGAGCGAGGCCGGGACGACCGCGGCCCAGGCGCCGGGGTCGACGACGCCGCGCCTGGCCACCACGGCCATGCTCTTCCAGGCACCCGACCTGACGACGTCGCGCCGGTCGCGCCGCGCGCAGGCGCCGGCCGGGCCGCCGCACCCCCAGGACGAGCCCGCCGCGCCGACGGCAGACCCTGCCGACCAGCCGGCCGAGGAGCCCGTCGAGCTCACCGAGGAGGAGGCCGCGGCGGCCGAGGAGGTCGCTGCGATCGAGGCCGAGCTCGTGGCCGACGGCGTCGAGCTGGTCGCGCTGACCGCCGACGACCTTGTCGCGGACGACGAGGACGCGGAGATCGAGTCCGCCGACGACCGCCCGCGCCGTCGGCGTCGCCGGGGAGGACGTGGTCGCCGCGGTGGCCGCCGCCCCGAGGACGACGACGAGGGCGACGAGGGCGATGACGCCGAGCCGGCCGAGACCGGCGACGACGGCGACGACGACGGCGAGGCCGAGGCCGAGGCCGAGGCCGCGGACGACGAGGCGGGCGGTTCGCGCCGTCGTCGCCGGCGTCGCCGGGGCTCGCGTGCCGAGCGCGCCGAGTCGGGCCCGCGCGGCACGCGGTCCTCCGACGAGGTCACCGCGCTCAAGGGCTCGACGCGCCTCGAGGCCAAGCGTCAGCGCAGGCGCGAGGGCCGCGACGCGGGCCGCCGCCGCCAGATCATCACGGAGGCCGAGTTCCTGGCGCGCCGGGAGGCGGTCACGCGCTCGATGGTCGTGCGGGAGAAGGACGGCCGCACGCAGATCGCGGTGCTCGAGGACGGCGTCCTCGTCGAGCACTACGTCTCCCAGCAGTCGCAGTCCTCGATGGTCGGCAACGTGTACCTGGGCCGCGTGCAGAACGTGCTCCCCTCCATGGAGGCCGCGTTCGTGGACGTCGGCAAGGGCCGCAACGCCGTGCTGTACGCCGGCGAGGTGAACTGGGACGCCGCGGGCCTCGAGGGCGGTCAGCCGCGCCGTATCGAGCAGGCTCTCAAGTCGGGCGACTCGGTGCTGGTGCAGGTCACCAAGGACCCGATCGGCCACAAGGGTGCCCGCCTGACGTCGCAGGTCACGCTCGCCGGCCGGTACCTGGTGCTCGTGCCGGGCGGCGGCATGACGGGCATTAGCCGCAAGCTGCCCGACGTCGAGCGCAACCGCCTCAAGAAGGTGCTGCGCGAGATCGTGCCCGAGGGGCAGGCGTCATCGTGCGCACCGCTGCCGAGGGCGCGTCGGAGGACGAGCTCAAGGCCGACGTCGAGCGCCTCCAGGCGCAGTGGAACGCCATCTCCGCGAAGGCGGGCAAGTCCAGCACGAGCGCCCCGGCGCTGCTGCAGGGCGAGCCCGACCTCGCGATCCGCGTCGTGCGGGACATCTTCAACGACGACTTCACCTCGCTCATCGTGCAGGGCGACGGCGCGTGGCAGGAGGTCTCGACGTACGTCGAGGAGCTCGCCCCGGACCTGCGCGAGCGTGTGACGAAGTGGGCCGAGCCCACGGACGCCTTCGCGGTGCACCGCGTCGACGAGCAGCTCGCCAAGGGCATGGACCGCAAGGTCTGGCTGCCCTCGGGCGGGTCGCTCGTGATCGACCGCACCGAGGCGATGACCGTCATCGACGTCAACACCGGCAAGTTCACCGGTGCGGGCGGCACGCTCGAGGAGACCGTCACGCGCAACAACCTCGAGGCGGCGGAGGAGATCGTCCGCCAGCTCCGGCTGCGCGACATCGGCGGAATCATCGTCATCGACTTCATCGACATGGTGCTGGAGTCCAACCGCGACCTGGTGCTGCGGCGTCTGGTGGAGTGCCTGGGCCGCGACCGCACCAAGCACCAGGTGGCCGAGGTGACCTCGCTCGGCCTGGTCCAGATGACGCGCAAGCGTGTGGGCCAGGGCCTCGTCGAGGCGTTCAGCGAGACGTGCGAGCACTGCAAGGGCCGCGGCTTCATCGTGCACACCGAGCCCCTGGAGAAGGGCGGCAGCGGCCACGCCGAGACGCCCGACGCCGGTGCCGCGGCCGGTGACGCGAAGCGCACGCGCCGCAAGCGCGCCACCCGGTCCGCCGAGCCGGTGCCGCACCTCGAGCTGCCCAAGTTGCCCGAGGGCAACTCGCCGGAGCGCGAGGCCGTCAAGGCGACGCTCGCGACGATCGCGGCCGCGGCCGCGCACGCGCACGACCAGGCGGCGATGCCGCCCGCCGACGCCGAGGCCTGATCCCGTGGCCGCGCGCCCTTCGCCGTCCGGTCCGCCCGGGGCGCGAGGGCGCGCGGCGTCGGAGCTCGCCGGGGGAGCGGGGCGCATCGAGGTCGTCGCCGGGCCCATGTTCGCGGGCAAGTCTGAGGAGCTCGTGCGGCGGGTGCGCCGCGCGCGGCTGGCTCACCGGGGCGTCGTCGTCGTCAACCACGCGCTCGACGTGCGTGCGGGCGGCGGCCGGGTGGCGTCCCACTCGGGGCTGGAGGTGCCTTCGGCCACGGTGGCCGGCGCCGGCGAGATCCCCGGGCTCGTGGAGCCGGGCACCGAGCTCGTCGCGATCGACGAGGCGCAGTTCTTCGGACCCGAGCTCGTCCCGGTCGCGGTGGCGCTCGCCGACGCGGGACTCGTCGTCGTCGTGGCGGGGCTGTCGGTGACCTTCGACGGCTCGCCCTTCGAGCCGCTGCCCGCGCTCATGGCGGTGGCGGAGCGCGTCGACAAGCTCACCGCTGTGTGCATGGTGTGCGGGCGTGACGCCGCCTACCACGTGCGCGTCGCGCGCGGCGTCGCGCTCGACGGCGGTGCGGACGCGGCCGCGCCGGTCGCGGCGCACGTCGGTGGGGCGGAGTCGTACGAGGCCCGCTGCCGCGCCCATCGCGGCTGACGGGTGCGCGCCGGCCGCTCACTCCTCGATCAGGGGGACGAACGCGTAGGTCCCGTGCTCCGAGAGGTGTGGGAACCCGTCGGGTCCGACCCGCACGCACGTCATCGTGTGGCCGACGGGGATGACCATCCGGCCGCCGGGGGCGATCTGCGCCACCAGCGGGGCCGGCAGCCGGCGGGCCGCCGCGGAGACGAGGATCCGTTCCCAGCCGCCGTCGCGCGGCCAGCCCAGCACCCCGGGGAGGGCCGCCACCTCGCTCGCCCACGGCATGCCGTGCCGGGCGAGGTTGGTGGCGCCCCAGGCGGCCAGGTCCGCGCGCCTCTCGACGCCGAGCACCCGCCCGTCGGGCCCGACCAGGTGGGCCAGGAGCGCCGTCGTCCAGCCCGAGCCGGCGCCGACGTCGAGCACACGGGCGCCGGGGTGGACGTCGAGGAGGCGCAGCATCGCCGCGACGGTCGACGGCTGGGAGCACGTCTGCCCGTGCCCGATGGCGAGCGGGCGGTCCTGACCGGCGGAGGCGAGCGCGGCCCGCGGCAGGAACCCACGGCGGTCCACCGTGCGCAGGGCGGCCTCGACGTCGTCGTCGCAGTCCATCCGCCCATGCTCCCGCCCGAACGCTCACGCCGCACAAGGGCGCGCACGTCGGCGCGCGCGTCGTCGTTCCGGTGGGCGCGCGTGCCGTCCTGCCGGGGCCCTGTTCGCCGGGGAGCGGTGCTCGTGTAGACTCTTGTGTCGGCACGCCCATCGGCGTGCCAGTCCCGTGTGCCCCACGGACGCACCGCACTCGACCGCCGCGGCGGGCCAGCAATGGAACTCGAGTTGCAGACCAAGACGGTGTACGACGCCGTGCGGCACGCCCAGACCAGGAGAGACGCAACATGGTGTACGCGATCGTCAAGGCCGGTGGCCGTCAGGAGAAGGTGTCCGTCGGTGACATCGTCGTCATGAACAGCATCGAGGCGAAGGCCGGTGACACGGTCGAGCTTCCCGCGCTGCTGCTGGTCGACGGGGAGAAGGTGACCACCGACGCCGCGAAGCTGGCGAAGGTCAAGGTCACGGCTGAGGTCGTGCGGGACGAGAAGGGCCCGAAGATCGTCATCCTCAAGTACAAGAACAAGACCGGCTACCGCAAGCGCCAGGGTCACCGCCAGTCGCTGACCCGCCTCAAGGTCACCGGCATCAAGTGACTTCCGCTGCGGGCGCCCCGGCGCCCGCGCGATCTTCTTCCCGTACGTCCTGAAAGCAGGTCCCCAGAATGGCACACAAGAAGGGCGCGAGCTCCTCGCGCAACGGTCGTGACTCGAACGCCAAGTCGCTCGGCGTGAAGCGCTTCGGCGGTCAGGTCGTCAAGTCGGGCGAGATCATCGTCCGCCAGCGCGGCACCCACTTCCACCCGGGCGAGAACGTCGGCCGCGGTGGCGACGACACGCTGTTCGCACTGGCCGCCGGCGCGGTCAAGTTCGCGACGCGCCGCGGCCGCAAGGTCGTGGACATCGTCACGGCAGAGGCCTGAGCCTCAGCCCGAACGTCTGCGGAGGGGGACGCGCCGGAGTCGGCGCGTCCCCCTCGTCTTGCTCTTGAGAGGATGCCCCCATGGCCAGCTTTGTCGACAGGGTCGTGCTGCACGCTGCCGGCGGTGACGGTGGCCACGGAGTCGCCTCGATCCGCCGCGAGAAGTTCAAGCCGCTCGCCGGCCCCGACGGCGGCAACGGCGGCGACGGCGGCAGCGTCCGCCTCGTCGTCGACCCCCAGACGACGACGCTGCTCGCCTACCACCACTCGCCGCACCGCAGCGCGACGAGCGGCACGCAGGGCATGGGCGACGATCGTGACGGCGCCAAGGGCGAGGACCTGGTGCTGACCGTCCCGGACGGCACGGTCGTCAAGGACCTCGACGGGAACGTGCTGGCCGACCTGGTCGGTGCGGGCGCCGAGTACGTCGTGGCGGCCGGCGGTCGCGGCGGCCTGGGCAACCGGGCGCTCGCCTCGCCCAAGCGCAAGGCCCCGGGGTTCGCGCTGCTGGGCGAGCCGGGGGAGACGGCCGACGTCGTGCTCGAGCTCAAGACCATCGCCGACGTCGCGCTGGTGGGCTTCCCGAGCGCCGGCAAGTCGTCCCTGGTCGCCGCTGTCTCGGCCGCCCGCCCGAAGATCGCCGAGTACCCGTTCACCACGCTCGTGCCCAACCTGGGCGTGGTCGAGGCGGGCGACTCGCGTTTCACCGTCGCCGACGTGCCGGGCCTCATCCCGGGGGCGAGCGAGGGCAAGGGGCTGGGGCTGGAGTTCCTGCGGCACATCGAGCGCACCGCCGTGATCGTGCACGTGCTCGACTGCGCGACGCTGGAGCCGGGGCGCGACCCCATCAGCGACCTTGACGTCATCGAGGGCGAGCTCGCCGCGTACGCAGGCGACCTCGGGATCGAGGGCGGTCGGGTGCCGCTCACCGAGCGGCCCCGGCTGGTCGTGCTCAACAAGATCGACGTGCCCGAGGCGCGTGAGCTCGCCGACTTCGTCAAGCCCGAGCTCGAAGCGCGCGGGCTGCGGGTGTTCGAGATCTCGACCGCGAGCCACGAGGGGCTGCGCCCGCTGACGTTCGCGCTCGCGCAGATCGTGGAGCAGGCGCGCGCCGAGGCGCCGGCGCCCGCTCCCGCACGTGTCGTCCTGCGCCCCCGCGCCGTCGACGACGCGGGCTTCACGGTGACCCGCAAGCAGGACGCCGACGGCGTGTACTTCGAGGTGCGCGGCTCGAAGCCCGAGCGCTGGGTGCGCCAGACGGACTTCAACAACGACGAGGCCGTGGGCTTCCTGGCCGACCGGCTCGCCAAGCTGGGCGTCGAGGACCGCCTGTACAAGGCGGGCGCGGTCGCGGGCGACGAGGTGCGTATCGGGGACGAGCGCGACGCCGTCGTCTTCGACTGGGAACCCACGCTCATGACCGGCCCCGAGCTGCTCGGTTCGCGCGGCACCGACCTGCGCCTGGAGGACCGCTCGCGCAAGACGCGTGCCGAGAAGCGCCAGGAGTTCACCGAGCGCATGGACGCCAAGACCGAGGCGCGCCGCGAGCTGTGGACCGAGCGCGAGGCCGGCCACTGGGCCAGGCCGGACGACGACTGAAAACGTAACCTCTCTGCAATGGTGGCGTACGTCACATCTCCTTACACTCCGGTCAGCCTTGGCATTCGCCGAGGTCACACCGTGCAGGGAGGTAGCAGTGCGCAGAGTCTCAGCGGTCGCCGCGGGGTTGGCCCTCGTCGGCGCCTGCCTGGCCGCCACACCGGCCCAGGCAGCACCCGTCGTCAGCCCGCCGTCCCAGACCGTCCCCTCGGACAACCTGCCCAACCCGCTTGCCGAGAAGCAGGCGGCGTTGCGTGAGCAGGCGATCCAGCAGGTCCTGTCCGGCGACGCGCAGGTGCAGACGATCAACGGGTCGAAGGTCGTGCAGGTGGACGCCGGCACGGCCGACGGCCAGGCGCAGGCGAAGGGCCAGGGCAAGGGCAAGGGCCAGGGCCAGGGCAAGGGCCAGGGCAAGGGCCAGGGCAAGGGCCACGGTCAAGGAAAGGGCAAGGGCGGCAAGGACTCCTACCAGTCGAAGTACGTCGAGGTCGCCCGCGAGGGCACCGACCGCATCTTCGTCGTCCTCGTCGAGTTCGGTGACACCGCGCCCTCGTTCCCGCAGGACCCGAGCGCCCAGCGCACCACGGGCCCGCTGCACAACGAGATTCCCGCGCCGGACCGGTCGACCGACAACTCGACCGTCTGGGTCCCTGACCACGCACAGTCGTACTTCCAGGACCTGTACTTCGGCACCGGCGACGAGTCGCTCAAGGACTACATGCAGACGCAGTCCTCGGGCCGCTACAGCGTCGACGGCGTCGTGACCGACTGGGTCAAGGTGCCCTACACGCAGGCCCGCTACGGCACCGACCGGTGCGGCGGCACGGTCTGCGACGACGTCAAGCTGCTCATCCGCGACGCGGCCAAGCAGTGGGTCGACGACCAGCTCGCGCAGGGCCGCACGATGGCCGACGTCCAGGCCGAGCTGGCCACGTTCGACATCCAGGACCGCTACGACCTCGACGGCGACGGCGACTTCAACGAGCCCGACGGCTGGATCGACCACTTCCAGATCGTGCACGCGGGCGGGGACGAGGCCGACGGCGACCCGATCTACGGGACCGACGCCATCTGGAGCCACCGGTGGTACGCCAACCTGGCCTACGGCCCGAGCTGCTTCGACGGCCGCGCGTGCAACACCGGCACGCCGATCGGCGGCACGATCAACGCCGACGGCACCGTCACGGCGACCGACGACTTCACGGGCTTCTTCGTGGGTGACTACACCATCCAGCCCGAGAACGGCGGCCGATCGGTCTTCTACCACGAGTACACGCACGACCTGGGCCTGCCCGACGACTACAACGCGATCGTCGGCGGCGACAACAACAACGAGTACTGGACTCTCATGGCCCAGAGCCGGCTCGGGTCGGCCACGGACGGGGGCATCGGCGAACGCGGCGGCGACCTCGGGGCGTGGAACAAGCTCCAGCTCGGGTGGCTCGACTACACGCTCGTGCGCGCGGGCAGAAGAAGACCGTCACGCTCGGTGCGTCCGAGTACAACAGCAAGGACCCGCAGGCGGTCGTCGTGGCCCTGCCCGAGAAGCACGTCACGCACGATCTCGGGGCCCCGTACGCCGGCTCGGGCCAGTACTACTCGGGCCACACCGACAACAGCGTGATCTCGCTCGAACGGACCGTGACCGTGCCCGCCGGCGACCCCGTGCTGACCTTCCAGACGCGGTACGACATCGAGTCCGGGTACGACTACGTGCAGGTGCTCGCCAACGGTGCCCGGGTCGACGCGTGGGACGGCACCCAGGCGGCCTGGGGGCAGCGGTCGGTCGACCTGTCGGCCTACGCCGGGCAGAGCGTCGAGCTGACCTTCGCCTATGTCACCGACCCGGCGGTCTCGGGCAACGACCCGGCGGTGCCCGACGGCGTCGTCCTCGACGACATCGCGCTGGGCGGCACCGTCATCGGCGACGCCGAGGGCGGGCTGGGCGAGTGGTCGGGCGACGGGTTCGTGGCGGCGGGGGCGACGTACGAGACGAGCCACCCCGGCTACTACATCGCCGCCAACCGCACCTACGTGTCGTACGACCAGTACCTCAAGACGGGCCCGTACTTCTTCGGGTACGGTGCGGCGCTGCCGAACAAGGTCGACCACTTCGCCTACCAGCAGGGCCTGCTCATCTCGTACTGGGACACGTCGGTCGCCGACAACGACACCGTCGTCCACCCCGGCAGTGGCCGGAACCTGTACATCGACGCCCACCCCGAACCGTTCGCGCAGACCTCGACGGGCGACCTGTGGCGCGCCCGCGTGCAGGTCTACGACGCCCCGTTCGGCCTGGCGCGCACCGACCGGGTGACCCTCCACGTCGACGGCGTGCCCAACACGTTCGGCGGGCTGCCGGGCAACCCCGTCTTCCGCGACACCGACACCTACTTCTACGACGCGATGCCGAACCAGGGCGTCAAGCTCCCCGGCGTCGGTGTCACGATCGCCGTCAAGAACCAGAACGGCACCCGCATGACGGTCGCCGTGTCCTGACCCGGCCGGCGCCCGGGGGCGACCACCCCCCGGGCGCCACGCCCGTCGTCGCGGGCACGTCAGCGATGATGGGAGGCGTGACCCTCGCACGAACCCGCTCCGCCCTGCCGGCCGCCCGGCGCGTCGTCGTCAAGATCGGCTCGTCGTCGCTCACGGGCACCGACGGGCACCTCGACCTCGATGCGCTGCGCGCGCTCGTCGAGGTGCTGGCCAAGGCGCACGCCGACGGCACCCAGGTGGTGCTCGTGACCTCGGGTGCCGTGGCCGCCGGCATCGGCCCGCTCGGGCTCCCCGCGCGGCCGCGCGACCTGGCGACCATGCAGGCCGCCGCCTCCGTCGGCCAGGGCCTGCTCGTCGCTCGCTACGCCGAGGCGTTCGCGCACCACGGCGTGCGGGTCGGCCAGGTGCTGCTCACGGCCGAGGACACGGTGCGGCGCCTGCGCTACAAGAACGCCCAGCGCTCGCTGTCGCGGCTGCTCGCGCTCGACGTCGTCCCCGTCGTCAACGAGAACGACGCCGTGACCACCGACGAGCTCAAGTTCGGCGACAACGACCGGCTCGCCGCGCTCGTCTCGCACCTGGTGCGGGCCGACGCCCTCGTGCTGCTCACCGACGTCGACGGCCTGCACGACCGCCCTCCGACGCACCCCGGCGCGCAGCGCATCTCCCACGTCGGCGACCTTGCCGAGATCGCCGACGTGCCCGTCACCAGCAGGGGCAGCGCCGTCGGCACGGGCGGGATGGTCACCAAGCTGGAGTCGGTGCGGATCGCGACGTGCTCGGGCATCCCCGTGGTGCTCACCGCGGCGGTCAACGCCGCGCGGGCGCTCGCGGGCGACGACGTCGGCACGTTCTTCGCGGCCACGGGGCGGCGGGCGTCGGCGCGCCGGCTGTGGATCGCGCACGCCGCACGCGTGCGGGGTCGCCTGCACGTCGACGACGGCGCCGCGCGCGCCGTCCTGGGCGGGCGGGCGTCGCTGCTGCCTGCGGGGATCACACGCGTCGAGGGTGATTTCGACGCGGGCGACCCCGTCGAGCTCGTCGGTCCCGACGGCGTGGTCGTGGCGCGCGGCCTGGTCGCGTTCGACTCCCACGAGCTGCCGGCGCTGCTGGGCAGGCACACCTCGGACCTGCGCGCGTCGCTGGGGGAGGGCTACGACCGTGAGGTCGTGCACCGCGACGACCTGGTGCTCAACGGGGTCTGACCCTCGGCGGTGGCATGCGTCGGTGCACCGGACGGGCCGGATCGTGCACGAGCCCGTCCCGTCGCCGGGGTGGGCCGGGCCTACTCCTCGAGGCGGCGGCCCTTCAGCTCGGTTAGGAGGCTGGCGCCGACGACGGCCAGGGCGAAGGCGGCCGCGAACGTCGTGAAGACGCCGCCCGTGCCGATCGACGCGTGCAGGGGCAGGACCAGCAGGGGCGCGAGGATCGAGGCGAGGCGCCCGAACGCCGTCGCGCTCCCGGCGCCCGTGGCGCGGACGCGCGTCGGGTAGCTCTCCGGCGTCACCGCGTACAGGGCGCCCCACGCGCCCAGGTTGAAGAACGACAGCAGGACGCCCGCCGTCAGGATCTGCGGGACGGAGCCGGCGAGGCCGAACCCGACGGCCGAGGCCGCCGATCCCGCGAGGAACGTCACGAGCACCGCACGGCGCCCCCAGACCTCGATGAGCCATGCCGACACGGCGTACCCCGGAAGCTGCGCGAGCGTGATCACGAGCGTGTAGCCGAACGAGCGCACCATCGAGAAGCCGTCGGCGACCAGCAGGGTCGGTATCCAGGTGAACGCGCCGTAGTAGGCGAAGTTCACCCCGAACCACGTGAGCCAGAGCGCGATCGTCCGCCGGCGCAGCGCGGGCGCGAACAGCTCGCGCACGGTGACGCGGGCAGGCGCGGCCGACGTCGCCGCGGGGCCCGTTGCGCCCGTTGCGCCCGGTGCGCCGTGGCCCGCGGGCGCGCTCGGGGCTGAGTGCGCGGGGAGTCCTGGCGCGCGCCGGCCGACGTCTCGAAGACCCGCACCGCCGCCTCCGCCTCGTCGTGGCGGCCCCGGCGCTCCAGGAAGCGCACCGACTCGGGCAGGTTCGTGCGCACGTACAGCGCGTAGGCCGCGGGCACGAGCCCGATCGCGAACGCCCACCGCCATCCGTTGGCGGACGAGGGCACGAGCAGCAGCCCGACGACGGCGGCCGCAACCCACCCCACCGCCCAGAACGACTCCAGGACGACGACGACGCGCCCGCGGATCCGTGCGGGGGCGTACTCGCTGACCAGCGTCGAGGCCACGGGCAGCTCGGCCCCGAGCCCCAGGCCGACGACGAACCGCAGCGCCAGCAGCACCGCGAGCCCGCCGGCCAGCGCCGAGGCGCCCGTGGCCAGCCCGTACACGAGCAGCGTGAGGGCGAACACCTGGCGCCGGCCCACCCGGTCGGCGAGCATCCCGCCGAGCGCGGCACCGACGGCCATGCCGGCGAACCCGATCGAGCCGAGCAACGAGCGCTCGCCCGTGGACAGCGCCCACTGCTCGCCGATCGCGACGAGCACGAACGACATGATGCCCACGTCCATGGCGTCGAGCGCCCATCCGATCCCGGAGCCGACGAGCAGGCGCGTGTGCGCGCGTGTGAACGGCAGCCGGTCGAGCCGCTCGGTACGGGTGGAGACCGCGGTCATCCTCGGATTCTGCCTGCTTGCGGCGGCGGACAGTAGGCTCGTGCGCATGACTGCCGTCACGCCCTCCTCCGCAGTGCCGAGCCCCACCGCGCCGTCGCCCGCGGCGGATCCCGACGTCGAGGCTGCGGTGCGCGCGGTCGCCCGCCGGTCACAGGTCGCCTCGCGTGCGCTCGCGACCGCCAGCCGGGGGGTCAAGGACGCCGCGCTGCACGCCGTCGCGGACGCGCTGGAAGCGGCGGCGGACGAGATCGTGGCGGCGAACGGGCAGGACGTCGAGCGTGAGCGTGCGGGCGGCATGGACGCAGGCCTGCTCGACCGGCTGGCCCTGACGCCGGCGCGGGTCGGGTCCATCGCGGCCGCGCTGCGCGCGGTCGCCGCGCTGCCCGACCCGGTCGGGGACGTGGTGCGCGGGCAGACCCTGCCCAACGGCCTGCGGCTGCAGCAGCTGCGCGTGCCGATGGGCGTGGTCGGCATGATCTACGAGGCGCGGCCCAACGTCACGGTCGACGCCGCGGGCCTCGCGCTCAAGAGCGGCAACGCCGTGATCCTGCGCGGCGGCTCGGCGGCGATCCGGTCCAACGAGGTGATCGTGCGGGTCCTCCGCGACGCGCTCGAGGGCCAGGGCCTGCCCGCCGACCTGGTGCAGACCATCGACGCCTACGGCCGGCCCGGCGGGGTCGCGCTCATGCACGCGCGCGGCCTGGTCGACGTCCTCATCCCGCGCGGCGGGGCGAGCCTGATCCGCACCGTCGTCGAGGAGTCCTCGGTGCCGGTGATCGAGACCGGCGTCGGCAACGTCCACGTCTACGTCGACGCCTCGGCGAACCTCGACCAGGCGGTCGACATCGTGATGAACGCCAAGACGCAGCGCGTCGGGGTGTGCAACGCGGCCGAGACCCTGCTGGTTCACGCCGACGCCGCGGGTGCGTTCCTGGGCCGGATGCTGACCGCGCTGGCCGGCGCCGGCGTGGTGCTGCACGGTGATGCGCGGACGGCCGCGGCGGCCCCCGCGGACGTCGTCGTGAGCCCGGCGACCGAGCACGACTGGGCCACCGAGTACCTGGCTCTCGAGCTCGCCGTGCGGGTGGTCGACTCGATCGACGAGGCGATCGACCACATCCGCACCTACTCCTCGGGGCACACCGAGGCGATCCTGACCAACGACCTGTCGGCGGCCGACCGGTTCGTGGCGGAGGTCGACTCGGCCGCGGTGATGGTCAACGCCTCGACGCGGTTCACCGACGGAGGCGAGCTCGGGCTGGGCGCCGAGATCGGCATCTCGACCCAGAAGCTGCACGCGCGTGGCCCGATGGGGCTTGCCGAGCTGACCACCACGAAGTGGGTGGTCCGCGGCGAGGGCCATGTGCGGCCGTGAGAGACTGACCCGACCACCGCGGCCCGCCGACGGCGGTCCGCGGAACGAACACGAACCCAGACGGAGGATCCATGGAACCCGTTGTCGTCGGCCTGCTGGCCTTCGGTGCGCTCGTCGTCGCTCTCTTGGCGACGTACGCGTTCCGCAACGTGGGGAACCGCCACTGAGCATGGGGCGCGGCATGAGCCCGGCGGAGCGGACGGGCCGCCCTCGAGTCGGCGTGATGGGTGGCACGTTCGACCCGATCCACCACGGCCACCTCGTGGCCGCGTCCGAGGTCGCGGCGAGCTACGGGCTCGACGAGGTGGTCTTCGTCCCGACGGGCAAGCCGAGCTTCAAGCAGGACCGCAAGGTCACCTCGGCCGAGCATCGCTACCTGATGACGGTGATCGCGACGGCGTCCAACCCGCGGTTCATGGTGAGCCGGGTCGACATCGACCGGCCGGGTCTGACGTACACGGTCGACACGCTCCGAGACCTGAGCGCGCAGCGCCCGGACGCCGATCTGTTCTTCATCACGGGGGCTGATGCGGTGGCGCAGATCCTCGCGTGGAAAGACGCGTCTGCGCTTTGGGGCATGGCTCATTTCGTGGCCGTCAACCGTCCAGGGCACAATCTGAGCATCGACGGCATCCCCGAAGGGGCGGTGACGACGTTGGAGGTTCCCGCGTTGGCGATCTCCTCGACGGACTGCCGCCGCCGGGCCGAAGCCGGAAAGCCCGTCTGGTACCTGGTACCCGACGGCGTGGTCCAGTACATCGCCAAGCACGGCCTGTATCGAGGTCAGAGCGTCGAGTCGAACAGGGACGAGGCACACGATGAGTGAGAGCAACCCGGGCCGCCCGCTGACGCGGCGTGAGATCCGTGAGCGCGAGCAGGCGGCCCGCGCCGCCGCCGCGGGTGCCGCGCCAGGTGGCGCGCCGAGTCCCGCCGCGCCGTCACCGGCACCGGCGCTCACCCGCCGTTCGCTGCACGCTCCCGCCGCACCGGCGCCGGCCTCGGCGCCGGTGGTCCGCCCCCCTGTGTCGACGGGCGGGATCCGAGGTCTCGACGAGACGGGTCGGCTCACGCCGGTCCAGCGCCCCGCGGGGGCACCGGTCGCCGCGTCACCAGCCGCACCCGTCGTGCCGGCGCCGACCCGGACGTCGGCGCGCCAGCCCGCCGCCGGGGGTCCGACGCCGCCGTCCGCCGCTGCGTTCCCGCGGCCCGCCGGGGGCCCGCCGCAGTCCGGCTCGCCCGCGCCGTCGATCGGGCAGACGTCCGTGACCGCTCCGCGCCTCGCGCCCGTCCAGGCCCCGGCCGCCGGTGTGAGCCCAGCCGTGGTGACCCCCGCCCCGGTGAGGCCCGCTGCGGCGGGTGCCGCCGTGACGGCTCCTCGCGTCGCGCCCACGTCGCTTCCTGCTCCGGCTGCTCCGCCGACGACGCGCTCTCCGTGGGCGTCGACGGCGGCGCCTGCCTCCACGCCGGCTGCCGCGGCACCAGGCGCGGTGGCACCGGCCTCAGCCGCGGCGGGGGTCGCCCCGCACGCGGGGGCCGTTCCGGCCGCACCGAGCTGGGGTTCGATCACCGCCGGCTCGACAGGCGCCCCGGCCGATGCGACGCCGTCGCCGCTGCCCGGAGCACTGCCGCCGTCGCAGCCCCAGCCGTCGCCCTTCGACTCGTTCGTCACCCCCGAGCACCCGGTGCGCGCGCGGGCCGAGGCGCCGGCCTCGGACGACGACGAGGACGAGGACCTCCGCTCGTCGTACACCTGGCTTCACTACATCATCCTGTTCGTCGTCGCGTTCGTGCTGGGCCTGTTGCTGTGGAAGCTCGTCCTCGACGAGGGCCCGAGCTTCCCGAGCGCGACCGGCGCCGCCGTCGTGACCGACACGACCACCCCATCGAGAGGGATTCTGTGACCGCGACCGAGCGTGCCGTCGAGCTGGCGGGAGTCGCCGCCCGTGCGGCGTCCGAGCTCAAGGCTGAGGAGATCATCGCCCTCGATGTCAGCGAGCAGCTCGTCCTGACGGACGTGTTCCTCATTGCGTCGGGCACCAACGAGCGCCAGGTAGCCGCGATCGTCGACGCGATCGAGGAAGCCATGCACAAGGCCGGTGCCAAGCCGATCCGCCGCGAGGGCAAGTCCGAGGGCCGGTGGGTGCTGCTCGACTTCGGCGAGGTCGTGGTGCACGTCCAGCACGCCGAGGACCGCGTCTACTACGCGCTCGAACGGCTGTGGAAGGACTGCCCCGTCGTGCCGTTGCCCGCCGACGTCGTCGCACCGGCCGCAGGGCCGGAAACAGCGACGACCACGCACTGAGGCACGCGGTGGGCGCGGGGACCGTCGTCCTGCTGCGGCACGGGCGAACCGCGTGGAACGTGGCCGAACGGCTCCAGGGCCAGACCGACGTCCCGCTCGACGACGTCGGGCGCTGGCAGGCAGGCGAGGCCGCTCGTGCGCTCGCGCGCACGCACCGCGCGGCGCTCGTCGTCGCGTCCGACCTGGGCCGGGCCACCGACACGGCCGCGGCGTACGCGGATCTGCTGGGGCTGGGCGTCGTGCCCGAGCCGCGCCTGCGCGAGCGCGGGTTCGGTGAGTGGGAGGGCCTGACGGGCGCTCAGATCGCCGCACGCTGGCCACAGCAGCACGCCGCGTGGCGGCGCGGGGACGACGAGACGGGAGTCCCCCCGGGCGGCGAGACCCGCGCGCAGGTGGCCGACCGTGCCCGTACCGCGATCGAGGAGCATGCGGCCGGGCTCGACCCCGCCGACACCCTCGTCGTGGTGTCGCACGGCGCGGCCATCACGCTCGCGGTCACGGCGATGCTCGGGCTGGACTCGGATTGGCGCGGCGTCGTCGGGCTCACCAACGCTCACTGGTCGCAGCTCACCCGGGCTCGTGGGGGGTCTCAGCCGCCGTGGCGGGTCGTCGCGCACAACGTCGGCGCTGCGTACGCGCCCGAGGCGTGGCGGGCCGGCCCGGAGACGGGTGCGGAGCAGGTCTCGGACACCGTGGGGATGACGGCGGGTTGAGCGCGCTCCGGCGTCCGCGAGCCGTCTGCCGATTTGGACGCGGCGACCCACAGCGCATAGGATCACGGACGTTCCTGCGGGCCTGAGGCCGGCGGGCAACGATCGCGGGGCTGTGGCGCAGCTGGTAGCGCACCTGCATGGCATGCAGGGGGTCAGGGGTTCGAGTCCCCTCAGCTCCACCGGATCGGCAAGAACATCCGATGGGTGGGTTTCCGCCCTTTCGGGGCTGTGGCGCAGCTGGTAGCGCACCTGCATGGCATGCAGGGGGTCAGGGGTTCGAGTCCCCTCAGCTCCACCCCAAGTGTCTTACGGGAACACGCGACATCGAAAGATGTGGTGTGTTCCCGTTTCGCTTTCCTGCCTTCGTCGCCGCTGTCCCCGAAGCCCACTCTCAGGTGCGCCGCGAGGGCAGGGATCTCTCGGGGGTCGCCGATCCGGGCCCACCTTTGATCATGGATCGACGGTTCTGATGCTCCAGGGTCGCTGACCTGCTCGACCTCGGGTTGCAGCCACCACCGGTGGCGGGCGGCCCACTGCCGGTGACATCGTCGCGGATGGGGCACCTTGTTGATGCGCTGAACAGCGCGTTCACCCGCTACCACACCAGGCGCCGCTACTCCGCGTGCGGCTACCTGGCACCGAACACCTTCGAGGCAGCTCAAGCCGCTACACTCGGCCTGACCGCGTCATCGCCGACGAGCGCGTCCAAGATCCAGGGGCAAGGCCCAGCCTCGGCTCTCCCGCACGGCGGAGATGAGCGTCATGCGCAACCGGAATCCAGGTCGGCCGGCCCCGCTGCGCGGTGCCGCCTGGTCTGGCGGTTCCGCTGGAACGATGACGAGGCGTGACCACGACGACGAGGGAAGGCGGGGCGGGATGGACGACGACGTGATGGAGGGTGTAGCGGTATGGGCGATGGGGACGCTGCGGGTCGAGCTTGCTGACGGCAAGAAGGTCGACGCCGGCAAGCGCGCACCCCTGCTCGCCCGGGTCGACCGCGCGACCGGCCGCGTAGAGCTGTACGTCGACAAGGACGGGATCGACGCGCTGATGCGCTGACCTCGATCGCCGGCACTGTGGCGGGCGGCGTCATGCGGGAGTGGCGCCCCCGCATGACGTCTCACGCCACCGCACCAGCAAACTGGCACAACGCCCTCAGCATCCGGGGTCGCCGATCCGGGCGAGCCCCACCGGGTTTTCGCGGCGCCGTGTCGGGGGCGTCCGCCCGCAGGTCGGGTCGGAGGACCAGCACCCGGCGGGGCACCTTCCCCGTGCGCGCCCACGCAACGCTTCCTGCGCGCCGGGGCAACTAACCGCGGCTGCCCACGGGTCGCGCGCAGTTCAACCCCCGCGTCGCCGTGTCCTCGCCGTGCTGGGCCACGGTGGATGCGTACCTCTTCGCGAGCGCGTTCACGCGCGGCGCCGGGCGCCGAGGGGCGCACCTCGGACGGCCACGGCGTGGCCGTGGAGTGCTCGTGCCTTGCGTACGCCCGGGCCGGTCCCCTAGCCTCGGCAGCGAGCGCCCGCTGAGCGAGCGTTCAGTCAGTCGGCGAGCACCGTTGGGTGCCTTCGCCTGCGTCCGGACGACGAGGGGGTCGTGGCCGTGGACCGTCGTGCGGTCCCTGACGTCGGCCGGTGGCCGTTCTCCGGTTCAGCGGGCGACGTGCTCGACCGCGGCGAGCGCGATGGCGACGTAGCGGCGCGCCACGTCCTGCGGGGCGTCCGATCCGTCGGGGCGGTACCAGCCCGCGATGCCCTGGCACATCGACAGGATCGCCCGGCCGCAGCCCTCGGGGTCAGGCGTGGCGAAGACGCTCGCCGCGCAGCCGTTCTCGATGATGGCGCGCAGCCGGCGCTCGATCCGGTCGCGGTGTGCGACGTAGCGGGCCAGGCCATCGCCGGTCAGTGCCCGCCGCTCCGAGTCGAGGAAGGCGAGGTCGGGGTGGTGGGCCACGTACAGGCAGATCGCCTCGATCATCGCGGCGAACTGGCGCGCGGGGTCCTCCCCGGCCTCGTCGAGCGCGGTATCGACGTGCGACGACACGATCGACATGGCGTGGTCGAGCAGCGCGGCGAGCATCGCCTGCTTGTTCTCGAAGTGGTAGTAGAGAGCAGGCACGGTGACGCCGACCTGGCGCGCGATGGTGCGCACGCTGGTGGCGTCGTAGCCGTGCGCGACGACCTGATCCAGGGTTGCGCGGAGGATGGGCGGCAGCGACAGGGGCGGAAAGTCCCGCCACGAGGGCACAGGCGTCTCGGTCATCGTCCCCACTTTCGTCGCCTCCTGCGCAGCGGACTCGAACGGCGTCATTCAACCATTGAGCAAGCGATCGGTAAGTGGCATGGTGCGCGTCGGCGCGCCGCGAAGGAGGAGGTCACGGCATGAGGCTTCACGGAAAGACCGCGCTCGTCACAGGTGCTGCGTCGGGTCTCGGGTTGGCGACGGTGGCCCGGTTGGCCGCGGACGGCGCACGGGTGGTCGCCGTCGACCTGCCGTCGGCGGACGGTTCGTCCCTCGATCGTCTCGGACCCGCGGTGCGTCGTGCCGGCGCCGACGTCACCGACGAGGACGCCGTCGCGCACGCGGTCGCCCTGGCCAACGACGAGGGGTCGTTGGCCGTGGCGGTCAACTGTGCGGGAATCGGGAGCGCGCACCGGACCGTCGGCAAGAGCGGGCCGTTCCCCCTCGCCGACTTCGCGCGTGTCGTGACGGTCAACCTCATCGGCACGTTCAACGTCGTGCGGCTCGCGGCGGCGGCGATGGCCGCCAACGAGCCGGACGGGGAGGAGCGTGGCGTCGTCGTCAACACGGCCTCGGTCGCGGCATTCGATGGCCAGGTGGGCCAGGCCGCGTACTCGGCGTCCAAGGGCGGCGTCGTCGGTATGACTCTGCCGATCGCGCGCGACCTCGCGCCGCTGCGCATCCGTGTGGTCACGATCGCGCCCGGCCTGTTCGACACGCCGCTCCTCGGGGCGCTGCCCGACGAGGTGCGCGAGTCTCTGGGCTCGCAGGTACCGCACCCCAGCCGGCTCGGCTCGCCGACGGAGTACGCCGACCTGGTGGCAGCGATCGTCGGCAACCCGATGCTCAACGGGGAGACGATCCGTCTCGACGGCGCGATCCGCATGGCGCCGCGGTGACGACGCGCGGGCACGCCGTCACAGGGCGGACATGCCTCCGTCGACGACGAGGGAGGCCCCGGTCATGTACGACGACGCGGGGGAGGCGAGGAACACGAGCGCGGCATCGAGCTCGCGCTGCTCGCCGAACCGGCCCAGCATGCTCTCGCGGCTGACCATCGCGCGCAGCTGGTCGCCGTCGCGCTCGGTCATCTCGCTGGTGAAGTACCCGGGGCTCAGCGCGTTGACGCGGATGCCCTTGCGTGAGGACCACTCCTGGGCGAGGTCGCGCGTCAGGCCGAGGACACCGGCCTTGCTCGCGGCGTAGGCCGCCTGGGGGAAGCGCGGCGCCACGTGCCCCAGGACGCTCGCGACGTTGACGATCGCCGAGCCGTGCGGCATGTGGGGCGCGCAGGCCTGCGACATCCAGAACGTCCCGCAGAGGTTGACGTCCAGCACGCGCCGGAAACCCTCCTCGGTCTCGCGCGACGACGGTACCGAGGTGCCGGCCCCGGCGTTGTTGACCAGGACGTCGATGCGCCCGAACTCGTCGACGGCGGCTGCGGCGGCGGAGCGGCACTGATCGGGGTCGCTGACGTCGGCGACGAACGTCGCCGCCCGCGCCCCCGCGGCCGAGAGGTCGTCGGCCAGCGCGGCGAGGCGGTCGCCGCGCCGCGCGACCAGGAGCAGAGACGCACCGACGGCGGCGAGCGCGTGCGCGAACCCGAGGCCGAGCCCCGAGCTGGCCCCGGTGAGCAGGACGGCGCGTCCGTCCAGGCGAAAGAAGGTCAGAGGGCTCATGGCGTGCGCTCCTCGATCGGCGGGTCTTGACGAGAGGTGTGACTGCCGTCACGATACTGAGCGAGCGCTCATTAAGACAAGGACGTCGCGGGCCATCCCCGCACGAGCCCAGAAGGGAACGCAGATGACCGAGGCCGTGATCATCGACGTCGTCCGCACCGCGTCCGGGAGAGGCAAGCCCGGCGGTGCGCTGTCCGGCGTCCACCCCGCGGATCTGCTCGCGACCGTGCTGTCGGCGCTGGTCGAGCGCAACGGCCTCGATCCCGGCGTCGTCGACGACGTCATCGCCGGCTGCGTCGGTCAGGCCGGTGACCAGGCACTGAACATCGGACGGACCGCGCTGCTCAGCGCCGGGTTCCCGATCTCGGTGCCGGGCACCACCGTCGACCGCCAGTGCGGGTCGAGCCAGCAGGCGGTCCACTTCGCCGCGCAAGGAGTCATCGCTGGCGCCTACGACGTCGTGATCGCGTGCGGCGTGGAGTCGATGAGCCGCGTGCCGATGGGCTCCGCGGCCGCCGGCGGGGACCCGCACGGGCCGCTCGCCGGCCGGTTCCCCAGCCTGCCGCACCAGGGCATCGGCGCCGAGCTCATCGCGGCACGATGGAACTTCGACCGGGCGCGGCTCGACGCCTACGCGGCACGGTCCCACGAGCGGGCCGCAGCCACGGCGGCAGCGGGCGGCTTCGAGAGCGAGATCGTGCCGGTCGTGCTGCCCGACGGCAGCAAGCACACGGTCGACGAGACCGTGCGCCCGGGAACGACAGCCGAGGCGCTCGCGGGCCTGCAGCCGGCGTTCCGCAAGGAGCGGTTCTCCCAGGCGTACCCCGAGATCGAGTGGGTCATCACCCCGGGCAACGCCTCGCCGCTCACCGACGGTGCATCGGCGGCCCTCATCACCAGCCGCGAGGCGGCGGAGCGGCTCGGCCTGAGCCCGCGCGCCCGCCTGCACGCCTTCGCCGTCGCGGGATCCGACCCGGAGATCATGCTCACCGGACCCCTGCCCGCCACGCACAAGATCCTGCGGCGCTCCGGTCTGTCGATCGACGACATCGACGCGTTCGAGGTCAACGAGGCGTTCGCTCCCGTGCCGCTCGCCTGGGCCGCGGAGTTCGGTGCGGACGAGGCGCGGCTCAACCCGCGCGGCGGTGCGATCGCGCTCGGTCACCCGCTGGGCGGCTCGGGCACCCGGCTCCTGGCGACGCTCGTCAACCACCTTGAGCAGACCGGCGGGCGCTATGGCCTGCAGACCATGTGCGAGGGCGGAGGCTCGGCCAACGCGACCCTTGTCGAGAGGATCTGAGATGGCTCGCCGCGACACCCGTCCCTCGGCGCGCGAGGCCAGGCGCCTCGCGCCCGGCCCCCGCGAGGTGCGCTGATGCCCGCAGACGAGGCCAGGTCATCCGCCCCCGCAGCGTTGTACGACGTCGACGACGGCGTCGCCGTCATCACGCTCAACCGGCCGCACGCGCTCAACGCCGTCAACGCAGCCCTCTCGACGGCGGTCGGGCACGGCCTGGAGCGGGCCGCGGCCGACCCGGGCGTCGGGGCGGTCGTCGTGACCGGCGCCGGACGCGCCTTCTGCGCGGGAGCGGACCTCAAGGAGCTGGCCCTGCGGCGTCCGATCACCGCCGACGGGCACCCCGAGTGGGGGCTCGGCGGGATCGTCCGGCACTGGATCGACAAGCCGCTCGTCGCGGCGGTCCACGGGTACGCGATGGGCGGCGGCACGGAGATCGCGCTGGCCTGCGACCTCGTGGTCGCGGCCGAGAGCGCCACGTTCGGGCTGCCCGAGGTCACACGGGGACTGTTCGCGGCGGCCGGCGGAGTGGTGCGGCTGCAACGTCAGGTTCCGCTCAAGCGTGCGCTGGAACTGGTGCTCCTCGGCGACGGGATCGACGCGGCGACGGCCCGCGAGTGGGGCCTGGTCAACCGCGTGGTGCCTGCGGCGCACCTCCAGCGCGAGGCGATCGGCCTCGCCCGGCGGATCGCCGCCAACGCCCCGCTCGCGCTGCGGCACGCCAAGCGCATGGTGTACCAGGCGGCGGCGGCAGGGTCGGACCGGGACCCGGACTGGACCGGCCGAGACCCGTGGGAGGCCAACGACGAGGCGATGCGCGTGGTGTTCGCGAGCGCGGACGCCGCCGAGGGCGCCCGCGCGTTCGCCGAGAAGCGTGAGCCGCGCTGGAGCGATCGATGAGGGGGCCTCGGATGAGCACGGCAGACGACCTGGCCCGGCGCACGCGAGCGTTCGTCGCCGAGCACGTCCTGCCCGTCGACGACACGTACGACGGCGACGTCGTCGCTGCAGGCGGCGACGACCTGCGGCTGCGGCTCCAGGCGAAGGCCCGCGAGGCGGGACTGCTGACACCGCACGGCCCCGTCGAGCACGGCGGCCTCGGCCTGGGCATGGTGGATCGCGCGGCCGTGTTCGAGGAGGCCGGATACTCGCTGTTCGGCCCGCTCGCGCTCAACGTCGCCGCACCCGACGAGGGCAACGTGCACCTGCTCGACAAGGTCGCGCGCGGCACGCAGCGCGAGCGGTACCTGGCGCCGCTGGTGCGCGGGGACGTGCGATCGGCGTTCGCGATGACCGAGCCGGCGCCCGGCGCGGGAGCCGACCCGGCGGCGCTGACCAGCCGGGCGTCCAAGGTCGACGGAGGCTGGCTCCTTGACGCGCACAAGCACCTCATCACCGGGGCCGACGGCGCAGGGTTCTTCATCGTGTTCGCGCGCACGAGCGGCGAGCCCGGTGACAGCGGCGGCGCGACGATGTTCCTCGTGCCCGCCGACCGGGCGGGCATCGAGGTGGTGCGCCACGTCACCACGATGGACGCCTCGATGCTCGGCGGCCACTGCGAGCTGCGACTGCGCGGGGTGTTCGTGCCGGACGAGGACGTGCTGGGCGAGGTCGACCTCGGACTGCGCTACGTGCAGGTGCGACTCGGGCCCGCACGCATGACGCACGTGATGCGCTGGACCGGCGCGGCACGGCGCGCGCACGAGGTCGCGGTGCAGTACGCCGCGTCTCGCACGATGTTCGGCTCCTCGCTCGCCGGGCTCGGCCTGGCGCAGCAGCTCATCGCCGACAACGAGATCGACCTCGCGGCCACCCGCGCCCTGCTCCAGCAGGCGTGCGTGATCCTCGACCAAGGCGGCCGGGCGTCGAAGGAGACGTCCATCGTCAAGACCTTCGCCGCCGAGGCGCTGCACCGCGTGGCCGACCGGGCGATGCAGCTGTGCGGGGGGCTGGGCGTCTCTGCGGACCTCCCCGTCGCGAAGATCGCCCGGGAGATCCGGCCGTTCCGGATCTACGACGGACCCTCCGAGGTACACCGGTGGTCGATCGCCCGACGCGCGGTGCGTGAGATCACCGGCACCCGGACCGGAGGCCCCGCGTGACGGCGTCGCTGGACCCGGGAGCGCTGGCCGCCGTGGCCGACGCCGTCCGGCGCTCGGGGGAGCCGGTCGCCGGCACGATGACGGCCGACCTGATCGCCGCGGGGCGCTCCAACCTCACCTACCGCCTGTCCGACGGCGTGAGCCGGTGGGTGCTGCGCACGCCGCCGCGCACCGGCCGGACGCCCACGGCGCACGACGTCGTGCGCGAGCACCGGATCACACGAGCGCTGCACGGGACCGCGGTGCCGGTGCCGCGTCCCGTGGCGGCGTGCGAGGACGAGACCGTCCTCGGCGTCCCGTTCGCGGTCTGGGAGCTGGTGCCGGGCGCGACGCTGCAGACCAGCGGCGACCTCGACACGGTCGACGACACCGCCGTCGGCCGGATCGTCGACGAGCTGGTGACCGTGCTCGCGGCGCTGCACGCCGTCGACCCCGAGGCGATCGGCCTCGGCGGCCTGGCACGGACCGGTGGCTACGCGGAGCGCCAGCTGCGGCGATGGTCCGGGCAGTGGGAGCTCGTCGGCCCCCCGCAGTGGCACACGCTCGCGGGCGAGGTGACGGCGGGCCTGCGCGAGCACCTGCCGCAGCAGGTCAGGACGGGCGTCGTCCACGGCGACTACCGCGTCGACAACACCCTCGTCGACCTGTCCCGGTGCCGCATCTCCGCCGTCGTCGACTGGGAGCTGGCCACGTTGGGCGACCCGACCGCCGACCTGGCGATGATGTGCGCCTACCGGGACCCCGCGTTCGACCTCATCGTGGGGGAACCGGCGGCGTGGACCAGCACCCGGCTGCCCCCGCCGGACGCGCTGGCGGAGTCGTACGAGGCGGTGGCGGGGGTCGAGCTCCACGGGTGGGCGCAGCACCTGGCGCTCGCGGCGTTCAAGATCGCGGTCATCGCCGCCGGGATCGCGCACCGTGCGCGCACGGGAGCCGCATCGGGCCCGGGTTTCGCGACGGCGGCGCAGGCGGTCGGACCCTACCTCCACAAGGCTCGCGACCATCTGCGTGGCCGCCAGTAGTCGGTCTCTCGCGGCGGGCGCGGTCAGAGCGGCGGGCGCGCTGGAACCTGCACCGTCTGCGACGCGCACGACGACGGCGGCGTGACCTGCCCGGTTCCGCCTAGAATGGCCCGGCTAGCCGGAGTGGTGGAACTGGCAGACACGCGGCGCTTAGGTCGCCGTGCCTCGCGGCGTGCGGGTTCGAGTCCCGCCTTCGGCACCAGCAGTCGACCCTCGGTCGGCCCTCAGCCGATCCGCAGCGCCTTGCGCAGCCGGGCCACGTGCCCGGTGGCCTTGACGTTGTACTGCGCCAGCGCGACGGTGCCGTCGGGCGCCACGACGACGGTCGACCGGATGATCCCCGTGACGTCCTTGCCGTAGAGCTTGCGCACGCCCCACGCGCCGTAGGAGTCCGCGACGGCGTGGTCGGCGTCGGATGCCAGAGGGAACGTCAGCAGGTCGCGCTCCGCGAACCGGGCGAGCTTGTCGACGCCGTCGGGAGAGACCCCGACGACGGCGTAGCCGGCGCCCTGCAACGACGCCAGCGAGTCGCGGAAGTCGCACGCCTCGGTGGTGCAGCCGGGCGTCATCGCAGCCGGGTAGAAGTAGACGACGACGCCGCGCCGGCCGGGGACGGCGAGCGCGGCGGCCAGCGCAACCTCACCGCCGTCGGACGTCGGGAGGATGAAGGGCGGGGCGACGTCGCCGGCGGCGAGACGGGGCACGGGAACTCCTCTGTGCACGGGGACAAGCAGACACCGAGCCTAGCGACCCTGGCGCCGTCGTCTAGCGTTGGCTCGTGAGCACCACGGAGCCGGCCTCGACGGCCACCACCCCGAGCATCCCGATCCGCATGCTGTTCGACAGGCTGCTCGTGCAGCCCGAGGTTGACGCGTCGGAACGGCAGTCGTCCGCCGGCCTCGTCATCCCGGCGACGGCGGTGGGCCCCAAGCGGCTCGCCTGGGCCGTCGTCGTGGTCAAGGGCGAGCATGTGCGGCAGGTCGCCGTGGGCGACCGCGTGCTGTTCGACCCCGAGGAGCGCGCCGAGGTGGAGGTGGGCGGCACCGACTACGTGCTGCTGCGGGAGCGCGACGTCCACGGCGTGAGCCAGCGGCAGGAGGCCACCGAGGCGACCGGGCTGTACCTCTGACGTCCGCTCGGTGTGGTCTGTCACCGAGGTCACAGGCGCGAGGGGCGCATCGGTTTCTCTGCTCGCCTGAAGGGCTGGTAACGTATCCCCTCGTTGCGCGCCATTAGCTCAATTGGCAGAGCAGCTGACTCTTAATCAGCGGGTTCGGGGTTCGAGTCCCTGATGGCGCACCACACTGGCAAGGCCCTCGTCCGAGAACGGGCGAGGGCCTTCGTCGTTCCGGGGTCCGGTGGAGGGCCAGCGGCGGGTTAGCGGCACGGAGCGGCGCCCTGACGATGAGGTCGAGTCGCCGTCGTCTCCCGCCGAGATCCGCACCCGCAGCCAGGCGTCCCGTCACCCGGAGCCAACCTCCGCGGAGAACGCTTGAGCCGGTGGGATATTGCGTTGGCCGCTTCGATCGCACACGTTTACGCTCGTGCGGCACTCCGACGACGGCCAGCGCCACGCGGCCGCCCGCGGTGCCTCGCACCGACGATCCTCCTGGAGACGACTCTCGTGCTACGACAACTGCTCTGGCGCTTCTTGCGCCCCTATCGATGGCACCTGGTCGGCGTGCTGGTGTTCCAGTTCCTCGCCGCGCTGGGGATGCTCTACCTGCCGAGCCTCAACGCCGACATCGTGGACCAGGGCGTCGCCCTGGGGGACACGGACTACATCTGGCGCACGGGCGGGCTGATGCTCGCCGTCTCGCTGGGGCAGATCGTCGCGGCCGTCATCGCCACACGGTTCGCCGCGCAGGCCTCGATGGCGCTGGGCCGTGACGTGCGCGACGCCGTGTACGCGCGCGTGAGCGGGTTCTCGGAGCGTGAGGTGTCGAAGTACGGCGCCGGTTCGCTCATCACGCGCAACACCAACGACGTCCAGCAGGTCCAGATGCTCGCGATGCTGGGGTCGACGATGCTGGTCAGCGCGCCGCTGCTGGCCGTCGGCGGGATCATCATGGCCCTGCGGCAGGACGTGAAGCTCTCCTGGCTGATCGCCGTCTCGGTGCCTGCGCTGCTGCTCATCGCCGGCCTGATCGTCAGCCGCATGGTGCCGCTGTTCCGGTCCTACCAGCTCAAGCTCGACGCCGTGAACCGCATCATGCGCGAGCAGTTGACCGGCGTGCGCGTCGTGCGGGCGTTCGTGCGCGAGGTCATCGAGGCCGAGCGCTACCGCATCGCGAACACCGACATCATGGTCGTGGGCCGCAAGGTCGGGTCGCTGTTCGTGGCGATGTTCCCCGTCGTGATGCTGGTCCTCAACGTCACGATCATGGGTGTCATCTGGTTCGGCTCGATCGAGGTCGACGCCGGACGGGTGCAGATCGGCACGCTGCTGGCGTTCATGCAGTACGTGGGCCAGATTCTCATGGGCGTGCTCATGGCCACGTTCATGACGGTGATGATCCCGCGCGCCGCGGTGTCGGCCGAGCGCATCAGCGAGGTGCTCGACGAGACGTCGACGCTGGTCGAGTCCACCGATCCGGTGCGGACGCTGCCCGAGCCGGGGACCGTCGAGTTCGACGCCGTGACCTTCACCTTCCCGGGTGCCGAGGTGCCCGTCCTGTCGGACCTGAGCTTCCGGGTCCGCCGGGGGCAGACGGTCGCCGTCGTCGGGTCGACCGGCGCGGGCAAGACGACGCTCATCTCCCTGGTCGCCCGCCTGATCGACGCAACGTCGGGCGCGGTGCGCGTGGGCGGCGTCGACGTGCGCGACCTCGAGCTGGAGACGCTGTGGTCGGGCATCGGCCTGGTACCGCAGCGTCCGTTCCTGTTCGCGGGCACCGTCGCGTCCAACGTGCGCCTCGGGCGCGAGGACGCGACGGACGACGAGGTGTGGCAGGCGCTCGAGATCGCGCAGGCCGCCAGTTTCGTGCGTGCCATGGAGGGCGGGCTTGACGCACGCATCTCCCAGGGCGGCACGACCGTCTCGGGCGGTCAGCGTCAGCGGCTCGCGATCGCGCGTGCCGTGCTGCGCCGCCCCGCCCTGCTCGTGCTCGACGACTCGTTCTCGGCACTCGACGTCGCCACGGACGCGCGGCTGCGCCAGGCACTGTGGCGTGAGCTGCCGGAGGTGACCAAGCTCGTCGTCGCGCAGCGCGTGTCGACCGTGACCGACGCCGACGCGATCCTCGTGCTCGAGGACGGCCGCCTGGCCGGGATGGGCACGCACGAGGAGCTGCTGGCGACCAACCAGACGTACCGCGAGATCGCGGAGTCCCAGCTCACCGTTTCCGCGAGTGCAGGGGAGGCCGGCGCATGAGCGAGCGGATCACCGGCAAGACAGCGACCGGCCAGGAGCCGGAGCTGACGGACGAGGAACGGCTCGAGATCGAGCTCGGCGAGCAGGCGCGCATCGCGGCCGACTCGTGGGACTCGGTCGCGCCCGGCAAGGCCGACAACTTCAAGGCCGCGTTCTTCCGCATGCTGGGCCTGCTGTCCCCGCACAAGACCGCGCTCGTCGTCGTGACGATCATGGGCGTGGCGAGCGTCGTGCTCACCGTGTGGGCGCCCCGCATCCTCGGGCGTGCGACGGACGTCGTCTTCACGGGCTTCGTGTCGCGCCAGCTCGGCGGGCAGGTGCCCGAGGGCACCACGCAGGACCAGGTCGTCGAAGGGCTGCGCGCCGCCGGCCAGGACCGGTTCGCCGACATGATCGCGGCGATGGACCGGTTCGTGCCGGGTGCGGGCATCGACTTCGACCGCCTCGGCCAGCTCCTGATGTTCGTGCTCGTGCTGTACGTGGTCTCGGCGCTGCTGGGCTGGGCGCAGGGGTTCATCATCAACGTCGTCATGGTCAAGGCCATGTGGCGGCTGCGCGAGCAGGTCGAGGAGAAGATCAACCGCCTGCCGCTGGCCTACTTCGACCGCGTGCAGCGCGGCGAGCTCATCTCACGCGTCACCAACGACATCGACAACATCACCCAGACCATGCAGCAGTCGCTGTCGGGCGCGCTGACCGCCGTTCTGACCGTGATCGGTGTGCTGGTCATGATGTTCTCCCTCTCGTGGCAGCTCGCGCTCGTCTCGCTCGTGGCGCTGCCGCTCATGGGTGTCGTGTTCGGCGTCATCGGCCCCAAGTCGCAGAAGGCGTTCGGCATCCAGTGGCGCAAGGTCGGGCGGCTCAACGCCCGGGTCGAGGAGTCGTTCTCCGGGCACGCCCTCGTCAAGGTCTTCGGCCGCCGGGGCGACTTCCAGGCGCGGTTCCACCAGGACAACCAGGAGCTGTACGAGGCGTCGTTCAAGGCCCAGTTCCTCTCGGGCGTCATCTGGCCCGCGATGTCGTTCGTCGGCAATCTGTCGTACGTCGGCATCGCCGTGCTCGGCGGGCTCATGGTCGCCGGGGGGTCGATGACGCTGGGCAGCGTCCAGGCGTTCATCCAGTACGCCCAGATGTTCACGCAGCCGCTGTCGCAGCTCGGCGGCATGGTCGCCGTCGTCCAGTCCGGGACGGCGTCGGCCGAGCGCGTGTTCCAGCTCCTCGACGAGCCCGAGCAGGAGCCCGACGCCGACGACGCGCCCTCGCCCGTCGAGGGCGACGGCACCATCACGTTCGAGCACGTCGAGTTCTCCTACAGCCCGGACAAGCCGCTCATCCGCGACCTGTCCTTCACCGTCCACCCGGGCCAGACGGTCGCGATCGTCGGTCCTACCGGGGCCGGCAAGACGACGCTGGTCAACCTGCTCATGCGGTTCTACGACCCGCAGGGCGGGCGCATCCTCGTCGACGGGCAGGACGTCGCCGAGCTCACGCGCCACGACGCCCGCGCCCGCACCGGCATGGTGCTGCAGGACACGTGGCTGTTCGCCGGGACCATCCGGGAGAACATCCGCTACGGCCGCCAGTCGGCGACCGACGAGGAGGTGCTCGACGCCGCCCGTGCGACGTACGTGGACCGGTTCGTCCACTCGCTGCCGCACGGGTACGACACCATGCTCGAGGAGGACGCCGCGAACCTGTCGGCGGGGGAGCGGCAGCTCGTGACGATCGCGCGCGCATTCGTCTCCCAGCCGTCGATCCTCATCCTCGACGAGGCCACGAGCTCCGTCGACACCCGCACCGAGAAGCTGCTCCAGCACGCCATGGCGTCGCTGCGCAGCGGGCGGACGTCGTTCGTCATCGCACACCGTCTGTCGACGATCCGCGACGCGGACCTCATCCTCGTGATGGAGCACGGCGACATCGTCGAGCAGGGCACGCACGAGGAGCTCCTTGAGCGGCGCGGTGCCTACCACGCCCTGTACCAGTCGCAGTTCTCCGGGGCCTTCGAGGAAGAGCCGGAGCTCGCCTGAGAGGTGCCGGACCACCGGGCCTCCGGCGGCGGCGCGTGCCGCCACGGCGATGCACGAACCGCCGCCGGAGCCTGGTAATCTTCTCCGCGCGCGCCATTAGCTCAATAGGCAGAGCAGCTGACTCTTAATCAGCGGGTTCGGGGTTCGAGTCCCTGATGGCGCACCACACCGCGAGGGCCCTCGTTCGAAAGCGAACGGGGGCCTTCGTCGTACCAGGCTGGCAGCGGCTTGAGATGGGGTTGCCTACCGCGGCGCGGCGCGGCGCGGTGGTGCCGCGTGGTCGGGCTGGCATCCGTGGGGTCTCGGGCTCGCGGTTTCTGGGTGGGGTTGGGCCGGCTTGCGACAGTCTTCCCGGCGGTGCGCCGTCTGTGACGGTCGCGGGCATCGTTGCTGGCGAGGCAGGGGCGGTTCCGGGTTCTGTCGCGGGTCAGGTGGTGCTGGAGACTGCGGTGGCCGCGCACCGGGTCGCGGTCGGTCAGGTTGCCGTGCTGGCACGGGACGAGATCATGAGCGGAGGTTCGGTCGGGACCACGCTGGATGAGGTCGGGCCGCTTCCCGCCCGCCCTGGCGACGCATCGATCATCGACGATGCTCGAGAATGGATCGGAGACGTCAACCCGAACTTCCACCTCGGAGGAGAGTGAGCGGAAAACTACGGGTCGTGTGCGCACTCGACACATGACGCTCTCGGCGGGGCGCCCGTTCGGCCAGCTATTGACTACACCGACAGTATTGACGAGATGGCCGAGGCGATCGGTCGCCCTCAGGTCCAGATGTCCCCGAAAGAGATCGAGTCCGCGCTGATCGCGGTCCAGATGAGCCCGGCCACTGGTTCAACGCCGCCTACGATGGAGACCGAGTCAGGACGGTAGACGGTCAGGGCGGACGGATCAGCGGATGGCCGCCCGACATGGGCAACGGCGCAAACTGGGATGCCGCGGCCTCTTCTGGAGGGGATTGACGATGACGGAGATTACGAGTCTCGAGGCCGGACTCACATACATTAGTGAAATGATGGGTATACCTCCGGAGGCTCTGAACGCTCTCGAATACTCGGGGCTCGAGGGGAGTGCTTCTTCTGTTTCGAGCGCATTCGTGGTGGCCTTGGATACCTGGTCGACCGGGACGGCTCAATCCTCACTGTCGCGTTCTGGGATACAAGAGAGCAGACAATTGAAGCTTGGCGCTCAGGCAAGCGGCTGAGTCCGGAGGAAGTCTCCGCATTGCAGGTCCACCGCCGCCGTCAGTACGACCCGAGCCGCCGTCGTCCGTGGGAGCGTTGAGTACGCACCTCGCGCGCTGCTTCGGTCACGAGACCCGTGGCCCGTGACAGGCTCGCGATCGGCCAGGCATCCGTGGTCGTGTCTGCACGCGCGCCTCTGCTGATCGTGTGCGACCAGGCGAGGCCGGTGCACGCTGAACTGCCCGCAGGCTCAACACCCGAGTCGTCTGAGGCCGCCATCGTCGTTCACTCCGTGGCGACGACATGACCCGGACTTCAGGGTGTGATCCTTCGAGGCTGGACTGCGGACTGCTCGCGGAATGACGGGAGCGCTCGCCGCCACCGTTGCTTGCTCGTCGTCGATGCCGCTTAGGGCCCGCTCGGCCCTGACGCCGTCGACGTGGACATCGCCGAGCTGGCCGACGGCGGGCCGGCCTCCGTGCGTCGGCGAGTGCTGGCGCGGCGCGGTCGCCCGGCACGCCGCGTGGCAGCGCCCGGCGAAGGCATCGCGGCGCCTCGCGTTACGACGTCGCGTGCGGTCCGTCTTCGTCGTGGGCTACCGAACGACGGGCCGGGCGTTCCCCGTCACGGAGACGGTGTCCGTGGCCCGCCGGTGCGGCTGTCCGCCACTGGTTCGCGTGCTCCCACAACGGGCCTTGGCCCGGTTCGTCGGTGGACAGCAGGTCGCCGGACTGGAACCCGTCCTCCCAGCCGTCCGCGAACCGCAGCAGGGTCTCGTGCTGCCCGTCCAGGGGGCGGCCCAGGCGCGCGACGGCGGCGGCGATGGCCTCGTCGTCCGCGCCCAGGTGCGGCACGGACAGCGGGTAGATGTCCGGGGCGACCTGGGTGATCCGCAGGGACGACCGGCCGCCGCCCGCGCCCGCTCGGCCGTGTTCGGCTGCGCCTGGAAGAGCCGCGTCAGGGAAGCACGGAAATCATCCGCGGGGAAGAGTCGCAATACGCATGGTGAATCACTGGGATCGACTCGGTTGCACCCATGTGTGGTGCTCCTCCTTACTCTCGGATCAGGTCGACGGTCTTGTCCTCGTCCGGCGACGTGGGCTCCAACACCCGTAGAAGGTTCCATGTCAAACTTCGCAAGATCGGCAACGCGAGACCCGGACGTGGTCGTTCTCGGTGCCGGAATCATCGGCGCCGCAATTGCGCGAGAGCTGACAGTGGCGGGCGTGAATGTCACCGTTATCGAGGCTCGCCGAGCGTGTGCCGGAAGCTCGGGTCGATGCGACGGAAACCTGCTCGTCCAGACCAAGGCGGATCGCGAGGGTGTCGCGATCATGAAGCGGAGCCTCGAGGGATACCGGTCTTGGGCTCGGGTCCTGGACACGGATCTGCGGTTCCACGAGCGGGGCAGCCTGGTCTTCTACACCGATGAGGCGCAGGCTGCGGCGGGGCGTGACCGCGTTGGCTGGCTGCAGTCCGTCGGTGTTCGAGCCGAGTACCTCGACGAGGGGGAGCTGCGCGAGCGCGAGCCTGCTCTGGACGGCCCTGTCGTCGCGGGCATCGACTGCCATGACGACGCCTCCGTCTATCCGCCGGCCGTCGTGTTCGGCCTCCTCGCCGACGCCGTGGCTCGGGGGGCGACCTTGATGTCCGGGGTTGGTGCGCGGCGAGTGCTGACCAGCAAGGACAACCGCGTGCTGGGCGTCGACACGGACCAGGGAGTCGTGCGCGCGCGATGGGTGGTCAACGCGATGGGCCTGTGGTCGGCCGACCTCGCGGTCGACGGAGGTCCGCCGATCCCGATCCGGCCTCGTCAAGGAGTGCTGCTGGTGACGGAGCGGGCGCACGGCCTCCTGCGGCGAGCCGTGTCGGAGGCCAAGTACATGACGTTGCGCGAGGGTGCTTCGAACGACCGTTACGAGGCACCTGTGACGACGGCGGAGCCGACGGCCGCGGGCAACGTGCTTCTGGGTAGCTCGCGGCGATTTGTGGGCCACGACCTCGAGGTCGACCCGGCGCTGGTGCGTGCGATCGCGGCGCGCGCGGTCCGCTTCATGAGCGTTCTCGGTGACGTCAAGGTCGTCCGGTCCTTTGCTGGGCTCCGTCCGTGGACCCCCGACAATCACCCGGTCATCGGGGGCACCAGTGGTGCGAGCGGATATCTGCTGGCCACGGGTCATGAAGGCGAGGGGATTGGCCTTGCTCCGGTGACGGCCGAGCTGATCGCATCCATTGTCACGGGAGCCCGAATTGACAACGAGCTGACCGAGGCACTCCGCCGTTTTGACCCTGATCGCTTTCGCGGGAAAGACGTCGGCGAGTGGAGCCGTTCCGGCGGCCGCGTCCGGGCCGTGGACGTGACGTCATGACGTGCGGCGCGATCCTGGGATATGCGGAGCCCACGGCCAGGATCACTATCGACGGGCGAGAGCGCCAGGTGGCGCGGGGAATCACCGTGGCCGCGGCGCTCCTTTGCGATCTCGATGGCGAGTTCCGGAGAGCCGCTTCCGGAGGTGCGCCACGTTCGGTCTTCTGCGGTATGGGGAGCTGCTACAACTGCGCGGTCTGGATCGACGGCAGACGGACCATCCGCGCCTGTCTGACGCCGGTCGCAGACGGGATGGTCGTCGAGACGCGACGGGAGGTCGCGTCGTGACCGGGCCGGAGGCGGGCGAACGCGACTACGACGTCGTGGTCATCGGCGCGGGTCCGGCCGGTCTTGCCGCGGCCGAGGTCTCGGCGCGCTCCGGCCTGAGCGTCTTGCTGGTTGACGAGAACGAGGACGTCGGGGGACAGATTCTGCGTCGGCGGCTTCCGCGCCCGGGCTGCTCGCCTGCCGGGGCTGTCGTCCCGGCAGGAGTGACGTTCCTGAACCGCACGACGTGCGTCGGCATTCATCCCGGGTTCATGGTCTCGCTGGACGTCGCGGGAAAGGGGCGGGCATCGTCGGCGAGAGCCGTCGTCGTCGCGACGGGCGCGGTCGAACAGGTGTTCCCGGTCCCAGGGTGGACGACGCGAGGCGTCATGACGGCCGGTGCGGCGCAGACGCTGCTCAAGGGGAGCGGCGTGTTCCCGTTCCGGGCTCCCGTCGTGGCCGGGACCGGGCCCCTGCTCCTCGCCACCGCGAGTCAGCTCATTCGTGCCGGCGTGTCGGTCAGGGCGATCGTCGAGGCCAGCACACCGCGCCCAGGACTGCGCGACCTGGCGGGGCTGGCGCGGGGAGGGCGCACGCTGGTCGAGGGCGCCGGCTACGTCAAGGACATCCTGTCCGCCCGGGTGCCGATCCTGTCCGGTTACGCCGTCACCGAGGTGCGCGGTGGTCGCGCGGTCGAGGCCGTCGACGTCCGCAAGGTCGACCGGAGCTGGCACGTCGTCGCGGAAGGCTCGCGCCGGTCTATCGAGTGCGACAGCCTGCTGCTCAACCAGGGCTTCTCGTCCTCGACCGACCTGGTGACGCAGGCAGGCGCCGACCTCGACTGGGATGCGCGCGCTCGCGTGTGGCTGCCCTGGCGGTCCGCGGAGCTCGCGACGACCGTCCCGGGCTTGTACGCGGTGGGGGACTGCGCCGGTGTCGGCGGCCGTGAGCTGGCCGCCGTCGAGGGCGAGCTTGCGGGTCTGGCGGTTGCCGTCGCGGCGGGGCGTGCGGAAGGAGCGGAGGCTGCTCGGCGCAAGGCTGAGCGCCGGCGTCGGCAGCTCCTGCGGTTCCGTCGGAGCCTGGACCCGATGTTCCGGACCGGAGACGGCGTGACGACGTGGCTGACCCCCGACACGATCGTGTGCCGCTGCGAGAACGTCAGTGCGCGGACGGTCTCGGCCGTCGCGGGGGTGGGTGCCGGGTCGATCGCGAGCGTCAAGCTGGGAACTCGCGCCGGTATGGGGCTGTGTCAGGGCCGCACGTGCCGGCACGTCGTGCAGGCGATGCTCGACGCCTCCGCAGGAGTCCCGCCCACCGCCATCCCTGACGAGCCGCCGCGAGGGCGGTTCCCGATCCGGCCCGTGTCCGTCGACGTCCTTGCCCACGACGGCCCGTCGGCCCGGCACGCAGAGGTCTCACCCGAGCCAGATGAGGAGTCAGTCACGTGACCATGCCCCCCGTCATCGAGACGAGCGCGGCCCCCACGGTGGTGCTGCCCGAAGAGGACGCCGGTCGATCCGTGGTCGCGGCTCGGCTTGACGTCGAGACCTGCCGCCACCTCATCGACGGGCAGGAGGTGCCCGCCTCGGACGGAGGATGGATCGACACCATCGACCCCGCGTCGGGGCGGCGCATCGCGTCCGTCGCTCGTGGCACGCCCGCCGACGTCGATGCCGCCGTGCGGGCGGCCAGGAAGGCGTTCCGTGAGGTCTGGTTCGACACCTCCGCCGTCGAGCGGGGCCGGCTCCTGCAGTCGGCGTCGCGCCGACTGCTGGAGCTGGACGACGATCTGGCCGCGCTGGAGACCCTGGACTGCGGAAAGCCTCTGAGCCAGGCTCGGGCCGACGTGCATCTCGCAGCCCGGTACCTCGAACTCTTCGGGAACGCTGCCGCCTCGGTGCACGGCGAGCAGATTCCCGTCAGCCCGCATCTCCTTGACGTCGCGCAGCGCCAGCCCTACGGCGTCTCGGGGCAGATCAACGCCTGGAACTTCCCGGTGAACATGGCCGCGCGCTCCGTCGGAGCAGCGCTCGCCGCGGGCAACACCGTCGTCGTCAAGACGCCGGAGCTTGCTCCCTTGTCGACCCTGGTCCTGGGCCGGGTCCTCCTCGACGTCGGGGTGCCTGCCGGCGTGGTCAACGTCGTCCATGGCCTGGGCTCGGTGGCAGGCGAGGCGCTGAGCTCCCATCCGGACGTCGACATCCTGACGTTCACGGGCTCGGTACGGACGGGTGCCCGCGTCGCCGCCCGTGCGGCGGCGAACGTGACGCCCTGCGTCATGGAGCTTGGTGGCAAGTCGCCGGTCATCGTGTACCCCGACGCGGACATCGAGAAGGCCGCGGAGCAGCTCGCGCGCGGCTTCGTCGAGGCCAACGGGCAGAGCTGCGACCTGCCGTCCCTGCTCCTGGTCCATGCCGACGTGCAGCGCCGGTTCGTCGATCACCTCGTCGGCGTCGTCAGGACCATGACGATCGGTCCCGGGATGGCAGACCCGGACGTGTCCGCGGTGATCAGCCGGGCCCAGCTCGACCGCATCACCGGTCTTGTGGAGGGCGCGGTCCGCGAGGGTGCGCGCGTCGCCGTCGGCGGAGGCCGTGCGGACGCTCCTGGCCTCGACGGCGGCCACTTCTTCCGGCCGACGGTGCTGACCGGCGTCACCCCGTCCATGCGCGTCGCCCGCGAGGAGATCTTCGGGCCGGTGCTGAGCGTCGTGGCGTTCGACGACGCCGACGACGTCGCCGCCCTGGCCAACGGTTCGGACTTCGGGCTGGCGGCGTTCGTGTGGACTCGGGACGTCGGGCGTGCGCTCTCGCTGGCGCGTTCCGTGGACGCCGGCCAGGTCTACGTCAACTGTCTGAGCTCGGGTGACGGCCCCATGCTCCCGTTCGGGGGTTTCAAGAACAGCGGATACGGGAGGGAGAAGGGTGTCGCGGCCCTGACGACGTACACGCAGGTGAAGAACATCTGCATCTCGATGGAGTGACTCGCTCCCCTTCGGTGAGGGTGGTATCCCTGATGGACGCAACGACAAGCACGGACTTCGGACGGATCCTGACCGCGATGGTCACGCCGTTCAGGAACGACAGCACGCTGGACGTCGACGCGGCTCAAGGCCTGGCGCGGTACCTCACGCGAACGGGCTGGAACGACGGGCTCGTGGTGAACGGGACGACGGGTGAGTCGATCACGACGTCGGACGTTGAGAAGCGCGCGGTGATCGAGGCGGTCGTGGACGCCGTCGACCCGAGCGTGAAGGTCGTCGCCGGGGTCGGGACCGCCGACACGCGGCACAGCGTGGAGCTCGCGCACCAGGCGGAAGCGGCCGGCGCGGCCGGGCTCCTCGTGGTCACGCCCTACTACTCCCGGCCATCGCAGCGCGGGCTCGTCGACCACTTCCGCGCGATTGCCGACGCGACGTCGCTGCCGGTCATGCTCTACGACATCCCGAAGCGTGCCGGCGTGGGCATCGACGCCGGCACGGTCGCACTGCTGTCCGAACACCCGAGGATCACGGCTCTGAAGGATGCTCGGGGTGATCTCGAGTTCAGCTCCTGGGTCCTTCGTGAGACCGACCTTCGGGTCTACAGCGGCGACGACGCGCTGAACCTGCCGTTCCTCGCGATCGGTGCCAGCGGGTTCGTCAGTGTGGTGGGTCACTTCGTCGCGGATCGCCTGCGGCAGATGCAGGAGGCGTACGCGCGGGGCGACGTCGTCGCCGCGCAGGAGATCCACGTCGGCCTGCTGCCGGTGTTCCGTGCGGTGTTCCGCCACCCAGGTGTGGCGACCACCAAGGCAGGCCTGGGGGCGTTGGGCATGCCCGTGGGGCCGACGAGGGCGCCGATGGCGGGGCTGACGATCGGCGAGACCGCAGCGCTCATGGCAGACCTGCGCGACGCGGGGGTCGAGTCGGCTCTGCGCGTCCTGGTCGGGTCGAGCGGTACCACTCGGTGAGACTCGCGGTGCGCTCACTCCGGCTCGTCGGCGTTCCCGTTGTGGAACGTCGCGAGTCCGATGCCGAACTCCCGGATCAGGGGTGTGGCGCGCTGGCGCTTCCAGGCGACGTGGAGGTCGAAGCGCAGTGGCTTGCCCGCTGCGTCCACGACCGCGCGCCGACGGAGGTTGAAGCCCCTCATGATCGCCGTGTTCCCGAAGACGGCCACGCCGAGGCCGGCCTCCGCCATCGCGGCGAGCGTCTGGCCGGCGCTGCACTCGTACGCGATCTCGGGCTGGAGGAGCGATGCTTCCATCGCGCCGACAACGAGGTCTGTCGACGGGAAGCCGTCGCCGTTGAGCAACAGCGGCACGCGGGCCAGCTCGCCGACCGCGATGGCGTCTGAGGTGTGGAACAGCCGATGGCCCGGGGGTGCGTAGGCGTGGACCTGAACGCTCATGACGCGAAGGCTCTCGAACGAACGCGAGGGATACGCCGAGATCACCGCGACATCGCAGTCGCCGTTGTCGAGGCGGATGGCGAGCCCGACGTCACCGTCTTCCACGGCGGTCAACCTGACGTCGCGGTGCCGCGGTACCCATTGTGTGAGGTAGGGGGAGAGAAGCGTTCGTGCAGAAGTCGCAGTTGCACCGATGTGCAGATGCTGCTCGCCTGGGGCGGCGACATCACGCTGAAGAGCGCTGACGGCGTCGAGGACGCGACGCGAACTCGTAATCAACGCCTCGCCGTGTTCGGTCAAGGTCGTTCCGCGCGGGCCCCGGACCAGCAACGGAACGCCCAATCTCGCTTCAAGGCGGGCAACGACGCGCGTCAACGACGGCTGGGAGACGAACAGTTGGCTCGCAGCGGCCCGAAGGCTCCCGGAACGTGCAATCGCGAGGAAGAAACGGATGTCGCTCAACGAGAGATCGCTCGGCGCGCCAGCCTCGTGTGATACACCAAGAGCATCGCTCATGACAAGAGCGTAGCACCAGCATCGGTGTCCGCTCCTAGCATATGAGGTACTCGCTCGCGGGCGAGTGGACTGCCCGCTCAATTGTCGGGACGAACGTCAAGGGAGACGAGTCGACATGGATAAGGCAACGCGAGTCAAGCGCCTGGTCGCAGGCGCTTCGATAGTCATGGTCGCTTCATTGCTCGGCGCTTGCGGTCTCATTGGCGGTGGGCGAGGGGGAGGTTCCGAGTCGGGGGAGACGAACAGTTCTCTGGCCCGAATCCAGAAATCCGGCGAGTTGCGTTACGGCGTCATTGTCGGTGAGGAGCCCGGGTTCATCAGGGCCGACGACGGTGAATGGACAGGGTACCTGGCGGACACGGCCCAGCTCATTGCCAAGCAGCTTGACCTGAAGCCGGTTCCCGTGGAGACCACCTGGGGGAACATGGCGCTCGATCTCCAGGCCAACAAGATCGACATCGCCGTGGGCGCCCAGCCGACAGGCGAGCGGGCGCTGGTCGTCGACTACACGACCCACCCGCTCTACACCAACTACTTCAGCATCATCGTCACGTCCGACCAGTTCGACCGCGCCAACTGGACGGAGCTCAACACCGACGGCGTCACCGTCGGGGTCCAGACGGGGGACTCGACGATCCAGCCGCTCAAGCAGTTCGCCCCTGCGGCGAAGACCCTGGACTTCGACAGCCGCGACAAGAACCTCCTCGCGCTCGAGGCCGGGCACGTGGACGCCTCCGCGAACACGCTGCTCAACGCGCTCATGGCGTCCAAGTCGCGCACGGACATGAATGCACACGTCGTCGTGCCGGAACCGCTGGTGGCCGCGCCGAGCGCGGCGATGGTCGCGCGCAGCACGGACCAGGCGTTCCTCAAGGCGGTCGACGCCGTGGTCTGGAACCTCAATTCCTCGGGCCAGATTCGCTCCGCGATTCTCGAGCACCTGAAGACCTACGGGATCACCGAGGCAGACCTGCCCATGAACGCCACCCTGTGAATCTGGCGGGCGGCCGACGGCACGTGGTCGTCCCGGAAAGGAACCGCAATGGGCTACACGTGGAGCTGGGGCGTCATCGGCCGCAATCTGGACGTCTTCTTGCAGGGGCTTGTCTACACCCTCTTCTACACCGTCGTGACGGTCGCTCTCGGTATGACGATCGGCACCGTCCTCGCGCTCGGAAGGATTTCCTTCCGTCGGTGGCTTCGCTGGCCCGCGTCGGTGCTCCTGGAGGTTCTTCGAGGAATACCGTTGCTGGTGCTCCTGATCTGGATGTTCTATGCGATGCCGCTTCTCACCGGCGTTGCCGTGTCTGCGCCGATTGCCTGCATTCTCGCACTCAGCCTCTATGGTGCCGCGTACTATGGGGAGATTGTTCGCGGGGGCATTCTCTCTATCGACTCGGGCCAGGTCGACGCGGGCCGATCGCTCGGAATGACTCACGGTGAGCGGATGCGGAGGATCGTCCTCCCGCAAGCGGCACGGCGTATGGTTCCGCCTTTGATGAACCAGAGCATCATCATGCTGAAGAACACCTCTCTTGCGTCCGTCATCACGGTGTCCGAGCTCACGTATCGAGCCCAGGCGCTCAGTTCGACGACATATCGGGCGCTCGAGGTCTACACGACGGTGGCGCTCTTCTATCTGGCCGTCGTCATCCCGAGCTCGCTCGCGGTCAAGCGGCTCGAGGTCAAGAGCAAGTCTTTCGGTTCGGCCGGGAGGCCGAAAGGGACTCTGTCCACGCGCCGGGCCGCGGCCGTTCTTCGCCGGCCCTCGGCCGCTCGACGCGGAAAACAGGAACCGGCGCGAGGCGGAAAGGTGGGTGAGCTCGTATGACTCCCCAGGAAGTTGTGCTCAGGGTCGATGACCTGGACAAGTACTACGGTGACCGGCAGATCTTGGACAGCGTCAACCTCGAGGTGCGAAAGGGGGAGACGGTCGCGATCGTCGGATCGAGCGGTTCGGGAAAGAGCACCCTGCTGCGGTGCATGGGCCTGCTGGAACCGTTCGACGGCGGATCCGTCTCGCTCCGGGGATCCGTGATCGCGAAGGGCAGCGAGTCGAGGAGGCACGAGCGCAAGGCGGACGCGCGCCGGCGCACGAGCTTCGGCTTCGTCTTCCAGAACTTCAACCTCATCAACAACCGGACGGCCCTTGAGAACGTGATGGAGGGCCCGGTGATCGTCAAGGGGATGACGGAGGACGCGGCCCGCAAACGCGCGGTCGAGGTGCTTGAGCGAGTGGGCGTGGGTCACCGGGTCAACGCCTCGGTGCCGGAGATGTCGGGAGGCGAGCAGCAGCGCGTCGCGATTGCGCGATCTCTCGCGATGTCGCCGCAGTGCCTGTTGCTCGACGAGCCGACCTCCGCCCTCGACCCTGAGCTCGTCGGTGAGGTTCTCGATGTCGTGTCCGAGCTTGCCCGCGAGGGCGTGACGATGGCCATCGTCACGCACGAGATGGGCTTCGCCTACGGAGCGGCAGACCGGCTGGTCTTCCTGAAGGAGGGGCGGGTCTGGGAGGAGGGCGCGGCGCAGCAGACGCTGCGCACGCCGCGGACGCCCGAGCTCGCGACGTTCCTGCGCCGGTTCCACTACTCGTCGATGCCGGTGCAGGACGGCGCTGGCCTGGCGCGTGCGCAGGACGGGCGTGCGACGCCCCCGGACGGTGTCGACCGACCGGCCGCCCGGAGCGGCACGTCCCCGCTGGGTGAGGTCGGCGTCTCCGACCTCTGTCTCGTGCCCACGACGGAGGGCTCGACTCGTGACTGAGGTCGGCGTCGGCGCTGAGGGCGGGGCGTCCTCGATCCGCGTCGCCGTGATCGGTGCCTATGGGCGGATGGGTTCGCTCGCCTGTGCCACGGTCAGTGAGACGCAGGGGCTGGACCTTGTCGCGCGGATCGGCCGTGGTGATGATCTGGCCCTCGCCGAGGGGGCTGACACCGTCATCGATCTCAGCGTGGGCGAGCGCGGGGTCGAGCACGCGACGTGGGCCATCGAGCATGCGAAGCACGTCGTCGTCGCGACATCGGGTCTGGGCGCGGGCGACATCGCGACGATCCGGGCGCGCTGGGCCGAGACAGCGTCGTCGGTCGGCGTCCTGATCGTCCCGAACTTCTCTCTCGGCGCGCTGCTGGCGCGGCGGTTCGCGTCGATGGCCGCGCCCCACTTCGAGGAGGTCGAGATCGTCGAGGGCGCCCCTCCGCAGAAGGCGGACGCCCCGTCGGGCACGGCGATCGAGCTTGCGGAGGCTCTCGCCGCGCAGGACGGCGGCGCACCGGGCGCGAGGCTGGAGGCAGACACGTTCGAGGAGGCTGCGCGGGGGGCGCGGTTCGGCTCGGTGGCGGTGCACTCGGTGCGCATTCGAGGCATGGTCAACCACCAAGAGGTTCTCCTGGGCCGGGACGGCGAGGTGCTGTCCATCCGGTTCGACACGCTCGATCGAGCGGCGTACATGCCAGGAGTCGTCGCCTCCCTCCGCAAGGTGTCGTCGATGCCGGGTGTTCACGTCGGGCTGGAGGCCGTCTACGGCGAGATCCTCCGCTGACGGCGCTCTCGGGCATCGTCGCTGCTGCGGCGATCGGTTCTGGCGCGGTCGGCGAGGGGCTGCCGTGTCCCGGCCCACCCGGTGCGCCCGCACCTGGCCGGATGCCCAGGGTGCCGCGGCGACGGGCGCGGCACCGGCCTCGAGGATCGGCGAGAACTCGCCGGCCGCGGCCGCGATCGGGCGCGGTGGCGCCATGGCTGGGAGGCGGTGGTCGGCGTCCGTGCGCCGGCCCCGGAGTGGGTCGCGCGCGTCGGCGTGCTGCGTGGGGGCGCGTTCCGGCGTGCTCGCACAGGCGTCTCGATCCACGATCTGAGACGTGAGGCCGACCGATTGGCTTTTCGCCGTCGTCGCGCCACGATGCGCTTCATGTCCCGCATGCGAGTGGTCACCATGGCACGCCCCGGTATGTCCGGCGCGCCCATGTGCTGTCGCGTGCCCGTGAGCGTGTGCTCGCGCCGTCGCTGATCTGCGACCTGCGCCCACCCTTTCCCACCTCACGCTCCCGCACCCCTGCTCGTCACCGAGCGGCGCCGTGCTGCCCGCATGCCTCTGACCGAGGAGACCTTCATGGCTTCCACCCTGGATCGCGCCCGGCCGGCGTACCGGCCCGGCACCCGCCCTGACGACCTCGCCCCCGACCCCGCCCCCGACCCCGCCTCCGACCCCTCCGTCGGTCCCGCCCGCGACCGGGCGCACGGGACGTCTCGCCGACGCGTGCCCGCCGCCGTCGTGCTCCTGATCGGCGTCGCGCTGACGCTTGTCGCGCTCGCCGTGTCGGTGAGCGTCGGCGCCGCCGGCGTGGGCCCGGCCACGATGTGGCGTGCGGTCCAGGCCGTGGCGCTCGGCCACGAGCCCACGGGCGACCTCGCGTCGGCCTACGCGGTGCTCACCGGGCTGCGCCTGCCGCGCGCCGTGCTCGCTCTCACGGCGGGCGCGTCGCTCGCGCTCGCCGGCGTGCTGATGCAGGCGCTTCTGCACAACCCGCTCGTCAGCCCGTTCACGCTCGGGGTCTCACCGGCCGCCGCCTTCGGAGCCGCTGCGGCGATCCTGGTCCTGGGCCCGTCGGCGTCGGGCGGCGTCGTCGCCCTCGCGGCGTTCTCGGTGGCCCTCGGCGTGTCCGGTGCCCTGCTGGGCGTCAGCGCGGCGCGCGGGCTCGGCGCGGCGACGCTCCTGCTGCTCGGGATCGCGCTGACCCAGCTGTTCGAGGCGCTGACCTCGGCGTTGCAGTTCACCGCGGACGAGAACACCCTCCAGCGGATCGTGCGGTGGACGTTCGGTTCGGTGAACGAGGCGCGGTGGACCGACGTCGGCCTGGTGGCCCTGGTGCTGGCCGTGGCCGCGCCCGTCGCGCTGTGGTTCGCGGTGCGGCTGAACGCCGTCGCCTTCGCGGGTGACGACGCCGCGACGAGCCTGGGCGTCCACGTCCCGGCGTTGCGGGTGGGGCTGATCACCGTGTCCGTGCTGCTCGCCGCCGTCGTGGTCTCCACCTGCGGGATCATCGGGTTCGTCGGGCTTGTCGCCCCGCACATCGCCCGCCTCGCGCTCGGCGCGGACCACCGCGTGCTCATCCCGGCGTCGATGATCGCGGGCGGGCTGCTGCTCCTGGTCTCCGACACCATCGGACGCACGATCATCGCGCCCGCGGTCGTGCCCGTCGGGATCGTCGTGGCGGTCGTCGGCGCGCCCGTGTTCATCCAGCTCGTTCTGCGGCGTCGGAGGGCAGCTGCATGACCCTGCGCATTCGTGACCTGCACGTCAGCTACGGCACGCGTCAGGTGCTGCGCGGTGTCGACCTCGACGTGCCTGACGGCGAGCTGACCGCCGTGCTGGGGCCCAACGGCTCCGGGAAGTCGACTCTCGCCAAGGTGGTCGCCCGCATCACGCCGCCCGCTTCCGGCAGCGTGAGCGTCGCAGGCCGCGACGTGTACGCGCTGTCGCGCCGCGAGCACGCGTCCGTCGTCGCGTACGTCCCGCAGGCTTCCGCGGCGCCGTTCGACCTCACGGTCCGCGACATGGTGATGCTGGGGCGCACCCCGCATATCGGGATGCGCCCTCGCGCTCGGGACCACCGCGTCGTCGATCGCGAGCTCGCCCGCCTGCGCCTCGGGGACCTGGCGTCGCGCCCGATGGCTGAGCTCTCGGGCGGGCAGGCGCAGCGCGTGCTCGTCGCACGCGCGCTCGCTCAGGAGCCTCAGGTGCTGGTTCTGGACGAGCCGACGTCGGCCCTCGACCTTCGCTATCAGGTCGAGACGCTCGAGGTCGTCCGCGCGGTGGCGTCCGACCGCTCGGTCGCGGTGCTCGTCGTCATCCACGACCTCAACCATGCGGCCTGGTTCTGCGGCCACAGCGCACTGCTGCACCAGGGGCGCGTGCTGCGTGCCGGGCGCCCCTCCGAGACGTTCGACGCCGAGACGCTCAGCCAGGTCTACGGCCTGGAGATCGACGTCGTGCACCCTGCGCCAGGCCTGGTCGAGGTGCGGCCGCGCTCCATGTCGGCCGCGCGCCGGGATGCCGGCGGCGTGCTGGAGCCGACCGCCGTCTGACGCCCACCGCGCATCGACCCGTCCCAGCGACGAACGCGCCGTCTCCTCGGCGCGCCCACCCTGACCGGAGGTACCACCAGCATGACCCTTTCCACGTCGACCGACACCACCTGGCAGCAGGGCCTCCAGAGGTGGCGCGAGAGCCGGCTGCACGCCGTCTCGGGCCCCTACGGCAGCGCCGCCGTCGTCGGCACCTACTGGCTCACCGCGACCCCGCGCGAGCTGCCCGACCTCCCTGGGCGCTGGTTCGCACATGGCGCCGAGGTCCACGCGGTGGGGCTTGCCGACGACGCGCTCCAGGCCGTGGGGGAGGGACCGTCGGTGTCCGACGGCACGATCGTCCTGCGCGCGGGGCAGGAGGTCCGTCACGGCCGCCTGGTCCTCGCATGGTTCCGCCGGCTGGAGGACCAGGCCTTGCGCGTCTTCGACGACGAGAGCCCGTCGCGGTCCGCGCTCGAGGGCATCGGCACGTTCGCCGCCGACCCGTCGTGGGTGGTCGCGGGGCGCCTGGTGCGCAGCGCCCCGGGCACGCGCCTGGTCACCGACCAGTCCGACGGCGACACCTACGACCGCGAGCTCGTCGGCCGGATCGTCTTCACGTACGACGGCGCCCAGCACGAGCTGCTGGCGTTCCGCAGCCCCGTCCCGGGCAGGCCGGGCCTCATGGTCTCGTTCGCGGACGCGACCAGCGGTGCCGCGACGTTCCGGTTCCGGTTCCTGCTGCTGCCCGACCCCGAGGACGACGTCGTCACGCTCGACTTCAACCGCGCGTACCTGCCACCGTTCGCGTTCGCCCCGAGCCACTCGTGCCCGCTGCCGCCGGAGGCGAACCACCTGCCGTTCGCCGTGACCGCCGGCGAGACCCTTCCCCTCGTCCGCTCGTGACCTTCACCGCCGGAGTCCCACCCATGATTCGCCCCATCTCGCGCGGTGCCGCCGCGCTCCTGACCGTCGCAGTCCTCGCGGGCGCCGCCGCAGGCTGCGCCCCCACCTCCGCCGACGCCGGGCCGGTGGCCCCTGCCGCGTCCCCTGCCGAGTCCCAGGCGGTCGACGTCGTCGACGACCAGGGCCGCGCGGTGCACCTCGACGCGCCCGCCAAGCGCGCCGTCGTCGTCGGGAGCTTCAACGTCGACCTCGCGCTGGCGCTCGGCGCCCGCGACCAGATCGTCGGCACCGACGAGCAGACCATCGAACGCCTCGCCGCGTCGAAGCTGCCCGAGAGCCTCTCGGTCGGCGCCAACGGCACCGAGCTCAACGCCGAGGCCATCGTGGCGAAGGACGCCGACGTCGTCCTCATCTACCGCAACCATGGCTGGCAGGAGCTTGCGAGCACGCTTGAGGCGTTCGACATTCCTGTCGTCGTGCTGAGCACCTGGGTCTTCGACCAGTGGGACGAGTCCATCGACCTGGCCGCGGCCGTGCTCGGGCGGCCGCAGGAGGCCGCCAAGGTCCATGCGTTCTCCGACGACATCGCGGGGCTGCTCGAACGCAGTCCGCAGGATCCGGGCGCGCAGGCGACGTTGTTCTACGAGGACTCGGCCGGCAAGAGCACCGGGAGCGAGGGAGGCAAGAACTTCGCCATCCGGGCCGCCGGGGTGCGCAACCTGTTCGCCGACGTCGCGGGGAACCAGATCGACGTCGATCCCGAGGCGGTGATCGCCGGCAACCCGGACGTGATCGCCGTCGAGACGACGAACATCTACGGAGGGTCGAGCGCGTCGGAGTACGCGGCGAAGGCCGGCGAGCTGACGGGACGGCCCGGGTGGTCGGCGCTCGGCGCGATCACGAGCGGGAACACGTACCTGTACAACGCCTGGGCGTTCGACCTCGCCGGGAACCAGATCACTCCGCTCTTCTTCGCCAAGTGGGCCTACCCGGAGCTGTACCAGGACGTCGACCCGCTGGACTACGTCGCACGCTGGGCGCACGACTACCTCGGCATCGAGGGCTTCGACCCGGCGGACGGATACGTCCACCGGCTTTCCTGACGGAGCCGCGAGCCCCGGCCGGGATGCGACCGAGTATCACGACGAGGTCCCCGGCCGGGGCGTCGAAGGTCCCTGGGTGGGCCGGAGTTTCAGGTAGGTCACGAAGGCGGCGGCAGCCGAAGGTTGCCTCTTGTGGTGATACTGCGTCGCAGGCATACTCGCGGGTATCAGGGCGTGACGTCGCGTCGGTGGGCGGGGTGCACGACGTCGTGCGGCCGCGAGACCCTCGAGCTTCGCGGGCGTGCTCCACCCCCTGATGCAGGAACACAACGCATCCGGAGCCTTCGAGCATGTGCGACCGCGTTGCCTCCCAGGGCGGCGTGCGTGCCCGGCGCAGAGAAAGGCAGTGCTATGCAGCGCGACATCTACGACGAGGACCACGAGGCATTCCGCGAGGTCGTGAAGGAGTTCGTCAAGCGCTATGTCACCCCTGAGAAGGCGAAGCAGTGGGACCAGGACGGCGAGGTCGACCGCGACACGATGAGGTCCGCGGCCGAGCACGGCATCCTGGGGCTCTCGGTGCCCGAGGAGTTCGGCGGTGCCGGGATGCTCATGGACTACCGGTTCCGGTCGGTCGTCAACGAGGAACTGATCCGCAGCGGGGTCGGCTCGGCGATCGCCGGGGCCTTCGGCATCCACGACGACCTCGCCGTGCCCTACCTCGCCCACTTCGGCACCGACGAGCAGAAGCAGAAGTGGCTCCCGAGGATGGCGACGGCCGAGGTGCTCGGCGCTCTCGCGATGACGGAGCCGGGCGCCGGCAGCGACCTTCGCGGCGTCAAGACCACCGCGAAGAAGGTCGACGGCGGCTACGTCGTCAACGGCGCCAAGACGTTCATCTCCAGCGGCAAGACCGCCGACGTCGTCGTCACGTTCGTCAAGACGGGCGAGGGCAACCGACCCGACGCGTTCAGCCTGGTGCTCGTCGAGGACGGCATGGCGGGCTTCGAGCACAGCAAGACGCTGCACAAGATGGGCTTCCCCGGCCACGACACCGCCGAGCTGAGCTTCACCGACGTCTTCGTGCCCGACGAGAACCTCATCGGCGGCGTCCCGGGCCGCGGGTTCGTCCAGCTCATGATGAACCTGCCGCTCGAACGCCTGTCGATCGGCGCCGTCAGCGCGGCCGTGGGGCAGGCGGCACTCGAATGGACGCTCCAGTACACGACGTCGCGCGAGGCGTTCGGCCAGCCCATCGTCGACTTCCAGAACACGCGGTTCCGCATCGCGGAGATGGCGACCTCGGTCGACGTGATGTGGGCCTTCGTCGACCGCGCGATGCGGCTCTACCGGCAGGGCGAGCTCAGCGCCGACGAGGCCGCGAAGGTCAAGTTCTGGTGCTCGGAGCGGGAGTGGGAGATCCTCGACCAGGGTGTCCAGCTGCACGGGGGATACGGGTACATCGTCGAGTACCCGATCGCGCGTGCCTTCCTCGATGCCCGCGTCCACCGCATCTACGGTGGCACCAACGAGGTCATGCGTGAGATCGTCGCCCGCAGCGTGACGGGCCGCAAGTAGCCGACGTCGTCTACTGGCACCGAGGTTCGCGAGAGCGGAAGGCAGCATTCGTCAATGAAGATCGTCGTGCTGGTCAAAGAGGTGCCCGACACCAACGGGGAACGCACGCTCAGCCTGGAGACGGGCCTGACGGAGCGTGGCGCCGAGAACGTCGTGGACGAGATCGGCGAGCGTGCGCTCGAGGTCGCGCTGGCCTACGCCGACGCGCACGAGGGCACCGAGGTGTGCGTGCTGATGGTCGGCCCCCCGGGGGCCACGGCGGCCGTGCGCCGCTGCCTCGCGATGGGTGCGGCCGCGGCGACCCATGTGGTCGACGACGGCCTGGTGGGCGCGGACCTCGGTCTCACGGCCGAGGTCCTCGCCGCCGCTCTCGGGCGGATCGGCTTCGACCTGGTGATCTGCGGCAACCAGTCCACGGACGGCATGGGCGGGGTGCTGCCCGCGATGCTCGCCGAGCACCTGGGGGTGCCGAACGCCACCAACCTGTCCGCGGTGACGATCGGTGAGGCCGAGGTCAGTGGGACGCGCACGTCGGACGACGCGACCGTGCAGGTCAGCGCCCCGCTCCCGGCCGTCGTCTCGGTGACCGAGGCCCTGCCGGACGCACGGTTCCCGAACTTCAAGGGCATCATGGCGGCCAAGAAGAAGCCGCTCGACGTGCTCTCTCTCGCGGATCTCGGCATCGACGCCGAGGACCTGGCCACGTCGCGCGCGATCATGCTCGCGGTCGAGGCCCGCCCGGCCCGCGCGGCAGGGGTCACGATCACCGACGACGGCGACGCCGGGGTCCGGCTGGCCGCGTACCTGGCCGAGAACCACCTGATCTGAGGCTGGGGAGATGACGATGGGGTTTGCTGCCGACTCGATCCTGGTGCTGCTCGACACCACCGCCGAGGGCACCTTGGCGAAGTCCTCCGCGGCACTGCTGGGTGCCGCCGCGACGGTGGGCGCTCCGGTCGCGCTCGTGCTGGGCGACGACGACGCCGCCGCGGCCGCGTCCGACCTGGGGGCGGTCGCGGTGCTGCGCGCCGGTGCCGCGACGGAGATCGCCGTCAGCGCCGCCGACGCGCTGGTCACGGCGTCGGCGCTCGTCCAGCCCGACGCGATCCTGGTGTCACACTCGGTCGAGGGCCGCGAGGCCGCGGCGCGCTGCGCCGTCCGCCTGCGCGCCGGCCTGATCGTCGACGCCGTCGCCGTCAGCCGTGACGAGCAGGGAGTGATCGCGCGCAGCTCGGCCTTCGGTGGCGCCTACACCGTGACCTCGGCCGTCACCCACGGGGCGCCCGTCATCACCCTGCGTCAGGGCGCCGTCGACGCGCGCGCCGACGCCCAGCCGGCGAACGTCACCGTGCTCGAGAGCGAGGCGAGCGGCAAGCCCGGCGCACGCATCGGGGCGGTCAGCGCACCCGAGCGGAGCGGGTCACGCCCCGAGCTGCGCTCGGCGAAGCGGATCGTTTCGGGCGGCCGCGGCCTCGGGACGGCGGAGAAGTTCGTGCTCGTCGAGCAGCTTGCAGACGCGCTCGGCGCCGCCGTCGGTGCGTCGCGAGCCGCGGTGGACGCCGGGTTCGTGCCCGCGTCGCACCAGGTGGGGCAGACGGGTGTGCAGGTCTCACCGCAGCTGTACATCGCTCTCGGCATCTCGGGTGCGATCCAGCACCTGGCCGGGATGCAGACCGCGAAGACGATCGTCGCGATCAACAAGGACGCGGATGCGCCGATCTTCGGGGTCGCGGACTTCGGCGTCGTCGGTGACCTGTTCACCGTCGTGCCGCAGCTCATAGCCGAGATCGAGAAGGCGAAGGCATAAGCCGGTGGCGACCTACCGTCAGGGGATCAGAAGCGGTCTGCCGCGCCGCCCGGGCGGCGCGCGATGGCCGGCCGGCGGCGAGCCCGCAGGCCCGGCGGCCGCCGCGGTGGCGAGTCGCTCGACGACGGCGAGCGAGCCCGCGACGGCGGTGCCCGTGGCCGCGACGGCGGTGCCCGTGGCCGCGACGGCGGTGAGCGAGCCCGCGACGGCGGTGCCCGTGGCCGCGGAGAGCGATCCGACGCCCGCACCGGGCGGCGCACCACCCGCGACGGCGCCCGCGCACCGGGTCTCGGCGGCGGACGCCGGCACGGTGACCGAGACGGTCGCGCTGCGCCGGGGTCTGCCTCGCGTTCCCGGAGGCGAGCCCTGGCCCGCCGCCTCGACAGCCACCGTGACGCGGGCGATGCCCACCGGGGCGGCGCCCACGCAGGCGCCCGCGGCCGTCTCGTCCGTCGCCCCGGATCCAGCGCCGGTCCCCGCGCCCGCCGCGACGCTCACCTCGACGCCGGCTGCGGCCCCAGCAGCGGCCCCGGACTCCGAGCCGACGGCTCGGCCCGCCGGTCAGCCCGCCGGTCAGCCCGCTGGTCAGCCCGCCGGTCAGCCCGCCGGTCAGCCCGCCGGTCAGCCCGGTGGCCGTTCCGAGCGGCCGTGGACCCTCGGCCGGCAGCTACGGCTCGCCGGCGTCGGCGCGGTCGGCGCCGTGGCGGCGGCGGGCATCATCGTGCTGGCCGCTCGCGGGGTGACGACGCTGCCCGGCGTGCCTGCTTTCCTTGCGCGGTACCCGGGGACGGTCGCGCCGCCGGACTTCGTTCCCGTCGGGATCCCGCGCTGGGCGAACTGGTCGCACTACCTGAACTTCTTCTTCATGGTGCTGATCGTTCGCACGGGCCTTCAGGTGCGGCTCCAGGAGCGGCCCCCCGCGTACTGGGCGCCCCGCAAGGGCGGGAAGAAGATCAGCATCAACCTGTGGCTGCACACGAGCGTCGACCTGCTGTGGCTGCTCAACGGTGTGGTGTTCGTGGTGCTGCTGTTCGTGACGGGGCAGTGGGCGCGGCTCGTGCCGACGTCGTGGGACGTCGTGCCGAATGCGCTCTCGGCGGCACTGCAGTACCTGACGCTCGAGTGGCCGGCCGAGGACGGCTGGGTGACCTTCAACAGCCTCCAGCAGCTCATGTACTTCCTCGTGGTGTTCGTCGCCGCGCCGCTCGCCGCGCTCACCGGGGTGCGGATGAGCGAGTGGTGGCCGAAGAACGCCACGCGGCTGAACCGGATCTATCCCGCGCCGCTGGCCCGGGCGGTCCACTTCCCGACGATGCAGTTCTTCGTGCTGTTCGTGATCGTGCACGTGTTCCTCGTGTTCACGACGGGCGCCCGGCGCAACCTGAACCACATGTTCGCGGCCTCGGACACGGTGAGCTGGGCCGGCTTCGCGTGGTTCGCCGGCGGGCTCGCGGTCGCCGTCGCGGTCGCGGTCGCGCTCAGGCCGCTCGTCGTCGCGCCCGTCGCGTCGCTCTTCGGCAAGGTCAGCAGCCGTTGAGATGCGCCGTCCGCGGGTGGTCACCTCGATCGCGGCGGACGACGGCGCCCGTACCCTTGTCGGGTGCCTGAGCCCCTCGCCGTCCCCGACGTTCCCACCTTCCGCAAGCATCCGGTCAGCTTCGTGCGCCGCAGCGGGCGCCTGACGACGGCGCAGAGCCGGGCGTGGGACGAGCGGCGCTACGAGTACCTCGTCGAGGTGCCGCGCGCTGTCGCGGGCACGTCGGTCGACCCTTCCTGGGTCTTCGACGCCGAGGCCGTGTTCGGGCGGCGCGCGCCGCTCGTCGTCGAGATCGGCTCGGGGCGCGGTGAGAACGTCGTCGATGCCGCGGACGCGCACCCCGAGCGGGACCATCTGGCGGTCGAGGTGTACCGGCCGGGGCTCGCGCAGACCATCGTGCGGGCCGGGCAGCGCCGTGACCGCACCGGGCTGCCGAACCTCCGCCTGGTGCAGGTCAACGCGGCCGAGATGCTGGCGACGGCGCTGCCGGCGGCGAGCGTCGAGGAGCTGTGGGTGTTCTTCCCCGACCCGTGGCACAAGTCGCGGCACCACAAGCGACGGCTCGTCACCGCGGAGTTCGCGGCGCTCGCGGCGCGCGTGCTGCGCCCGGGCGGCGTGTGGCGGCTCGCGACGGACTGGGCCGAGTACGCCGAGCAGATGCTGGAGGTCGGCGAGGCGAGCCCCTGCTTCCGCAACGCGCACGGCGCGGGGAGGCCGCGCCGCGGTTCGCTGGGCGTGTGCTGACGGCGTTCGAGCGCAAGGGTCTGACGGCTGGGCGGATCGTTACCGACCTGGAGTATGTGCGCCTGGAACCTTAACCCAAGTGTTGCTTGCGTCACACTTGGGTCAGGCGGCATTGTGTGCCTCCGGGAGCTCCCGAGGCAGGGAGCGCCCGCGGTGCGCAACCCGAGCGCACCGGTGACTGCCGACCGCAATGCCAACGGAGGCATCCATGGCTGACACCGCTGAAACCGCTGGTGAAACCCCCTACCAGCGTGTCGAAAGATCCGAGGAGTTCCAGGACCTGCGCCGCAGGTTCCGTCGCTTCGTCTTCCCGATGACGGCGCTGTTCCTCGTCTGGTACTTCGCGTACGTGCTGCTCGCCAACTACGCGCACGGCTTCATGTCGGCGCGCATCGGTGACAGCGCCATCACCGTCGGGCTGCTGTTCGGCCTCGGCCAGTTCGTGTCGACGTTCGTCATCACGATGCTCTACGCCCGCTGGGCCAACAACTCGTTCGACGCCCAGGCCGGCGCGCTGCGCGAGCACATCGAGGGGGGCGACCTGTGATCACCGCACCGCTGCGCCACGCGCTCACCACGACCGACGTCGGCAACCCTGTCGTCAACATCTCGATCTTCGCCGCGTTCGTCCTCGTGACGCTCGTCATCGTGGTGCGCGCCTCGCGCACCAACCGGTCGGCCGCCGACTTCTACGCGGGCGGGCGCAACTTCACGGGCGGCCAGAACGGCACCGCTATCGCGGGCGACTACCTGTCCGCGGCGTCGTTCCTGGGCATCTGCGGGGCGATCGCCGTCAACGGCTACGACGGCTTCCTCTACTCGATCGGGTTCCTCGTCGCCTGGCTCGTCGCGCTGCTGCTGGTCGCCGAGCTGCTGCGCAACACCGGGCGGTTCACGATGGCGGACGTCCTGTCGTTCCGGCTCAGGCAGCGGCCGGTGCGCATGGCCGCGGCGCTCGCCACGCTCCTGGTCGTGTTCTTCTACCTGCTCGCCCAGATGGCCGGTGCGGGCGGCCTGGTCGCGCTGCTGCTGGGCATCGACGGCCAGGCGGGCAAGAACCTGGTGATCGCCGTCGTGGGCGCGCTCATGATCGTCTACGTGCTGGTCGGCGGCATGAAGGGCACCACCTGGGTCCAGATCATCAAGGCCGTGCTGCTCATCATCGGCGCGGCGGTCATGACGGTGTGGGTGCTCGCGCACTTCGGGTTCTCGCTCTCGGGGCTGCTCCAGGGGGCCGTCGACTCGGCGGGCGAGGGCGGTGCCGCGCTGCTCGAACCGGGCAAGCAGTACGGTGCGACGCCGTTGTCGAAGGTCAGCTTCCTCTCGCTCGCTCTCGCCCTGGTGCTGGGCACGGCGGGCCTGCCGCACGTGCTCATGCGCTTCTACACCGTCCCGACGGCGAAGGAGGCCCGTCGCTCGGTGGTCTGGGCCATCTGGCTCATCGGGATCTTCTACCTGTTCACCCTCGTGCTCGGCTACGGCGCCGCCGCTCTCGTGGGGCCCGAGACGATCACGTCGGCTCCTGGCGGCGTCAACTCGGCGGCGCCGCTGCTCGCGTTCGCGCTCGGCGGGGAGGTGCTGCTGGGCATCATCGCGGCCGTCGCGTTCGCGACCATCCTCGCCGTCGTCGCCGGGCTGACCATCACGGCGGCGGCGAGCTTCTCGCACGACATCTACGCCAACGTCATCAAGCGCGGGTCGGTCGGCGCCGACGGCGAGGTCAAGGTCGCGCGGTGGACCGTCGTCGTCATCGGTGCCGTCGCCATCGTGGGCGGGATCTACGCGCAGAACCAGAACGTGGCGTTCCTCGTGGCGCTCGCGTTCGCCGTCGCGGCGTCGGCCAACCTGCCGACCATCGTGTTCTCGCTGTTCTGGAAGCGGTTCAACACGGCGGGCGCGCTGTGGAGCATCTACGGCGGCCTCATCTCGTGCATCGTGCTCATCGCGCTCTCCCCGGTCGTCTCGGGATCGGAGACCGCGATGTTCCCGAACGCCGACTTCGCGGTGTTCCCGCTCACCAACCCGGGCATCGTGTCGATCCCGCTCGGGTTCGTGCTCGGGATCGTCGGCACGCTCACCTCGCGCGAGCAGCCGCACCCCGAGAAGTTCGCCGAGATGGAGGTCCGGTCGCTCACGGGCGCGGGCGCCGAGCGCGCGGTCTCGCGTCACTGACGACGTCGCTCGGGCAGGTGTGCCGCCTCGGCCCGGTCCCGCACGCGGGGCCGGGCCGAGTGGCCGCCGTCGGGGCTCGTGTCCCGACGGCGGCGGATAGGCTCGGCACGTGACCTCCATGAAGCGCATCGCTCTTGCCACCTGTGCTGACCTGCCCACATTGAGCGCCGACGACCGGCCGCTCGTCCCGGCGCTCGCCGACCGGGGCGTCACGGCCGAAGCGGTCGTGTGGGACGACCCGAACGTGGAGTGGGACTCCTACGACCTCGTCGTGGTCCGCTCCACCTGGGACTACGCACCGCGGCACGACGAGTTCCTGGCCTGGGCCGAGACGGTGCCCCGCCTGGAGAACCCCGCGCACGTGCTGCGCTGGAACACCGACAAGTCCTACCTGCGGGCGCTCGAGGCCGCGTCGGTGCCCGTCATCCCGACCGTCTGGCTCGACCCGGCCCGGCACTTCTCGAAGCGCGCCGTGCACACCCGCATGCCGGCGTTCGGCGACTTCGTCGTCAAGCCCGTCGTCTCGGCGGGCGCCAAGGACACCGGCCGCTACATCCCGGTCAGCGCGCAGTCCCGCGCGATGGCGATCAAGCACACGATGGACCTGCTCGACTCCAAGCGCTGGGTCATGATCCAGCCCTATGTGACGTCGGTGGACTCCGCGGGCGAGACGTGCCTGACCTTCGTCGACGGCGTGTTCCAGCACGCCGCCCGCAAGAACGCCCTGCTGACGGGTCCGTCGCGGCCGACCAAGGGCCTGGGGCTGTACCTCGAGGAGACGATGTCCGCCGTCGCGGCGACGCCCGAGCAGCTCGAGGTCGCGCAGCGGGCGCTGGCCGCGGCCGCGGCCGACCTCGGCCTCGACGGCCCGCTGCTGTACGCGCGGGTGGACCTCGTCACGGGCGAGGACGGTCCGCTCGTCATCGAGCTCGAGCTGACCGAGCCCAGCTTGTGGATGACCTACAGCGGACCGGTGCCGACGCTCACGCGGTTCGCCGACGCGATCGCGGCACGCGTCTGACGGGCGCGCGGGAGCCGGTCGTCATCGCGGGGGAGACGCGGCGGAGCCGCTGATCGTTCGGGCGTTCGTTTCTTTACGGTGTGCGGCGCGCCCAGCACAGTGAGGCTTCATCCGTCCGGACGCCTCCCTGGAGCCTTGAGTGAACGACCGCCCCCATCGCCGCCCGCGCCTGCGCCCGCTCGCGGCCGGTCTCCTGTCGACCGTCGTGCTCGGTGCGACGCTGCTCGCCGGGACTCCGCCGGCCGCAGCGGCCGAGAGCCGCGACGTCGCGCGCACTGCCGTTGCGAGCGCGGCGTCGGAGTACCCCGACCCACGGTTCTCCGTCGGGCACGTCAACGACGGCGACCCGGCCACCCGGTGGGGGTCGCGGTACACGCGGACCACGGCCCCGGTCATGTCCTACGACCCGTCGAGGGACTGGGTGCAGCTCAAGCTGGCCGAGCCGACGTACATCCTGAAGGTCGTGCTCGACTGGGAGGCCGCGTACCCCACCGCGCACGACCTCATGGTCTCGAAAGACGGTGCGACCTGGACGACCCTCGCAACGGTCGTGACCCCGACGGGTGCGGCGACCAGCGGGCACCTCGTCCAGGAGCTGCACGTGGACACGAGCGAGGCGTACTCGTACGTGCGCGTCCAGGCGGCGTCCACCGCGACCCGGTTCGGGCTGTCGCTCTATCGCTTCGAGGTGTGGGACACGCCCAGGGCGAGCACCGACGACGGTGCCCCGGCGGCGTCGCAGCAGGGACCGGCACAGACGCCGGCACTGACGCCGGCACAGTCCCCGCAGACCCAGGCTCGCCCCGTGCCCGACGGCGCCCGGCTCGTGCCCGCGCCCGCGGAGCAGACGTCGCTGCCCGGCGCTCCGTTCCGCATCACCTCCCGCACGCGGATCGTCGCCGAGGCCCACGAGGACGTCGCACAGCTCTTCGCCGCCGAGCTCCGCACGGCGACCGGGTACGCGCTACCGGTGGTCGCCGCGTCGCCGTCGGCGTCCGACATCGTGTTCCGGGGCGGTGCGCCCGTGGCCGGCACCGCGGGGCACGCGGCGAAGGAGTCCTACCGGCTGACGGCCTCGGCGAGGGGAGTCGAGGTCGCGGCCTCGACGGGGCACGGCGCGTTCAACGCGACGCGCACCCTGCTCCAGCTCTTGCCCGTGTGGGTCGCAGGGGATGCGACGAAGCACGTCGTCGACTGGGCCGTGCCGCCGGTCGAGATCTCCGACCACCCGCGTTTCGCCGTGCGAGGCCTCATGCTCGACCCGGCCCGCAACTTCATCGACGTCGACGCGGTCAAGGCCGTCCTCGACGAGATGGCGGCGGTCAAGCTCAACCGCCTGCACCTGCACCTGACGGACGACCAGGGCTGGCGGCTGCAGATCGACTCCTGGCCCAGGCTCACCGGCCACGGGGCGTCCGCCTCGATGAAGGGCGGGATCGCGGGCCACTACACGAAGGCGGACTTCGCCCAGATCGTGCGGTACGCGGCCGCCCGGTACATCGAGGTCGTCCCCGAGATCGACGTCCCCGGCCACTCCGACGCCGCGCTCTCGTCGTACCCCGAGCTGGGCTGCACCGGCGCGAGCATCCCGATCCGGGTGACCGGGGGCATCAGCCGCAACGCGTTGTGCGTCACCGACGAGCGCACCTACGCGTTCATCGACGACGTGCTGCGCGAGGTCGCCGAGATCTCCCCGAGCGAGTACATCCACATCGGCGCCGACGAGGCCGAGGGCGTGTCCGCGCCGCAGTACGCCGAGTTCGTGCGCCGGGTCGAGGGAATCGCCGCCAGGTACGGCAAGCGGATCATCGCGTGGACACCGGTGCCCGCGGCCGGCCCGACGGCGGGCGCGGTGCACCAGTACTGGGCAGACCGCAAGAACAAGATGACGGCGGGCTGGTTCGCGGGCGAGCGCAAGGTCATCCTCTCGCCCACCGAGCGGGCCTACCTCGACTACCGGTTCGCGCCGGGCCAGCGGCTCGGGTTCCGGGACCCCGTGTACACCACCCGGCACTCCTACGCCTGGGACCCGACGGCCGTGGTCGATCAGACCACCAGGAAGAACCTGAACACCACGTTCGGGCTCGCCGAGCGCAACGTGCTCGGGATCGAGGGCGCGCTGTGGGGCGAGACCCTGCTCCGCGGACTGCCCGACATCGAGTACATGGCCTGGCCGCGCCTGGCCGGGCTCGCCGACAAGGCGTGGGCGCCGCAGGAGCGCAGCAGCAGCTTCGACGCGTTCGCCGCGCGCCTGGCACCGCTCGGGGCCCGGCTCCAGGTGGGCGGAACGAACTTCTGGGCCGACCCGCAGGTCCCGTGGACCCCGGCTGCCGCGGGTCTGCGGATCGCGCAGACGGGGACCGGGGGCTACGACGGGCCGGTCGCGACGATCGCCGCGCCCGGTGTCGCCGTGGCCAAGGTCAGGGCCACGGTGCACTGGGGCGACGGCAGCACGTCGCCGGGCGTGGTGGCCGGTACCGACGCCGTCGACAGCCGCGCCGCGAGCCTGTTCACCGTCTCGGCGAACCACGCGTATGCGGCGGGGGGCACGTTCGCGGGCGCGGTCGAGATCGAGATCGAGGGGCGGCCCCGGTTCGTCGTGCCGTTCTGCGCGACGGTCGGTGCGGAGGCCGTGCCTGCGACGCCGCCCGTGACGCCGCCTGCGACGCCGCCTGCGACGTCGCCCGTGACGCCGTCCGTGACGCCGTCTGTGACGCCGCCGGAGGCACCGCCCGTGACGCCGTCCGTGACGCCGCCTGCGACGCCGGAGGCACCGCCCGTGACGCCGGAGGCACCGCCCGGGGCGGCACCGGGTACGCCGCCGACCCCGGCGCCCGGCCCGTCCGTCACGCCGGCCCCGCAGGCGGTCGTGGCGTCGCCACCATCCGTGCAGCCACCGGGCCCGCGCGTCCCGGCGTCGTCGGCACCCGTCACGGTGCTGTTCGACGGCACGGTCCCGACGACGCTCGACGTGGGCAAGGAGTACAAGGTCACGGTGTCCGGGCTGGCGCCGCGAACGGCGGTGAGGATCGAGCTGCACAGCCGGCCCGTCGAGCTCGCCGCGGGCACGGCGGACGCGAACGGCGTGCTGACCGCCGTCGTGCGGCTTCCTGCGACGACGGTGCAGGGGACGCGCGAGCTGCACGTCGTGGGCACGGGAGCGAACGGGTCCGCGGTTCACGAGGTCCTGAAAGTGACGGTGCGTGCCGGAGGGTCGGGGAGCTCGCGGCCACGGGTGCGTCGACGGCCGCCGTCGCGGTCCCGGCGGCCCTGCTGCTCGTGGCCGGTGCCGTGCTCGTGCTGCGGGCGCGGGCGGCGCGGGCACGCTCCCGGTCCGGGCGGTAGCGCCGACCCCAGCGACGACGATCGCCCCAGCTCCGCGAGGTCTCGCGGGGCTGGGGCGATCTGGTGGGGTGGCTAACCGGGCTTGAACCGGCGACCTCCTGGACCACAACCAGGCGCTCTACCAACTGAGCTATAGCCACCAAGGTCGGCAGGTGCCTGCGCACCGGCCGACGGAAAGCATACCCGAGGTTGCGGGCGCCTCAGGACACGGCGGGCCGCCGGGTGACCGACGTCTCGCCGATTCGCGCGGCGATGGCGCGCGCCGTCGCCGAGTCCGGCCCCGGCTGGGGCACGAGCAGAGCCTCACGGTAGTAGCGCAGCTCGTCGATCGACTCGAGGATGTCGGCCAGCGCGCGGTGGCCGCCGTCCTTCTTGGGGGAGGCGAAGTACACGCGCGGGTACCAGCGGCGGGCCAGCTCCTTGATCGAGCTGACGTCGATGATCCGGTAGTGCAGGTGACCGATCAGCTCGGGCATGTCGCGGTCGAGGAACATCTTGTCGGTCCCCACGGAGTTGCCGGCGAGGGGCGCCTTGCCGGGCTCGGGCACCCAGGTGCGGATGTAGTCGAGCACCTCGGCCTCGGCGGCGGCCACGCTGACGCCGTGCGGCAGCTCGTCGAGCAGGCCCGACGTCGTGTGCATGGTGCGCACGAAGTCGCCCATGCTCGCCAGGGCCTGGTCGGGTGGGGTGATGACGACGTCGACGCCGTCGCCCAGCACGTTGAGCTCGGAGTCGGTCACGACGGCGGCGACCTCGACGAGCGCGTCCGCGCGCGCGTCGAGGCCGGTCATCTCACAATCGATCCACACGATGCGGTCGGTAGGGTTGGCAGCACTCACGAGTCCCAGGGTACGTGGGCCGAGGGTTCGAGTGCCCCGGCGCCCTCGCGGCCGTGACGGGCGGGCGAGGGCGCCGAGGCTGTCCGGCAGCGCGCCGGGAGGGTTCCGGCGCGCAGGTCATGCGATACGCGTGTTGCCGAGGATCACGAGGTAGGTGGTCCGTTCGACGTGGTCGCCGGAGGCGACGCGGCGCCGGGCGGCTCGCCGCGCACGCTGCGCGCTTCGAGCCTCGCGTTCCCGGGCGGCGTCCTCCAGCCGCCGTTCGTAGTCGGCCCTCACGGTCTCGAGGGCGAGCTGCGGGTCCATGGTGCGTTTCCTTCGTGACGTGGAGTGCGTGGGACGGGCCAGGTCCCCTCCGACGCCGGCGGTTGCCGGCGTGTCGTCACCGCGGTGCGTCGTCGAGTCTGTCAGCGCGCGACGACGTCGGGCGAGCCCTTTTCCCGGGCAGAGCGACGAGAGCCGGCGCGGGCGTCGGTACGATGGCGCCAACGCCTCCGTAGCTCAATGGATAGAGCACCGGCCTTCTAATCCGTAGGTTCCCAGTTCGAGTCTGGGCGGGGGCACTCACGCCCACGTCGGCGACGTGCTCGCGGCCCTCGCGGGCCGTGACGTGGACAGAATGCGACAACCCGCGCTCGTCGTTCGTCGTGGTGCGACGCGGCGCCACGCGACGATCGCGTTTGTCCCAGAATCGGCAGGTCTGTCAGCCGTCGACCGCCGAGGAGGAAACGCGTGGGCCAGCGTCTGCCGTCGTCCCCGCCGGTGATCCCTGGGTTGACGTACGTGAGCCCGCTCGGTTCCGGGGGTTTCGCGGACGTCTTCCTCTATCAGCAGGACATGCCGCGACGGCAGGTGGCGGTCAAGGTGCTGCTGGCGGATCTGACCGATCCGGAGATGCGGCGGATGTTCTACGCGGAGTCCGACCTGCTCGCGCGGTTGTCGTCGCACCCGTCGATCCTGACCGTGTACGAGGCGAGCGTCTCCGCCGACGGCCGGCCGTACATCGCGATGGAGTACTGCCCGGTCTCGCTCGGTGCACGCTTCCGTCACGACAAGCTGAAGGTGCCGGCGGTGCTGGACGCCGGGGTCCGCATCGCGTGCGCGCTGGAGAGCGCCCACCGCGTGGGGGTGCTGCACCGCGACGTCAAGCCGTCGAACATCCTGGTCACCGACTTCGGCACGCCGGTGCTCGCGGACTTCGGCATCGCCACGTCGCTGCGGGGTTCCGCGCCGGGGACGGCCGCGGCGATGTCGGTGCCGTGGAGCGCACCCGAGGTGGTCACCGAGAAGTCGGCGGGGACGGTGGCCTCCGAGGTCTGGAGCCTCGGAGGCACCGTGTACTCGCTGCTCGCGGGCCGCAGCCCGTTCGAGCGCCCCGGCGCCGCCGGCCAGAACAGCCGAGAGCACCTGGTGCGCCGCATCGTGCGTGCCGCCTACGTCCCGACGGGGCGTGCCGACGTCCCTGCGGCGCTCGACGACGTGCTGGCGCGGACCATGACGCGCGAACCGTCCGGGCGGTACGGCAGCGCCCTCGAGGTGGCGCAGGCACTGCAAGGCGTCCAGCACGAGATGGGCCTGGTCCCGACGGCGCTGGAGGTCGCCGGCGACCGTTGGACGGCCGAGCGCCGTGACCTGACCCTGGACGACTCGGCCCTGCGGGGCGTGCCCAGGCCGCGGGTGGAACACACCTCGCGGCGCAGGCCCGGCACCCCGGCGGCGAGCCGGGGGAGCGGGACCGGAACGGCCGCCGTCCGGCGCCGGACGTGGCCCTGGGTGGTCGCCGCGACGGTCGCAGCGGTCGCCGTGCTCGTGGGCGGTGTCGTCGCGCTCGCGCTCACGGGGGTGATCTGAGATGGCGCGCTGGCGTCGCGTCGTGACGGCGTGCGGTGCGCTCGTCGGGGTCGCGGCGATCGCGACGGGTGCGGTCATGTGGCCCGGCCTGGACGCGCAGGAGCCGCACGCCTCGGATCCGACGGTGTGGGTGCTGAACACCGGGTCCGGCCGCTACGGCCGCGTCAACCTCGACCTCGACGAGCTGGAGACGGTGCGCGGCATCGAGCGGCCGCTCGCGATGGCGGCGCAGACCTCCAGCACCGCCGTCGTGTTCCCCGAAGGGGGGTCGAAGGCCGCGGTCGTGGACGAGGCGTCTCCCGTGGACTACACGAGCGCGGCGCTCGCTGACCTGCCGTCGATGTCGGCCGGGGCCGACCTCGTGTCGGCGGGCGGCTTCATCGCGTACGTGACGCAGGACGGGGGGCTGTTCGGCGGGCGGATCGACGACCCCGCCGCTGCCGTGCGGATCGACGGCCGCGCGCCCGGGGACGACGACGCGGACCCGTTCGTCGCGGTGGCGGCGGCGGTCGCGGACGACGGCGTCGTGACCGCGTACTCGTCGGCGACGCGATCGGTGCTGCAGCACGACCTGCGCACCGGGGAGGACGTCCAGCTCGCGGCCGTGCCGCGCGGGCCGACGGGCGAGGGCATCACGGTGACCGCCCTGGGGGAGCGGTGGGCCGTGCTCCAGGGCAACACGATGTGGATCGCCGGTGCGGACAAGCCGGTCGTGCTCGACCTCGACGGCAAGGTCGTGCCGCAGCGCGCCGAGCCCGCCGGGGAGCAGGGCTCCGAGTCCTTCCTCGTGGCGGCGCCCACGGGCCTGCTCGAGGTGAGCCCGGCCGGTGCCCCGAGCGTCGTCCTTCCCACGCAGGACCGTGGGATCCCCGCCGCCCCGGTCCGGGTGGACGGCGTGGCCTACGCGGCCTGGCTGGCGCAGGGGCAGGGTGTCGGCACGCTGTGGTCGTCCGCATCCGGCAAGACGGTGCCGCTGGACTACGCCGGCGCCGCACTCGAGGCGGAGCCGACGCCTCGGTTCGTGACGACCGACGGCGGGATCGCCCTCAACGAGACCACCGCGGGGTGGGTCTGGCGGGTGCCCGACGGGCGTCTGGTGCCTTCCAGCCAGCACTGGGAGCAGGTGGACGTCCAGCAGACGTCGCGCGACGACGCCGGCGAGGCCACCCAGGAGGCTCGGGAGCCCGCGCCTCCCGTGGCCGTGGACGACGCGTTCGGCGTGCGTTCGGGGGAGGGGGTCCTGACGACGCTGCCGGTGCTGCTCAACGACCACGACCCGAACGAAGACGTGCTGACGATCGACCCGGGGAGCCTGACCGGTCTCGACCCGGCGTTCGGGTCGCTGTCGGTGACTGACGACGGGCAGCGCCTCGTCTTCGCGGCGGGGCCGCAGGCCCGCGGGCAGGCGAGCTTCACGTATGAGGTCACCGACGGGACCGCCGTCGACGGTCGCCGTTCGGTGACACCGGCCACCGTCACCCTCACGGTGGCCGAGCAGGACGTCGAAGGGGCGCCGAGGTGGTGCGGCGACGGCATCGTCGCCGGCTGCCAGATGGAGTGGCCGAGCCCGCAGGTGGCCCCGGGCGGCACCGTCGAGGTGCCCGTGCTGGAGAACTGGGTGGACCCCGACGGGGACGGCACGGTGCTGATCGGCGCGTCCGTCACGCGCGGCGACGGGCGGGTGGCGTTCGAGCCTGAGGGCACCGTCGTCTACCAGCACGAGAACCCTGCGGGGGCGGACGAGGAGGTCACGATCACGGTGACGGTCGCCGACACCTTGGGTGCGACCGCGACGAAGGACCTGACGGTCACGGTCGCCGGCGATCCGGTGGTCGAGGCCGAGTCGTTCGCGACCGTCGCGCACGCCGGCGAGACGACCAGCATCGACGTCACCCCGCACGTGTCGGGCACCGCGGGGCGGATGCGGCTCTCGCAGGTCCAGCTCATGGACCAGGAGGCGGCGACGGCGACGCTGGCGGGAAGCGCCGGGGCGTTCGACTTCGAGGCGCAGACCCCCGGCACCTACCGGCTGACGTACACCGTGACTGACGGCGCCTCCGAGGCGGAGGCGACGGTGCGGGTCACCGTCGTCGACCCGCAGGACGCCGCTCTCGCGACGGCGCCGGTCACGGTGCTCGTGCGTCCGGGCGAGGACGTGACGGCCGACGTGCTGGCCGCCGTCCACAACCCGGCCGGCTCGGTGCTGATGCTGACCGATGTGCGGCCGTCGGCCGCACCGGGCGGCAACCTGACCGTCGACGCGGTGGCCTCGGCCTATCTGCGGGTCGCGGGCACCACGCGGGACGCGATGCCGGGGCGGATCGGCACGGTCGGCTACGAGGTCACGGACGGTACCGGTCAGCCCGGCGGCGCCGCGCACGGCGAGGCGACGGTGTTCCTGCTCCCCGAGCCGGCCGGTGAGCTGCCGGTCGCGGTGGACGACGTCGTGACGGTCCGGGCCGGCGCGCAGGTCGACGTGCCGGTGACGGCGAACGACCTCACCGCGTCGGGCGCCCCGGCCACGCTGGACCCGCGCACGGTCCGGTCGTCCGCGGCGTCGATGCTCGCGTTCGGGTCGGGCTCGGTGCTGCGGATCCTCGCGCCCGAGCGGTCGGGCGACTACCGGGTCGACTACGGCGTCTTCGCGGACGGCGACCCGGCCCTCGCCGACGCCGCGGCCGTGACCGTGCACGTCGTGGGCGACGACGTCGCGAACCGCAAGCCGCGCCCTGCGGCGCTCAGCGGCCGGGTGCTCGCCGGCAAGACCACCCGCATCCCGTTCGACGGTCTGGGCGTGGACCCCGACGGCGATCCGGTCCGGCTGGCTGCGATCGTCACCCAGCCGGAGCGGGGTGCGGCGGCGGTCTCGGCCGACGGCCGAGCCATCGAGTACACGTCCGTGGCGGGCGACTCGGGTCAGCGCAGCTTCGAGTACCGGCTCGAGGACGGGCGTGGCGGGGAGGCCAGCGGCACCGTCCGGGTGGGCGTGCTCGACGAGACGGCCGACCCGGCGCCCGTGACCTACACCGACTACGCGCAGGTGCAGGCAGGGGTCACGGAACCGGTGCACGTCGACGTGCTCGGCAACGACCTGGACCCGACGGGTGGGGTCCTGCACGTGACGGGCGTCGAGCCGAACGTCCCGGTGGGCACCCCGGAGTACCACCGGCTGGCCGGGCTGGTGCGCAACGCCTCCGCGATCGCGGCCGGGAAGGCCGACACCGTCGACATCGCGGCGCCCGGCGAGCCGGGACGGCTGTCCTTCCGGTATCAGGTCACGAGCGAGTCCGGGAACGTCGGCAGCGGGTTGATCGTCCTGCGGGCGGTGCGTTCGGCGGTGCCCAACTTCCCGGTCGTGGCCGACACGGTGCTGACGGTCGAGACGCGTGACAACCTCGTCGACGGCGTCGACGTCGTCGACGGCAAGGCATCCTGGCCGGGCGGCGACATCGGGACGATGACGCTGGCCGTGTGGGAGGGCGACGGCGGCAGGCTGGCGGACGGCGTCACCGTCTCCGGGACCAGGCTGCGTGGCAGCGTGGGCGGTGCCGGGCGGCTGGTGCCGTTCTCGCTCACGGCCCCGGCCCCACCTGACGCGCCCGACGCGGCGCCGCAGACCTTCGGGTTCCTGGTCGTTCCCGCCGCGGCGGACCTGACGCCCGCGCGCGGCGGTTCGGCTCCGCCGGTGACCGTCGACGAGGACGGCACCGTGCGGTTCGACATGGCCGACCAGGTGGTCGTCCCGGCGGGGCGCACGCTCAAGGTCGGGGGTGCCGTCGCCGCGTCGGGTGCGCGGGCGAAGGCTCGCTGCGCCGCCACGTCGGGCACGCAGGTCGAGTACCGGGCGGGGAGCGGTGCGCCGTGGGCCGACCAGTGCCTGGTGCCGGTGCGCTTCGACGGGCAGAGCACCGACACGATGATCCCGGTTCCGATCCAGGTGGTGCCGCGGCGGCCCGAGCCTGCCCTGACGGGTGCGGCGCTCACGGTGAGTCCCACGGCGACCGTGAAGTACGACCTCGCCGACATGGTCTCGTGGCCCGGCGACGAGCGCGGTGACGTCGCTCCGCAGGTCGCCGTGTCGGGCCAGGCCACCGGGGTGAGCATCGCGCAGGCCGGGACGACGCTGACGCTGGTGGCGGGCAAGGACGCCGTCCCTGGGGCGGTGGCGGTGCTGCAGGTGACGGTGACCAACTATCAGGGCGTCGCGCCTGCGGGGCTGACGGTCCGCATCGGCCCGTGGCCGGACGGCCTGCCGCGCGGGGCCACGGTCGTGACGACGTGCAAGCAGACCGACGGTTCCTGCCAGGCGACCGTCGTGGGGCAGACGGGCGAGGTCGACCCGCGCGGGTCTGGCCTCCTGCTGCGGACGGTCGACCCGCACGGGACGTGCCGTGGCCTGACGTTCTCGCGCAAGGACGACAAGTCGGTGTCGATCGTGCCGGCGGCCGACGCGCCGGGCGGCACGTGCACGACGACGTTCGACGTCGTCACCGACGGTTCGGACCCCGTCGTGGGCTCGGGGCCGAACGCGGGCAGGCTGACCGTCGACTTCCAGGGTCTTCCGGCGGCGCCCGTCGGGGTCACCCAGGTGGGTTACGCGGCCGACAGCGTCACGCTGGCCGTCACCCCGGGCGAGGCGGCCCGCGCGTATCCGGCCCTCGACGGGTTCGTCGTGCTGCGCGGTGGCACCGAGGTGGGCCGGTGCGACGTCAGCGGCAGGTGCAACCCGATCCAGGCCCCGCCCGGGGACAAGCGGCGCTACGAGGTCGCGGCGAGCAACGCCATCGGTCGCTCGCGGGGCACGGTGACCTCTGCCGACGTGTGGGCGTACGCGCCGCCGGGCCGGCCCTCGCGCCTGGAGATCGATCCCGTGCCGAACCCGGACGTGGGCGGCAAGGTGCGCATCGTCGTCACGGGTGTCGACGTGCACACGGCCAGCGTCACGGTCCGGACCCCGACCGAGCAGGTGAAGAACGTCCCCGTCACCGACGGTCGTGCCGAGCGGGAGGTCGCGCTCGCCAACTCGGGCGGCACGGTGACGGTCGTCCCCGAGTCGAAGTACGACGTCCCGCCCGGCACCGGCCCGTCGGGGGCGGTGGCCGACGCGTCGATCTCGGCGACCGGCAACGGTGTGGGTGCGCCGTCGGTGCCCGTGGTGAAGGTGACGGACGTGACGGTGACGGGCGACAGCGCGTCGGTCGCGGTGGAGGCGAGCGCGGTGAGCGTGGACAGCGGCGCCCGGGCCCTGTACGGCTTCGCCGTCGGCGGGCAGCCGTGCTCGCCGACCGCGGCCTCGGCGTCGACGACGCTGAAGATGGCGGCGGGAGACGCGTTCGACGTCGTGGCCTGCGCGGGAGCCTTCGTCGGCGACACGCTCTTCGGCACGAGCACGTCCGCGCCCGTGCATCAGTGGGCGGTGAAGGTGCCGGACGCGCCGACGGACTACAAGTACGACGTCAACGCCGTGGCCACGATCGACAACGGCGGCAAGAGCGCCACGTGGAAGCTCACGGACGCGACGGCGTCGCAGCCGATCGGTGGGACCGTCCCGCCGCGCGGGTTCACGCTCAAGTCGGAGCACAACGACGGCTTCGGCACCGACTTCCAGTACCAGGTGTGGTTCGAGCACCCGCCGACCGGCACCGTCAGCGACAAGGCGCCGGTGGTGTGGATCGACGGCGGACGCAAGTACCCCGTGCGGGTGGCGGGCGTCACGGTGGCGCGGTGCGTGGCCGGCGATCCCCTCGAGCTGGAGGCCGACGCCCAGGGCGGCACCGCGAAGGTCGAGCTGCTGGCGGCGACCGCGGCGAGTGCGGGCACGGGCGGGCCGCCCCACCAGGACTTCACGGGGACCGTCGACGTGCCGGCCATCGCGGAGCGGGTCACCGGTGTCAAGGTCAGGGTGAGCTGGCCCGACAGCCCCGGTCTCGCGGCCGCGACGCTGACGGTGCCCGACGCCGACTGCGAGCCGGCGGACACGGACGGCGACGGTCTGAGCGACCCGGACGAGGCGCGTCACCACACGTCGGCGACCAACCCGGACACCGACCACGACGGTGTCAACGACGGCGACGAGGTCGCCGCCGGCTCCGACCCGCTCACCGCGCCGACGCCGTCGCCCTCACCGTCGCCGTCGCCGTCCCCCGCGCCGTCCGCGAGCCCGTCCGGCGCACGCGCGCCCGCGGTGCCGGGGTCGCCGCCCCATCGGTGACCGCCACGTTCGAGACCTGGACGCGCCGCACCGGGCCGCCCACGCCAACTTCGACCCGCCACACGACCAAGGAAGACCAATGACGATCACGCAGGACCAGGCGACCTGGTTCGAGCAGACCTTTTCCGCCGTGGTGGACAACGTGGAGCAGGCCGTCATCGGCAAGCGAGCCGTCGTCGAGCTGGTGCTCACCGCCTTGGCCAGCGAGGGGCACGTCCTTCTGGAGGACGTGCCGGGGACGGGCAAGACGTCGCTCGCCCGCGCCGTCGCGCAGTCGATCCAGGGGACCAGCTCGCGGATCCAGTTCACGCCCGACCTCCTGCCCGGCGACGTCACCGGCATCACCGTGTACGACCAGCGAGCCGGCGCGTTCGAGTTCCACGCGGGCCCCGTCTTCGCGAACGTGGTGCTGGCCGACGAGATCAACCGTGCGTCGCCCAAGACGCAGTCGGCGCTGCTGGAGGTGATGGAGGAGGGCCGCGTCACGATCGACGGGCACACGCGCGACGTCGGGTCGCCGTTCCTGGTGGTGGCGACGCAGAACCCCGTCGAGCAGGCCGGGACGTACCGGCTGCCCGAGGCACAGCTCGACCGGTTCATGCTCAAGACGTCGCTCGGCTACCCCGACCACGCCTCCACGATCCGGATCATCGAGGGGTCGGGTTCGCCGCGCCGCGACGTCCCACCCGTCGTCACGTTGCAGGCGCTCGCCAGCCTCAGCGCCCTGGCCCGGGACGTGTACGCCAACGCGATGGTGATGGACTATGTGGCGCGCCTCGTCGCCGCGACGCGTGACGCCGAGCAGGTGCGCCTGGGCTCCAGCATCCGCGGCGCGATCGCGCTCACCCGCGCCGCCAAGACGCGCGCGGCGTCCGAGGGCCGTACCTACGTGGTGCCCGACGACGTCAGGGCGCTCGCGGAGCCCGTGCTCGCGCACCGGCTGATCCTGCACCCCGAGGCCGAGTTCGACGGCGTCACCGCCGAGGCGGTGCTCGCCCAGGTGGTGCTCGAGGTGCCGCCGCCCAGCGGCCACGCGGGCTGAGCCGGCATGTCGTTCCAGACCGAGTCGCGCTTCACGCGTACGGCGACCCGTACGGGGACGGTGACGCGCACCGTCGTCAGCTCGGGGTCGGGCGGGCGTGTGGTGACGCTGACGGTCCGCGTGGCGGCCGCGGCACGCGCGCTGCGCGCCTGGGCGGTGCGCGCCTTCGCGGCCGTGCGGCGCTCCGTGACGCCTGCCGGCTGGCTCGTGCTGTGCGTGGCGGCCGCAGGGTCGACCGGGGGGCTGGTGTGGGGCTGGACCGAGTGGGTCGTGGCGGGCCTTGCCGCGGGCGTCGTGCTGCTGCTCGCCGTGCCGTTCCTGCTCGGCTCGGCCGACGTCGACGTGACGCTGGAGCTGTCGCAGGATCGTGTGGTCGTGGGCGACGCGGCGTCCGCGGACGTCCGGGTCGTCAACGACGGCCATCGCCTCGTGCTGCCGACTCGGCTGGAGGTGCCGATCGGCAACGGTCTGGCCGAGGTGCCGGTGCCGCTGCTGCTGCCGGGCCGCTCGCTCGTGCGCCCGCTGGTGGTTCCGGCAGAGCGTCGCGGCGTGGTGGTCGTGGGCCCGGTGACGGCGGTGCGGTCCGACCCGGTGGGGGTGCTGCGACGCGAGACGGCCTGGCCGGGGAGGCACGAGGTGTTCGTGCGTCCCCGCACGGTCACGGTGCCGTCCACGAGCATGGGGTTGGTGCGCGACCTGGAGGGGGCGCCCACGCGCAGGCTCGTCGACGCCGACGTGTCCTTCCACGCTCTGCGGGAGTACGCGCCGGGCGACTCCTGGCGTCAGGTCCACTGGAAGTCCACTGCCAAGACCGGCCAGCTCATGGTGCGCCAGTACGAGGAGTCGATGCGGTCGCGCATCGCCGTCGTCCTGAGCTGCGCACGTGGCGAGTACCGCGACGACGAGGAGTTCGAGCTCGCGGTCAGCGCGGCGACGTCGATGGCCGTGCAGGGCATCCGGGACGGGCGCGACGTGGACGCCGTGGTGAGCGCGGAGATCCCGGAGCTGGTCCGGTCGCGGGTGCGTGCGATCGACACCCTGCCCACGGTGGCGCCGCGCGCGCTGCTCGACGCGGTGTGCCGGGTCGAGCTCGCGGCGTCGACCATGCCGATCGAGGAGGTGTGCCGGCTGGCCGCGGAGTCGAGCGAGCGGATGTCGCTCGCCGTCGTGGTGTGCGGTTCGGAGGTCGGGTTGCGTCGCCTGCGCCGCGCGGCGCTGACCTTCCCCGGGGACGCTGCCGTCCTCGGTGTCGTCTGCGACCCTCGGAGTCACCCGGTGATGCGGCAGCTCGGCACGCTCACGGTGCTCACCGTGGGCGTGCTGGAGGACTTGCGTCAGCTGCTGTCGCGGGAGGTGTCCTCGTGAGCTCGCACCGGCGTGGCACGCCGTGGAGCGCGCGTGAGGCGGGCGACGCGCTGTTCGTGCTGGCGATGCTCGGTGTGGCGGCGGCGGCGGCCTGGCCGATCTACCGCTCGACGTCGTACCTGGCCCTGGTGGGTGCGGCGGTGGCGGCTGGCGCCACGATCGCGGTGCTGCGGCGCCGGTGGCCCTCGGGGGCGCTGGTGGCGGGCGCTGCCGCCCTCGCGTACCTGGGAATCGGGCTGACGCTGGTCATGCCGGTGTGGTCCGACGGCGTGCTGGCCTCGGCGCGCGGCGTGCTGTTCGGCGTCGTGACGGCGTGGAAGGACCTGCTGACCGTCGACCTCCCGGTGGGCGGGTACCGCAACCTGCTCGCGCCGGCGCTGGTGGTGTTCCTGGCCGGGGCGCTGGGGGGCCTGACGTTGGCGTGGCGGCCCGGCCGGGGTGCGGGGTTCGCCGTGCCGCTGCTGCTGGCGACGCAGGTCTTCGGGCTGCTCTTCGGAGCCGACGCGCCGGGGACGCCGTGGCGTGTCGCGGGCGTCGACCTGGCCTCGCAGCGCGAGGCGCTGCTGGGCCTGGGCGGGTTCCTCGTGGCGCTGTGCTGGCTGGCGTGGCGGGCACGAGCCGCCCGTGTGGGTGCGCTGCGGCGGGCCGCGCGCGCGGGTGGGCTTCCGGCCCCTCGGCTCAAGGCGGGACCGGCCGCGTTGCGCGCGGCGTCGTGCGGCGGGGTCCTGATGGTCGCGGTGGTCGTCGGCGTGGTGGTGGCGCCCGTCGTCGACGACCAGCCTCGGCAGGTGCTGCGCACCGGCGACGGCCCAGACTTGGCGGTGCGCGCCGCAGTGAGCCCGCTGACGCTCTACCGGCGGTTCTTCGACGCCGACACCTACGAGAAGCCGTTGTTCTCGGTGCGCGCCGATGGCCCGATGCCGGACCGCGTGCGGCTGGCGGTGCTCACCTCGTACGACGGGCGCGAGTTCACGGTGGGTTCGCCCTCGCAGCCCACCCTGCTGCGTCGCGTGCCGTCGCGCCTGACCCCGCTGCCCGGCACGCCGACGCAGGTGACCGTCACGGGCGGTCACCTGGGCGCCGTGACGCCGCTGTGGCTGCCGATCGCGGGGTCGCCGGAGTCGGTCACCTTCCAGGGCGCGCGGGCCCGGGCGTTGACCGACGGCTTCTACTTCGACCGGGCCGCAGGCGGCGCCGTCGACACGGCGCCGGGGGGTCTGCGCGAGGGGGACAGGTACCGGATCGACGCGACAGCCCCGGCGCGCGCGGAGGTGAGCACGCTGACGGCCCCGGGGGGAAGCCCGCGATGGAAACCTCCGCAGAGCCTGCTCGACTGGCTCGACGCCAACCCCGTCCCTGCGGGCGGACCGGGTCTGGTCAAGGCGGTGGAGACCTTGCGGGCGCGTGGGTACCTCAGCCACGACGTGGACGTGGACGCGGCGACCATGCCGTGGGTGTCCGCGCTGGCCCCGCAGGGGTACGCGTACGTGCCGAGCGCGGCAGGTCACTCGCTGGGTCGCATCGACCAGATGTTCCGGGCGCTCAACGAGCGTCAGATGGCGGTGGACGGCGCCGGGGCGCCGGAGGAGACGCTCGTGGGGGCGGTCGGTGACGACGAGCAGTTCGCCACGGCCGCCGCGCTGCTGGCAGATCAGCTCGGGTTCCCGGCGCGCGTGGTGCTCGGGGCACGCCTGACGGCCGACGCGCACGACCCGGCCGACCCGGGGTTCCCGGTGTGCGCCGACGGCGTGTGCACCGGCGCGTCGATGGCCGCGTGGGTCGAGGTGCAGGGCGCGGACGGGCGCTGGGCGGCACTTGACGTCACACCGCAGTACACGAAGCCGATCGTGGACCGGCCGCAGGACACCCGGCTGCCGGAGAACGCCACCGAGGTTCTGCCGAAGACGGCCCAGGAGGTCGCGCCGCCGGACCCGTCACGCAGCGGCGGGTCACGGCGGGCGGCGCACCAGCCCCACGGTGACGCAGGGCCGAGCCGCCTGTGGCCGGTGCTGCGCGCCGTCGCCCTCGGGATCCTGGTGCTGGTCCTGCTGCTCGGGCCGCCTGGCACGGTCGTCCTCGCCAAGGCGCTCCGGCGTCGTTCGCGGCGCCGGGACCCGGACGTGCGCGAACGCATCGCCAGCGGCTGGGACGAGCTGGTGGACACGGCCGTCGACCAGGGCGCTCGCGGGTGGAGCGGGCGGACCCGGCGCGAGATGGCCACCACGTTCGGTACGCGCACCGCCCTGGCGCTCGCGCACGAGTCGGACCGCGCCACCTATTCGGACTCCGTCGTCACCGACGACGAGGCACACGCCTTCTGGGACCTGGTCGAGGCGGAGTGCCGTGATCTGCGTGCCCAGGCCTCACCGTGGCGGCGCCTGCGCGCCGCGGTTTCGCTGGCGTCGCTGCTGCGGCGTCCGCGCCCTTCCGACGAAAGGAGAGCACGCCCGGCGGGCGTGTGAGAACTCATGGAGCAGAGCTCGGTCTTCGCGTTGAGCGGCGGCACCATCGTGGTGTTCGCCCTCGCCATCGTCGTGGGCATCGTGTGGGGAGGGCTCGCCCACGCTGCCGTCTTCTCGAAGATGGGCTTGCCCTCGTGGAAGGGCTGGGTGCCCGTGGTGCGCGAGATCGAGGTGCTGCGGGCGGGCGGGCTGAACCCGATGCTGCTGCTGCTCGGGCTGGTGCCGTTCCTCGGCATGCCGGCGGTTGCCGTGGTGCTCATCATGGCGTTCCACCGCATCGGCGCGAGGTTCGGTCAGGGCGTGGGGTTCACCGTGCTCTACGCGTTCCTGCCGCTCGTGGCCGTTTCCTTGCTGGCGTGGACCGGCGTCGTGTGGTCGGGTGGCGTGCAGCCTTCTGAGTACGCGGTGGCCTCGCCGGCCTTCGCCGGGCCGGGGTACGCGCAGCCGGGTCCGGAGTTCGGGTACGCGCCGCCCGCGGCTGGCGGGTACGCGCCGCCGGCGGCTGGCGGCTCGTCAGCCCCGGAGTTCGGGTACGCGCCGCCGACGGCTGGAGGTTCGTCGGGCCCGGAGTTCGGGTACGCGCCGTCGCCGGCGGGTGGGTATGCGCCGCCCGCGCAGGACGTCGCCGGGGCGCCCGAGCCGGCCTACGAGCCCGCCGCGGGTTCGCCGTGGGCGCCCCCGGCGCTCGCCGGCGCCGTCGGGGCGGCTCAGCAGCCCGTCGAGTCGTTCGGGTTCGCACCTCCGCCCAGCCCGAGCCCGGTGCTGCCGCCTGTTCCTGCACCGCCTGCCCCGGAGCCCGCGCCGGAGCCTGCACCGCTGCTGGAGCCCTCGTTCATGCCGCCGCCGACCGTTCCTGACTTCGTGCCGGAGGCGGTCGACGATCACACGACGATCTCGGCGCCTGCCCCGGCCACGCCGGACCCGATCGACGACGACATCGACGAGCACACTCGCCTCGGGACTCGCGCGGTGCCCGAACAGTGGTTCCTGGTGACGGGCGCCGGTGTCGAGCGGCATCCGCTCACGGCGTCCCAGGTCGTCGTCGGCCGCCGGCCAGGGCCGGAGCCGGGACTTCCCGGCGCCCAGGTGCTCCAGGTGCACGACGTCACCAAGACCGTCTCCAAGCGGCACGCGCTCCTGCGCCTCGTCGACGGCACGTGGACGGTGACCGACCTCGCCTCGACCAACGGAACCACTCTCGTGCATCCGGACGGCTCGGAGGAGCGCGTCATCCCGGACACCGAGGTCGCGCTCACCGACCACTTCTACCTCGGCGACGCCGAGGTGTACCTCGAGAAGGGGCTGGGGCGCGGTGAGCCTGCCTGAGGTGGAATCCCCGGCCCCGCCGCTGATCGAGGTCGGCGGGGTGTCGCACGCGGGTCGAGTGCGGCAGGTCAACGAGGACGCCGCGCTCGTGTCCGACACGGTGCTCGTGGTGGCGGACGGCATGGGCGGGCACGACGCGGGTGATCTGGCCAGCGCGGCCGTCGTCGAGTCGTTCCGCCCGCTGACGGCATACCGGTGGCTGGAGCGTGCCGACGTCGAGGCCGCGATCGACTCGGCTCATCGTGCCGTGCGCTCGATCGCGGCCCGGCCTGGTGCCGCCGCCGGGAGCACGCTCGCGGGCGCGGTGGCGTGCCTCGTCGGCGGAGAGCCGAGCTGGCTCGTCTTCCACGTCGGCGACTCGCGCGTCTACCGGTTCGACGGTGAACGGCTGGAGCGGCTGACCGTCGACCACTCGGTGGTGCAGGAGAAGGTGGACGCGGGGGAGCTGACCCCGGCTCAGGCCGAGGCGTATCCGGGCAAGAACGTCATCACGCGTGCGGTCGGGCTGAGCTCTCCAGAGACGGGTCCGTACGCCGCCGACTTCAGCGTCCGCAGCATGCTCAGCGGCGACGTGCTGCTGGTGTGCTCGGACGGTCTGACACGCGAGGTCCCGGACGGCGGTATCGAGGCGGTGCTGCGCGCGCAGCCGGACCCGCAGGAGGCGGCGCAGGCACTGGTCGACAAGGCGGTGCAGGCCGGTGGTCGTGACAACGTGACGGCGGTCGTCGCCGTCGTCATCGAGGGGGGACCCGTGCACGACGTGGACGAGACGACCGCCCCCGCGACCCGGGGCGGGGCGTCGTGAGCGGGGACGATCGCGCGCTCGGGATCGAGCCGGACGACGCGACGCGGCTCGTGGCGGGTGGTGCGGGTGTGGTGCCGGAGGGTGGGGTGCCGGACGACGCGACGCGGCTCGCGGCGGGTGGTGCGGGTGTGGTGCCGGAGGGTGGGGTGCCGGACGACGCGACGCGGCTCGTGGCGGGTGGTGCGGGTGGGGTGCCAGAGGGTGTGGTGCCGGACGACGCGACGCGGCGCGCGGCGGGTGGTGCGGGTGTGGTGCCGGACGACGCGACACGGCTCGGGGCGAGGGCATGGCCGGGAGGGGGGCGTGGGCTCCCCCGGGCGAGCGCGCCGGCCACCGCGACCTGGCCGGGAGCCCCGGGCGCGGGGCGCAGCACCCTGCCGGTCGGCCGCGTGGTTCGCGTCCGCTCAGGCCAGCAGGACACCTACGCGGCGAGGGTTGCGGCACCGCAGCACGTTCTCGCGCCTGCACCGGCTCCCGCAGCGTCCATGCCGCAGCACGACGACGTGCGCGTGCGCGAGAGCCGTCGTCGTGCCGGCCGCCGCGGTGCGGCGACGGTGATCGGGATCGGCGCTGCGGTGGTGCTGACGGCTCTGGTCGGACTCGTCGCACTCCTGGCCATGCACCCTGGGTGACCCGCGCCGCGCGATCCGCCCGATGTACCCGACCGACCTGACACGAGGGAGCGAACCATGCTGAACGACGCCACCCGACGCGCCGCCGCCAGCCGGTCCGGGCGGCGCACCGGCCAGGTCACGGTGAGTGCCTGATGCCGGGGTCTGGTGCGGTGGTCTGGATCGTCGCCTGCTGGACGGCCGTCGTCGTGGTCGCGCTCGTGCACCTGTGGTACGCGGCGGGCCTGGCTCGTCTGTTCCGTGCCGTCGGGGGCGAGCCGTGGCGGGCCTGGGTCCCGTTCGCCAACGAGGCCGAGGTGTGCGTGTGCGGTGGCGAACCGTGGTGGACCGCTCTCCTGATGGTCGTCCCGGGCGTGAACCTGTACGCCGTGGTGGTGCGGGCCCGGGCGGCGCACCGCATCGGCGCGAAGCTGGGGCGGGGCGGGGGCGCGACGGCGCTGGCCGTGCTGTTGCCTCCGGTCTGGGCGCATGTCGCGGCCGGGTCGAGACCGGCTGAACGTGCCCAGGTCGCGCGGACCGCGTCCCCCGCTGCACTCCCTGTGCCGGTGGGGCCCGTGCCGGTGGGGCCCGTGCCGGTGGCGCCTGTGCCGGTGGGGCCTGCGCCCTCTCTCCCGGCCCCGATGACGCCTGTGCCGGCGATCGACGCGTCTCAGGGTGGCGCACCGGCAACGGTCGCGGCGGCGCGACCGTTGATCACCGCACCGCCAGGGGTCCAGCCGATGGAGGTCCTGCCGTCGGGCAGCCGTCTGACCGGCACCGCGGCGGCGAGTGCTGTGCCGGCCTGGGCACCGACGGCCCCGCCCACCGCGCTGCCGCCCGTGCCGGCATCACCCCCGGTGCTGCCGCCCGTGCCGGCTCCGCCCACGGTGCTGCCGCCCGTGCCGGCTCCGCCTCCGGTGCTGCCGCCTGTCACGCACCCGCAGGCGCCGGTGCCTACCGCACCCGCGCCCGGAACGGCACAGCCCGCACCCGCACCCGCGCCCGGCGCGGCGGGGACGGGGGCGGCACTGCCCACGCGTGCCAGCCTTCGGGCTGCCGCGGCAGCGGCACAGGTCGGCGGCGGTGTGGAGCCGGCCGTTTCTGCTGTGCCCGTGGCCGCGCCGGCTCCGGGGGCGGAGCGCTGGGTGCTCGTGTTCGACGACGGGCGGGTCCTGCCGCTCAAGGGAGCGGCCGTCGTCCTGGGCCGGCGCCCGGAGGCGGTGCGTGCGGGCGATGTCGCGGTCGCGCTCGCGGATGCCTCGCGCACGCTGTCCAAGGTGCATGCCCGGCTGGAACGTGTCGGTGACGGCTGGGTCCTGACGGATCTGGGTTCGACGAACGGCTCTCGCGTCGCCGGCCCGGACGGGCGGGTGCGTGCCGTTCCGGCGTCGACGCCGACGCCGGTGCCGGGGCGGTTCGAGCTGGGTGACCTGGGGCTGGAGGTGCGCAGGGCCTGACGGGTCAAGCGTCGGATGGTTCGACGCGCTGCGTGGGGCGCTGGTCAGGCCGACGCGGTGGGCGTTGCGGCGTCCGGGCCGCGATCTCGCCGGGTCCGTGCCCTGCCCAGCAGCAGTGCGATCAGTACGAGTGCGGGGCCGAGCACGCCGATGGCGGCGCCGACGGCGCGCGCGTCCTGCCAGGGGTCGGGCGGTCGCACGATCACGAGCGGTGCGGCTTGATGTGGTGCGGCGCTCGTGGTCGGTGCACCGTCGGGGCGTTCCCCGCCGCGTGTGCCGGGGCCGGGTACCAGGGTGAGTGCGGCGAACGGCTGGACCGTGCCCCAGCCGGCCTGGTCGTCGCGGCTGTCGAGCCGTGCACGAGCCGCGGTTGCGGTGAGGCGGTACGCCCACTGGTCGGGCGACTCCTGGGGATGTGCGGCGGCGACGAGCGCCGCGGCGCCTGACACGTAGGCGGTGGCGAACGACGACTCGGCCGAGTCGGTCGCGTAGATGCAGTCGATGCCGCCGGTGGTGGTGGTCACCACCTGGGCGCCGGGGGCGGCGATGTCGACGTGCGGCCCGTGGATGGACTGGTCGGCGGGCCTGCCGTCGGCGTCGAGCGCGGCGACGGCGAGCACGCCGGGGTAGGCGGCCGGGTAGCGCGGGCCGTCCGTCTCGGACTCGGAGCTGGCGCGGTTGCCTGCGCTCGCGACGATGAGCATCCCGTGGTCGTGCGCGTAGGCGACGGCGTCGGCGATGACGGGCACGTCTTCGGTGCTTGACAGCGAGACGTTGGCGATGACGGCTCCGGCGTCGGCTGCGGCGCGGATGCCCGCCGCGATCCTGTCCGACGTCGGTCCGGTGCCGGCTTTGCGTGCGTCGTCCGTGTTCTGGCTGTAGACACGCACGGGGAGCAGTCGGGCGTCGGGTGCGAGTCCTTCGACGGCGGATCCCGGGAACGTCCGGGCGGCGATGATGCCTGCGACGGCGGTGCCGTGCCCGTCGAGGTCGACCTCGCCGGGAGTGGTGGAGGTGTCGTCGACGAGGTCGATTCCGGGCAGCACGGCGGCGCCCAGGTGGGGGTTGGTGGCGTCGATCCCTGAGTCGATGACGGCGACCACGACTCCGCTGCCGGTGCTGAGTGCGTGCGCCTGGCTCACCTGGAGCCGGGCGAGCGTGGGGGAGGCCTGGTCGATGAGGTGGGGGCCGGTGCAGGTGTCGTCGGCGGCGTGTGCCGGCGGGGTTGTCGCTGGCAGGAGGGCGAGCGTCAGGGCGAGCGCGGCGCCGCTGCGCAGGGCGCGTGGCGTGTGGCCGGCGTGGGCACGGGTCACGGCGCGTCCTGCGCGGTGGTCGACCGGCTGGCGGTCAGGCCTTGCCCGGCGGCGGTGACGGACAGTTCTGGCCCGGCGGGGAGCAGCGCGATCCAGCCGGGCGAGAGCGAGGGCGGCGTGACGTGGCCGTAGCCGAGCCGTGCGACGGCGTCGGCGTCGGCGACGGGGTAGGCGGTGCCGGTGGCGTCGATGAGGTAGGTGCTCTCGGCTGACTGGCCGTCGCCGGTCGCTGAGGTCACCACGAGGGCGCCGGTGCCGGGCTCGACGGTGACGGTGGTGCCCGGTGCGTCCTGTGTGGTGGGCGCCGCTGCTGGTGTGCCGGGGATCGCGGCGAGCACCGTGCGGGCGCGGGGTCCGTCGGGCACGGTCAGCGCGCATGGTGCGTCGCCGGTGAGCCGGTCGGGTACGCCGTGGGGCCACGTCTCGCTTCCTGCGACGTGCTGCGCGTTGGGCAGGGTCTCGATCTCGCTCGGGTCGATGTCGACGGGGTCGCCCAGGTCGCCTGGCGTGTCGATGCGGTAGAGCCGCAGCGCGAACGGGGACAGGGGTGCGAGGGACCCGTCGGTCCCGACGAGGAACCTGTCGTCGGCCGCCATGGAGGTGGGGTGGACGACCTGGCCGGCGCGCAGCGTGGTGCCGAGGACGGCGCCTCCGGCTCCGGGCAGGGTGAACGGGCGCAGCGGTTCGCCGGGGTCGAACAGGTTGATCCACCGGTCGTCCACGGTGACGGGCGTCGCGTCGGCGAGGCCGAGCGCGCGCAGCACCTGGTCGCGTCGTCCGGGGTCGACTTCGAAGCGCAGTCCTCCGGCCACGATCCACACCTGGGTGCCGACGCTCACGAGCGCGGCGGACTGCGTGGGGTGAGCGGCGGGCTGGGCTGCGATCCGCACGGTGATGCCGGTGGGGGGCGGCTCCCGGGGGGCGCCTGTGTTCCGGGGACGGTGCAGGCCGTCCAGCCTGCGCCCACGAGGCGGTCGGTCGCGGGCAGCGCCTCGGGTGCGCCGGGGATGCCGACGGCGGGGCCGAGGGGCGCTTTGCCCAGGTTCTTCGCTTTGGTGGTGACGACGTCGAACTGGTCGGCCGGCAGCAGGAGGCGCGCGCTGGCCGTGTTGGGCACGGGGTAGAGCGTCCCTTGCGACGAGACGAATCGCGCGCCCGTGTCTGAGGCGACGACGAGTGCGCCGTTGTCCCAGCCGTCTGGCAGCGCGGGCGAGACCAGTCCGGTGAACGCGCTGCCTGCGAGGACGAGCGCGGCGAGGGCGGTCCCGGCGACCACGGCGCGGAGCGGTTTGGCCGGTTCGAGCTCCTTGGTGCCTGCGCCGCCGGAGGTGAAGGCGGTGATGAGCCGGCGCCGGGAGAAGCTCTGTGCCTCGATGAGGTCTTTCTTGCTGGCCACGGGTCGATCACGCGATCCCGGCGGCGAGGACGCCGAGCGGAAGGAGCGCGGCGAGGCAGCCGAGCTCGACGGCGTCTGCCAGGCGTGAGAGGCGCTGGCGGGGGCCTGTGCCGAGCACGCTGAGGGCGACGACGCCGGCTCCTGCGGCGAGTACCACGCCCAGCAGGACGCCGCGGCTCACGGAGCCGGTCAGTGCGCTGATCGCGCCGGTGAGGGTCAGTCCGGCGGTGGCCATCACGACGAGGGTTCGTACCTGGCCGCGCGCGTAGACCTGACGGGAGGTGAAGAGCATGCCGAGAAAGGCGAGGGCGCACAGCGCGGCGCCCAGCGGGCCCGATCCTGCGACGGTCCAGGTCGCCGCGAGCAGCACGAGGGCTCCGGCGATGCGTAGCGAGCCGAGCACGGCGTGGCCTTCGGCGGTGCGCCGCGCGACGTCCTGGGGGTCGACGGACGGCGGTGCCGCCAGGATCTCGGCGTCCGACTGTGGACTGGTCACCTGGAGCCTCGTGGAGGCGAGGGTGAGCCAGGGCAGCAGGTTGGTGGTGGTGCCGCAGACGGCGACGGTGACGGCGAGTGCCGCGACGGCGGTCACGCCGTCCAGCGCGGTGAACGCCTCCGCTCCGCCGAGGGCGAGGCCTGTGGCGACGGGGATGACGTGAACCTGGGGTCCGCTGCCGCTGCCGGCGAGTGCGGCGGCGCCGACCAGTACGAGCGCCGCGCACGCGGCGACCGCCTGCCAGTGCACGGACGTGTGGGCGGGGAGCACGAGCCATGCGCCGACGGCGCCGTAGACGCTGGCGGCCAGTCCGAGACCGTGTCCGGCCTCGGGTTGGCCGGTGCGGGTGAGCGTCACGCACAGGACGAGCAGCACGGCGCAGCCGCTCCATGCCACGAGTGGTCCGATGCCGGTGCCCGGACCTGTCGATGCGAGCACCGCCGCGCCGAGCGCGAGGAACGTCAGCGAGACTCCCAGGGCGGTGCGCGCCTGATCGCGTGCGGTCCAGGGGGATGCGCCGGCCTGGACGGCGTCGATGACGGCCTCGACGACGTCGTCGTACCGTCGGCGTTCGGCCGCGGCGGCGTTGGCCACGAGGGTCAGCAGTTCGCCGTCGCGCAGGCCGAGGGTGTGCGCGTCGAGCCCGGGGTCGAGGCGGGTGCCGTCGGTGCGTTGGACCGCGAACCCCCCGTGGACGGAGGACGGGTCGAGCACGCCGAGGCCGCGTGCCACGGCGGGAAGCATCTCCAGCAGCGGCACGTGCGTCGGCACGGTGAGGTCGAGCCGCCTGTCGTCGCAGGTGACGGAGACGTGTACGGCGTCGGCCGTGACGGATGCGGTCGGCATCAGGACTCCTCAGACGCATCTCGCTCGGGTGCGGGATGCACCGGGGTGAAAGTACCGGCAGCCGGGGACCGTGGTGCGAGCGCGACGCATTGCGACCACCTGGGCGTGGCGGAGGGTCGTGATGCGTCATGGCGCGGCGTCGGTTCGACGTTGTGCGACATGTTCACACGGATCGGCGTCCAGGTCGTCACCATCGGTGACGCCGGGCACGTTGCCCGGTGGGGAGCGAGCGGGCACCAGGGGCGGTCTCGCTCTCGCAACACCGGTAGCAAGGAGAAGTGCTGATGGTGCAGAGCAACATCTCGGCTGAGGAAGGTGCCCTTGAGCAGGGCGCGATCGCGGTCGCGGACGCGAAGACCGCGATCGATGGCCAGGTCAAGTTCGTCCGCGGCGAGATCGAGCAGTTGTCGGGCATGTGGACCGGGCCTGCTGCGGCGAAGTTCGCCCAGCTCATGGGTGAGTGGGACTCCAAGACCAGCCGCCTGAACGCGGTGCTCGACAACCTGGAGGCGTCGCTGCGCGGCACCGCTCGGGACCAGGCCGCGACGGACGACAGCCACCAGCAGGTGATCTCTGGTCTCGGCTCGATGATGGGCGCGTGAGTGGGCCTGCGGCCCGCTGGGCATTCGTGCAGGTCGACGGTTCTTTTCCTCGGTTCTTCTTTCCTGGTTGGGAGTGAGTGATGGCTGGTCTGGGTTCGTTCTCGGTGACTCCGGAGAGCGTGGTGACGCTGTCGGGTCAGATTCGCACGGGTGCCTCGGGCATCCGTAACGAGCTGGAGACGCTGGAGCAGAAGGTCGGGCGCCTGCGCGCGTCCTGGAGTGGTCAGGCGCAGGAGCAGTACGACATCGCGCAGCGTGAGTGGTCCAAGGCGCTCGGGGAGCTTCAGCAGCTCCTGGAGCGCATCGCGTCCTCGACGCAGCAGATCGCCGACTCGTACCGGAGCTCGGACTCGTCGTCGGCACGTCGCTTCGGCTGACGTTCGGCAAGCGGCCGGGCCGGGCGATCCTGGCCCGGCCGCACATGTGGTGTCCGTCGGGTGTTCTGCGAGGGAGCGGGTTCAAGGTGAAGATCGCGATTTCGGTCGATGACGTCGCGCAGCAGGTGCGCGCGCTGCGGAGCCTGGCGGACGGGCTGCCGAGTCCGGCTGTGGTGGAGCAGACCGAGGGGCTGAAGGGGGTTCCGACAGCGCAAACATTCGAGAAGCGCATGACCGGCCTCGCCAGGACCTTCGGGACTCAAGCGAACCTTCTCGTTGGCGTGCTGGAGCAGCACGCCGACAGGTTGCGCGCTGCCATCGACGAGCTCGGCGCCGCGGACCAGAACGGTCAGACGGTGCTGTCGACGCTGGACGCGGTGGCCGCTGCCCAGCCCGAGGCGAAGTCCACCGCGGGACAGGACGGCCTTTCGTGACCCCGAGGCCTGCGCGCCTGGTTGCTGCCGTGGTGGTGGCTGGGGTGGTGGTCGTTGGCGGGGGTGCGGCGGCGTGGGGTGTGGACGGGTCGTGGTGGTACGGGTCGTATGGCGTGGCTGAGGTGAATGCGCAGGGTGCGGATGGTCATGGGGTCACGGTCGCGGTGATCGATAGCGGGATCAACCCGCAGGTGCCGATGCTGGCGGATGCGGATCTGGTGGTGCATGAGCCGTCGTTCTGTTTGAACGAGGCGGATGATGCGCCGGCGGCTGCGGCGACGACTGATCTTTTCGGGTCGTGGCATGGCACGAATGTGGTGGCGCATCTGGTGGGGAATGGTCAGGGGTATGACGGGCAGTCCTCGGTGAGGGGGATCTCGCCGAAGGCGCGTGTGCGCTTCTATGACGACAGCGGCTACTACAGCCCGAACCCGGATGGCTCCTACAGCGCCGGCATCCTTTGCAACAGCGTGAACGACGTCGATGCGGTAGCGGCTGCGGTCGTGCAGGCGGTGGATGACGGTGCGGACATCATCTCCATCTCGCAGGAGACCAATACGGCGCCGGGCGATTTGTCGGCGGCGTTCGCGTATGCGATTCACGAAGGCGTGATCGTGGTCCATGGGATGTCCAACGACGGTGTGGCAGTCCTCCGTGTCAATGGTGGGGTGGCGGTGCAGGCGGTGGGGCCGGATCTGGAGCCTGCGACCCCGACTGCCCGGATCCGGGACATTGCACATCAGCGGGTCGTGATGGCTGCGGGTGGTCAGATGCTGGTGCAGGGGGATGTCACCACGGGTGATTGGGAGCCCACGGAGATCGCCGACGGTTCGTCGGTGGCGACGCCGTTGGTGGCGGGGATGTTGGCGGATGTGTGGAGCGTGTACCCGGACGCGACGGCCAACCAGTTGCTTCAGTCGTTGATCCGGAACACGGGCTCGGAGGATCACGAGCTGGGTTATGACGAGATCTTCGGGTACGGGCTGGCGTCGGTGGGGCACATGGTGCGGGCGGGTGACCCCGCCCAGTACCCGGACCAGAACCCGTTGATCGAGCCCTGGAGCGCCGACCGGGAGGGCTTTGAGCCTTCCCCGACGGCTGAGGAGATCGCGGCGGGTGTGCGTCCGTCGTGGGCGCCCGCGCTGGCGGCCGACCCGTCGGGCAAGACGTCGGACAAGGCGTCGGGTGATGGGTCGGGCGGCACGCAGGCGGGGCAGGCCCCGGCGGGTGCGGCCGGGTGGGGTGTGGGTCGGTGGGTGCTGGTTGGTGGTCTGGGTGTGGTCGGGCTGGTGCTGGTGGCGGGGGTGGTGACGGTCGTGGTGGTGCTGACGCGCCGGGGCCGCACGGTTCCCGGCCCCGCGGTACCGGTGCCCGGTACGGGCGTGCCACCCCAGGCCTGGCCACAACCACCAGGCCAGCCGGCACAGGGCCAGCCGGCACAGGGCCAGCTGTGGCGGGGCGACACGACGCCGAGTGACGGCCCGGTGCAGCCGGGCCACGGACAGCAGCAAGGAGAACGGCGATGACGTCGAAGACGGATGAGCTCAAGGCACTGGTGTCCGGGGAGGACTGGGCGATGCCCGGCGCCCAGCAGTTCGCGGAGCGGGCGCGTGACCTGATGGACGCGCTGCGTGGCATGGACACGGCACTGACCGGCACGGCGGGCGACGCCGCACGGGCCGCGCTGGTCGACATCACGAACACCTGCTCGACGGCGGTTGAGATGGCGGAGGCGGCTCTGCGGGACGTCGAGGAGGCGAACCGGGTGCGCGCCGCGCTCCGGAGCGAGCAGGACGGCATGCCCGAACTGCCTAAGGGCGCGAAGGAAGTGATCCTGACAGCCGCCGCCGGCACGGCCTTCACGGTCTTTGGTGCGCCGTTCCTGGCCGGCGCGGGGGCCATGGCCGCCGTTACGGCGTACCTGGACCACAAGCGTGAGGAGCATGCAGGCGCCGCGCTCGAGCGTGCGGAGAAGCAACTCAAGCCGCTTCTTCGGTTCGATGACGTCTTGCACACACGCCAACTACCGTCGACGAGCGTGGACGATGGCGACGACGAGGGGAACGGCACCTCCGCGGTGGGTGGGCCCGGCTCGTCCGGTGTCGGCAACCCGAGTGCCGGTGGGGGCCTCTCCTGGGGCGTGGGTGGTCCGGGCGCGGGGGCCCTGGGCAGCGCGGGGACCGTCTGGGACGTGGGGAGCACCGGCGGCTCGGCGGCCGCGAGCAGCGCCGGCTGGCAGTCGTCGCCAGGCCCGCTCGGCGGCGCCCCGGGAGCGGGGTACGAGCCGGGCGTGGCCCCGTCGTCAGGGGCGGCCGGGTCGGGGGTCTTCGGCGGCTCGTCCGGGCAGGTGCCCGGGTACGTGCCCGGCGCGGCGCCGTCGTCGGGGACGGGCATGTCCGCGGGCTTCGACGGCCTGGCGGGTTCGGCAGGCTCGGCGGGTTCGGCAGGCTCGGCGGGTTCGGCTGGCTCGTCGCACGGCTACGTGCCGGGTGCGCCACCCTCGTCGTCGGGCGGCTACGTGTCCGTAGACAGTGGTGCGGGCGGCGTCGGTTCCTGGGACGGCGGAGCCTGGGCCGCGGGCAGCGGCAGCGGTGCCGCTGGTGCGGGGTCCGGGGGTTTCGGCTCGGGCGGGATCGGCGCGGCAGGCTCCGTGGCGGGTCTGGGCGCTGCGGGCCTGACGGGCGCGCGCCTGGCCGCCGGACTGGGAGGGCTGACCGGCGGAGGATTCGGCGCCGGTCAGGCGTCGGGTTCCGCGGGTGGGCTGGGTTCCGCGGGTGGGTTCGGGTCTGCGGGCGGATCGGGCTCCGCGGGTGGGTTCGGGTCTGCGGGCGGATCGGGTGCTGCCGGCGGGCTCGGATCTGCGGGCGCGGGCGCGGGCGCCGGTTTCCGGTCTGCGGGAGGTGTCGGCGGGATCGGCTCGGGTGCGGGTGCGGGTGCGGGTGCGGGTGCGGGCGCTGGCGCAGGCGCTGGCTCCGGCGGCACAGGCATGGGCGGGGTCGGTGCCCGGGGGGCGGGCGCAGCCTCGGCCGAGCTCGCAGGCCGCGCCGGTGAGACGTCGTCCGGTGCCGCGGGTTCCGCGGGCGCGACCGGGGGTGCGGGTGCTGCGGGCGCTCGCGGTGGCAACACGTCGATGATGGGCGGCGGCATGGGCGCCGGTGGCGCGGGCGGAGACAAGAAGCGTCGCGGCCTGGGCGGGCTGCTGGCGCCGACCATCGAGGACGACGTCGAGCCTGTGAAGCTCCCGCCGCAGGCCGGGGCCGGGCGCCGCGAGCACAACGGAGAGGACTAGGGGTATGGGTGCCAAGATCACGGTCGAGGGCGAGCTGCTGACGCAGATCGCCAAGTTCTCCCGGACCCAGGGTGCGGGGGTGCGCAAGACGATCGACTACGTCAACTTGTTCTGCTGCCTGAACGACGCGATAGGGCTTTTGCTCAGTCTGTTGGAGCGCCCGTACCGAACGGTGCGAGAGGACTTGGTCCAGGCGATGTCCGCGATCGCCGACGCCCTGGACAAGCAGGCGGAGCACCTTGAGGCGTACCGCGCGGACACGGAGAGCGACGAGCAGGAGCGGATCGACACGATCCAGGGGCTAGTGGACGCCCTTGCGCAGATCAACGTCGACGTCAATGTCGCCGTCGGCCAGCCCGGAGCGGTGCCGGGCGGCGGTTACGGCGGTGGCGGCTATGGCGGTGGCGGCTATGGCGGTGGCGGCTATGGCGGTGGCGGTGGCGGCTATGGTGGCGGCGCGGGCGCGTTTGGCGGTGGCGGTGAGCTCGGGGGCGGGTTCGACGCCGACGAGCCCGGGAACGTGTCGGCTCCGCCGACGTCGACTGATGCCGGCGGCGACACCCTGAACGCAGGGTCACTGAACATCGAGTCGTCAGGCAACGGCGACGTCTACGTGATCCAGTCCGACGGCGATGTCACGTTCTCCAGCACCGGACCGTCCATCCGCGGCGCAGACGACGGCCCCACGGTCTCCCCGACGCTCGACCCCGAGGATCCCGCGCCGGGATACCAGGCATCCGCCGATGCGGCGTCTGTCGACCCAGCGCCCGACGGCCCGGGGGTGGCAGGGCCGGTGGGGTGGGAACCCGTGCCCGACGGCCTGCCGGAGTCGGACCCAACAGAGACCGAGCCGGCGCCGATGGATCCGGCGGCGACCGATCCCGCCGTGCCGGGCGAACCGGTCGCGGGGGCAGAGGCCGCAGACGGGCCGGACGGCTCGGCGACCGGGCTCGGCGACATCGCGCGGCTCATGGCGCAGGAACAGCATGACGCGCTGGAGTACCGCGTGCTGTGGGAGCGGATGGCGGACGGAGATCCGCTCGGCCGCTCGGCCGACGAGTTGCGGGACGCGTGGGAGAGCCGTGACGACGTGAACGGCATGCTCGAGGCGGCCCTGCGCTCGTCGGACGCGACGTCCCAGGCCACGGGCGCCTCCGCCACGACAGGGGTCGGTAAAGCCGCACCCGTGCTCGGCTCTCGGACGTGAGCCGGGCGCGATGGCGTTCCGCCGGTACGCGGTGTGCGCGGACGACGGAGGGTCGCCTGGTTGCTGCCGTGGTGGTGGCTGGGGTGGTGGTCGTTGGCGGGGGTGCGGCGGCGTGGGGTATGGACGGGTCGTGGTGGTACGGCTCGTATGGCGTGGCTGAGGTGAATGCGCAGGGTGCGGATGGTCATGGGGTCACGGTCGCGGTGATTGATGACGGGATTAACCCGCAGGTGCCGATGCTGGCGGATGCGGATCTGGAGGTGCATGAGCCGTCGTTCTGTATGAACGAGGCGGATGATGCGCCGGCGGCCGCGGCAACGACTGATCTTTTCGAGTCGTGGCATGGCACGAATGTGGTGGCGCATCTGGTGGGGAATGGTCAGGGGTATGACGGGCAGTCCTCGGTGAGGGGGATCTCGCCGAAGGCGCGGGTGCGCTTCTACGACGATAACGGCTACTACAGCCCGAACCCGGATGGCTCCTACAACCCCGGCATCCTCTGTGGCAGCGTGAACGACGTCGATGCGGTAGCGGCTGCGGTCGTGCAGGCCGTGGATGACGGTGCGGACATCATCTCCATCTCGCAGGAGACCATTACGGTGTCTGGCGATGATTTGTCGGTGGCGTTCGCGTATGCGATGCACGAAGGCGTGATCGTGGTCCACGGGATGTCCAACGACGGTGTGGCAACCCTCCGTGTCAATGGTGGGGTGGCGGTGCAGGCGGTGGGGCCGGACCTGAAGCCTGCGACCCCGACTGCCCGGCTCCAGGACTTTGGGCATCAGCGGGTCGTGATGGCTGCGGGTGGGCAGATGCTGGTGCAGGGGGACCCCACCACGGGTGATTGGCGGTCGCTGGAGATCGCCGACGGTTCGTCGTTTGCGACGCCGTTGGTGGCGGGGATGTTGGCGGATGTGTGGAGCGTGTACCCGGACGCGACGGCCAACCAGTTGCTTCAGTCGTTGATCCGGAACACGGGCTCGGAGGATCACGAGCTGGGTTATGACGAGATCTTCGGGTACGGGCTGGCGTCGGTGGGGCACATGGTGCGGGCGGGTGACCCCGCCCAGTACCCGGACCAGAACCCGCTGATCGAGCTCCGGAGTGTCGACCCAGAGAGGTCTGAGCCTTCCCCGACGGCTGAGGAGATCGCGGCGGGTGTGCGTCCGTCGTGGGCGCCCGCACTGGCAGCCGACCCGTCGACCGACCCGTCGGGCAAGACGTCGGGCAAGGCGTCGGGTGATGGGTCGGGCGGCACGCAGGCGGGGCAGGCCCCGGCGGGTGCGGCCGGGTGGGGTGTGGGTCGGTGGGTGCTGGTCGGTGGTCTGGGTGTGGTCGGGCTGGTGCTGGTGGCGGGGGTGGTGACGGTCGTGGTGGTGCTGACGCGTCGGGGCCGCACGGTTCCCGGCCCCGCGGTACCGGTGCCCGGTGCGGGCGTGCCACCCCAGGCCTGGCCACAACCACAGGGTCAGCCGGCACAGGGCCAGCCGGCACAGGGCCAGCCGACACCGGGCCAGCCGGCACCGGGCCAGCCGGCACCGGGTCAGTCGGCACCGGGTCAGCCGTGGCAGTCGTCGTCGTGGGTGGGTGACGGTCCGGTGCAGCCGGGTCAGGGAGTGCAGCACGGAGACCGGCCATGAGTTCGATGTGTGGTGGTGTGAACCGGTCGCTGAAGGGTGTTGGTCGCGCTGGGGTGAAGGCGTGCGCCGCCGTGGTGGTGGCTGGGGTGGTGGTCGTTGGCGGGGGTGCGGCGGCGTGGGGTGTGGACGGGTCGTGGTGGTACGGGTCGTATGGCGTGGCTGAGGTGAATGCGCAGGGTGCGGATGGTCATGGGGTCACGGTCGCGGTGATCGATAGCGGGATCAACCCGCGGGTGCCGATGCTGGCGGATGCGGATCTGGTGGTGCATGAGCCGTCGTTCTGTATGAACGAGGCGGATGATGCACCGGCGGCCGCGGCGACGACTGATTTCTTCGAGTCGTGGCATGGCACGAATGTGGTGGCGCATCTGGTGGGGAATGGTCAGGGGTATGACGGGCAGTCCTCGGTGAGGGGGATCTCGCCGAAGGCGCGTGTGCGCTTCTATGACGACAGCGGCTACTACCTCCCGAACCCGGATGGCTCCTTCAGTTCGCTTTTGAACTGCAGCAGCGTGAACGACGTCGATGCGGTAGCGGCTGCGGTCGTGCAGGCGGTGGATGACGGTGCGGACATCATCTCCATCTCGCAGGAGACGGGGGCGGCGGCGGGCAGTGATTTGTCGGTGGCGTTCGCGTATGCGATTCACGAAGGCGTGATCGTGGTCCACGGGATGTCCAACGACGGTGTGGCAGTCCTCCGTGTCAATGGTGGGGTGGCGGTGCAGGCGGTGGGGCCGGATCTGGAGCCTGCGACCCCGACTGCCCGGCTCCGGGACTTCTCGCATGAGCGGGTCGTGGTGGCTGCGGGTGGGCAGATGCTGGTGCAGGGGGACACCGACACTGGTGATTGGCGGCCACTGGGGCTCGCCGAGGGTTCGTCGTTTGCGACGCCGTTGGTGGCGGGGATGTTGGCGGATGTGTGGAGCGTGTACCCGGACGCGACGGCCAACCAGTTGCTTCAGTCGTTGATCCGGAACACGGGCTCGGAGGATCACGAGCTGGGTTATGACGAGATCTTCGGGTACGGGCTGGCGTCGGTGGGGCACATGGTGCGGGCGGGTGACCCCGCCCAGTACCCGGACCAGAACCCGCTGATCGAGCCCTGGAGCGCCGACCGGGAGGGCTTTGAGCCTTCCCCGACGGCTGAGGAGATCGCGGCGGGTGTGCGTCCGTCGTGGGCGCCCGCACTGTCAGCCGACCCGTCGACCGACCCGTCGGGCAAGACGTCGGGCAAGGCGTCGGGTGATGGGTCGGGCGGCACGCAGGCGGGGCAGGCCCCGGCGGGTGCGGCCGGGTGGGGTGTGGGTCGGTGGGTGCTGGTTGGTGGCCTGGGTGTGGTCGGGCTGGTGCTGGTGGCGGGGGTGGTGACGGTCGTGGTGGTGCTGACGCGCCGGGGCCGCACGGTTCCTCGCCCCGCGGTACCGGTGCCCGGTGCGGGCGTGCCACCCCAGGGCTGGCCACAACCACAGGGTCAGCCGGCACCGGGTCAGCCGGCACCGGGCCAGCCGGCACCGGGTCAGTCGGCACCGGGTCAGCCGTGGCAGTCGTCGTCGTGGGTGGGTGACGGTCCGGTGCAGCCGGGTCAGGGAGTGCAGCACGGAGACCGGCCATGAGTTCGATGTGTGGTGGTGTGAACCGGTCGCTGAAGGGTGTTGGTCGCGCTGGGGTGAAGGCGTGCGCTGCCGTGGTGGTGGCTGGGGTGGTGGTCGTTGGCGGGCGTGCGGCGGCGTGGGGTGTGGACGGGTCGTGGTGGTACGGGTCGTATGGCGTGGCTGAGGTGAATGCGCAGGGTGCGGATGGTCATGGGGTCACGGTCGCGGTGATTGATGACGGGATTAACCCGCAGGTGCCGATGCTGGCGGATGCGGATCTGGTGGTGCATGAGCCGTCGTTCTGTTTGAACGAGGCGGATGATGCGCCGGCGGCTGCGGCGTCGACTGATTTTTTCGAGTCGGGTCATGGCACGAATGTGGTGGCGCATCTGGTGGGGAATGGTCAGGGGTATGACGGTCAGTCCTCGGTGAGGGGGATCTCGCCGAAGGCGCGGGTGCGCTTCTACGACGATAACGGCTACTACAGCCCGAACCCGGATGGCTCCTACAACCCCGGCATCCTCTGTGGCAGCGTGAACGACGCCGATGCGACAGCGGCTGCGGTCGTGCAGGCCGTGGATGACGGTGCGGACATCATCTCCATCTCGCAGGAGACCATTACGGTGTCTGGCGATGATTTGTCGGTGGCGTTCGCGTATGCGATGCACGAAGGCGTGATCGTGGTCCACGGGATGTCCAACGACGGTGTGGCAAACCAACGTGTCAATGGTGGGGTGGCGGTGCAGGCGGTGGGGCCGGACCTGAAGCCTGCGACCCCGACTGCCCGGATCAGGGACATTGCACATCAGCGGGTCGTGATGGCCGCGGGTGGGCAGATGCTGGTGCAGGGGGACCCCACCACGGGTGATTGGCGGTCGCTGGAGATCGCCGGCGGTTCGTCGTTTGCGACGCCGTTGGTGGCGGGGATGTTGGCGGATGTGTGGAGCGTGTACCCGGACGCGACGGCCAACCAGTTGCTTCAGTCGTTGATCCGGAACACGGGCTCGGAGGATCACGAGCTGGGTTATGACGAGATCTTCGGGTACGGGCTGGCGTCGGTGGGGCACATGGTGCGGGCGGGTGACCCCGCCCAGTACCCGGACCAGAACCCGCTGATCGAGCTCCGGAGTGTCGACCCAGAGAGGTCTGAGCCTTCCCCGACGGCTGAGGAGATCGCGGCGGGTGTGCGTCCGTCGTGGGCGCCCGCACTGGCAGCCGACCCGTCGACCGACCCGTCGGGCAAGACGTCGGGCAAGGCGTCGGGTGATGGGTCGGGCGGCGCGCCGGCGGGGCAGGCCCCGGCGGGTGCGGCCGGGTGGGGTGTGGGTCGGTGGGTGCTGGTTGGTGGTCTGGGTGTGGTCGGGCTGGTGCTGGTGGCGGGGGTGGTGACGGTCGTGGTGGTGCTGACGCGTCGGGGCCGCACGGTTCCTCGCCCCGCAGTACCGGTGCCCGGTGCGGGCGTGCCACCCCAGGCCTGGCCACAACCACCAGGCCCGCCGACACAGGGCCCCCCGATTCCGGTCCCGCCGGCACAGGGCCCGTCATGGCATGCGCCGCCAGGAGCGCAGGGTGACTCGACACAACAAGCCCAGGAACAACAGCGAGGAGAGCGACGATGAGCTTCGGATACGTACCCTGCCCGGCGGACGCGCTGACGCCGCCGCCGCCAGTCCCGAACGACTGGGCGCAGTCGGCGCGAATGAACGCCGGGCTGGTGATCGGCGGCATCGACTGGGTCATCAAGTTCCTCACCGGCGAGAGCCCGCTAGAAAAGTGGGTGTTCAAGCCGCTCGCGGGCAACTGGGGTGAACTCGATCGGGGCGCCGCGGCGTGGTCGGCGGCAGGCAGAGCCATGAGCACGCTCAAGGACAACATGAACGCCGTCAAGGCGAACGTCGGCGACCAGTGGCAGGGGCAGACGGCCGACGCGTTCCTGGCGCTCGAGGCAGAGATGGCCGACAACCTGTCCGACCTGCCGTCGGCCTGCGACGAGGCCTCCGAGATGGTCTCGGCGCTGAGCGAGGCAGCCCAGGCGATCGCGGAGATGATTGCCACGGGCATCTCTGAGCTCGCCTCCCTCGCGGGCAAAGCGATTGCCTCTCTGGGGGTCCCTGGCGTAGGGGAGGCCGCCCAGCTGTACTGGCAACCACGCATCGCCGTCTCGCTGGCGAAATGGACCACGAAGATCACGAAGGCATTCAAGAAGTTCGCGGAGCTCGCCGAGAAGCTGACCGGCATCGCGAAGAAGATTTACGAGATCGTGAAGAAGATCGCCAAGATCGTCGTGAAGATCGCGCGGATGGTCGAGGACTTCAGGGAGAAATACCCCGAAGTCGAGTCGGCCGTCACCATCGGCATCTCTGCGGCGAACGCGGGCTCCAAGACCCTCGACGCCGCACAGAAGACCCTCGCGTGGGACGGGGTGTGAACACCATGGCAGACGAGCACGACGATCTGCGGGCAGCCATCGCGGAGATCCGCGAGTTCACCGCACAGACGCGCGCCGACGCGGCACGAGAGCGCGCCGCCCAGGCCGCCCGGGACACCTCTGAGGACGACGAGGCGGCCGCATCGCGGCGCAAGGGCGAGCAAGGTCAGGACTGGCAGCGCCTCCAGCAACGCATCGACCTGCGGCAGACGACGCTCGCCGACATCGTCAGCGGAGTCGACCGGTCAGCCGAGGCGCGCCGGGTCCGCCAGCACGTGATCGCGAACCTTGTCGTCGCAAAGGAGAAGGCGGCCCAGCAACCGGAGAACGAAGAGGTCATTGCCGCGCGAGAAGCCGAGAACCAGGCCAGGCAGGAGTTGACCGACGCGCTCGCGGCCCTGTCGCGCCCGCGGCCCCCGTGGTGACGGCACCGGCGGTGCGGCGTGTCGCGCTCCTGGACGGCGCGCAGCGGATCGACCTGGCGATTCCCCTCACGAGCACCGTGGGAGACGCCCTCGCCCAGGCGGGGGTCGACGGGAGGTCCGCGGACGTCGTCCTGATCGGCTCCGCCGCAGGCATCGGGCCGCACACCCGCGTCGCAGATCTCGCGGACGGCGCGCTCGTCACCGTGCTGCACCCCGACCGGGGGCACCCCCGCGGCACGCCCGCGCCCGCGCCCGTGCCGTCGAGGGCGACGACCGAGCGGGTCGGGCGATGGGGCCTTGTCGCGGCGAGCGTGCTGGTCGTCGGAGTGGTGCTGCTGCTCGGCCACGGACGTCACGGCGCGGGTGCCACCCACCTTGCCGTGCTCACGGCCTCAGCGGCGGTGGGCGCGGTCGCGATCGCAGGCACCGTCGTCGCCGGGCTGCACACGCGCGCCACCCTGGCCGCGACCGGAGCATGGGCGTCGGCCCTCGCGGGTGTCTGGGGCCTGGGGCTGGGCCTGGCGTGGGACGCGCGCCTGTGTGCCGCCCTCACGGTCGCTGCGGTGCCGCTGGCCGTGCGTGCGCTACCGGGGCTCGTGCTGCGGCTGCCCGACGAGTTGCTGCTGGACTCGCCGCGGTTCATGGAGACTCGCTGGAGCGTGCGCATGCCCGAAGTGACCGATCCGGGCGCTGTCGACGGCCAGGCCATCAGCGCACGGGTCCTGGCCGCCCGCCAGGCGCGCAGCAGCGCGACGGCGCTGCTCGCAGCCACCGGGGCGGCGGCCCTGCCAGCAGCGGTTGGGACACGACCGGGGCAGGGCCTCGTCCTCGTCGGGCAGGTCGCGTTGCTCCTCTGCTATGCAGCGGCAACCTCGCTGCTGGGCAGGGCGAGCACCAGCGCGGTGCAACGCTGGGCGCTGCGTGCCACGGCCGCCGTCCCGTGCGCCCTCGGCGTCGCGCTGACGTTGAACGTCGCCGAACGCCGGCTCGACCCGGCGGTGGCCGCGGCGCTGCTCGGCGTCGGAGTGGCCACGGCGCTGGTTGCTCCCGCCATCGCCCGCGGGGCACGGTCCCTCGTGCTCTCGCGCGCCGCTGACATCGCCGAGGCCCTGGTCATCGCGCTGGCCCTGCCTGCCGGCCTGCTCGCGGGCGGCGCCGTCCAGGTCGCCAGGGCGGTCGCGGCATGAGCACGCCCACAACCCGACCGGCGACCGCAGGCGCGCGCCTGGCGGCGTTCACCCTCGACGCCGTGGCCGTCACCGCGCTGGGCGCAGGCGTGGGGATCGCGGCCTCGTCCGCGGTGCTCGGGCTGCTCGTGGCCGTGGAGGCGTGCGTGGCCCTGCTGGTGTGGGAGGCACGCACAGGGCTGACGGTCGGCAACGCCGCCCTGGGACTGCGCACGGTGCAAGACGGCGCACCATGCAGTCCCGGCACGGGCCGGGAGTTGGCGCGCTTCGTCGTGCTCGCCACCGGTGCGCTGGTGGCGGGGGCGGGCGCCTGGGTCGTGGCAGCCTCAGGCGCGTTCGACGCCACGCGGCGCGGACGCACATGGGCAGACAAAGCGGCCGGCACGGCCGTGCTCGTCGTGGCGCGCCGCGCGCAGGCCGCCGGCGCGGGCGCCCTGCCCCACCCCCTGCCCCGGCCGCCGCCCCCGCACCCGGCACGGTCGGCACGTTCCTGCCCGCCGGGGGCGCCCCGGCGCCATCGTTCGGCACGACTGCAGGTGGCACGCAGTCCCACAGGGACGAGTGGTTCGCGGCGACGCCCGTGTTCGCTCCGCCCGCCGGGCACGCGATCGCCGCGGACCAGCTCGGCCCGCTCTCCCACACCTCGATGCACGGCGACGTCGCGCTCGCCCTGGCTGGGCCCGGGGGCGCGGGCGCCGCATCGCTCCTGCTCGCGTTCGACACCGGGCAGCGCGAGTACCTGCCATGGGGCGTGACGGCCGTGCTCGGCCGCCGCCCGACGCCCACCGTGCCCGGCGAGAGCGTCATCACCGTCCTTCAGGACGGCGGCACCGTGTCCAAGAACCACCTGCGCGTCGAGCACGCCGACGACGGCGTGTGGGTCACCGACCTCGGCTCCACCAACGGCTCGGTGCTCGTCGCCGAGGACGGCACCCGCACCGCCGCAGTCCCCGGAGCCAGGCTCGCGCTCGACGACGGGGTGCGCGTGCGCATCGGCGACCGGAGCTGGACGGCCACGCTGATCCAGGGGAGGACTGAGATGGCCAGACGCCTTGCGGTGCCTCGTGTCCCGTCAGGGACCATCACGCTCCAGCCCCGCCCGAGCTGTCGGTGAGCGACGGCACCAACTCGCTGCTGACCACCATGCTGCCGATGCTCGGGTCGGTCGGCGGCGTTGTCATGGTGGCGATGTCCGGCGCCGGTGCGGCCGGCATGGTCGGCGGGGGCATGTTCCTCGTGTCGTCGCTCGGCTTCGCGGTCACCAACGGCTGGCGTCAGCGCTCTCAGCGTGCCGCCGAGGTCGTGGGCCAGCGCCGCGAGTACCTGACGTACCTCGCCGAGCTGCGCCGCACCGTGCGCACGGCCGCGCGCCAGCAGCGACGCGCCGCGACCTGGCGGCACCCCGCCCCGCAAGCCCTGGTCTTCCTCGCCGACGAACGCACGCGCGTGTGGGAGCGCGGGCGCACCGACACCGACTTCCTCGACCTGCGGATCGGCACCAGCGAGCAACCGCTGTGCCTGAACCTCGAGGCGCCCGAGCTGCCGCCCCTGGCCCAGCTCGATCCCGTCTGCGCGTCGGCCGCGCACCGCTTCATGCTCACTCACGGATCCCAGCCCGACCTGCCCACCTCGCTGCCGCTGACCGGCTACGCCACCGTCGAGGTCACCGGCACCGAGGCGCGGGTGCGGTCGCTGGCCCGCGCCATCGTCCTTCAGGCGGCCGTCCATCACGACCCCGACGACCTCGTGATCGCCGTCGTCGCCTCGCACGACGCCGCCGCCGAGTGGGAGTGGGTCAAATGGCTGCCGCACGCCCACTCCCGCCGCGAGTCGGACGGCGCAGGGCCGGCCCGCATGATCGTGCCCTCCTGGGAGCCGCTCGAGGCACTGCTGCCCGAGGGCGCGACCGCACGCCCCACGGGCATCGGCGCGACACCCGACGGCCCCCACCTGCTCCTGGTCGCGGACGGGGTGGCGCTGCCGGCCGACCATCCCTTCGCGCGCCCAGGCGGGACCGCCGGGGTCACCGTGCTCGACCTGCCCGAGGCATGGGGGCCGATGGAGCACGAAGGCGTCGCCCGGCTCGCGCTCGACGACGACGGCACCGCGCAGGTGCTCGACCTGCGCACCGGCGCATGGCAGTTCACGCCGGACACGGCGACGACGGTCGATGCGGAGGCCGCCGCGCGCCGGCTCATGCCGCTGTACGGCGGCGTCGCCGAGGAGGCCTCGCCCGGCGCCGCCGTCAGGCGCCAGCTCGGACTGACGGAGCTGCTGGGCCTGCCCGACGTCCGCGACCTCGACCTCGACGCGGCGTGGCGCTACCGGGCAGGGCAGCAGCGGCTGCGCGTGCCGGTCGGGCAGGACACCGCGGGGGTGCCGCTGATCCTCGACATCAAGGAGTCCGCCGAGCAGGGCATGGGACCGCACGGCGTGCTCATCGGCGCCACCGGCTCGGGCAAGTCGGAGGTGCTGCGCACCCTGGTGCTCGCACTGGCACTGACCCACTCGCCCGAGCAGCTCAACTTCGTGCTCGTCGACTTCAAGGGTGGTGCGACGTTCGCCGGCATGGCCGACATGCCCCACGTCTCGGCCATCATCACCAACCTGGGTGAGGAGCTCTCGCTCGTCGACAGGTTCCAGGACGCCCTGACCGGCGAGATCACGCGGCGCCAGGAGGTGCTGCGAGCGGCGGGCAACTTCGCGAACGTCGGCGACTACGAGGCCGCGCGTCGCTCCACCCGCCCCGATCTGCCACCGCTGCCGGCGCTGCTCATCGTCGTCGACGAGTTCTCCGAGCTGCTGGCCGCCAAGCCCGAGTTCGTCGACTCGTTCGTCAACATCGGCCGTGTCGGCCGCTCCCTGCACGTCCACCTGCTCATCGCCTCCCAGCGCCTGGAGGAGGGCAAGCTGCGCGGCCTGGACACCTACCTGTCCTACCGTGTGGGCCTGCGGACCTTCTCGGCCGCCGAGTCACGCTCCATCCTCGGCGTGCCCGACGCCGTCGACCTGCCACGCGAACCAGGCGTCGGCTACCTCAAGGTCGGCACCGAGGCCATCGTCCAGTTCCGCGCCGCGTACGTCTCCGGCAAGCTCGCGCCACGCAGCGAACAGAGCGCCGCGACCACGCCCGCGGCCGGCGAGGCGTCGGCACGCGGCCCCGTGCACCTCGAGCTCTTCACGGCCGCGCCACGGCCGATCCAGCAGGCGCCCGAGGCGCCCGCCACCCCGGCGGCCCCGAAAGCCCCGCAGGCCGCCACGGACGACGTCGAAAGGATCATGTTCGACGTCGCCGTCGAGGCGATGCGCGGGCGAGGGCCCGAGGCGCACCGCGTCTGGCTGCCGCCCCTGGAGCGACCCGAGTCGCTCGACCGCATGCTCACCGACCTTGCCCCCGACCCCGCGCTCGGCCTCACCAGCGCCTCCTGGCGCGAGACCGGCCGACTGCGCGTCCCCTCGGCGTGGTCGACGTGCCCCTCGAACAGCGACGCGAAGCGCTCGTCGTCGACCTGTCCGGAGCGGCCGGCCACATGGTCGTCGTCGGGCGGCCGTTGTCCGGCAAGTCCACGCTCCTGCGGACCGCCGTCACGGCGCTCGCCCTGACCACCACCCCGCTCGAGACGCAGTTCTACGTGCTCGACTTCGGCGGCGGCACGTTCACCGCGCTGCGCGGACTGCCTCACCTGGCCGGTCTCGCGATGCGTTCCGAACCCGACGCCGTCCGGCGCACGATCGCCGAGATCTCCGGGATCGTCGACGCGCGGGAGGTCTACTTCCGCGACGCGGGCGTCGACTCCATGGAGACCTACCGCCAGCGGCGCGCGGCAGGCCAGGCGGACGACGGGTGGGGCGACATCTTCCTCGTCGTCGACGGCTGGGCCACCCTGCGCGCGGAGTTCGAAGAGCTCGAGCAGCAGATCATCGCGATCGCGGCACGCGGACTCACCTACGGCGTCCACGTGATCCTCACCGCCAACCGCTGGATGGAGATGCGCCCGCAGATCCGCGACGTCATCGGCACCCGGTTCGAGCTGCGGCTCGGTGACCCGTCCGACTCCGAGGTGGACCGCAAGGCGGCCCGCAACGTGCCCGAGTCGCTGCCCGGGCGCGGCCTGACGCCGTCCGGCCTGCACCTGCTGTCCGCGCTGCCGCGCATCGACGGCGACGGTGCCGCAGAGACCCTCGCCGACGGCGTGGCCGACCTCGTCGCGCGCGTGCAGTCCGCGTGGCACGGCCCCGCCGGGCCGAAGCTGCGGATGCTGCCCGAGCGCATCGACCTGCCGCAGGTCCAGGCACTGGCAGGACCCGAGGACCGGCGTCTGCTGCTCGGCGTCGACGAGCAGGCCCTCGCCCCGTTCGGCCTCGACCTGCGCACCAGCCCGCACCTGTACGCCTTCGGCGACGCAGAGACGGGCAAGTCCTCGCTGCTGCGAGCCTGCGCGGCCGAGATCGTGCGCCTGTACGGACCCTCCGAGGCCAAGATCTTCGTCGTCGACTACCGGCGGGCGCTGCTCGACGAGGTCCCGCCCGAGTACCTGGGCGCCTACCTCACGTCGCACGAGCTGGCCTCGGGAGGGATGTCGGAGCTCGCCGCGCTGTTCTCCAGCCGCATCCCCGGCCCCGGCGTGACCGCGGAGGAGCTGCGTGCGCGCTCGTGGTGGAAGGGCGCCGAGGGCTTCGTCCTCATCGACGACTACGACCTGGTCTCCACCTCCCAGGGCAACCCGATCCTGCCGCTCGTCCCGCTGCTCGCCCAGGCCTCCGACGTCGGGCTGCACGTCGTCGTCGTACGGAGATCGGGTGGTGCGTCACGCGCGCTGTACGACCCAGTCCTCCAGCGCCTCGGCGACCTGGGTGCCACCGGCATCCTGCTGCCCGGCAACCCCGAGGAGGGCGCGCTCATCGGGCGGGTCAAGCCCGCGGCCGGGCCACCGGGCCGCGTGCAGGTGGTCTCACGCGAGCGGGGCGTGTTCCGCGGGCAGCTCGCATTCACCCCCTCGAGCCACGGGTAACGGCTCGCGGCGAGGGAAGGTGCCGATACAGATGACGAAGGACGATGTGGAGCACGTGAATACTGAGCCGTCAGAAGGGACCCCGGCCGGCACCGGCACGAGCCCCGTGTACCCGACGCCTCTCCCCGGGGGCTACCCGCAGCAGCTTCCGTACCCCCAAGGGGCTCCGCCGTACCTGGCGCCGGCTCCTGGCGGTGACGCGCCGGGGGCGCCGTACCTGGCGCCGGCTCCCGGCGGTGACGCGACGGGGACGCCGTACCTGGCGCCGGCTCCCGGCGGGTACGCGACGGGGACGCCGTACCTGGCGCCGGCTCCCGGGGGTTACGCGCCGGGGGCGCCGTACCAGAACCAGTACCACTCCGTCGTGTCGCCCTCCTACCGCCCGCCCCAGGACGCGGTCGACGCCGGCCGGGGTCTCGGGCTGGCCGCCCTGTGCACGGCGTTCTTCTGCCCGTTCGCAGGAGTGATCCTCGGGTTCATGGCCCGATCCCGGTCCGCCGCATCGGGCTACAAGAACACGCCGGCGTCCATCGGCCTCTGGGTCGGCACCATCCTCAGCTTTGTCTGGATCTTGGCTGCGGTGCCGCTGGTCAGCGAACTATTCGTCTCCCTCCAGGCGTCCGGTCCAGGCGACGCGGCGTACGACCCGGGGGTCAGCGTCGTGCACTGGGTTCCCCAGGCCGAGGGCGGGATCGGCGATGTCCTCGTCGTCGAGGAGCCGGGAGGTTCACGATGACCGACCCGGCGTGGCGCAACGAGGCGTGGGCGCCGGCGCCAGGACAGGTCGCAGGCCGGCCCGCCCCGGGCGCAGCCGCGTACCCCGGCGGTCCGGTGCAGCCTGCGCAGCCTGTGCAGCCTTACGGACCCCTGCAATGGGCGCCGCCACGGCAGACGACCAAGCTCCTGGGCGACCTGTCCACGGTCTATGTGGTCGTGGCCGACAGCCGCTGGATCCACACCATGGTGTGCAGCATCGGCCGCGACTGGTTCGGAGCCACCTACAACTTCGGCTCCCAGAACTACAAGCTCAAGCGCAGGCACAGCATCAGCATGGACATCGGCGGGAAGCTCGAGAACGCGTTCGACCCGACGAACGGGCTCGCCAAACCCTACGGGTGCTTCACGGTGTCGTGGCGACTGACGCCGCGCGGATACACCGTCGTTCGGGCTCGCGTCGACAGCCTTGGCATCGTGTCCAGCTACTCCCTCAACCACGAGGCCTTCCCTCGGTTCGCCTACATGCTCTTCCAGGAGTTCTACGGGAACCGCACGCTCGTCTGGGTGGGCGAACTGCGCGATCCGTGGGACTCCGACATTCTCAAGTGGCCCGCAGCTCCCGTCTCGCCGACCCCGCGGCCACCGGACGATGCCAGCGAGAAGGCGGTGTGGGACGCCGTCGCCGCAGGGTGGGAGATCCCGAAGTTCTAGGAGCCGAGCCAAAGCTCGGCTGGAGGATCGGGAGACACGGACGGGCCAGGCGGGGCCGCCGGATCGGGCTCGCAGGGTTCGTTCCGGTCTTGGCGCAGGTCAACGCGATAGGCTGGCCAACGTTTGGCTCGGCCCTCCGACCTTCCAGGATGACACCGTGACACTGCCCCAGGGACCGCGCGCCGCCCGCCCCATCGCGGGCCGACCCGACCCCGCCGTGGCGGACGAGCTCGGCCTGACGGTCTACGACGTCGCCCGCGACCTGCGACGCGACGTCGAGGACGTCCGCCTGCCGCTGCCGATCGACGGCGCGGCCGAGGCCGAGGCTTCGCGCGGGCGACTGATCGCCCAGCTCGACGAGCACCTGCTGCCGCGTCTGCGCGAGCTGTCGTCGCCCGCGATCGTCGTCGTCGCCGGGTCGACAGGGGCCGGCAAGTCCACGCTGTACAACTCGCTGCTGGGCGAGGAGGTGTCGCTCGCCGGGGTGCTGCGCCCCACGACGCGCGAGCCCGTGCTGGCCTTCAACCCCGCAGACCGGGACGTCGTGCAGGCGGGGCCCGCGACCGAGGCGTCCCGCGTCGTCTACCACGACGGCGTCCCTCGCGGCACGGCCCTGCTCGACGCCCCCGACCTCGACTCGTTCCTCTCCGAGAACCGGACGACGGCGCAGCAGCTCCTCGAAGCGGCCGACCTGTGGCTCTTCGTCACGACGGCCTCGCGCTACGGCGACGCACTGCCCTGGCAGGCCCTTTCGCGCGCCACGGAGCGCGGAGCGTCGGTCGCGATGGTCCTCAACCGCGTCCCCACGGAGACGCTCACGACGATCCGTGCCGACCTCATGCAACGCCTGCGCGAGCACGGGATGACGGACGTGCCGCTGTTCGTCGTGCCCGACGTCGGCCCGCACGAGGGCCTGCTCGAAGCGAGGACCGTGGCGCCCGTGCGCCGCTGGCTGCGGCTCCTGGCCGGACCAGAGCGTTCGCGCGCCGTCATCGTCCGCACGCTGAAGGGCGCACTCGGCGCCCTGCCTGCGTGGGTCACGGCGCTCGCGGAGGCCGTCGAGGAGCAGGGCGAGGCGGCCGCGCGGATCCGCGCGGCCATCGAGAAGGAGCGCCCCGACGCCGAGCGGCTCGCGCGCACCGGCGTCGCCGCGGGAGTCGTCGCGGGCGCCGCGGTCGAGGCACGGTGGCGCGAGCTGTCCGGCAGCGCGAAGGTCGACCGCGTCAAGATCCGCGACGGCGTCGTGCGTTCGACCCGGCGGGCCGGGCGCAAGCGCGAGGAGGCGCTGGTCGCGCTGCGTTCGGACGTCGAGGCCGCCGCCTCCCGCACGCTCGTGGCCGCGGGCGGTCGCGTCGAAGAGCGGCTGCGCGCGGTGCTCACCGGGCCGGGCGCCCCCGCCGGAGGCGGCGCCGCCCTGCCCGACGCCGCCGCGCGGGCCCGCGACCGCGAGTCGAAGATCGTCGCGTCGGTCACGGCGTGGTCGGCGAGCGTCTCCGGCGTCGTCGACGGCTTCGGGGCGGGCGAGCACGCCGAACGGGTGGCCGCCGCCGTCAAGGCGTTCGGGCCGCAGGGCCTGGGCACGCTGCTGCTCGCCTCGGCCGCGGGAAGCGCCGACGCCGAGCGGCTCCTCGTCCGCGTCTTCGCGGAAGCCCACGCCGAGCCCGTGAAGACCTTGCGCGCCGACCTCGGCGAGCGTGCGGTCGCCGTCGTCGGCGACGAGCTCGACGCCGTCCTGGGCGTGCTCGACACCCCGAACCTCGCCGACGACGCAGCCTCCGGGCTGCGGGTGCGGCTCGCCGAGCTGAGGAGACTGACGTGACGGACGACGCGACGCTGCGGGCGCGGACAGACGCGCTCGCCCAGGCGCTGACGGTGGCCCACGACCGCCTCGACGCACCCACGACGGCCCGCGTGCAACAGGCCGTCGACGGCGTGCGCGAGCGGCTGGCGCTCGGCGTCGAGCACACCGTGGTGGCGCTCGCGGGCGGCACCGGCTCGGGCAAGTCGTCGCTGTTCAACAAGATCTGCCGCCTCACGTTCGCCGACGTGGGCATCAAGCGTCCGACGACGGCGCGCGTCACCGCGTGCTCATGGGACGACGGCGCGCAGGCGCTGCTCGACTGGATCGGCGTCGACCGCGAGCGCCGCATCGTGCAGGCCGACGAGCTGGAGGGTGACGAGGCGCTCGACGGGCTCGTGCTGCTCGACCTGCCGGACCACGACTCGGTCGAGCCGCGGCACCGCGAGGTCGTGGACCGGGTCCTGCCGCTGGTCGACCTGCTGATCTGGGTGGTGGACCCGCAGAAGTACGCCGACGACGCGCTCCATTCGGGGTACCTGCGCGATTCGGTGGGCATGGAGGCGTCGATGCTGGTGCTCCTCAACCAGATCGACACGGTGCCGGCGGGCCGTCGTGAGGAGCTGCTCGGCGACCTCAACCGCCTGCTGGAGGACGACGGCCTGGTGGGGGTGCCGGTGATCGCGGTGTCCGCGCGCACGGGTGAGGGCGTCGCGCAGGTGCGTGAGCTGCTCGAGGAGGTGTGCGAGCGTCAGACCGTCGCCGCGGGCCGTGCCGCGGGTGAGCTCGACGGTGCGGCCCGGTTGCTGCTGGCGCAGATGCCGGCCGACGTGCCGTGGCAGCTGGAGCCGGCGGTGGAGCGTGAGCTGCCGGCGCTGGTCGAGGCGACGGGTCTTGACGCGGTCGCCGGGCAGGTGGGTGCCGCCGTACGGAACGGGTACGGGATGCCGGAGTTCCCGCCGCCGGACCGTGACGCGGTGACGTTGTCGCGGGCGCGGTGGCTGACGCGTGCGGGTGCGGCGCTTCCGCCGGGGTGGCAGCGTTCGCTGGCCGAGTCGGTGCAGGGCGCGGACACGTTGCGTGCGTGCGTGGCGGAGGCGGTGCGGTCGGTGGGGCTGGACGTGACCGGTCCGGCGCACGCGCGCGTGGTGCGGCGGGCGGCGTGGGTGTCGGCCGGTGTGGGCGCCGCGGTGGGGGTGCTGGCGGGGCTGGTGAGCGGCGGTGTGGTGGTGCTGCCCGACGCCTGGCCGGTGGTGCTGTGGGCCGTGGCCGGCGTGTTGGTGCTGGCGGGTGCGGGGCTGGCGGTGGGCGCCGCGGTGACGCGGCGGCGGCTGGCTCGGCGCCGGGCCGAGGGCGTGGCGGCCGAGGGCAGGGCGGTGCTCGAACGGGTGCTCGCGGACGGCCTGGGGGCGCCGACGGTGCGGCTTCTCGCCGCGCACCGGCAGGTGCGCGAGCTGGCGAGGTCGGCGCGCGAGTCCGACGTCGCGGGGCCGGGGGACACGGGCGCGAGCACGTCCCCAACGGCTGGCGGCCTGGGGGCGTCCACACCGGAGCCTGCGGGGGGCGCGCGGACGCCGGCGCCCGCCTGATCCTCCTGCCGGTGGCCGGCACGGTGCCGGCCCGACGGGCAGGAGGACTGATGAGCGACGTCAACGTGACGGTGGTCGGCCACGTGGGCCAGGACCCAACGCTGTACACGGCTGAGAGCGGCACCCGCTGGACGTCGATCCGCGTGGCCAGCACGCGACGCGTGCGCGACCCGCGCACGGGCGAGTGGGGTGACGGGCCGACGATGTGGTTCACCGCTCGAGCGTTCGGTGATCGCGCGCTCAACCTCGTCGAGTCGGTGCGTCGCGGCACGCCTGTGGTGGTCGCGGGGCGGCTCGCGTTCGAGGAGTACGAGGTGCGCAAGGAGGAGCGCGGACCGGACGGCGAGCTGCGTGAGGTCGCCCAGGTCCGGCATGCGCTGGTCGTGGAGAACGCGTCGATCGCGGTCGACGTCGCGCGGGGCGTGGCGCGCTACACCAGGACCGTTCACACCGAGACGCTGCCGTCCGGCGCGCCTGCGGGGGCGCCGGACGATGACGACGATGCGGCCGACGTCGGCGCGCGGGAGACCGTCGGGGTGTGAGGGCCGTAGGCTGGGGGGTCGTCGGCCGGCCCGGCGACCTCCCTGCACCCCCGGTGGTCTGGCCTGCCACGACCACGGACCCGCGATCGAAACGGTGGAAACGAGCCAGTGGCTGAGTTCATCTACACCATGTACAAGGCGCGCAAGGCGCACGGCGACAAGGTCATCCTCGACGACGTGTCGCTCAACTTCCTGCCGGGCGCGAAGATCGGTGTCGTCGGCCCGAACGGTGCCGGCAAGTCGACCATCCTCAAGATCATGGCCGGCCTCGACACGCCGTCGAACGGCGAGGCGCGCCTGAGCCCCGGGTACACGGTCGGCATCCTCCAGCAGGAGCCGCCGCTCAACGAGAGCAAGACCGTCCTGGGCAACATCGAGGAGGCGGTGGCCGGGATCAAGGCCAAGGTCGACCGCTTCAACGAGATCAGCGGCCTCATGGCCGAGCCCGACGCGGACTTCGACGCGCTGCTCGCCGAGATGGGCGAGCTCCAGGAGGCCATCGACCACGCCGACGCGTGGGAGCTGGACAGCCAGCTCGAGCAGGCGATGGACGCGCTGCGCTGCCCGCCGCCCGAGGCCGAGGTGTCCGTGCTGTCCGGCGGTGAGCGCCGCCGCGTGGCGCTGTGCAAGCTGCTGCTGGAGAAGCCCGACCTGCTCCTGCTCGACGAGCCGACCAACCACCTGGACGCCGAGTCGGTGCTGTGGCTCGAGCAGCACCTGGCCACGTACCCGGGCGCCGTCCTGGCCGTCACCCACGACCGCTACTTCCTCGACCACGTCGCGGAGTGGATCTGCGAGGTCGACCGCGGCCGGCTGTACCCGTACGAGGGCAACTACTCGACGTACCTGGAGAAGAAGGGCGAACGCCTTCAGGTCCAGGGCAAGAAGGACGCCAAGCTCGCCAAGCGCCTCAAGGAGGAGCTGGAGTGGGTGCGCTCCAACGCCAAGGGCCGCCAGGCCAAGTCGAAGGCGCGCCTGGCCCGCTACGAGGAGATGGCGTCGGAGGCCGAGCGGACCAGGAAGCTCGACTTCGAGGAGATCCAGATTCCCGCCGGCCCGCGCCTGGGCTCCACGGTGCTGGAGGCGACGAACCTCAAGAAGGGCTTCGGCGAGCGCGTCCTCATCGACGGGCTGAGCTTCACGCTGCCGCGCAACGGCATCGTCGGCGTCATCGGCCCGAACGGCGTGGGCAAGTCGACGCTGTTCAAGACGATCGTGGGCCTGGAGCCGCTCGACTCGGGCGACCTCAAGATCGGCGAGACCGTCTCGATCTCCTACGTCGACCAGTCGCGTGGCGGACTCGACCCGAAGAAGACGCTGTTCGAGGTCGTCTCCGACGGGCTCGACTTCATGAAGGTCGGCAACGTCGAGATCCCCTCGCGCGCCTACGTCGCGTCGTTCGGGTTCAAGGGCCCCGACCAGCAGAAGCCGGCCGGCGTGCTCTCGGGTGGCGAGCGCAACCGCCTCAACCTGGCGCTCACGCTCAAGCAGGGCGGCAACCTGCTGCTGCTCGACGAGCCGACCAACGACCTCGACGTCGAGACGCTCGGCTCGCTCGAGAACGCGCTGCTGGAGTTCCCCGGCTGCGCCGTCGTCGTGTCCCACGACCGCTGGTTCCTCGACCGCGTGGCCACGCACATCCTCGCCTACGAGGGCACCGAGGAGAACCCGTCGGCGTGGTACTGGTTCGAGGGCAACTTCGCCGCGTACGAGGAGAACAAGGTCGCGCGACTGGGTGCCGAGGCCGCGCGCCCGCATCGCGTCACCTACCGCAAGCTGACGCGCGACTGACGCCACGCGGCGACCGCGCGCGTCGTGGCACGGCGCACCGCTGTCGCGTCGCGTCCCTCGCCCCTTCGGCTCCGGCCCTGCCCGCACGCGCGAGCAGGGCCGGAGCCGTCGTGGTCTCCGGGCGCACCGGGCGCGCTGACCGGCATCAGGGCTGCTCGCGGGTAAGGATGGGGGCATGAGCGAGCCCGACGCCCCATCCGCAGCCGAGGCGCTCACGACGCACCGCGAAGCGGCGGCGCTCGTCGAAGCGCTCGACGCGCTGCGGGCCCGGCTGGGCGCGCTGCGCCTGCCGCTCGCCACGCCCGGGGCCGCCGTCGCGCGCGACGACCTCGCGGCGGCGCTCGGCCAGCTCGACGACTACCTGCTGCCCCGCCTGCGCGCCGAACGAGCGCCGCTGCTCGTCGTCGTCGGCGGGTCCACGGGCGCGGGCAAGTCGACGCTCGTCAACTCGATCCTCGGCGAGCACGTCACCGCGCCCGGCGTGCTGCGCCCCACCACGCGCGCCCCCGTCCTGGTGCACCACCCCCTCGACGCGCGCTGGTTCACCACCGACCGGGTGCTGCCCGGCCTGGCCCGCGTGACCTCGGCAGCGGACGCCGCCGGTACCGAGGGCCAGCGCACCGCACCGACGCGCACGCTGCGCCTCGTCGCCTCCGACGCCATGCCGCAGGGACTCGCGCTGCTCGACGCACCCGACGTGGACTCCGTCGAGGCCGCCAACCGCGAGCTCGCGGCCGAGCTGCTCGGCGCCGCCGACCTGTGGCTGTTCGTGACCACCGCGGCACGCTACGCCGACGCCGTGCCGTGGGCGCTCCTGCAGTCCGCCGCCCAGCGGCGCGCACAGGTCGCGCTCGTGCTCGACCGCGTCGACGCGGGCGCCGAGGTCGTCGCCGACGACCTGCGCCGCCTGACCCGCGAGAACGGCCTTGGCGAGGCACCGATCTTCGTCGTCCCCGAAGCCGCCGCCGCGGGGGAGCGCGCACTGGCCGACGGGCTGCTGCCCGAGGCAGCCGTCGCCGAGGTGTCCACGTGGCTGTCCGGGCTGGGCGGCGACCCCGAGGCGCGCCGCCGCGTCATCACCGCGACGCGCGACGGCGTCGTCGACGACCTGGTGCGCCGTGCCGTCCTCCTCGCCGACGCCGCCGACGTCCAGGAGGCGGCCGACGCGCGGCTGCGCGACGCCGCCGAGCGCCACCACGCCGACGCCGTGCGGGCCGTCGAGGCCGCGACCTCCGACGGCGCGATCCTGCGCGGCGAGGTGCTCGCCCGCTGGCAGGACTTCGTGGGGACCGGCGAGTTCTTCCGCGCGATCGAGAAGGGCGTCGGGCGGGCGCGGGACGCCGTCGTCGGGTTCTTCCGCGGGCGCCCGGCCCAGGCGCCCCAGGTCGAGCAGGCCATCGCCAGCGGGCTCGAGTCGGTCATGCTCGACGCCGCCGAGGCCGCCGCCGAACGCACCTACGAGTCGTGGCGCGGCGACGCCGCCGGGGCGGGCCTGCTCGACGGGCTCGAGCTCAGCCGCACCTCCGCGGGCCTGCGCGGCGAGATCGGCGAGCAGGTGCGGGCGTGGCAGGGTGACGTGCTGGAGCTGGTCCGCGAGCAGGGTGCCTCCAAGCGCGGCACCGCCCGCGCGCTGTCGCTGGGCGTCAACGCGCTCGGCGTGAGCCTCATGGTCATCGTGTTCGCCTCCACGGCCGGGCTGACCGGCGCCGAGATCGGCATCGCGGGCGGCACCGCGGTGCTCGCCCAAAAGCTGCTGGAGGCCGTGTTCGGCGACGACGCCGTGCGCCGCCTCGCCGCACAGGCCACGCAACGGCTGCGCGCCCGCGTGCAGGCCGTCATGGCCGGGCAGGCCGCGCGCTACACCGCCCAGCTCGACGCCCTCGGCACCGCCGACGCCGGCGGGGGACCGCTGCGCGACGCCGCCCGCCGCGTCGAGGGCGCCGCGCGCAACGAACGAGCCACGCGCGAGACCGGCGACGCCGACAGCACGCGCCCGTGGACGGGCCGGCTGCTGCGCGGCGCCGGCACGGTGCGCCCACCCGAACGGCCCGACTCGTACCCGACGCCGTCCCAGTCCGCGAGCGACGCCGACGCGGGCGGCGGCCCGGACGCGCACCCGGAGAAACCCCGGCGGTGGGCGCGCCTGTTCGGCCGGCGCGGTGGCGACCGATGACCCCGGCCGTCGCCCGCCTCGCGCACGGAAGGACACCGCGATGACCCGCATCGACCTCGCCGGGCGCACCGCCGCGCTCGAGACCGCCATCCGCGAAGCCGCCGGACGACTCGACGGCACGCTCGTCGACGACGCCCGCCGCGTCGTCGAACGGGCGCGCGAACGCGGCGGCCTGTCGGCCGAGCACACCGTCGTGGCGCTCGCAGGGGCCACCGGGTCGGGCAAGTCGAGCGTCCTCAACGCCGTCGCCGGCGCCGACGTCGCCACACCGGGCGTGCGCCGCCCGACGACGTCGCACGCGCTGGCCGCCGTGTGGGGGCCCGCGGCCGACCCGCTGCTCGACTGGCTCGACGTCCCCACCCGCCACGAGATGCCTGCCGGGCCCGTCCCCGACGACGACGAGCCGCCGCGCCCCGCGCCGGCCCGGGTCGCGGGCCTGTTCCGCCGCCACCGCACGCCCGCGGGCATCACCTCGGGCCTCGTGCTGCTCGACCTGCCCGACCACGACTCCGTCGTCGTCGAGCACCGGGTCCGTGCCGAGCGGCTCGTCGAGCGGGCCGACCTCATCGTGTGGGTCGTGGACCCGCAGAAGTACGCCGACGCCGCGCTGCACGAGCGCTACCTGCGCCCGCTCGCGGGACGCGCCGACGTCGTCGTGGTGGTGCTCAACCAGATCGACCGGCTCCGGCCGGCCGACGCCGACGCCATGCGGGCCGACCTGGAACGGCTCGTCACGGCCGACGGGCTCGGCGGTGCGCGCGTGCTGGCCGTGTCCGCACGGACCGGCGAGGGCATCGACACGCTGCGGGGGCTGCTCGCCGAGGCCGCGCAACGCCGCGAGGCCACGACCACGCGGCTCGTGCTCGACGAGCGTGCCGTCGCCGAGCGCATCGTCGCGGTGAGCGGCCACCCGCCCACCGAGCGCGCGGGGGAGAAGGCCAAGGCGGCGCTCGTCGTCGCGCTCGAGGACGCCGCGGGCGTGCCGACCGTGACCGAGGCCGTGCGACGCTCCGCCACCCAGGACGCGCGTGCCGCGACCGGCTGGCCGTTGACCCGCTGGCTGGGGCGGCTGCGGCCCGACCCGCTGCGCCGTCTGGGCCTGCGGCCCGACGCGCTGCGCATCCCCACGGACCGGCCCGACCTGGCCCGCACGTCGCTGCCCTCGGCCCGGCCGGGGGTGCGCGCCGCCGCGGCCACCGCGGTGCGCGCGTACGTCGACCAGATGACGGTGGGCGCGCCCGACCCGTGGGTGCTCAGCGCCCGCCGGCGAGCGCACGAAGGCCTCGACCGGTTGCCCGACGCGCTCGACCAGGCCGTCGCGGGGACGACGCTCGAGGCCGGGCGGCGCCCGGCCTGGTGGCGGGTCGTGGGGGTGCTGCAATGGCTGGTGCTCGCCGCGGCCGCGGCCGGCCTGCTGTGGCTGGGCGCCGCGTTCGTGCTCGCCTACTTCCAGCTCCCGCCGCTCCCGACGCCGGTGCTCACCGTGGGCGGCGCGGCCTGGGGTGCCGAGGGGGACGGCGTCGATGTGCCGTGGGGGACGGCGCTGGTGGTGTGCGGCCTCGTGGTGGGCCTGGTGCTGGCCGGGGTCTCGCGGGCCTGCGCGAGCATCGGGGCACGCCGGCGTGCCGCCCGCGCCCGCAGGAGGCTGCGCGACGCGGTGGCTCGCGTCGCCGACGAGCTCGTGCGGGTGCCCGTGGCCGACGAGATGGTCGCGCTCGCACGCACCCGCACGGCGGCGTCGATCGCGGCGTCCTGACGTGCGAGCCGGCCCGTGCCGCCGGGGCCGGGCGGGGTTAGCCTGCGCGAGTGACCCGACTTCACGTGCCAGTCCACACCCGCTGGTCCGACCTGGACGCCTACCAGCACGTCAACAACGTCGAGATGTTCCGTCTTCTTGAGGAGGCGCGTATCACGGCGTTCTGGCGGCACTCCCCGGACGAGGTCGGGGTCGACTGGCCCACCGCCAACCTGGAGACGGGGCCCAGCTCCCCGAGCCACACGTTCGTCGCCGGGCAGCAGATCGAGTACCTGCGCCCGCTCGGCTTCACCCGCCAGCCGGTGCGCGTCGAGCTGTGGATCGGGTCGATCGGCGGCGCCTCGCTCCAGGTCTGCTACGAGGTCCACGACGGCGCCCCCGGCGGGTTCCCGCGTACCGGGCCGGCGTCGGGGGCCGAGCCGTACGTGCGCGCCACGACGACGATCGTCGTGGTCGACGCCGCGAGCGGGCGGCCGCGCCGCATCACGGACGCCGAGCGCCAGGCGTGGTCGCCGTTCCTGGAGGATCCGGTCACCTTCCGGCGCTGACGGCCGCCCCCGGCCAACCGGGAAGGGACCCGCGCGGCACGGGCCGGAGAGCGTCGGCGTCAGGCGTGCAGCCGCACCGGCCCTCTCAGGCGTGCAGCCGCACCATGCCCTCCTGCGCGATCGACGCGACCAGCGTGCCCTCGCGCGAGTACACGCGGGCGAAGCCCAGCGCGCGGCCACCCTGCGCCGTCGGAGCCTCCTGCACGTACAGCAACCAGTCGTCGGCGCGTGCGTCGCGGTGCCACCACATGGCGTGGTCCAGGCTCGCGACCGCCATGCTCGGCCCGGCGTCGCGCCACGACCTGCCCGCGCCGCGCAGCGCAGGCTCGAGCATCACCTGGTCGCACGCGTACGCGAGCAGGGCGCGGTGCAGCAGCCGGTCGTCGGAGTCGATCCGCCGGCGCGAGCGCATCCACACCATCTGCCGGTCCGACGGCGTCGGGTCCGGTTCGAGGTAGAGCGCACGGCCGACGTGCACGAGCTCGAACGCCGAGTCGGACCACCAGCGCGCCGCCGGGTGGTCGGTCGGCGGGAACTCGAACGTCTCGGCCACCGCCTCGGGCGGCGGGGCGTCGGCCGGGGCCGCCCGCTGGTAGTCGTAGCCCGGCTGATCCTCTTGGAACGACGTCGTCAGGGTCAGGATCGGCTTGCCGTGCTGGATGGCGTGGGTGCGTCGCGCACTGAACGAACGCCCGTCGCGCAGCCGCTCGACCGCGAAGTCGATCGGCACGTCCAGGGCCCCCTCACGCAGGAAGTACCCGTGCATGGAGTGCGGGGCGCGATCGGGGGCCACGGTGCGTCCGCACGCGATGATCGCCTGCGCCAGCACCTGCCCGCCGTAGACGCGGTTGGTCAGCCCGGGCACGGAGTCGCCGCGCCACAGGTCCTCCTCGCCGCGCGGGCCCCACCCCTCGACCTGGTGCAGGTCGAGCACGGTCAGCAGGCGGTCGAGGGCGTCGGCTCCGGCGTCGCCGTTCGCGGCGGGTGTCTGCTCGGTCAACGGTCTCACTCCTCGAAGGTGTTGATCAGGGAGAAGGCCGCACGCTCCAGGTAGTCCCAGAGCTGCGCCTCGTGCAGGGGCGACAGGCCGAGCGAGTCGACGGCGGCGCGCATGTGCGCCAGCCATCGGTCGCGCGCGTCGGGATTGACCTTGTACGGCGCGTGACGCATCCGCAGGCGCGGATGACCGCGCTGCTGCGAGTACGTCGTCGGGCCGCCCCAGTACTGCTCGAGGAACAGGGTCAGCCGCTCCTTCGCGGGCCCCAGTTCCTGCGGGTACATCGGGCGCAGGACGTCGTCGGTGGCGACGCCGTCGTAGAAGCGGTCGACGAGCCGCACGAACGTCTCGTGCCCGCCGACGGCGTCATAGAACGTGGCAGGTCTCACCGGGTCATCGTGCCAGACGCGTGCATGCGGGCCAGCACTGACCGAGGATGGTGCCCAGGAGGTCTACGCTGGGCAGGACCTGCAAGGGCGCACGGGACGGAGAGAACAATGACGAAGGCGGATCAGATCCTCGCGGCGCTGGGTGGTACCTCCAACATCCAGGAACTCGAGCCGTGCATCACTCGGTTGCGCGTTCAGGTGAGCGACCCCGCACTGGTCGACGAGCCACGCCTCAAGCAGTCCGGCGCCTTCGGCGTCGTCCGCTCCGGACGGGTGATCCAGGTGATCGTCGGCCCCGAGGCGGACGACCTCGCCGCACAGATGGACCTCCTGCGCTCCTGAACGCCCCGCGAGCGCCCGCGGCCGCACGGCCGCGGGCGCTCGCGTTCACTCCTCGGAGGGGGTGGACTCGATGACCCCGGCGCGCAACAGCTCGAGCTGCGCCTGCACGAGCAGCGCCCGCGCGACGTCTCCGTCGGTGCCGGGGCGCACGCGCCCGTGGAGGGTGAACGAGTAGGAGCCGTCGGTGAGCGCGTCGACGCCGCGCACGCTCGGCACCTCGATGAGCGCGGCGGACATCGCCGGGTCGGCGCTGACCACGTCGACGGCGCGTCCCAGCGCGGCCCGCACCGTGTCGACGTCGGCGCCGACGGGTACGGACACCTTCGCCACGGCGCGCGCCCACTGCTGCGTGTGGTTGCCGGCGCGCAGGATCTCCCCGTTGCGCACGTGCCACAGCGTGCCGTCGAAGCTGCGCACGTGCGTCAGCCGCAGGTCCACCCGCTCGACCACACCGGCGGCCCCGCCGCCCAGGTCGACCTCGTCACCCACGCCGAACTGGTCCTCGATGAGGATGAAGATGCCCGAGAGGAAGTCGCGCACCAGGCTCTGCGCGCCGAAGCCGACCGCGACGCCGACGACGCCGGCCGACGCGAGCAGCCCCTGGACGACCGCTCCCTGCCCCAGCGCACCGAGGATGAACAGCACCATCGCGGCGCCGATCACGACGTTGGCGGCCGAGCTGAGCACCGACCCGACGGTGCGCGCGCGCTGGGCGCGGCGCTGCTTGACCTCCGGGCTCACCAGCCCGAGCGTGTCCTCGACGAGGACGGCCCCCGACCGCCGCCGGGTCTTCGCCGTGCCGCCTGCGGGCTCCGTCTCGCCGGAGCCGGCCTCGGCGACGTCGGCGTAGGCGCGGTGGTAGCCCTGGGCGATGCGCTCGGCGACGTGGCCGACGGTGCGGCGCACCACGATCAGCACCACGGTGCCGACGAGGAGGATGAGCAGCACGCGCAGCGGCCAGTCCGTGAACCAGGCCCAGAACGCTGCCGCCTTGTCGACGGTCATCTCGATGGCGTCGGTCGGTGAGGGGGACGGGGTGCCGGCGGTGAGGAGGTGGGCCGACGGCAGGGAGATGGCGGTCACGGCGCCCACCGTAACCGTGCGGTGTGGAGGGCCGGTGGCGGGCGTGCGGCGGCGCGGCGACGCTCGCGCGGGCATCGAGCGTCGCCCAGGCCGGACCCACGCGGCTGGCGGGGGAGCCAGATGGCAAGATCGTGACTGTGAGCCACGAGACGACGCCCGACGTGATTCCCGCCGAGCTGATCGAGCTCGCCCATGCGCACGGGGTGCGCACCGAGTTCTACGGGTTCGACGGCGCCGTCCAACAGGTGCGCGCCTCGACGCTCGTGGCCGTGCTCGAGGCCCTGGGCGTGCCCGCGACGTCGTCCCGCCAGGTGCAGCTCAGCCTCGCGCTCACGCGCGACGACGAGTGGCGCCAGGTCCTGCCGCCCACCGTCGTCGTGCGGCAGGGCGTCGACACGACGGTCCCGGTCCACGTCACCGACGGCGCGGGTGTCGACGTCTGGGCCGAGATCGACGGCGCCGAGGCCGGCGCGTCGTCCCGGGGACGCCGCGAGCGCCGCGACTTCACACAGGTGGAGCACTACGTCGAGCCGCGCACCATCGACGGGCGCCGCATCGGGCGCGCGACCTTCGCCGTCCCCGCCGACCTGCCGCTCGGCTGGCACACCCTGCACGCGAGCGCCGAGGGCAGCGAGGTCAGGACGACGCTCGTCGTCACGCCGCACCGGCTGACGCTGCCGCCCGCCGTCGAGCAGGCGCAGGTGTGGGGTCTGCTCGTGCAGCTGTACTCCGTGCGTTCGCGCACGTCGTGGGGCCTGGGCGACCTTGCCGACCTCGCCGACGTCGCGTGGCTTGCCGCGCACCGCGGGGGGGCCGACTTCGTGGCGGTCAACCCGCTGGCCGCTGCCGAGCCGACACCGCCCATGACGCCGTCGCCGTACCTGCCGACCTCCCGGCGGTTCCTCAACCCCATCTACGTGCGTGTCGAGGACATCCCCGAGACGGCGTACCTGTCGGCCGCCGACCGCTCGCTCGTCGAATGGTCGGCCGACCCGGTGCGCGACCTGGCCACGGACCCGGGCCCGATCGACCGCGACGTCGTGTGGGAGGCCAAGAAGGCCGCACTGGAGGTCGTGTTCACGGCCCCGCGCCGCGCCGCGCGGCAGGCCGCGTTCGAGGCGTTCGTCGAGGACCAGGGGCCGGGCCTGCGCGACTTCGCGGCATGGTGCGCGATCAGCGAGCACCTCGGCGGGCGTGAGTGGCCCCGCGAGCTGTCGAAGCCGGACGCGCCCGCGGTGACGGCGCTGCGCGAGCAGCTTGCCGAGCGCATCGAGTTCTACACGTGGCTGCAGTGGGTCGCCGACGAGCAGAAGGCCTCCGCGCAGCGCATCGCGCGCGACGCCGGGATGAAGATCGGGATCATGCACGACCTGGCCGTCGGCGTCCACCCTGAGGGAGCCGACGCCTGGGCCAACGGCGCGTACCTGGCCCGGGGCGTCGAGGTGGGCGCTCCGCCGGACATGTACAACCAGCAGGGTCAGAACTGGTCGCAGCCGCCGTGGAACCCGCGCGCGCTCGAGCGGGCCGGCTACCGGCCCTACCGGGACATGCTGCGCACCGTGCTGCGCTCGGCGGGCGCGCTGCGCGCCGACCACATCCTCGGGCTGTTCCGCCTGTGGTGGATCCCGGGCGGGTCCAAGGCGTCCGCGGGCACGTACGTCGCCTACGACCACGAGGCGATGGTCGGCATCCTGTGCCTGGAGGCGCAGCGTGCAGGGGCCGTCGTCGTCGGCGAGGACCTCGGGGTGTTCGAGCCGTGGGTGCGCGACTACCTCGCCGACCGCGGGATCCTCGGCACGTCCGTCATGTGGTTCGAGCAGGAGAACGGCGGACCGCTGCCCCCCGAGAAGTACCGGCACCTGACCATGGCCTCGGTCGGGACGCACGACATGCCGCCGACGGCGGGCTACCTCGCGGGCGAGCACGTCGACCTGCGTGAGCGCCTGGGGCTGCTCACCGAGCCGGTCGAGGTGGTGCGCCGCCGCGCCCGTGAGGAGCGCGAGGTGTTCGTGCGCGCGCTCGCCGAGCGTGGGCTGGTGGGCGAGGGTGCCTCGGAGCGCGAGATCGTCGAGGCCATGCACCGCTACCTGCGGCAGACGCCGTCGGCCCTGCTGGGCGTGCAGCTCGTCGACATGGTCGGGGAGCGCCGCGCGCAGAACCAGCCCGGAACGGACCAGGAGTACCCGAACTGGAAGGTGCCGCTGGGCGACTCCAACGGCAACCCGATCCTGCTGGAGGACCTGTTCGAGTCCCAGCGCCTGCGGAGCCTGATCGCGGCCCTCAACGCCACCGGCTGAGCCCCGTCCGGCGCGCACCCAAGGTGCGCGCCGGCACCCGGTGGCGCGGTGTGCGGCCGGTGAGGGATGGTCGGGGGATGACGAGCATCCGCGTCGAGGCCTCGTCCGCCCTGCCCGCCCTACCCGGGCACGACGGGCTACGTCGAGTGCGTCGCCACGGCCGCCGCGGCGCGCGGGCGGGGCGTGGCCACGACGCTGATGCGGCACCTGGAGACGCTGCCGTTCGACGAGCTGGTGCTCGAGGTCACCGATGTCAACGCCGCCGCCCGGCGCCTGTACGAGCGGCTCGGGTACGTCGAGCTCCGCCGCCGGCGCTCGCGGACCCCGTGGCTGACCGGCTACCGCGAGGCGATCTCCCTGCGGCACCGGACACCCGAGGCGCCGTAGCGCCGACGGGCTCGGCCACCGGTGCGCCAGGCACCCGGTGGCCGAGCCCGTCGATGCGGCCCGGTTGCGTCAGCGCGCGGCGTCGACCGCCTGGGCCGTCAGCGCGCGCTCGGTGTCCGCGAGCGACTCGATGACCATGCGGCGCAGCGACGGGGCCGCGTCCGGGTGGGCGTCGAGCCAGCCGCGGACGGCGTCGCGCAGGGCGGGCGTCGCCAGCGGGATCGGGTAGAGGCCCTCGATGAGCTCCTCCGACATCTGGTACGACCGCGACTGCCAGATCGGCAGCAGCGCGTCCACGTACCGGCCGACGAGCGGCTCGAGCACGGCGGGGTCGGTCACGCGGCGGAAGCCGGTCGCGGTCGCCCGGATGATGGCGTTGGGCACGTCCTCGACGTCGACGATCGAGGCGAAGGCCGCCTCCTTGTCGGCCGTCGCCGGCTTCGACGCGCGGACGCGGGCGGCGGCCTGGCGGCCGTTCGCCGTGTCGTCCGCGGCCAGCGCGGCGTCGATCTCGGTGTCGCCCGCCGCGCCGAGCGCGACCAGGCCCTGCAGGAGGTCCCAGCGCAGGTCGGTGTCGACCTCGCGTCCCTCCAGGGTCACCTCGCCCGACAGGAGCCCGGCCAGCGGCGCCACGTGCTGCGGTCCGGACGCGAGGGCCGCGAACGCGCGCACGAGCTGGAGCTGCAGGTCGGAGCCCGGGGCCGCGGCCGTGGCCAGGTCCCACACCGCGTCGGCGGCCCGCGTGGTCTGCGCGGGACGCGTGGCCGGGTCCGCGTAGGCCCCCGCGGCCGTGCCGAGCTGCGCGAGCACCATCGTGACGGTCGTCGACTCGGTCTCGGCCGCCACGTTGTTGAGCACCAGGTCCACGAACGAGCGGGCCGGCGCCTCGCCGTCGCGCACCGCGTCCCACGCCGAGCCCCAGATGACGCCGCGGGTCAGCGAGTCGCTGATCCGGGCGAGGTTCGCGACGGCGAACGCGAGCGAGTCGGCGTCCAGGCGCACCTTGGCGAACGCCAGGTCTTCGTCGTTGAGGAGGATGAGGCCGGGGCGCTGCGTGCCCACGAGCTGCGGGACGGCCGTGACCGGGCCGTCGACGTCGATGATGACCTGGTGGGTGCGCTCGACCGCGCCCGACGCGGTGAGCGAGTAGTAGCCGATGCCCAGGCGGTGCGGGCGCAGCGTCGGGTGATCGGCGGGGCGCTCTGGTGGATCTCGAACGACTCGATCGTGCCGTCCTCGGCCACGACGAGGGCCGGCGTGAGCGTGTTGGTGCCGGCCGTCTCGAGCCAGGCCGCGCTCCACGCCTCGAGGTCGCGGCCGCTCGTGGCCTCGAGCTCGACGAGCAGGTCACGCAGCTCGGTGTTGCCGAACGCGTGCTTGCGGAAGTACGCCGCCAGGCCCTTCATGAACTGCTCGCGGCCCACCCACGCGTAGAGCTGCTTGAGCACCGAGGCGCCCTTGGCGTAGGTGATGCCGTCGAAGTTCGTGAACACGTCCTCCAGGTCGCGGATCTCGGCGACGATCGGGTGCGTGGAGGGCAGCGCGTCCTGGCGGTACGCCCACGTCTTCTCGCTCGCGGCGAACGTGGTCCAGCCCTCGGTCCACTCGGTCGCCTCGGCCGTGGCGAGCGTGGACGCGAACTCCGCGAAGGACTCGTTGAGCCACAGGTCGTTCCACCACTTCATGGTGACCAGGTCGCCGAACCACATGTGCGCCAGCTCGTGCAGGATCGTCACGACGCGGCGCTCCTTGCGCCCGTCCGGCACCGACCCGCGGAACACGTACGCCTCGGTGAACGTGACGCAGCCCGGGTTCTCCATCGCGCCCATGTTGTACTCGGGAACGAAGAGCTGGTCGTACTTGTCGAACGGGTACGGGTACTCGAACAGCTCCTCGTAGAACGCGAACCCCTTGCGCGTGATCTCCATGACGTAGTCGGCGTCCATGTACTGCGACAGCGACGCGCGGCAGAACACCCCGAGCGGGATCTCGCGCCCGTCGGTGCTGGTCAGGGAACCGCGCACGACGGCGTAGGGGCCCGCCACGAGCGCGACCAGGTAGGTGGAGATGCGCGGGGTGGGCGCGAACGTCCACGTCGCCGTCGGCTCCTCGCTGCCCGGGACGACGACGGCGGTGCCGCCTGCCGCGACGGGCTCCGGCGTCGGCTGGTTGCTGACGACGTGCCAGCGCGCCGGGGCGGTGACCGTGACCTGGAACGTCGCCTTGAGGTCGGGCTGCTCGAAGGTCGCGAACACGCGGCGCGCGTCGGGCACCTCGAACTGCGTGTACAGGTACACCTCGCGGTCGACGGGGTCGACGAAGCGGTGCAGGCCCTCCCCGGTGTTGGTGTAGCCGCAGTCGGCGACGACGACGACCTCGTTGTGCGCGGCCAGCCCGTCGAGCGCGATGCGCGAGTCCGAGAACACCGTGGCCGGGTCGAGCGCGCGCCCGTTCAGCGTGACCGAGCGAACCGCCGGCGCGACCAGGTCGAGGAACGTGCTCGCACCCTCGGCGGCGGTGAAGCGGATCGTCGTCGTCGACGCGAACGTCTCAGGGCCGGTGGTCAGGTCGAGGGCGATCGCATACGACTCGACGGCGGTCACGACGCCGGCGCGCTCGATCGCCTCGGCGCGGGTCAGGTTCTGTCCGGGCACGGGTTCTCCCTTGGTCTTGCGTCGCGGGCGGGAGCCCGCGAACGGCACGGTGACGGGTCCCGACGGCGCGACCCGAGCCGATCCTCTCACCGCGAACCGGGCGTGCACAGGGAGCGGGCCGAACGATACGCCTGGTGAGGCGGGCAGCGAACGAGCGATTTCGACTCGTCCAGGGGAACGTGACATCCTGCCGAGAGCGCCGGCGCGACGACGCCGGGCCATGATCCTTGCGACACCGGTCTCCGCCCGGAGGGAGTGACGAATGTCCAGCCCGAGCACGCCGGGTCCCGTACCGCCTCCGCCGCCACCCGAACCGCCGATCGTCCCGGTCGAGGGTGAGGACGCTGCGGCCGGAACGCCCCCGCCGTCTTCCGCCACGACGACATCCCGACGGCGCCGTTCGAGGCGGTGCCGGGGAGCACGGCAGCGTCGCCCGCCCCCGCGGTGCCGCCTGCCCCGCCCGCGACGGCGCAGCCCGCCGTCGTGCAACGTGTCTCCGCGATGCGCCGGATGCCGCGCTCGGCCGACCCCGCGTCCCCGTTCGCGGCCGCCGCGCCGCTCTCCGCCCGCCCGCTTCCTGGACGGGGCATCCCGCTCCAGCAGGCCGTGCCGCCGCCCACAGCCCCCGGCGCGGCCCCGGCCGGTGCGCCCCAACCGACCCAGCCGGCCCTGCCACCCCCGCCGCCGCCGGCGACCCCTGCCTCGTACACGCCTCAGGGCTACCCGCTCTCCGGCGCTCCCGCGCCAGGCGCGTACGCGCCGCAGGCCACGTCCACGCCGCCGGCGGCGCCCGCGCAGTACCTGCCGGCCACCTCCCCGGAGCAGTACGCCCGGCCCGGCGAGGCCCCCGGCACGCCCGCGCCGAGGGACGCGCGCCGCCGACGTCGCGTCTCCCCGGGGTGGATCGCGTTCGGTGTGGTCGCCGTCGTGCTGGTCGGCGCCGTCACCGCCGTCGCGTGGAACCTGCTCTCAGCGCCCGTCCAGCGGCTGGAGTCCGACAGCCCCGCGACGGCACAGCCGCTGGAGACTCCCTCGGACGCGGCGAGCGAGGACGCTGCGGCACCGGTGCTGGACGCCTTCGCCTCTCCCACGGGCAACATCTCCTGCGAGATCACGCAGGACGCCGCGACCTGCTCGATCGCGCAGCTCAACCAGCAGCCCGCCCCGGTCGACACGTGCGACGGAACGGTGGGCTACCGCGTGACGATCGACGCGGCGGGGAAGGTCACGATCCCGTGCGTCCCGGCCGGGCGGCAGCCGCAGCCCGCGTCGGCCGACCTGCGCACGCTGGACTACGGGCAGTCGGTGACGCGGGGGCAGTTCACGTGCACCAGCGAGCAGAGCGGCATGCAGTGCCGCGACGACACGACGGGCATGGGCTTCTCGCTGGCCCGCGCAGGCATCGGCACCTACTGACGGGCCCGTTCGGGCGCCGAGCGCCCCGCCCACGAGCGAGGCGGTGCCCCCACCGAGTGGGGGCACCGCCTCGCTTCGTTCACCAGATGCGGACGCGGGCCTCCGGGGCGAGCCAGAGGGCGTCGCCCTCACGGACGCCGTACGTCGCGTGGAACTCGTCGATGTTGCGCACCACGCCGTTGCAGCGGAACTCGTTGGGGGAGTGCGGGTCCGTCGCGATGCGCCGCACCACCTCCTCGTCGCGGCCCTTCGACTGCCACACCTGCGCCCAGCCGAGGAAGATGCGCTCCAGGCCCGTCAGGCCGTCGACCACCGGCGCCTCGTCGAGCGAGGTGCCCAGGGCGATCCGGTACGCCTTGATCGCGATCGACAGCCCGCCCAGGTCGCCGATGTTCTCGCCGATCGTCAGGCTTCCGTTGACGTGCGCGCCGTCGGCGCCGAGCTGGTCGGGCACGAAGGCGTCGTACTGGGCGATGAGGGCGCCCGTGCGCTTCTCGAACTCCGCGCGGTCCTCGGCCGTCCACCAGTCCTCGAGACGCCCGTCGCCGTCGTACTTGGAGCCCTGGTCGTCGAAGCCGTGCCCGATCTCGTGCCCGATGACGCCGCCGATGCCGCCGTAGTTCACGGCGTCGTCGGCGTCGGGGTCGAAGAACGGAGGCTGGAGGATCGCCGCGGGGAAGACGATCTCGTTCATGCCCGGGTTGTAGTAGGCGTTGACGGTCTGCGGCGTCATGAACCACTCGTCACGGTCGAGCGGCTTGCCGACCTTGCCCAGCTCGCGGTCGAGGTCGAACGCGTTGGAGCGGCGCACGTTGCCCACGAGGTCGCCGGGCTCGACGACCAGCGCCGCGTAGTCGCGCCACCGGGCCGGGTAGCCGATCTTGGGCGTGAACTTCTCCAGCTTGGCCAGCGCCTTGGTCTTCGTCTCCGCCGTCATCCAGGTCAGCGCCTGGATCGACTCGCGGTAGGCGGCCACGAGGTTGGCCACGAGCACGTCCATGCGCTCCTTGTGCGACGGCGGGAAGTGCCGCGCCACGTACTGCTCGCCCACGGCCTCGCCCAGCGCGCCCTCGACGAGCGAGACGCCGCGCTTCCAGCGTTCGCGCACCTCCTGCGCGCCCGAGAGCGTGCGCCCGTAGAAGTCGAAGTTCGCCTCGACCAGCTCGTCCGTCAGGTACGGCGCCCGCGCCGTGACCAGCCGGTAGGCGGCCCACAGCTTCCAGTCCGCGAGCGGCTCCGACTGCCACGACGCGGCCAGACCCTCGGCGTACGAGGGCTCGCGCACCACGAGCGCGTCGTGCGCGCCCTCGGGCACACCGAGCGCGGCCGCCCACTCGCGCCACTCGAAACCGGGCGCCCGCTGCGCCAGGTCGGCGAGCGTCGTCGGGTTGTAGGTGAGCGTCGCGTCGCGGTCCTTGACGACGTCCCAGTGGTGGGCCGCCAGCTTCGTCTCCAGGGCGACGACGCGCGCGGCGGCGTCGTCGGCGTCGAGGCCCGGCATGCCGAGCGCCACGCCGGCCCCGCCGAGCGTGAGCATGCGCGCGACGTGCGGCGCGTACTGCTCCCGGACCGGGGCGTACTGCTCCTCGCGGTAGTACGCCTCGTCGGGCAGGCCGAGCCCCGACTGGTACAGGTACACGCGGTATTGCTCGGGGTCCTTGGCGTCGTTGTCCACGTAGAGCCCGACGGCGCCGCCGCCACCGGTGCGCTGAAGGGTGCCGAGCACGTCCGCGAGGCCGGCCGGCGTCGTCGCCGCGCCGATGAGGGCCAGCTCGTCGGCCAGGGGGACGTGCCGAGCGCGGCGATGCGCTCGGTGTCCATGAAGGACGAGTACAGCGTGCCGATCTTGGCCGCGGTGCTGCCCGGCTCGGTGTCGGCGGACGCCAGGTCCGTGATGATCGCGCGCACGCGCTCCTCGGACAGGTCGTGCAGGGCGCGGAACGCCCCGTCCATCGCGCGGTCGGCGGGGATGACGTGGGTGGCGAGCCACCGGCCGTTGACGTGCCGGTACAGGTCGTCCTGCGGACGGGTCGAGGGGTCCAGGGCGTCGAGGTCGATGCCGGACCTCAGGGCTTCGGTCGTCATGCGCCCACCCTACGGGCGCGCCCGCGCCTGGCATGCGCCCTGCGCGCGTGCCCGCCTCGTGGTCTGCGCCAGAATGGCGCCATGCGTCTACACATCGGCACCGATCACGCCGGCTTCGAGCTCAAGAACCACCTCGTCGAGCACCTGCGCGCGGAGGGTCACGACGTCGTCGACCACGGCGCCCACGTCTACGACGCGCAGGACGACTACCCGGCGTTCTGCATCTCCGCGGCCGAGGCGGTCATCGCGGAGCCCGGTTCGCTCGGCATCGTGATCGGCGGGTCGGGCAACGGCGAGCAGCTCGCAGCCAACCGCGTGACCGGCGTCCGCGCGATCCTCGCGTGGTCGCTCGAGACGGCGCGGCTCGGCCGCCAGCACAACGACGCCAACGTCGTCGCCGTCGGCGGGCGCATGCACACGGTCGAGCAGGCGACGGCGATCGTCGACGCGTTCGTCGCCGAGCCGTTCAGCGGCGACGCCCGCCACCAGCGGCGCATCGACGCGATGTCGGCGTACGAGGCCGCCCGGTCCGCCCGCGCCTGACGCGCCGGGAGGTCGGCCGCGCGTGCCCGAGGGCCACACCGTCCACCGCCTCGCGCGGATGCTCGCCGAGCTGTTCGGCGGCCAGGCGCTCGCCGTGACCAGCCCGCAAGGGCGGTTCGCGGCGGGCGCCGCGCTCGTGTCCGGTCGCGTGCTGGTGGCGAGCGAGGCATGGGGCAAGCAGCTCTTCCTGGGGTTCGGGCCGGTGCCCGGCGGGGGAGCGGCCGTCGCCGCGCGGCCGCCCGAGGGGCCCGACCGCGAGGGCGGGGCGCCCCACGACGGCGCCGCCGACCTGTGGCTGCGCGTCCACCTCGGCCTCTACGGCGCGTGGACGTTCGCGACGGACGGCACGGCCGCCGTCGTCCACGCGATCGGCGCGCCGCGCCGGCGGGTCGGCGACCGGGAGTCCGCCCCCGAACCGCCCGCCTCGCCAACGCGGCCGTGCGAGCCCGGCAGCGCCGCCTGGGCGGTGCCCGAGCCGCGGGGCGCCGTGCGGGCGCGGCTGCTGGGCGCGCACGCCGTCGCGGACCTGACCGGGCCGAGCGCCTGCGAGGTCGTCACCGCCGAGCAGAAGGCGGCCGTGGAGGCGCAGCTCGGACCCGACCCGCTGCGGCCCGACGGGGGTCGTGGCTCGCTCGCCGCGGCACGCGCGGCGTTCGTCGACGCGGTGCGCGGCTCACGCGTCGCCGTCGGCCAGCAGCTCCTGTCGCAGGGCGTCGTCGCGGGCGTCGGGAACATCTACCGGGCCGAGGCGCTCTTCCGGGCGCGCCTGGACCCGCTGCGCCCCGGCCGCGACGTCGACGCCGGCACGCTCGGCGCACTGTGGGACGACCTCGTCGGCCTCATGCACGACGGCGCCGCGACCGGAGCGATCGTCACGACCCGCCCCCAGGACCGCACCGTCATGGCCCCGGACCCGGGCCGCCGTCGGACGCGCCAGAACACCGACGGCACGCCGGGCGCCGTCCCGGCCGACGCGGCGTTCTACGTCTACCACCGCGACGGACTGCCGTGCCGCCTCTGCCGCACCCCGGTGCTGACCCGGCAGGTCGCCGGGCGCACGCTCTACTGGTGCGGCACCTGCCAGCGGTGACGGGCCAGGCCGTCAGCCGATGGTCACCTCTCGGGTCGCGCCGCTCAGGGCGAGGTCGCGCGGCTCGATGAGCGTCGCGAGGATCGCGTGGTCGCCGGGCGAGAGGTGGGCCAGCGCCGCCTCGACCCTGTCCCGGCCGATCGCCTGCAGCGCCTGGCTGGTCAGACCCAGGTAGGCGAGGCCGCCGGCCGCGCCCAGGAGCGGCGCCGTCAGCGCCAGCGCCACCAGGTTCCCCGTGAGCTTCTTCGCGCCCATCGCCGGTGCCATGACGTGCTCGACCGAGGTCGTCGTGAACCGCTCGGCGTCGGCGTCCCAGCCGATCAGGTAGGCGGAGCTCACGTTGGAGGTGCGGTGACGCGTCTGTGCCCCGAGCTCGTGCGCCGCAGTCACTGCCGAGGCTTCGTCGGGAAACACCCACAGTCGCAGGGTGTCCTCCGCCAGGTCGTCGAGATCGTCCATCGCCAGCCTCCCCTGTGCTGATGCCGTTACGGCATGGGCTCCATCGCCGTCCTCCACGCTATCGGCAGGGACGACACGGCGCCGTGCGGACGGCGCTTAGAAGAACCATGACGCCCCCGGAGCGACGGGCCAGCCGAACGCCGTGCCCACCCGGGCCAGCGCCCCGGGCGTCCGCTCGGTCACGAGCCCGGCGGTGGCGAGCGCGGCCAGCGACCCGGCGCCCAGGTACACCGACCCGAGCTCGCGCACGTCCAGCTCAAGGTCCGGCGGAGCCTGCGTCGGCTCGCACGTCGCCGGGCCGAACGCGGCCCCGCGCACGTGCCACGCCCCCTCGTTGTGGGGCAGCCTCCTGTCGTGCACGCCGATCACGGCATCGACGTCGGCCGCGTACCGGCGTCCGCCGAGCGCCGTCCGCACGTCGACCAGCCGCACCCACAGGTTGTCGACGAGCCGCGGCCGTGCGGCGCGGCGGTCGGCCAGCAGGCTCAGCACGACGTCGTCGGCCGGGAGCAGGTACGGCAGAACCTCTCCGGCGAGGTCGAGCTCCAGCAGCACCCCCCACAGGGCGCGCGCCGCGGCGGCGTCGAGCGCCACGGCCTCGCCCACCTGGACCGGGCCCTGGACGCCGTCGGCGTCCCACACGATCTTGCGGCGGAACGTCGCGTACCCGCGCGGTTCGCCGTCCAGCTCGACGACGACGATGCGGCGCGTCTCGAACCCGCCCCGCAGGTGCTCCGGGTCGTCCCACCACAGGTCCTGCATGGGGAGCGTCTCGCGCTCGGCCCACCCGGGGCGGTTGAGGCCGGCGACGACGTCGTCGCCCGCGGCGGCGTGCAGGCGCGCGACCATGTCGCCGTGGCGCTCCTGCGAGGCGTGCTCCAGGCGGACCGTGTGCCGGTCGGCCCCCGGGACGTCCAGCAGGCGTGCACCGCGCGGGATCTGCAGGCGGACGTCGTCGCAGCCCCGGCCGTAGCCGTAGCGCCCGTAGAGCGGGTACTCCGACGCGTACAGCACCGACAGCGCCTCGTTGCGCGCGAGGCAGGCGGCGAAGTGGTGGTCGATCATCGCCGACGCCAGCCCGCGACGTCGGTGCTGCGGGTGGACGCCGACCCAGCTCAGGCCCGCGCTCGCCAGGCGTGCCCCTGGCACGGGGAAGCGCGCGAACGGGAACGACGTGTGCTGCGCGGCGAGCCCGTCCTCGACGCCGCCGGGGCCGACGATCCCGACGGTCCGCTCCCACGTCAGGGGGTTCGCCTCGGAGGCGTGCTCGTCGGTCGACGCCCCCAGGGGGAAGACCCACGTGTCGAGGTCGGCGACGTCGCGCCAGCGGCGGTCGTCGAGCGGGACGAACCGGTAGCCGTCGGGCAGGGGGCGGGGGACGAAGGCAGGGGAGGCGGGTCTCACGTCACGATCGTGCCTGGGGTCCCAGCCGAGCGCGAGGCGGCCGCCCGTTCGCGCCCGCACGCGTTCGCACCCGTGCGGTTCTGGACGTCCCGGTGCGTCCTGACCGGTCCGACCCGCCTGGGCGCCGCCTGGTCGCCGCGCGGGCTACGCTCGCCCGGTGGTCAGTGCGTCCGTCCCTGCGACCGACGGCGCTGCCTCGCGTCCCGACGGCGCCGAGGAGTACGCCGCCGCGGTCCTGGCGCTGGTGCGGCAGATCCCGCCCGGCCGGGCCATGACCTACGGGCTGATCGCGGAGATCGTGGGCGAGACGCTGCACCGCGGCGGACCGCGCCAGGTGGGGCAGGTGATGGCGGGCTCGGGGGACCGGTACGCGCACCTGGTGCCGGACGGCGCCGCCGTCGTCGGCCCCGCCCAGGACAACCACGACGTGCCGTGGTGGCGTGTGGTCAACGCGTCGGGCGCCCCGCCGGCCCGCCACGTGACGGCGGCGCTGGACGCCCTGCGCGCCGAGGCCACGCCGCTGACCCGCGACGGACGCCGCGTAGCGCTGGCGCGCGCGATCTGGTTCCCCCGGCCGGGCCGGCGGACGACGACCCCGGCCACCCCGGGAGCGCCTCGCGCCACTGACCTCGCGCGCCGCCGGGACGTGACGGCGTGACGGCGTGACGGCGTGACGGCGGGTCAGACGTGGTGGGGTGCGACGCGGGCCAGGAGGGCCCCGGTGCGGGAACGGAGGGTCGACAGGCCCGTGCCACCGCCGGACTGCGACGCCGCCAGCACGGTCAGCATCGACGACGGGTCGCCCTGGAGCAGCATCGTCGTCACCGCCGTGGACTCCCACCGGGTCAGGTCGTCACGGATCTTGTCGGCCGGGCCGACCAGCGCGATCTCCTCGATCAGGGCGAGCGGCACCTTCCGCGCGGCTTCCGCCTTGCGGCCCTCGAGGTAGAGCGCCTGCACCTCGTCGAGCGCGTCGCCGTACCCGAGCCGGTCGAGCGACGCCTTGTGGAAGTTGGCCTCCTTGGCGCCCATCCCGCCCGCGTAGAGCGCCACGTGGGGCCGCAGCACGTCCGCGGCGGTCTCGACGTCGTCGCGCACCACCACGGGCACCGTGGCCAGCACCTCGAACCCCGACGACGGCGACCGCGCACCGCTGCGTTCCGCGAACCCCTCGGCGAGCAGTGCGCGGAAGTGATCGTCCATGCGCGGGGAGTAGAACCCGGCCAGCCAGCCGTCGGCGATCTGTGCCGCGAGCGCGACGTTGCGCGGGCCCTGCGCGGCCAGGATGATCGGGATCTCGTGCCGCAGCGGGTGCACGGTGGGCTTGAGCGCCTTGCCGAGCCCGGTCGCCCCGGGCGCGTCGGCGGGCAGCGGCAGGCGGAAGAACTCGCCGTCGAGGGTCACGGGGCGCTCGCGGGCGATGACCTGCCGGACGACGTCGACGAACTCGCGGGTGCGGGCCAGCGGTTTGCGGAACGGCTGCCCGTACCAGCCCTCGACCACCTGCGGGCCGGACGCGCCGAGCCCGAGCACGAACCTCCCGCCCGACAGATGGTCGAGCGTGAGGGCCTGCATCGCGGTGGCGGTGGGCGTGCGGGCCGCCATCTGGGCGATGCCGGTACCGAGCCGAACCTTCCGCGTCCGTGAGCCCCACCAGGCGAGCGGCGTGAACGCGTCGGAGCCGTAGGCCTCCGCCGTCCACACCGAGTCGAGGCCGAGGGCCTCGCCCGCGACGATCGCGCCGATGACGCCCTTCGGGGGCGGCGGGACCAGTAGCCCGTCTGGATGCCGATGCGCACGGGGTTCTCCTCGTCGAGAGCGGGTGGTGTCGCGCGGTTCCCCGAACCGGGCGTCGCATGTAACGCAGGTCACACCCTATCCGACGCGCGGCCCGCGACGTACGGTCGTGCCGTGGCCACGTTCGACGACGTCGCTCGGCTCGCCGCGCAGCTGCCCGCCGTCACGCAGGCCGTGCGCGGCGGGCACCGGCCCGGACTCGCCTGGAGCGTGGAGGGCAAGGTCTTCGCGTGGGAACGGGCCTTCAGCAAGGCCGACGTCACGCGCTACGGCAGCGACCCCGTGCCGGGCGGGCCGATCCTGGCCCTCGTCGTCGAGGACCTGGCGGAGAAGGCGGCCGTGCTCGACGCGGGCCGACCCGGGTTCTTCACCATCCCGCACTTCGCCGGATATGCGGCGGTGCTCGTCCAGCTCGACGCCGCCGACGACGGCGACCTGCGCGACGCGCTCACGGACGCCTGGCTCGCGGTCGCGCCCGACGGGCTCGCGAAGGCGTACGTCGCCGGCCGGTGAGCCGCCCACGGCACGCGGCCTTCCCCGGTCCGGCCGGGTTCGCGGCGCCCGGAACCGGGCGCCGCGCCCGGCTCAGATCATGTACTCGATGAGCAGCGCCGGGTCCTCGTGCCGGTCGCGCTCGGACGGCGGCGCGTGCGGGAACCGCACCTGCGCCGGCACACCGAGAGCCACCGCGCCCGCCGGCACGTCCTTGACGACGACGGCGTTGGCGCCCACCTGCACGTCGTCCCCGAGCACGATGGGCCCGAGCACCTTGGCACCCGCACCGATCATGACGCGGTCGCCGAGCGTGGGGTGCCGCTTGCCACGCGTCATCGACCGCCCGCCCAGGGTCGAGCCGTGGAACAGGATGCAGTCGTCGCCGATCACGGCCGTCTGGCCGACGACCACGCCCATGCCGTGGTCGATGAACAGCCGCCGCCCGATGACGGCCCCGGGGTGGATCTCGATGCCGGTGAAGAAGCGCGTGGCCTGCGAGACGAGACGGGCCGGCAGCCGCCACCCGGCGTGCCACAGGCGGTGCGAGACCCGATGCACCCACAGTGCGTGGACGCCGGGGTAGGCGAGCGCGACCTCCAGGCGGGTGCGGGCGGCCGGGTCGTGCGCGTGGGCGGCGTCGAGATCCTCCAGGAGGATCTCGATCAGGTGGCGCAGGCCCGGGCGGTGGCCGGGGTGCTGGGCGTGCTGGCGCTCGTCCTCGTCCCCGGCCACCGTCTGGGCCCGCACCGCGCGAAGGTCGGTCACGTCAGTCCATCAGGTCCGCGTACAGCACGGTCGACAGGTAGCGCTCACCGAAGTCCGGCACGATCGCGACGATCGTCTTGCCGGCGTACTCGGGCCGCCCCGCGAGCTGCACCGCCGCGGCCAGCGCGGCGCCGGACGAGATGCCGACGAGCAGGCCCTCCTCCTTGGCGGCGCGGCGCGCGAACACCAGGGCCGTGTCGGCGTCGACGTCGATGACCTCGTCGTAGATGCTCGTGTCGAGGATCTCGGGCACGAAGTTGGCGCCGATGCCCTGGATCTTGTGCGGGCCGGGGGCGCCGCCGTTGAGGATCGGGGACTCCTGCGGCTCGACAGCGACGAGCTTGACCTCGGGCTTGCGCTCCTTGAGCACCTGGCCGACACCGGTGATGGTGCCGCCCGTGCCGATGCCGGCGACGACGGCGTCGACGCCGCCGTCGGTGTCGGCCCAGATCTCCTCGGCCGTCGTCTTGCGGTGGATGGCCGGGTTGGCCTCGTTGGCGAACTGGCGGGCCAGGACGGCGCCGGGGCGCTCGGCCGCGATCCTCTCCGCCTCGGCCACGGCACCCTTCATGCCGTCCGCACCCGGGGTCAGCACGAGCTCGGCGCCGTAGGCGCGCAGCAGCGCCCGGCGCTCCTTCGACATCGTCTCGGGCATCGCGAGCACGACGTCGTAGCCGCGCACCGCGCCGACCCAGGCGAGCGCGATGCCGGTGTTGCCCGAGGTCGCCTCGACGATCGTGCCGCCGGGCCGGAGCGCGCCGGACTCCTCGGCCGCGTCGATGATGGAGACGCCGATGCGGTCCTTGACCGAGTTGGCCGGGTTGTAGAACTCGAGCTTGGCGAGCACCGTGGCGCCGAGGCCGTCCGTGAGCTTGTTGAGCCGGACGAGCGGCGTGCCGCCGATCAGCTTCGTCGCGTCGTCGTAGATGCGGGACATGGTCATCCTCTTCATGGGTCGTGATGCGGGGGTCGCTGGGGTTGCTGTGCGTGACGACGGGTGAGCGCCCGCCGTCGCCGCGGCCCTGAGCGCGCACGAGGCGCTCGGGTCAGGCGTGGGGCGGACGCTCTACTGACAGCTGCGACAGCGGGAACAGGTCGACGTCGGCACGTCGGACGCTGCGCGCGCTCGGAGGACGACGGCGATGCGCACTGTCGGCTCCCTCCGGGCGGGGTGGCGTCGGCGCGGGCGGCGCGACGCGGCGTCGTCGTCGGGCGATCGACGACGACTGCACCTTATGGCGTGTCAGGGCGGTGCCGCCAGAGCGTCCACCTGTGTCATACCGCGCACGGCGAGCGACACCAGGATCTCTTTGCGCCAGACGGAGACCTACGAAGCGGACGCTTGACGTGGCTGTTCGTCGGCCAACGAGGTGGTTCGCCTAAGGTCAAGCCTTGATCCCCCGATCCGACGAAGGAGTCCCCGCGATGACGACAGTTCCGATCCGCACGGTCATCAGCCCCGGTCGCTACGTACAGGCCCGCGGCGCCATGGCTCGCCTGGGAGAGTTCACCGCACCGCTCGGCAGCACGCCTCTCGTCGTCGCCGACGACACCGTGTGGGGGTTCGTCGAGGAGGCCGTCACGGCGTCGTTCGCCGCCGCCGGCCTGCCCGTCGTGCGTGAGGGCTTCGCGGGGCTCGCCACCGCGGCCGAGGTCGACCGGCTGGTCGACGTCATCAACGCCACCGGCACCGACGTCGTGCTCGGCGTCGGCGGCGGCAACACCATCGACGCGGTCAAGGCCGCCGGGCACCTCGCCGGGGTGCGCTGGGCCTCGGTGCCGACCGTCGCCTCGACCGACGCGCCGACGTCGGCGCTCTCGGTCATCTACACGCCCGACGGGGAGTTCGAGGAGTACCGGTTCTTCCCGCGCAACCCCGACCTCGTGCTGCTCGACACGCAGCTCGTCGCGAACGCCCCCGTGAAGTTCCTCGTCGCGGGCGTCGGCGACGCCCTGGCCACCTGGCTGGAGGCGCGCGCCACCGACCGCGCGCACGCGACCACGATGGCGGGCGGGCTGCCCACCGCCACGGGCACGGCGCTCGCACGACTGTCGTGGGACCTCATCTGGGAGAACGCGATCCCCGCGATCGAGGCGGTCAAGGACCACGTGGTCACGCCCGCCGTCGAGAAGCTGGTCGAGGCCAACACGCTGCTGTCCGGGCTCGGGTTCGAGTCGGGCGGCCTCGCGGCGGCGCACGCCATCCACAACGGCCTCACCGCCGCCCCGCAGACCCACGGGCTCACGCACGGCCAGAAGGTCAACATCGGCTCGGTGACACAGCTCGTGCTCGAGGGCGCGCCGCTGGCCGAGATCGAGGAGTTCGTCGTCTTCACCACGCGCGTCGGGCTGCCCAACACGCTCACCGAGGTGGGCCTCAAGGTCAGCGACGAGGCCGACCTGCGCCGCGTCGCCGAGGCGGCCACGGTCGAGGGCGAGACCATCCACAACATGCCGTTCCCGGTCACCGCCGACGACGTCTACGACGCGCTGCGGTCGATCGAGGGTCTGTCGCGGCGCATCCGGGCCGAGGCAGGACTGCCCGAGCCGGTGGCGTACGTGGCGGCGCACTGACGGTTCACAGACGGCTGTGGTCGGGGCAGTCCAGGGGGATGCCCCGGCCACAGCTCAACGCACCTGGTGAATGCACCGCGACCTGCGGTGACACTGGGAGCGGACGACGGGAATCGAACCCGCGTAATCAGTTTGGAAGACTGAGGCTCTACCATTGAGCTACGTCCGCGCGGCGCCTGGGCCGGACGCAACCCTAGCAAACGCCAGCCCGTCCACCGTGCCGGTGGCGCGCCCGTAGACTGGGGCGGCGGTCTTCTTCGTGGGACCCGCGGGGTGTGGCGCAGCTTGGTAGCGCATCTGCTTTGGGAGCAGAGGGTCGCAGGTTCGAATCCTGTCACCCCGACAATCTGATGTCTCCGGTCGTCCCGGTCCGACGACGCGCGCCCGGGTGCGAGCCGGGCTCCGGTCCCCGTGGCGCGTCGTCGAGCATGACGTGACCCGCGCGCATCGGCCGCTCCGCCGCGGCGACCGGCGCCGGGGGCCGTGTGCGAGATCACACCGTCGTTCCGTCGCGATCCGTGCGGCGCATGTCGCGGCACGCAGCGCCCGCGGGCACCGTCGCGACCGGGCGTGTCAGCGCGGGACGTGGCCGCCGTACATGCGCGAGACTCCCGCCGCGGTCGACCGGACCGCCGAGGCGACGTTCTCCAGGCGCAGCGTGGACGTGTGGCCGGCCACCGACACCGCGCCGATGACGTCGCCGCCGTAGCCGAAGATCGCCGAGGCGCAGCAGCTCGTGCCATAGGCCTGCTCCTGGCGGTCGTAGGCGGTGTTGCGCTGGGCGATGCTGTCGAGCTGCGCCGTGAGCACGGCGGCGTCGGTGATCGAGTGGCGTGTCAGCCGGGGCAGCCCGCGGGCGATCATCGCCTGCCGAACCGGTGCGGGGGAGAACGCGAGGATGGCTTTGCCGACTCCCGTGACGCTGGCCGGCAGACGTCCACCGACGCGCGAGCGAAGGGCCGGACCTGCGGAACTACGGATGATGTCGAGGTAGACGACCTCCGTCCCGTCGAGCACCGCCAGGTGCACGGTCTGGCGGGTCGCGTCGCGCAGATCGGTCAGGAAGGGTGCGGCGACGTCGCGCAGCCCGCGCTGGCGGGGCGCGCGCAGGCCGAGCTCGAACAGGCGCATCCCCAGGCAGAAGCCGCCTTGCGGCGCGCGTTCCAGGAGCCCTTCGGCCACGAGGTCGGCAACGATCCGGTGCGCGCTCGAACGCGGCAGCCCGGCACGCCGGGCGAGCTCGGCGGCAGTCAGCGCACTGTCGCGGAACGTGAACGCCGAGAGCACGGCAGCGGCGCGGGCGATGTGTGAGGTCTCCCTCGGGTCCGTGGGCATCGATATCCAGCCATGTTCCGCTCAGTGGGACAGAGACCTTGATGTTGCGCGTCCCCGATCGAAGACTCAACCCACCCCGTGGGCTTGACCTGCGGACCAGTGCCCTCCTCGACGAAGCGGAGTACAGATGTCCACCAGCGCGGAGCTCCGCCGCTCCATCGCCGACCGGCTCCTGGCCGCCTACGAGAGCCGGCAGCCGATCGACCCGATCAGCAGCGACGCGAAGCTGACCGCGGCCGACGCCTACGCGATCCAGCTCGACCAGGTCACGTCCTGGACGGGCGCGGGCCGGACCGTCGCCGGGTACAAGGTGGGGCTCACGTCCCGCGCGATGCAGCGCCAGCTCGGCGTGACCCAGCCCGACTTCGGGCACGTCATGCGCGACCAGGTCCACCTGGACCACGAGCCCCTCGACCGCGCGCGGTACATCCAGCCCAAGGTCGAGCCGGAGATCGCGTTCGTCCTCGGGTCGGACCTCGCCGGCCCGGGGGTCAACGTCGCGCAGGCGCTGCGAGCCGTCGACTTCGTGCTGCCCGCCCTGGAGCTCATCGACTCGCGCATCACCGACTGGAAGATCGGCTACGTCGACACGGTGGCCGACAACGCCTCGGGCGCGGGCGTCGTCCTCGGCTCGCGACCCGTCCGGGTGGACGCGCTGGACCTCGCGCTGTCGGGCTGCGTGCTCGAGGTGGGTGGTCTCGTCGCCGCCACGGGGGCCGGCGGCGCCGTCCTCGGGTCTCCGGTCAACGCGCTCGTGTGGCTCGCCAACACGCTCGGCGAGCGTGGGGTGACCTTCCGGGCCGGCGACGTCGTGCTCTCCGGCTCGGTCACCGCGGCCGTGACCGTCGAGGCCGGCACGGTCGCTCGCGCCCGCTTCGGCGGGATCGGCCAGGTCACCACCGTCTTCGGCTGACCGTGGGGCACCTGCGGGCGCCCCGACGACATCTTCGACCACAGCAAGGAAAGGACACCGCATGGGCACCCGAGCGATCGCCGCGATCGTCGGTCCGGGAAACATCGGCACCGACCTGTTGATCAAGCTGCTTCGCCGCTCGGAGAGCATCGAGCCGCGCTACATGGTCGGCGTCGACCCGGCGTCCGAGGGCCTGGCCCGGGCGCGACGGCTCGGCCTGGAGGCGAGCCACGAGGGCGTGGACTGGCTGCTCGCGCAGGACGACGCGCCGGACATCGTGTTCGAGGCGACGGCCGCGCGCGCACACCTGGCCAACGCCCCCCGGTACGCCGAGCGCGGCATGATGGCCGTCGACCTGACGCCTGCGGCGATCGGCCCCTACTGCGTCCCGGCGGTCAACCTCTCCTCGCACCTCGACGCGTCGAACCTCAACATGGTCACGTGCGGCGGGCAGGCGACCGTGCCGATCGTCGCAGCCGTCAACCAGGTCACGCCCGTGTCGTACGGCGAGATCGTCGCCTCGCTCGCATCGCTGTCCGCCGGCCCCGGGACGCGCGCCAACATCGACGAGTTCACCGAGACCACCTCGGACGCGATCGTCAAGGTCGGCGGCGCGACGCGCGGCAAGGCCGTCATCGTCCTCAACCCGGCCGAGCCGCCCATGAACATGCACAACACCGTGTTCTGCGCGATCTCCGCCGACGCCGCCGCCGACGCCGCGACGCGTGACGCCATCACCGCGTCGGTGCACCGGATGGTCGAGTCCGTGCGCGAGTACGTGCCGGGGTACGTGCTGCGCACCGAGCCGCAGTTCGAGCCGGCGCAGGACGGCTGGAGCGGCCTGGGCCGCGTCTCGGTCTTCCTCGAGGTCACCGGCCGGGGCGACTACCTGCCGGACTACGCCGGCAACCTCGACATCATCACGTCGGCGGCCGCCCGGGTGGGCGAGCTCATCGCCCGGCGCCGGATCATCCCCGCCCGCGACGGGCAGACCGTCGCGGCCGACACCACGGCAGGTGCGTGAACCATGGCTGACACCACGACCCGGCACAACCCTCCGGTCGGCACGTCGCGTGAGGTGCGGATCACCGACACCACGCTGCGCGACGGCTCGCACGCGATGCGCCACCAGTTCAGCGAGCAGAACGTGCGCGACGTCGTGCGCGCCCTGGACGCCGCGAACGTCGAGGTCATCGAGGTGACCCACGGCGACGGCCTGGGCGGGTCCTCGTTCAACTACGGGTTCTCGGCGGTCCCCGACATCCGGCTGATCGAGGTCGCCGCCGAGCAGGCGGCCTCCGCGAAGATCGCCGCGCTGCTCCTGCCCGGTCTGGGCACCGTGCGCGACCTCAAGGACGCCTACGCGGCGGGTGCGCGCGTCGCCCGCATCGCCACGCACTGCACCGAGGCCGACGTCTCGGTCCAGCACTTCGGTGCGGCCCGGGAGATCGGGATGGAGACGTGCGGGTTCCTCATGCTCTCGCACCGCGTCGAGCCGGACGTCCTGGCCGCGCAGGCCCGGATCATGGTGGACGCCGGCTGCCAGTGCGTGCTGGTCGTCGACTCCGCGGGCGCGCTGATCCTCGAGCAGGTCTCCGACCGGGTCACGGCGCTGCTGGACGAGATCGGGTCCGAGGCCCAGGTCGGCTACCACGGGCACCAGAACCTGTCGTTCGGCGTGGCCAACTCGGTGCTCGCCTACCGTGCGGGGCCCGGCAGATCGACGGGTCGGTGTGCGGGCTGGGCGCCGGCGCGGGGAACTCGCCCACGGAGGTGCTGGTCGCGGTCTTCGACCGGCTGGGCATCGACACGCAGATCTCGGTCGACGAGATCCTGTCGGTCGCCTCCGACGTCGTGCGCCCGATCATCACGCGCCTGCCCTGGATGGACCACGGGTCGATCATGCAGGGCTACGCGGGCGTCTACTCCTCGTTCCTGCTGCACGCCGAGCGCGCGGCCGAGCGGTACGGCGTCCCCGCGCCGCGGCTGCTGCAGATCGCGGGCGAGCGGGGGTACGTCGGCGGTCAGGAGGACCTGCTCATCGACGTCGCGCTGGAGCTGGCCGAGGCGGGCGCGGCGGGAGGGGCGTCATGACCTCCTGGGACGTCGCGAGCGCGGCCTGCGAGCTGCTGGCGTGCGAGCGCGAGCGCCGCGACCGCGGGCCGCTGACCGACGAGTGGCCCGGCCTGGACCTCGCGACGGCCTACGCCGTCCAGGACCTGACGCTCAAGCGGCGGCTCGCCGCCGGGCAGAGCCTCGTCGGCGTCAAGCTGGGCCTGACCTCGCGCGCCAAGCAGGAGCGCATGGGCGTCGACGAACCCATCGTCGCCTGGCTCACCCACGACATGGCGCTGCCGGCCGGGGTGCCCGTGCCGGCGGAGCAGTTCATCCACCCGCGCGTGGAGCCCGAGATCGTGTTCGTCATGGGCGCCGACCTGGAGGGCCCCGGCGTGACCTGCGCGACGGCGATGCAGGCGGTGGCCTGGGTCGCCGGGGAGCGGAGGTGATCGACTCGCGGTACCGGGACTTCCGGTTCACGCTGCCGGACGTCGTCGCCGACAACGCCTCCTCCGGTGCGTTCGTCACCGGCTCGCCCATGCTGCGACCCGGCGACCTGGACCTGACGACGGAGGCCGTGCTGGTCGAGGTCGACGGGGAGATCGTCGACACCGCGACGGGCGCCGCCGTCCTCGGCCACCCCGGTGAGGCGCTCGCGCTGGCCGCCAACAGCCTGGCTCGCCGCGGGCACTCCATCAAGGCCGGACAGATCGTGCTGACCGGCGGGATCACGGACGCCTACCCCGTCCCCGCGGGCGTGACCGTCGCGTTCCACTTCACGCACCTCGGCACGATCACCGTCGCGGGGGGTCCGCCATGCCCGTGATCGAGGTGACCCTGGTCGCCGGCCGGCCGGCGACGACGATCCGCTCGCTCCTGCACGAGCTCACCGAGGCCGCCACGCGCGCGCTGGGCTGCCCCGCCGAGTCCGTCCGCGTCATCGCCCGTGAGGTCCCGCCGTCGCACTTCTGCGCCGGCGACGTCACCATCGAAGAGAGGAACCGTCACCATGGTTGAGTTCTTCGGGCACGTCATCGACGGCCGGGAGACCGAGTCCGAGGACGGACGCCGGTTCGACTCCGTCAACCCGTTCACGCGTGAGGTCTGGGCCCAGGTCCCCCTGGGCGGGCGGGCGGAGGCGTCCGCCGCCATCGCCGCGGCGCGCCGGGCGTTCGACGACGGCCCGTGGCCGCACCTGGGCCCCCAGGCGCGCCAGGCCGTGCTGCGCCGGCTGGCCGAGCTCATGGTCGAGCACGCCGACGAGCTGGCGCGGGCCGACACCCTGGACATGGGCAAGCCGACCCCGCAGGCCCTCGCCGACGTCGAGAGGTCGGCGTGGAACATCCGCTTCTTCGCCGACCACCAGGCGCTGTCGTGCGGCGACCAGTACCCGATGGACAGCGGCCACCACGCCTACTCGCTGTTCCAGCCGGCCGGGGTCGTGGTGGCGATCGCCCCGTGGAACTTCCCGCTGATGATGGCGACCTGGAAGATCGCGCCCGCGCTCGCGTGGGGCAACACGGTGGTCCTCAAACCGTCCGAGCACACGCCGACGTCGGTGGTCGTCCTCGCGCGACTGGCCCTCGAGGCGGGCCTCCCGCCGGGGGTCCTCAACGTCGTCCACGGCTTCGGGACGGGGTCCGTGGGCGAGTTCCTCACCGACGACGACCGCGTCGACCGCATCACCTTCACCGGTGAGTCCCGCACCGGCAACGCCATCATGGGCGCGGCCGCGCGCAGGCTCATCCCGGTGAGCCTCGAGCTCGGCGGCAAGGGCGCGAACATCGTGTTCGACGACGCCGAGCTCGAGAACGCGACCGACTGGGCGGTGCAGGCGATCTTCCGCAACGCCGGGCAGGTCTGCCTGGCCGGGTCGCGGTTGTTCCTGCAGCGCGGGATCGCGGAGCGGTTCCTCGAGCGGTTCCGGGCGAAGGCCGAGGCGCTGGTGATCGGCGACCCGCTGGCGGAGGGCACCGAGTTCGGGCCGCTGTCGAGCGAGGTGCACCACACCAAGGTCAAGGGCTACGTCGAGACCGTCGAGCAGCACGGCGGGCGCCTGCTCACCGGCGGCCTGGGCGAGGGGTGGTTCGTCAAGCCGACCATCGTCGTCGGCCTGCCGCTGGACGCTCCGCAGTACCGCGAGGAGATCTTCGGTCCCGTCGTCGTCGTCACCGAGTTCGACACGGAGGACGAGGTCGTCAGCCTGGCGAACGACACGCCCTACGGGCTCAACGCCATGGTGTTCACCGAGAACCTCTCGCGCGCCCACCGGGTCTCCGCGCGGCTCAAGGCGGGGACGGTCTGGGTCAACTGCTTCTTCATCCGCGACCTGCGGGCTCCGTTCGGCGGTGTCGGCGCCTCCGGCGTCGGGCGCGAGGGCGGCAACTTCTCGCGTGAGTTCTTCACCGAGCCGAAGGCCGTGGTCATGCAGGTGAACCGCGAGCCGGAGAGCTGACGTGGCCGCCGCGCCCACGCCGGTGACGAACCCGTCCCCGGGGCCCGCGCCGTCGCGCACGCTCGTCGTGCGCGGCATCGACGTGCCGATCCCGGTCCGCGACGGCGAGACGGTGCTGGCGGCGATCTACCGCGCCGGGTACGCCGTGCGGGCCGGCTGCCACCGCGGCGGGTGCGGCATCTGCACCGTCCAGGTCGTCGAGGGCGACGTCGACTACCCGGTGACCGTCTGCGAGCAGGCGCTCCCGGCGTCCCAGCGCGCGCAGGGCGTCGCCCTCGCGTGCCGGGCGGTGCCCGTCGACGACGTGACGATCGCCGTCGCGCCCGAGAGTCGGCTCAGGTGCATCGCACCCCTGCTGACGCGGCTCGTGCTCGGTGAGGAGGCCGCGAGCCGGAAACCCGCTTGACGGCAGGCGGAGCACGATTCCGCCCTGCCGTGCCCCACGCAGTAGCAGCCACGTCAGGATCACTGGAAGGAGTGAGTTGTGGGCGTCTTGCGCATGGGATACATCCATATCCGCGTCACGGATCTGGATGCCGCAAAGAAGCACTACATCGACACGCTCGGGTTCGCCCCGACGCTCGAGGTGGGCAGGACCGTCTACCTCAAGGGATGGGACGAGTGGGACCACCACTCGGTCGTCCTGGAGGAGGGCGGCGTCGGCGTCAAGAAGTTCGGGTTCAAGGTCGAGTCCCCGGACGACATCGACATCATCGAGAACAGGGCACGCGTCTTCGGGGTCAAGACCGAGCGGATGTCGCGCGGTGACAACCCCGAGGTCTCCGAGGGTCTGCGCATCACGTTGCCGTCGACCCACGTCGTGGAGGTCTACTACGAGCAGACGTTCGTCGGCAACGCCGTCGGGAGCGTCAACCCGGAGTCGTTCCCGCGGCACCTCGCGGGCATCGGAGCCCCGCGCATCGACCACGCGCTCATGGTGGCCGAGGACGTGAACGCCAACGAGAAGTTCTTCATGGACGTCATGGACTTCTATCAGGTAGAGCGCCTGGTGCCCGACCTCGACCACACCGAGTGCTCGCTCGCGACGTGGCTGTCGGTCGGCAACCGCGGCCACGACATCGCGATCCTCGGCGGCCCGGCGGGCACCGACGGGAAGATCCACCACTTCGCGTTCCAGCTCTACGGCTGGTCCGAGGTGCTCCGGGCGTCGGACATCATGTCGATGGACGACGTCCAGCTCGACGTCGGGCCGACCCGTCACGGGATCACCCGCGGGCAGACGACGTACTTCTTCGACCCTGCGGGCAACCGCAACGAGGTGTTCTCGGACGGCTACGTGGCCTACCGTGACCGCCCCACCACGCTGTGGACCGTCGACCAGCTCGGCAAGGGCATCTTCTACCACAAGCGCCAGCTCAACGAGGAGTACACGACCGTCTTCACGTGACCGGACCTGCCTGCGCGGGCCGTCCGCGGCCCGCGCAGGCTCCAACCGCCCCGCCCGGCGCCGCGCCCTCCAGCCCGCGGTGCCGGGCGGAGTGCCGCCGTGGTCCGCGCGCCACCGGGCTACGGGGAACAAGCGACGGTGACCGGGCGACGGTGACCGGGCAACGGCGACCGAGGAAGGAGTACGGCATGGGAATGGTCTTCGATCAGCGCAGTCTCACGCTCGACGGCGCGACGGCGGTGCTCGACGGCGCCCGACGGCGGGCGGTCGAGCTGGGCGTGCCGGTGTGCCTCGCCGTGGCCGACCCGGCAGGAACCCTGCTGGCGTTCGCGCGCATGGACGGCGCCGCGCGGCTGTCCATCGCGCTCGCGCAGGACAAGGCCTACACCGTCGCCGCGTTCGGGCTCCCGACCAGCGAGTGGTACCCGATGATCGCCAACGACCCCGCGCTGCTGCACGGCATCGTCAAGGCCGACCGGCTGATGATCTTCCCCGGCGGGGTGCCGGTGCGGCTCGACGGCGTCACGGTCGGCGCCGTGGGCGTCTCGGGCGGGACCGCGGCGCAGGACGACGAGATCGCCGCCGCCGGTGCGGCGGCGCTCGCCGCGGCGTGAGCCGGGCCGGCCGAACCCCGCACACGGGTCGGGGCCCGTCCGCACTCCTGGCGGACGGGCCCCGATGCCGTGCTCAGCGTTCGTCGTGCGTGACCGGGAAGCCCTTCCAGATCCCCAGCAGCATCGCCGCAGACACCAGTGCCGAGACGCCGAACAGCAGGAAGTTCGAGTTCGGGTCGTTCGACGTGGCCGCGAGGAGCCACCCGCCGGCCTGCGGAGCGAGGACGGCACCGATGCGCCCGACCCCGAGGCCCCACCCGAGGGCCGTGCCGCGCAGCCGGTCCGGGAAGTAGGTGGCGATCGCCGCGATGATGAGGCACTGCGTGCCGTGGGTGCCGACGCCGGCGAGCACCATCGCGACGTACACGATCGCCAGCGGCGGGTGCGTGAGCAGCACCAGCAGCGCGGCGCCCGCGATCGCCGCCGCGACGACGCCGGTCGGGACGGTGCCGAACCTGTCGCCCGCCCACGCCGTCACGATCGAGCCGGCGACGGCACCGAGGTTGAGCGTGAGGGTGATGACGAGCGCCTGGGCGAGGTCGTACCCCGCGATCTGGAGCAGGTTCGTGATCCAGGTGCCGAGCCCGTACCAGGCCATGAGCGTGACGATGGTCGCGACGGCGAACAGGATCGACACGACGAGGAACGGCGGCCGCAGCAGCGCCTTGAAGCCGCTGACCGTCTCGGTGTGCTCGCGTGGCGCACGCTCGGGCCGGTCGGGGGGCAGCACCTTGACGGCAAGGGGCACCAGCACGACGAGCGCCACGAGCGCCACGAGGAACATGGGTCGCCACCCCCAGCGGGAGATGACCCCCAGCCCGATGAGCGAGGCGATCGTGCCGCCGATCGGCACGCCCGACATCATGAGCGTGGCGACGGTGGCCCGCCAGCGCCGCGGGACGCGGTCGGCGGCGAGCGCGTTCGCCGTCGGGACCAGGCCCCGAGCCCCAGGCCGGCCAGGAAGCGGAACAGGCCGAACAGCCACGGTGCGTGCGACACCGCACACAGCGTCGTGAACACCGACAGCACGACGGCGCAGCCGATGATGGCGTTCTTGCGGCCGATGGCGTCGGACAGGCGACCGGCGACGAGCGCGCCGGCCATCATCCCGAGGAACGCCATCGAGCCGAGCGTTCCGAGCTGCGCCGGGCTGAGCTGCCACTCCTCGCCGAGGAGCTTCTGGACGGTGCCGTACACGATGAGGTCGTAGCCGTCGAAGACGACGAACAGCCACGCCACGGCGACGGGTGCGAGTCCGGCGAGCCGGCCGGAGCGGGGTGTGGTGCTGGGAGGGAGGGACGTCGTTGTCATCAGGAACCTCGAAGCAGGTGGGTCGGTGGCGATGTCAGAACCAGCGCGGGATCGTCGGAAGCGGCGCGCCGGGACCGCCGGCGGTGAGCCGCCGGGCTCCCCGGCCGGTGAGCCAGCGCACGACGTCGGCGGTGGTGCCCGTGACGGTGGGGGCCAGGGCGGCCGTCCCCACCGTCACGGGAGTCGTGCGGTCCGTCAGGGCGAGCACGAGGTCGACCTGCTCGCCCCGCCTGTCCCACGCGCGCAGCACGTCGGCCAGCAGGGCGTCGAGCAGGTCGGGCGGGACGTCACGGTACGACGCCGCGTCGGTGTCGAGGTCCATGGCGTGGACCCACACCTCACGGGTCCGCATCCAGGCGGTCTCCCGGACCGGCACGGTGCGGCCCTGGATCGTGACGACCTGGTTCTCCCACTGACCCTCGGCGACGTCACGCCACTCCACGTTGAGGTGGACCTCGGCGTGCGCGAACAGGAACCGCAGGGCGCGTGCCGGGAGCGTGGAGCCGCGCTCGATCTCCCGGCCGCGCTGCTCGGCCGAGCGGTACATGGGCGTCTCGACGCCCGTGCGCGCCCACGAGACCAGGCGGGTGAGCGCACGGGCGTTGTAGCCGACGTGCGAGATCACGTGCGCGCGCGTCCAGCCGGGCAGCAGGGACGGCTCGTACAGCTCGTCGTCGGTCAGGGACGCCAGCACGCGCGCGAAGTACGCGGTGCCCCGGCGCGCCCAGGCGAGGTCACGCCGGGGCGCGTCGGGGGAGTCGTACCGCGCGCCCGCCCCCTGGCGCGCGCGCAGCAGCGCGCGCGCCTCGTCCTCGTTCGTCCAGGTGACGCCGTCGGCGCCGGTCGCCGCGCTCATGACGCGACCGGCGCCGCGGCGACGGACTCCGCCACCGTGCGGTTGGTGAGCGCCCCGATGCCGTCGATCGTCACCGTGACGGTCTGGCCCGGCGCGAGGAACTCCTGCGGGGTGCGGGCGTGGCCGACGCCGCCGGGCGTGCCCGTGATGATGACGTCGCCCGGGCGCAGCGGCAGGATCGTCGAGACGTACTCGACGAGGAACCGCGGGTCGTGCACGAGGTCGTGGATGTCGCCGCGCTGCTTGACGACGCCGTCGACGGCCGTGGTGATCGCGGCGTCGGCGGGGATCTCGTCGGCCGTGGCCAGCACCGGACCCAGGGGCGTGGACGAGCCCCACATCTTGCCCTGGAGCCACTCCCGCGTGCGGAACTGCCAGTCGCGCATCGACACGTCGTTCGCGATGGTGTACCCCGCGATGGCCGCCTCGGCCTGCTCGCCGCGCACGCGGCGCACGCTGGTGCCGATGACGATGCCCAGCTCGCCCTCCCAGTCGATCTGGTCGGACTCGGGGGCAGCGGGATCTCGTCGCCGTCGCCCAGCAGGCAGTCGGCGAACTTGGCGAACAGCGTCGGGTACTGCGGCAGGTCGCGCTTCATCTCGAGGATGTGCGCGCGGTAGTTGAGCCCGACGCACACGATCTTGCCGGGGGCGGTCACCACGGGCGCGTAGTCGACGCCGTCGAGCGCGTGGACCGTGCCCGTGGCGAGCGACGCGGCCGCGGCGAGGCCCGGCCCGGCCAGCAGCGCGCCGACGTCGCTCACCCCGGCCAGCTCGGTCGCGGTGCCCGCGCGCTCGTCGACGAGGACGGCGGCGGTCCCGCTCGCGGTGCGGACGGTGGCGAGCTTCATCGGTCGGTTCCCTCGATGTGCGTGCGGTCGAAGTGCAGGCGCTCCATGATCGGGGCGTCGGAGAACCGGAACAGGTCGAGCTGGGACTCGGCCTGCACCGACCACGGCACCCACGACGGGACGACGAACAGGTCGCCGACCTCCAGGCGCGTCTCCTGGCCGGCGAGGATCACCGCGCCGGTGCCCTCGAAGACCTGGAACACGCACGAGCCGACCTCACGGCGCGCGGGCGTCGCCGTGCCCGGGCGCAGGCGGTGGAACTCGGCGCGGATCGTCGGCATCACGTCGCCGCCCGTCGTCGGGTTGACGTAGCGGATCGCGGCGTGGCCCTGCTCGACGGTCGCCGGCTGGCCCTCGTCCTCCAGCAGGAGCTGCTCGGTCAGCGCACGGTCGGTGAACTCCCACCGGTAGGCCCCGATGGGGGACGACACCGTGTTCTGGATCCCCGACAGCGGGCGCAGCCCGGGGTGGCACCACAGGCGCTCGGAGCGCGAGTAGTTCGGCGTCGCGTAGTCCGTCACGCGGTCGGAGCCGAACTCGAAGAAGCCCACGTCGTTCTGGTAGGAGAACGGGATGTCGAGGCCGTCGATCCACGCCATGGGCTCGTCGGTCTCGTTGTGGTGCCCGTGGAAGTTCCAGCCGGGCGTCAGCAGGAAGTCGCCGCGCGACATGCGGACCGGGTCGCCGTTGACCACGGTCCACACGCCCTGCCCCTCGACGACGAACCGGAACGCGTTCTGCGAGTGCCGGTGCTCGGGGGCGGTCTCCTTGGGCCCGAGGTACTGGATGGCGGCCCACATCGTGGGGGACACGTAGGGGCGGCCGCCGAGGCCGGGGTTGGCCAGCCCGATGGCGCGGCGCTCGCCTCCGCGGCCGACGGGCACGAGGTCGCCCGACTGCCGGGCGAGCGCGTTGAGCGTCGACCACTTCCACACGTGCGGCACGGCCTTGGGCTTGGGGCTCATGGGCATCAGGTCGTCGATCTGCGTCCACAGCGGCATCAGGTGCTCGGCGTCGAACCCCTCGTACAGGGCGCGCAGCTCGGGCGAGTCGGCCGGCTGCATCGAGTTCTCGACGGAGTCGTGGTCGAGGTCCTCGTTCTCGAAAACGGACGTCATGGCAGTCACTCCTTCGTGAGGTGGTCGGTCAGGCAGCGGTGTGGTCACTGGGGCGGGGTGCGGTCGGCGCCGACGGGGCGTCGTGCAGGACGTCGGCGAGCGGGTCGTGGACCGCCGCGCCGTCGCGGACGGGTCCGTAGAGCCAGTCGACGTACTTGTAGTCGTAGCGGTCGACCAGCCGGAAGGCCTCGTCGCGGACCATGACGGCGCCCGGCTCGGTCACGTGCCACATCTCGCCCCACCAGCGCGAGGTGGTCTGCACACGCGATCCCAGCGGGACGCGCTCGGCGTCGTAGGTCGCCAGCGCGGCGGTGACGTCGGCGGCGGCCCACGTGTCCGACCCGGCCAGGGGGACAGGACGGCCGCGAGCGAGGCTCCGTCGAGCAGCGACTGGCCGGCGCCCTGCGCGAGGTACTGGAGCGTGGCGTGCGCGGCGTCGCCCACGAGCACGAGCCGGCCCTTGACGTAGGTCGACAGGGGGGCGCGGTCGGCCATCGGCCAGCCGCGTGCCATGCCGAGCTCGCGGGGGCGCGGACCACGGACGGGTGCAGGCCGTTGTCGGCCGAGAACCGCTCCAGCAGCTCCGCGGGCGTGCCCCACGTCTCCTCGCCGCGCTCGTAGGCGGGCGAGTGGAAGACGGCCACCTGGTTGAGCTCGGTCGAGTCGCGCAGCGCGTACTGCACCATGTGCAGGCCGGGGCCGAACCAGACGGTCACGGCGTCGAGGTCGAGCTGGGGGTCGGCTGCCTCGACCGGGATGGTGCCGCGGTAGGCGCTGTAGCCGGTCGGGCGCGTGTCGTCCTCGACGAACGCCTTGCGCACACGCGAGTGGACGCCGTCGGCACCGACCAGCACCTGGCCGGTGAACGTGCGCCCGTCCTCGGTGGTGACCGTGACGCCGTCGACGTCCTCCGTGAAGTCGACCAGCTTGGTCGACGTGTGCAGGGTGACGTTGCCGGTCGCCTCGGCCGCCTGGACCAGGGCCGCGAGCAGGTCGCCGCGGTGCAGGACGGCGTAGCGCGAGCCGTAGCGCCGTTCCATGTCGTCGCAGTCGAGCCAGTTGAGCTCTTCACCCGTCAGGGCGCTGCGGAACACGATGCGGTTGGGGAACACGGCGCGCGGGGCGACGGCGTCGAGCACGCCCTCCTCGCTCAGCATGCGGATGATGTTGGGGCCCAGCTGGAGGCCGAACCCGCCTTCGGCGAACTCGGGCTCGCGCTCCAGCAGTGTCACCGAGATGCCGCGGCGGCCGAGCATCAGAGCGGCTCCGGCGCCGCCGATCCCGCCACCGGTGATGATCACCTGTGTCGTTGTCACGTCTTCCTCCTCGAAGAACGATGTCCCCGACGTGACGCGCTGACGTGATCGGCGTCACGGGACTGGACCGGACCCTAATCCCACTTCTGTTGAGCGCAATCAACGTTTACTGTCTTTCTGTGCAGCAGAAAACAGATCCGTACCGCATCGAGTCGGTCGACCGCGCGATGCAGCTGCTGACGCTGCTGGCTGAGCGCTCCCAGGTGTCGGTGACCGAGGCCGCGGCCGAGCTCGGCATCGCGCCGTCCTCCGCGCACCGGCTCCTGACGACGATGGCCGGACGCGGCTTCGTGCTCCAGGGCGCGCGCCGGCTCTACCGCGCCGGACCAGCGCTGCTCGTCGCCGGCTCGGCCGCGCGCGGCACGTCGTCCGTCATCTCCCGGCTGCGGCCCGTCCTCCAGGCGCTGCACGACGACGTCGACGAGACGGTCCACCTCCAGGTGCTCGTCGGCGCCGACGCGCAGTTCGTCGACGGCATCGAGGCGACCCCCTCGCTGCGCGTCGCGCTGCGGACCGGCGCCCGCATGCCGGCGTACTGCACGTCGGGCGGCAAGGCGATGCTCGCCGCGCTGCCCGAGCCCGCCGTCGCCGCGCTGCACTCGGGCGGGCTGCGCCCGTGGCCGTTCCAGCGGCTGCACACGCTCGACGAGCTCGCCGCCGAGCTCGCCCAGGTGCGCGCACGCGGCTACGGAGTCAACCGCGACGAGTCCGAGGTCGGCGTCGTCGCCACGGGCGTCGCCGCCGGTGCCGCGCCCGACGACCCGGTCGCCGCGATCAGCCTCGCGGTGCCCAGCCCGCGGTACGACGACGTCCGCGCGGCCCGGCTGGCCCAGCGGCTCCTGGCGGCGCGCGACGAGGCGGTCCGCGCGCTTCGCGGACGCTGAACGCCCCGGGGGCGAGTTCGAGCATTCAGCCCGACTTCGAGCCCACGGGCGCTCGAACAGCCCGACGATCACTCGAACGGTCGATCACTCGGCCGCTTGCGGCGCGGGCGGGGGTGGGGGGATAGCGGGGGATAGCGGGGGAGGATGGGTGGGTGAGTGTGTGGGGGCGGGTTTCGGGTGTGGTCGACGTGTCGGCCGGGGTGCGGTTGGGGGTTGCCGGGCTCGTCGGGGTCGGGGTGGGGGTGTGGCTGCGGGTCGAGTCCGTCGTGGCCGCGCTGCTGGGCGGGTGGGCAGCCGCCGGTGCGCTGTTCGTCGTCTGGACGCTGCTGGTCGTCGCCCCGCTGGGGCCCGAGGCGACCGCCGAGCACGCGCTGCGCGAGGAACCCGCGCGCGTCGTCGAGCGCGGGATCGTGCTCCTCGCGGCGGTCGCGAGCCTCGCCGGGCTCGTCGTCGTGCTCGCCCAGGGCGGGCTGCGCCACGACCCGCTGACCGCCGGAGCGGTGCTGGCCGCCGTCGTCGCATCGTGGGGATGCGTACACACCCTGTTCGCGCTGCGGTACGCGCGGCTCTACTACACCGATCCGCCAGGCGGGATCGACTTCCACGCCGACGGCGGCACCGCGCCGTCGTACACCGACTTCACGTATGTGGCGTTCACCGTCGGCATGAGCTTCGCCGTCTCGGACACCGATCTGCGCACGACGGCGATGCGCCGCACCGCGCAGACGCAGGCGCTGCTGGCCTACCTGTACGGGACCGTCATCGTGGCGCTGCTGGTCAACCTCGTGGCGGGGCTCGCGGGGTGAGCGCGCTCGCCGACGCCGCGCGGTGAGGCGGCCGCGCCCGGGCAGCGAGCGGAGCGACGACGGCGTCCGCGCCGCGGCCGTGCCGGCTGACGGTGCGCGGGGCCGTGGGTGGCGGTGTGCCGGCTGACGGTGCGCGGGGCTGTGGGTGGCGGTGTGCCGGCTGACGGTGCGCGGGGCCGTGGGTGGCGGGCCGTGGGTGGCGGCGTGCCGGCAGGCCTCCCGCCGTCCCGGCGGGGCGCCGCGCCGGCACCGGCGCGCGGCGTCAGGCGGCGACCGGCTCGGGCATTCCGGCGAGCTGTGCGTACAGCGGGTCCGTCGCGAGCAGCTCGGCGTGCGTGCCGGTCGCCCGCACGCGTCCTTCCTCCATGAGCACGATCCGGTCCGCGTGCGGCACCGGCCGGCTCGCGATGGTCACGACGGCGCCGCGGGTCGCGGCCGCGCGGGTGGCACGCGCGATCGCCTCCTCGGCGCTGCCCGCGAGCTGGGACGTGGCGTCGTCCAGCAGCAGCACCTGCGCGCCCGCCAGGAGTGCGCGGGCCATCGCGAGCCGCTGGCGGCCACCGCCGGTCATGGTGGCCCCGACCAGCTCGGTGTCGAGCCCGTCGGGCAGCGCGGCGACGTCGTCGGCCAGTTCGACCGCGGTGAGCGCCGCGTGCAGCTCGTCGTCGGTGGCCGACGGCCGCGCGGGCAGGAGGTTGTCGCGCACCGTGCCAGGCAGCACGGGAGGCTCCTGCTCGACGTACGCGAACCGCTCGCGCACCTGCGCGTACGTGAGCTGTTCGTAGGGGACCCCGCCCAGGCGCAGGGTGCCCGATCGCGGCGACAGGAACCGCAGCGCGAGCGACGCGACGGAGGACTTGCCGGCCCCCGACGGGCCGACGATCGCCAGATGACCGGTGCGCGGGACGGTGAGGCTGACCCCGCGCACGACGTCGTCCTCGCCCGGCGTGTAGCGCGCGGTGACGTCCGTCAGCTCGACGGCGGGGGCGTCGTCGTCGTGGGCGACCGGGGCGGGGACGGCGACGGCGGCAGGCTCCTCGAGCTCGATCTCCTCGGCCTCGGCGATCCGCTTGGACGCGGCGAGCCCCGACTGGATCGTGGAGAAGCCGTCGGCGAGCTCCATGAGCGGCATGATGAAGCCCTGCGTGTACATGACGAACGCGACCAGCGCCGCGACCGTCAGGTGCCCCTCGGTCACGCGCCACGCGCCGAACGCCACCATGATCACGGTGATGATCTGCATGCCGCCGAACGCGGTCTCGTAGGAGATCAGCTCGGCCCACATCGCGGCCACGCCGTGCTTGCGTGCCTTCTCGGCGTCGGCCAGCACGGCCTCGGAGCGTGCCCGCTCGGCGCGCAGCGCCTTGATGGTGCGCAGCGCGCGCATCGACCCGTCGAGCTGGGCGCTCATGCGGCCCACGGCCTCCTGCGCGAGGGCCCGCTCGCGGCCCACTCGCGGCATGATCAGGCCCATGGCCACGCCCAGCACGGCGACCGCCGCGAGCGTGATGCCGAGCATGAGGCCGTCGATGACACCCATGAGCACGATCGAGCCGACGACGCCGGTCGCGCTCGTGACGAACGAGACGAACCCGGTGCCGACCGTGAGCTGGAGCAGCGGGGCGTCGGCGGTCGCGCGCGCGATGAGGTCGGCGGCGGGGCGCTCGCGCACCTGCGCGACGCGGCCACCCAGGAAGCGCAGCACGAGCTTCTTGCGCACGTCGTAGACGACGGTCTCCGCGGTGCGCCCGAGGGTGCCCCACTGGAGCAGCATCGCCGTGAGGTAGACGACGGTCAGCACGGCGAACAACGTGACGTCGGGCGCGACCGAGGTGCCGGCGTACAGGTGCTCGATGACGTTCTCGATGATGCGCGGGGTCCACAGGCCCGTCAGGGTGGCGATCACGCCCAGCACGGCACCGACGGCGATGCGCCACCGGTAGGGGCGCAGGATCGACAGCAGCGTGCGCCAGCTGCGCGCGGACACGTCGACGTCGGGGGTGGTCGTGGAGGGCATCGGACCACCGTACGGAAGCGGTGGGGTGCGCCGTCTGCGGCCGATCCGCTGCGTGGCCGTGGCTGCTCGACGCGTCGCGGTCCCCGGCACGAGGCGCCGCGCGGGTGGCCGGTGCTCTACGATGTCGGGGTTGCCCGTACGCCTCATCCCGTCCTCGACGGAACCGCCGCGCGCGTACGCACCCGATCACAGTTGGAGACCATCGAAGTGAAGAGCGCCGTCGAGACCCTGGAGCCCACCAAGGTCAAGCTGACCGTCGAGGTGGACTACGACGAGCTCAAGCCGAGCATCGACCACGCCTACAAGCACATCGCGGAGCAGGTGAACGTTCCCGGCTTCCGCAAGGGCAAGGTCCCGCCGCGCATCATCGACCAGCGCGTCGGGTGGGGTGCGGTCGTCGAGCACGCGGTCAACGAGTCGCTCGGCGGCTTCTACGGCCAGGCCGCCGCGGAGCAGAAGCTGCGCCCGCTGGGCCAGCCCTCCGTCGAGGTCACCGAGATCCCCGCCAAGGCCGGTGAGGGCCAGCTCGCGTTCACTGCCGAGGTCGAGGTCCGCCCCGAGATCGAGCTGCCCGAGCTGGGCGGCATCGACATCGCCGTCGAGTCGACCGAGGTCACCGACGCCGACGTGGCCGAGCGTCTCGACGCTCTGCGCGAGCGGTTCGGCACGCTGGTGGGCGTGGACCGCCCGGCTGCCGACGGCGACTACGTCGTCATCGACCTCAAGGCCGTGATCGGCGACGAGGAGGTCGACTCGGTGTCGGGCATCTCGTACCAGATCGGCTCGGGCAACATGCTCGACGGCCTCGACGAGGCGCTCACCGGCCTGTCGGCCGAGGAGACGACGACGTTCAAGGCCACGCTGGCCGGCGGCGAGCACGAGGGCGAGGAGGCCGACGTCACCGTCACGGCCACCTCGGTCAAGCAGCGCGACCTGCCCGAGGCGGACGACGACTTCGCCCAGCTTGCCTCCGAGTTCGACACGCTCGAGGAGCTGACCGCGGACCTGCGCGAGCAGGTCGCGTCGATCAAGAAGTCGAACCAGGCCGTCACGGCACGTGACACGCTGCTCGAGAAGCTGCTCGACGCCGTCGAGGTCCCGGTTCCGGCGGGCGTCGTCGAGGCCGAGGTCAACCGCCACCTCGAGTCGGAGGACCGCCTGGAGGACGACGAGCACCGCGCCCAGGTCACCGTGGACGCCACGAAGGCCCTCAAGAACCAGATCCTGCTCGACACCCTCGCCGAGAAGCTCGAGGTCAAGGTCGGTCAGGGCGAGCTCGTCGAGTTCCTCGTCCAGTCGTCGCGCCAGTACGGCATGGAGCCGCAGCAGTTCATCCAGACGCTCGACCAGGGCGGGCAGATTCCCGCGATGGTCGGAGAGGTCGCCCGCTCCAAGGCGCTCGCCGTCGCGCTGCGCAAGATCGAGGTCAAGGACGGCGAGGGCAACGTCGTCGACCTGAGCGAGTTCATCGGCTCGGACGAGGCCGACACGGCCGCGGAGGCGCTGGAGACCGCGGTGGCCCAGGCTGCCGAGGCCGAGGAGCCCGAGCAGGCCTGACGCCCGGGGCCGAAGGCCCTCGCGCACCTGTCGGAGCGTGGCAAGCACCCGTGCTTGCCACGCTCTGGTGCGTTCCGGGCCCTTCGCACGTGCGACATGGGCACGGGGGAGCGCGGGTCCATGCGCCGTGAGCGAAAACCGGCCCCCGCAGGGACGAGCGCGGGGGTGGGGCACGTTAGGGTCGAGCGACACCGATCGCTAAGGAGACGGACGTGAACGACTTGCTGCGGATGGACAGCAACGGTCCCGTGGCTCGCGCCGACGGACCCAGCCTCGGACTCAACGACTCCATCTACAACCGGCTCCTGAAGGAGCGCATCATCTGGCTCGGCTCGGAGGTGCGCGACGAGAACGCCAACGCGATCTGCGCACAGATGATGCTCCTGGCCGCCGAAGACCCTGAGAAGGACATCTGGCTGTACATCAACAGCCCCGGAGGCTCGATCACCGCGGGTATGGCGATCTACGACACGATGCAGTTCATCCGCCCCGACGTCGCCACGGTGGCGATGGGCATGGCCGCCTCGATGGGGCAGTTCCTGCTGTCGTCGGGCGCCAAGGGCAAGCGTTACGCGACGCCGCACGCCCGCGTCATGATGCATCAGCCGTCGGGCGGCATCGGTGGCACGGCCACCGACGTCCGCATCAACGCGCAGCTGATCATGCACATGAAGACCGTGCTGGCCGAGCTGACCGCGGAGCAGACGGGCAAGCCGCTCGAGCAGATCCTCAAGGACAACGACCGCGACTCCTGGTTCACCGCGCAGGAGGCGCTCGAGTACGGGTTCATCGACCACGTGGTCGAGAACGCGGCGCTCGCCGGCGGCGGCGGCATGAACACCACGAGCGAGAGCTGACGGCGGGTAGGAGACGACGATGAGCCACATGACCCCTGAGCAGTTCGCCGCGACGGCGGGGCGCCTAGCCGGCGGCTTCGGCCGTCCGGGCGGGATCGCCCCGTCGCCCTCGTCCCGCTACGTGCTCCCGCAGTTCGAGGAGCGCACGGCCTACGGATTCAAGCGCCAGGACCCGTACACCAAGCTCTTCGAGGACCGCATCATCTTCCTCGGCGTGCAGGTGGACGACGCCTCGGCCGACGACGTCATGGCGCAGCTTCTGGTCCTGGAGTCCCAGGACCCGGACCGCGACATCATGATGTACATCAACAGCCCGGGCGGCTCGTTCACCGCGATGACGGCGCTGTACGACACGATGCAGTACATCAAGCCGCAGATCCAGACGGTCTGCCTCGGGCAGGCCGCCTCGGCAGCGGCCGTGCTGCTGGCCGCGGGTCAGCAGGGCAAGCGGTACGCCCTGCCGAACGCACGGGTGCTCATCCACCAGCCCGCGATGGAGGGCGGCGGCTACGCGCAGGCCTCCGACATCGAGATCCACGCCAACGAGCTGATCCGCATGCGCGAGTGGCTCGAGGACACGCTGGCGCACCACTCGGGCCGCACGTCGGAGCAGGTCAAGGAGGATATCGAGCGCGACAAGATCCTCACGGCCGCCCAGGCCAAGGAGTACGGGCTCGTCGACCTCGTGCTCGAGTCGCGCAAGCCGCTGCCGGTCGTGGCGCGCTAGCGCGAGGGTCGAGCGGTGGCGCGGGCGCCGTCGTCGGGCAATGCTCGATGACGGCGCCCGCACTGCTGCGTGGCGCGATTCGTGCGCGACGCACCGCCGAAGTCGGCTGACAAGGCCGCTGTCGTGGTGTGGAATGGGCTCAGTGGTACCCACCGAAGGAAGGGAGACGCCCGGTGGCACGGATCGGTGACGGGGCTGACCTGCTCAAGTGCTCGTTTTGCGGCAAGTCCCAGAAGCAGGTCAAGAAGCTGATCGCAGGCCCGGGCGTCTACATCTGCGACGAGTGCATCGACCTGTGCAACGAGATCATCGAGGAAGAGCTCACCGTGCAGGCCGAGCTCGGCATGACGGAGCTGCCGAAGCCGCACGAGATCTTCGCCTTCCTCGAGCAGTACATCATCGGTCAGGACGGCGCCAAGCGGGCTCTGGCCGTCGCGGTCTACAACCACTACAAGCGCATCCAGGCGAGCGAGCAGGGCCGTACCGTCGGCGACGACGACGTCATCGAGATCGCCAAGTCGAACATCCTGCTCATCGGGCCGACGGGCACCGGCAAGACGTACCTGGCGCAGACGCTCGCCAAGATGCTCAACGTCCCGTTCGCGATCGCGGACGCCACGGCCCTCACCGAGGCGGGCTACGTCGGCGAGGACGTCGAGAACATCCTCCTCAAGCTCATCCAGGCCGCCGACTACGACGTCAAGAAGGCCGAGACGGGGATCATCTACATCGACGAGGTCGACAAGGTGGCCCGCAAGGCAGACAACCCGTCGATCACGCGCGACGTGTCCGGCGAGGGCGTCCAGCAGGCGCTGCTCAAGATCATCGAGGGCACGACGGCGTCGGTGCCCCCGCAGGGCGGGCGCAAGCACCCGCACCAGGAGTTCATCCAGATCGACACGACGAACGTCCTGTTCATCGTGGCCGGCGCGTTCGCCGGACTGGAGGACATCGTCGCGGCCCGTGCGCGCAAGCGAGGGATCGGGTTCGGCGCGCCGATGGAGACCAGCGCCGACGACGACCTCTTCGCCGAGGTGCGCCCCGAGGACCTTCAGAAGTACGGCCTGATCCCCGAGTTCATCGGCCGCCTGCCGGTCATCGCGAGCGTCTCTCCGCTCGACCGGGGCGCACTGGTGCGCATCCTCACCGAGCCGCGCAACGCGCTCGTCAAGCAGTACCAGCGCATGTTCCAGATCGACGGCGTCGAGCTGGAGTTCACGGACGACGCCGTCGAGGCCGTCGCCGAGCAGGCGCTGCTGCGCGGCACCGGCGCCCGTGGCCTGCGGGCCATCATGGAAGAGGTGCTGCAACAGGTCATGTTCGACGTGCCCAGCCGCGACGACGTCGAGCGCGTCGTCATCACGCGTGAATCGGTGCTGGAGAACGTCAACCCGACGCTTGTGCCGCGCAGCACCGCGGTGCGCTCCCGGACCCCGCGCGAGAAGAGCGCGTAGCCACGTAGACGACGACCCCCGGTCGCCCCAGGAATCTGGGGGAACCGGGGGTCGTCGTGCGTGCCGGTCAGCCTTGTGCGGGTGCGCCCTCGTAGAGGGCGTCGACCGTCGCGGCGAAGTCCTTGAGCACCAGCGTGCGCTTGACCTTGAGCGACGGCGTCAGGTAGCCGTTCGCCTCGGTGAAGTCCTGCTCCAGGACGTGGATCTTGCGGATCGACTCGGCGCGCGAGACGGCCTCGTTGGCGCGGGTGACGGCGCGGTCGAGCGCCGCGAGCACGTCGGCGTGGACGCGCGCCTCGGACGCGGGCATGTTGGGCAGGCCGTGGGTCGCGAGCCAGCCGGGCAGCATCTCGGCGTCGAGGGTGACGAGCGCGCCGATGAACGGCCGCTGGTCGCCGACGACGACGACCTGGGAGACGAGCGGGTGCGAACGCAGCCGGTCCTCGAGCAGCGCAGGGGCGACGTTCTTGCCGCCGGCGGTGACGATGATCTCCTTCTTGCGGCCTGTGATCCGCAGCCGCCCCTCGCTGTCGAGCGTGCCGAGGTCCCCGGTGTGGAACCAGCCGTCCTGCAGCGCCTCGGCCGTGAGCTCGGGCTGGTTGTGGTAGCCGCGGAACACGGACGCGCCCTTGAGCAGGATCTCGCCGTCGTCGTCGATCTTGATGCTCAGGCCGGGCAGCGCGGGCCCGACGGTCCCGATGGCGACCGAGCGCGGCAGGTTCACCGCCGCGGGCGCGGTCGTCTCCGTGAGGCCGTAGCCCTCCAGCACCGTCACGCCGACGCCGCGGAAGAAGTGCCCGAGACGTTCACCCAGCGGAGCGCCGCCCGAGACGGCGTGGACCACGTTCCCGCCCATGGCGTCGCGCAGCTTGCCGAGCACGAGGCGGTCGGCGACCTGGTGCTGAAGGCGCAGCGTCGCCGGCACCGGGCCCGCGTCCTGGGCGCGCGACGTCGCGATCGCCGTGCGCACGGCCCAGTAGAAGATCTGGCGCTTGAGCTTCGAGGCCGACGCCTTCTGCTCGGCCGAGTTGTAGACCTTCTCGAACACGCGCGGGACGGCGAGCAGGAACGTGGGCCGGAACGAGCCGAGGTCGGCGACGAGGTTCTTGACGTCCGGTGCGTGGCCGAGGACGGTGTCGGCCGAGAGCACGGCGACCTGGATGAGGCGGGCGAACACGTGCGCCAGCGGCAGGAAGAGCAGCGTCCGCGCGCCGTCCCAGTCGATGACCTCGGGCAGCGCCTCGGCCGCGTTGCGCGAGACGTGCGCGAAGTTGCGGTGCGTCAGCTCGGCACCCTTGGGGCGCCCGGTGGAGCCCGAGGTGTAGATGATGGTCGCCAGGTCGTCGGCGACGACGGCGTCGCGACGCTCGGCCACGGCCTGGTCCGGGATGTCGGCGCCCTCGGCGCGCAGGGCGTCGAGCACCCCGGCGTCGATCACGGCGACGTCCTCGAGCGCGGGCAACCGGTCGCGGACGGCATCGACGATGCCGGCGTGCGCGACGGTCTCGACGAACACGAGGCGCACCTCGGCGTCGGACAGGATCCACTCGACCTGGTCGGGCGCTGACGTCTCGTAGACCGGCACGGGCACGCCGCCCATGGCCCAGATCGCGTAGTCGAGCAGTGTCCACTCGTAGCGGGTGCGCGACATGATGGCGATGCGGTCACCGGCCTCGATGCCCCGGGCCAGGAGGCCGCGCGCGACCGAGACGACGTCGGCGTCGAACGCGCGGGCGCTGATCGGCACCCACGGTGCCGTCGGCGTCTCGCGGCGCTCGAGCAGGGGGTTGTCGCCCGTGCGTGCCACGCGTTCGGCGAGCAGTGTGTTGATGCTGGTCGACTCCGGGATCTCCACGAGCGCCGGCACTGTCGCGAGGTTCACTTCCACTCCGTCCGTTTTGTCCTGGCCAGGAACGCCGGGACGTGCAGAGACGCTACACGGTGGGCCCGGCCGGGCACTCCTCGGCCTTCCCTCTAGGATCCTTGCTATGACCGAACCGGAGATGCCCGACGAGATCCTGGGCCTGCGGCGCAGCATCGACAACATTGACGCAGCCCTCGTGCATCTGCTAGCCGAGCGTTTCAAGATGACGCGCCGGGTGGGTGAGCTCAAGGCGGTCGGCGGGCTTCCGCCTGCCGATCCCACGCGCGACCAGGAGCAGATCGCGCGGTTGACATCGATCGCCACCGACGCGGGGCTCGACCCCGCGTTCGCCGAGGCGTTCCGCGCGTTCGTCGTGGCCGAGGTGATCCGGCATCACGAGCTGATCGCTGCCGAGTTCGCGGCCAGCGGGCGCCAGGGCGAGCTGCCGCCGCTGGACACGTTCGCTTGAAGAGGCTAGGCGGTTCAGGACCGGGCCGGACGGCGGTCGCAGCCGGCAGCGGTGAGGCGTGGAGGACGGGCCGAGGCCGGTGAGCCCCCTGCGGCGCGGTTCCCTCGCCGGGGTCGCGGCTGGTTCGTTGTGCGCGAGCGGTGGCGCGCCCACCCGTGGGGACGCACCCTAGGGGGACAGCCGAGACCGGGAGGCGCAAAAGCTGCCATGAAGACCGACTGGATCAAGCCCCTCATCGGCCGCCCTGGGCCGTTCGCGACGGTGTACCTCGACGCGACGCGCTCTGCAGAGGCCGGGGACAAGGACGTCGCGGGACGCTGGAAGGCCGTACGTCGTACCCTCACCCAGCAAGGGGCGCCGCCCGACGTGCTCGACGCCGTCGAGGACGCCGCACTGAGGCCGTTGCGCAAGCCGGGCGCGCACGGCCACGTCATCATCGCCGACGCCTCCGGGGTGCTCGTCGACAAGGCGTTGCGGACCGCGCCCGCGGTCGCAACCGGAGTCTGGCACGCCGTGCCCGCGCTGCTCCAGGCGGCGCTCGCCGCCGACGAGGAGGTCACCGCGCTCAAGGTCGCCGTCGACCGCACGGGGGCAGACCTGCGCCTCGTCGGCGTGCGGTGCTGGGACGCACCGCGCACGTTCGAGGCCCCGCACGACGACGTGTCGAAGGCCGCGACCGGAGGCTCGTCGCGTGGCGGCGGGACGGGCGGCGGCGGCGCGGGAGGCGGCGACCGAGGTGGGTCGGCGGCCGTCGAGGCGCGCGCGGAGGACTCGCTGGCCCGCAACGCCGAGGCCGTCGCGCGCGAGGTCGAGCGGACGGTGGCCGAGGAGCGGCCCGAGATCGTCCTGCTGTTCGGCGACGCGCGTACCGTGCGCGCCGTGAGGGCGTCGCTGGTGCGCCCGGTCGCGGAGCTGACCGTGGAGGTCGCCGGCGGCGGGCGTGGGGCGGGCGTCCGCGAGGCCGCCTTCCTCGAGAACCTCGAGGGGGCGCTCGACTCGTACCGCGAGCGCCGCCGTGAGCTGGTGCTGGCCGAGCTGCGCCGGGGCCAGGGCCGCGAGCAGGGAACCGTGACGGGTCTCGACGACGTCGTCGCCGTGCTCGCGCGGGGGCAGGTCAAGGAGCTGGTGCTGAGCGAGGACGTCGGGTACGACGGCGCGCTCGTCGTCGGCGCGGACGGTGCCCGCGGGCCGTTGAGCGGGCGCACCCTGTGGGTCGGGCCCGACCCGATGGCGATCGCCTCGGCGCGTGCCTCGCTCGAGGACGCGGGCTACACGGACGGCCTCGAGACGCTCCCGGCGGCGATCGCGCTGGTGCGCGCCGCGGTGGGGCAGGACGCGGGCCTGACCGTCGCCCCGGAGGGCGCGGCAGACCTCATCGACGGCGTCGGTGCGACCCTGCGCTGGTCCGACGGCGCCACCCCGCACGAGGTCGCGGCGACGATGAGCCGGGACCAGGATCTCCTGCGCTGACCTCCGGCGAACGGCGCAGGGACCCCGTCGGGGTCCCTGCGCCGTCGGGGTCGCTATGCGCGGGGCGTCTTGACGGGGGGCTCGCCCAGCTCGCTCGCGAGGGTCACGATGCCGCCCTGGACGTCCGGGTCGCCCTGACCTTCGGCCGCCTCGACCAGGGTCAGCGTGCCTTCGACGCGGCCGGCTCCGCGCACGTCGATCAGTGCCGACTCCACGCCCGGGAGCGAGGGCGCGGGAACCGCGAGCGTCACCGCGAGGATCGGCGTGCGCATCGAGACCTTGGCCTCGGACTTGACCTTGCGCAGCGCGGCGAGCGCGTTGCCGGCCGCCGCGAGCTGCGTGGGGTCGGCGTCGCCGGCCGCCGTGCGCAGGCCCGACGAGACGGGCCACGGGGCGCGGTGCACCGAGCCCTCGCGCCACCACGACCAGACTTCCTCGGTGGCGAACGGCAGCACCGGGGCGAGCAGCCGCAGCATCGTGTCGAGCGCGATGGCGAGCGCGGTGCGTGCCGACGTCGTCTCGGCGGTGACGTCCTCGGCGGCCGCGCCCGCCCCGTACGCACGGTCCTTGACGAGCTCGAGGTAGTCGTCGCAGAACGTCCAGAAGAACGTCTCCGTGGTCTCCAGGGCACGTGTGTGGTCGTAGGCGTCGAGCGCCTCGGTGGCCGTGTCGACGACGGCGGCGAGCCCGGCGAGCATCGCGCGGTCGAGCTCGACGGTCACGAGCGTCGGGTCGAGCACGACCTGCGAGCCGCCGAACGAGAGTGCGAACTTCGACGCGTTGAGCACCTTGATCGCCAGGCGGCGACCGATCTTCATCTGGCCCTCGTCGAACGCCGCGTCGGTGCCCAGCCGCGCGGAGGCCGCCCAGTACCGCACGGCGTCCGAGCCGTGCTGCTGCAGCAGGCCCATGGGCGTGACGACGTTGCCCTTGGACTTGGACATCTTCTTGCGGTCGGGGTCGAGGATCCATCCGCTGATGGCCGCGTTGGCCCAGGGCAGCGTCTCGCGCTCGAGGTGCGAGCGCACCACCGTCGAGAACAGCCAGGTGCGGATGATGTCCTGGCCTTGCGGGCGCAGGTCCATCGGGTAGACGCGGTCGAACAGGTCGGTGTCGCGCTCCCACCCGGAGACGATGAGCGGGGTGAGCGACGACGTCGCCCACGTGTCCATGACGTCCTCGTCGCCGACGAACCCGCCGGGCACCCCGCGCTGGTCCGCCGCGTACCCAGCGGGAGCCTGCGACGTCGGGTCGACGGGCAGCTCGGCCTCGTCCGGCGCGATCGGGTGGGCGTAGTCGACCTCGCCCGAGGCGAGCACGGGGTACCACAGGGGGATAGCCACGCCGAAGAACCGCTGACGGCTGATGAGCCAGTCGCCGTTGAGCCCGTTGACCCAGTTCTCGTAGCGCACGCGCATGAAGTCGGGGTGGAACGCGAGCTCGGTGCCGCGGCCGAGCAGCTCGGACTTCAGGTCGGCCGTGCGGCCGTCGCGCGTGAAGTCGCGGCCGCCGTTGCGGATGTACCACTGGCGGCTCGTGACGATCTCGAGCGGCTTGTCGCCCTTCTCGTAGAAGTTCGCCTTGCGCTGCGTGGCGGCCGGCTCGCCGTCCAGGTCGCCGGAGGCGCGCAGGGCGTCGACGACGGCGGTGCGCGCCGAGAACGTCGTCTTGCCGGCGAGGTCGAGCTCGTAGAGGCGGGCGCCGGGCCCGTCGGCGATCCACTCGGGCGTCTCGCGCGACAGGCGGCCGTCGCGCTGGATGACCGAGCGTGTCGGGAGCTGGAGCTCGCGCCACCACTGCACGTCGGTGAGGTCGCCGAAGGTGCAGCACATGGCGATGCCGGCGCCCTTGTCGGGCTCGGCCGCCGGGTGGGCCAGCACGGGGACCTCGACGCCGAACAGCGGCGAGGTCACCGTCGTGCCGAACAGGCCCTGGTAGCGCTCGTCGTCGGGGTGCGCGATGAGCGCGACGACGGCGGGGATGAGTTCGGGGCGCGTCGTCTCTATGAAGACCTTCTCGCCGTCCGGGCGGTGGAAGGCGACCTTGTGGAAGTGGCCCGGGTAGTCGCGCGCCTCGAGCTCGGCCTGGGCGACCGCCGTCTGGAACGTGACGTCCCATAGTCCGGGCGCCTCGGCCTGGTAGGCCTCGCCGCGCGCGAGGTTGCGCAGGAACGCGCGCTGGGCGGTGGCGCGTGAGGCGGGGTCGATGGTCTGGTACGTCTGCGCCCAGTCGACCGACAGGCCCAGGTAGCGCCACAGGTCCTCGAACTGCTTCTCGTCCTGCGCGGTGAGCCGCTCGCACAGCTCGACGAAGTTGCGGCGTGAGACCGGGACCTGGTCGGAGGCCTTGACGTTCTTGCCCTCGGTGCCCTCGAAGGGCGGGGTGAAGCCGGGGTCGTAGGGCAGGCCGAGGTCGACGCGCACGCCGTAGTAGTTCTGCACGCGGCGTTCGGTCGGCAGGCCGTTGTCGTCCCAGCCCATCGGGTAGAAGACCTCGCGCCCGCGCATGCGCTGGTAGCGCGCGACGACGTCGGTGTGCGTGTAGCTGAAGACGTGGCCGACGTGCAGCGAGCCCGACGCGGTGGGCGGGGGAGTGTCGATCGAGTAGACCTGGTCGCGCGTGGCGGTGCGGTCGAAGGCGAACGTGCCCTCGGCGGCCCAGCGGGCGTCGAGCTTGGTCTCGAGGCCGTCGAGCGAGACCTTGTCGGGTACGTCCCGTACCACCGCGCGGACGACGTCGGCCTGGTCGCGCGTGGCGGGGGCAGGGGTCGTGGCGGGGGAGTGGTCGGGAAGTCGCTCATGGTGGGCCATTCTCCCAGATGCGACGGCCCGGCAAGGCCTCGTCGTCGTGCCTGTGGACGCGGTGCGACCCCCGGATCCATCGAACGGGACGATCGGACACATTTGCATTGTTGATGGCTTGTGCCGCACAGTGTTCCGTCGGCCCGCCACGGGCCACCGTCCCGGGCCCCGCGCCCCCGTCCTCAGGAGCATCGCCCATGCGCCGCACCCGCGTTCTTGCCACCGCTCTGACCGCCGTCTCGCTCGTGCTGGCTCTCGGCGCCTGCTCGTCCGGGTCCGACGACGCCGCGGGCGCCGGCGGGTCCGCGACCGGGGGCTCCGACCTCGGCCTCGTCACCGGCGGCACGCTGACCGTCGCGACCGAGGGCACCTACCGGCCCTTCAGCTACCACGAGGACGGGTCGGGCACGCTCGTCGGCTACGACGTCGAGGTGGCGCAGGCCGTCGGTGCGAAGCTGGGCCTGAAGGTGGCGTTCGAGGAGACGCAGTGGGACGCGATCTTCGCGGGCCTGGACGCCGGCCGGTTCGACACCATCGCCAACCAGGTCTCGATCACCGACGAACGCAAGGCCAAGTACCTCTTCAGCGCCCCCTACACGACGTCGCACGGCGTCGTGATCGTCAAGGACGGCGACACCTCCATCACGAGCTTCGCCGACCTCCAGGGCAAGACCACGGCCCAGTCGCTCACGAGCAACTGGTACCAGCTCGCCCAGGAGTCGGGCGCGAAGGTGGAGCCGGTCGAGGGCTGGGCGCAGGCCGTCGCGCTGCTCGAGCAGGGTCGCATCGACGCCACGATCAACGACTCGCTCACCTACCTCGACTACGTCAAGGAGCACGGGCCCTCGGGCCTCGCGGTCGCCGCCACCACCGACGACTCGTCGCAGAGCGCCTTCGTCGTCGGCAAGAAGCGTCAGGCGCTCGCGACGGCGATCGACGGCGCGCTGGCCGACCTCGCCGCCGACGGCACGCTGGCCGCGCTGAGCGAGAAGTACTTCGGCGAGGACGTGTCGAAGTGACGCCGGCCGTCCGCGCGCTCGGGGAGCGCTAGGGCCCCATGGACTGGGACCTGTTCTCCGCCTCGTTCTGGCCCATCCTGCGCGAGGGCGTGCGCGGCACGATCCCGCTGGCCCTCGCGTCGTTCGCGATCGGGCTGGTGCTCGCGCTCGGCATCGCGCTCCTGCGCCTGTCGGCCACCCCGGTGCTGTCGTGGCTCGGCCGCGCCTACGTCTCGGTCATCCGGGGCACGCCCCTTCTCGTCCAGCTCTTCGTGGTGTTCTACGGCATGCCGTCGGTGGGCATCGTCATCGACCCGTGGCCCAGCGCGATCATCGCGTTCTCGCTCAACGTCGGCGGCTATGCGGCCGAGGTCATCCGCGCGGCGATCCTGTCGGTGCCCACGGGTCAGTGGGAGGCCGCGTACACGATCGGGATGCCGCGCGCGAAGGCGCTGCGGCGCATCGTGCTGCCACAGGCCGCGCGGGTCTCGGTGCCTCCGCTGTCGAACACCTTCATCTCGCTCGTGAAGGACACCTCGCTGGCCTCGCTCATCCTCGTCACGGAGGCGTTCCGGCAGGCGCAGAACATCGCGGCGTTCTCGAGCGAGTTCATGCTCCTGTACGTGGAGGCCGCACTGGTGTACTGGCTGATGTGCACGGTGCTGTCGATCGGGCAGGACCGGCTCGAGAGGAGGCTGGAGCGGTATGTCTGACGCCCTGCTCAGCGCCCGCGGGATCCGCAAGTCGTTCGGCGACCATGAGGTCCTGCGCGGCGTCGACCTCGACGTGCGCCGCGGCCAGGTCGTCGCGCTCATCGGCCCGTCCGGCTCGGGCAAGACGACGCTGCTGCGCTCGCTCAACGGGCTGGAGACGCCGTCGGCCGGCACGCTCACGCTCGACGGCGGCCCGGCCCTGGACTTCGCGGCACCCGTGGCCAAGGGTCAGCGGTTCGCGCTGCGCGACCGCTCGGCGATGGTGTTCCAGCATCACAACCTGTTCCCGCACATGACGGTGCTGCAGAACGTCGTCGAAGGTCCCGTGCAGGTGCGGCGGGTGCCGCGTGAGAAGGCCGAGCGGCGTGCGCTCGACCTGCTCGACCGGGTCGGGCTGGCCGACAAGCGCGACGCCTACCCGCGCCAGCTCTCCGGCGGGCAGCTGCAACGGGTGGGCATCGTGCGGGCGCTCGCGCTGGGCCCGGACCTCCTGCTCTTCGACGAGCCGACGTCGGCGCTCGACCCGGAGCTGGTCGGCGAGGTGCTGCTCGTGATGAAGGAGCTCGCGGACGAGGGCTGGACGATGGTGGTCGTCACGCACGAGCTGTCGTTCGCGCGGGCCGTCGCGGACGAGGTGCTGTTCCTCGACGACGGCGTCGTGCTGGAGCGAGGAGCCCCGCGCGAGCTGTTCACCGACCCGCGCGAGGAGCGGACGCGGCAGTTCCTGCACCGGATCCTCAACCCGCTGGACTGACCGTGGCCAGTAGGCTCGCGAGCATGGGATCTGACCTCACCGTCGGCTACGCCGCCATGCTCGAGCAGTTCCACCCCACGGAGGTCGTCGACCTGTCGGCGTACGCCGAGCAGCACGGTTTCTCGGGCGTCATGGCGGCCGACCACTACCAGCCGTGGGTGCCGCAGCAAGGGCAGGCTGCGTTCGTCTGGAACGTGCTGACGGCCCTGGGCGAGCGCACGCGCGGTGACATCGGACCCGGCGTCACGGCGCCGACGTTCCGCTGGCACCCGGCGATGGTCGCGCAGGCCAGTGCCACGCTGGCCGCGATGTACCCGGGCCGGCACTGGCTGGGCATCGGTGCGGGTGAGGCGCTCAACGAGCACATCATCGGGGGCTACTGGCCCGAGGCGGCCGAGCGCAGCCACCGCATGTTCGAGGCCATCGAGATCATCAAGAAGCTGTTCCGGTCCGGCATCGAGGGCAAGGACGTCAAGCACCGCGGCGAGTTCTACACGCTGGAGTCGACGCGGCTGTGGACCATGCCCGAGGTGCCGCCCGAGATCCTCGTGGCCACCGCCGGACCCATCAACGCCAAGCGCACCGGAAAGCTCGCCGACGGCATCATCACGGTGGGGGCGCCGCTGGAGAAGATCGCGATGCTGTTCGGCAAGTTCGAGGAGGGCGTCCGCGAGTCGGGCCGCGACCCGCAGGGCATGCCGAAGGTGCTCCAGGTCCACCTGTCGTGGGCGCCCACCGACGAGGAGGCGCTGGCCAACGCGCTGACCGAGTGGCCCAACGGCGGCATGAAGTTCCCCAAGGCCGACATCCGCTCGCCGCACGACTTCGCGCAGATCGCCAAGCTGGTGCGCCCCGAGGACTTCGAGGGCCGCATGGTCGTCAGCGCCGACCCCGACGTGCACCGCGCCGCCATCCAGCGATACGTCGACCTCGGGTTCGACCGCGTGTACCTGCACAACGTGGGCCGCAACCAGCGGGAGTGGATCGAGGTCTTCGGCCGCGACGTGCTCCCCAAGCTGTCCCGGTGAGCGCAGTGCCGAACGCGCCGGCGGCCCGGCGGCTGACCGTCTGGGCTCCGGCGGGGCTCGGGGAGGTGCGCCCCGGTGACGACCTCGCCGCTCTCGTCGGCGACCTGCTCGACGGCGAGGGGCTCGCCGAGGGCGACGTCGTCGTCGTGACCTCCAAGGTGGTCTCGAAGGCCGAGGGGCGCGTGGTCATGGCCGTCGACCGCGAGCAGGCCATCACCGACGAGACGGTGCGCGTGGTCGCCACGCGACGGCGCGAGGGACTGGCGCCCCTGCGGATCGTCGAGAACCGGCTGGGCCTGGTCATGGCCGCGGCGGGCGTCGACGCGTCCAACACGCCCGAGGGCACGGTGCTGCTGCTCCCGGCCGACCCGGACGCGTCCGCCCGCGCGCTGCGCGACGCCCTGCGCGCACGGTTCGGGATCGAGCGGCTCGGCGTCGTCGTGACGGACACCGCCGGGCGTGCCTGGCGTGACGCGCTGGTCGACGTCGCCGTCGGGGCCGCGGGGGTCGCCGTCGTCGACGACCTGCGCGGCGGCGTCGACGCGCACGGGCGGCCGCTCAGCGTCACGGTCACGGCCGTCGTCGACGAGATCGCCTCCGCGTCCGAGCTGGTCCGTGGCAAGGCCGCGGGCCGCCCCGTCGCCGTCGTGCGCGGGGTGGGGCGGCTGGTCCCCGCGGGCTGGACGCCCGACGACGGTGGCGCACGCCTGCTGGTGCGCCCCAGCGCCGACGACCTGTTCCGTGAGGGCAGCGCGGAGGCGTACGCGCGGGGGTACGACGACGCGGCGGCCGGGCGCGAACGGAAGGGCTGACCGGCAGGCCGGCCCGGGCGCTGCCGGCGTCCGGCCCGCGGTGCCCCGTCGTCAGTGCCCGTCGTCAGTGCCCGTCGTCAGTGCCCGTCGTCAGTGCCCGGACTCCAGCTCCGCGGTGACCCGTGCCGTCACCTCGATGTCGTGCGGGCGCAGGTCGAACCCGCCGGTCTCCAGCGCCGAGGCCCGGGCCAGGTGCCGAGGGGAGGGGCCGTCCGGCTGGAGCCCGAGGCCCGGGTGCAGGCCCTCCTCGTAGAGCGCGACGAGACGCACCGGGCTCAGGTCGAGCGCGGCGGCGTAGTCCTCGGCGCGCCCGAGCGCGTCGCGCGACGCCTCCGCGCGGACCATGCGCAGCAGGTCGTCGCGCGTGGTGTCGGTCAGCGTCCACTCGACGCGCAGCACGTCGACGCCGTCGAGCGCACCGGCCTGTGCGACGAGCTCGCCCAGCGCGTCGAGCCGTGTGAAGGTCACCTGCACGTCGGCCCCCGCGCGGTAGCGCGTGACCTGCTCCTGCTGTCCGGGTGCGACCCCGCGCCCCGCGGGCACGAGCACCCAGTCGGAGAACGCCCAGACGCGCACGTCGGGCGACTGCCAGCCGGTGGCGTCGCCGGCGTCGACGTGGCGTCGCGCGGCCGCGGCGACGGCGGCATGCGCCCGCTGGGCGGCCGCGAGGACGTCGGCTCGCGCATCGCCGGCGACGTTCACGGACAGGTAGATGGTGCCGCGCTCGGGGGCGAGGGAACGAGTGGCGGAACCGTGGACGGCGATTCGAGGCATACCACCATTTTCCGCTCCCGAACCGGGATCGGGCCCGTCGAACGAGGGAACGCCGTCCCGGGCGCGGGACGGCCTCCGCGGCTGGGCGCCAGGACGCTCAGTGGTCGCTCGGTTCGACGCGCACAGGGGCCTCTGGCGTGGCGCGCACGAGGAACCTGCGCGCGCCCACGCACAGCCCGTCGACGCTGATGGCGCCGACGGGTGACGGGTCGGCCAGGTGCGCGGCGAGCCCGCCGTCGGGTGTCGGCTCGAGGCCGAGCACGGCCGTCAGGATCGCCACCGACGACGCGGCCGACCACGCCTGCGGATGGCACGAGGCCGGGTACGGAAGCGGGCCGGGTCCGTCGCCCACGGCATTGCCTCCGTACAGCTCGGGCATCTGGTAGTCCCAGTGGGGCGCCGCCTCGAGCAGGCCGCGCACGAGCTCGCCCGCTTCGGCGCCGAAGCCCGCCTTGGCGAGCCCCAGCACCGCGATCGCGGTGTCGTGCGTCCACACCGACCCGCGGTGGTAGCCCAGGGGCCAGTACCCGGCGGACGTCGTCGACAGGGTGCGCAGGCCGTAGCCGGAGGACATGTCGGGCGCCACGAGCCGGTGGGCGACGACGCGCTCCTCGTCGGTGTCGAGGATGCCCGTGCCGACCAGGTGGCCCATGTTCGAGGCGACGGCGTCGACGGGCGCGCCGTGCCGGTCGAGCGCGATCGCGACGTAGGGGCCGACGTCGTCGTGCAGCCAGAACTTCTCGCGGAAGCGGTGCTTGAGCGTGGCGGCCCAGGCGCGCCACTCGTCGGCGCCGGGGCGGCCGAACGCGTCGAGCAGCGTGGCGGCGCCCAGTGCCGCCTCGTGCGCGTAGGCCTGCACCTCGGACAGCGCGATGGGGCCCTCGGCGAGCCGGCCGTCGCGCCACTGGATCGAGTCGCCCGAGTCCTTCCAGCCCTGGTTGGACAGGCCGTGCCCGGTCGTGTCGGCGTAGTCGAGGAACCCGTCGCCGTCGGCGTCGCCGTGGTCGCGCATCCACCCCAGGGCCGCCTCGAGCGCCGGCAGCAGGTCTGCGACGTCGTCGGGCGCCAGGCCCCAGCGCCACGCGTCGTGCAGCAGGCACACCCACAGGCTCGTGGCGTCGACCGTGCCGTAGTAGAGGGGCGGCAGCGTCATGCCGCCCTCGCCCCGCAGCTCCTGGCTGCGCACCTCGTGAAGGATCTTTCCGGGCTGCTGCGACGTCGTCGGGTCGTCGTGCGTGCCCTGACGTGCGGCGAGCGTGCGCAGCGTGCCGCGGGCCAGGTCCGTGCCGAGCGGCAGCAGCATGCGCGCGGCCCAGATCGAGTCGCGGCCGAACAGCGTGAAGAACCACGGTGCGCCCGCGGCCAGGAACGTCTCGCCGGGCGCGAAGGCGGCACTCATCCGCAGCCCGGCCAGGTCGCTCAGGGAGCGCGCGACCAGCGGGGCGAGGCGGCGGTCGTCGGCCTCGACCTGGGGCACCGTCCACTCGGGGTCGGGCCGCGCCGGTGCCTCGACGACGCCGGGCACGCGCGAGTGCGCCGACCACCCCACGGTCACCCGGCCGCCCGGTACGACGCGCACGTCCCACGCGAGCGTCGCACCGCCGTCGTCGGCGACGACCTCGGCGCCCGGGGCGGAGACCTCGACGACGGCGGCGCCGTCGGTCCATCGCAGACCCTGCGAGACGTCGGGGCGCAGGGGAGTGGTCGCCAGCCCCTGCTTGACGGTCTCGGTGCGTGTCAGATCGGAGGCGAGGCGCACCGTGACGCGGCCGGCGACGGGCTCGGCCGTCCCGCAGGTCAGCTCGAGCGACTCGCTCACCTGGCCTGGGCGCACCGTGCGGCGGCGACGCAGGGCCGCCGTCGGATCGGCGCCCGGGCCGTCGATCATGCGCAGCACCGCGGTCGACTCCGACGTCCCGGGGCCGGTGCCGCCACCGCCCACGGGCTCGGGCAGCACGCCGTCGACACGCACGACCACCTCGGACAGCACACGCACGTCGGCGTGGTAGACGCCCTGCGCCCCGGCGGGAAAGACCTGCCCGTCCGCGCCGGACCACACCTGGCTCGGTGCCGCGACGGTGGCGTGCAGGTCGTGCAGGAAGGGCTGGACCGGCGTGGCCGGGGTGGGATCGACGTCCATCGGTGCTGCTCCTTGACGGCGGCGAGAGCCGGTTCGGCAACTCGGGTGGCACGTGTTGAGCGATTCCCGGGGTGAGATTAGCGTCACACGTGAGATCCATCAGAAGCCAAAACCGCCGTTCCGGCATCTGGGCAGGACTTGGAGGAGTCGACGATGGGTAGCACGTTCAGGGTGCCCGCACGGGCACGGAAGGGCCGCCCGATCGGGGCGGCCGTGGCAGGGGTCGCCGTGCTGGCGCTCGCCGCGTGCGGCGGGGGATCCGGGTTCGACGAACCCGGTCAGAACGGCACCGGGGGAGGCGGAGCGCTCCGCGTCCTCATCGGTTCCTCCGGAGACGCCGAGACGCAGACGGTGACCCAGCAGCTTGCCGACTGGTCCGCCCAGTCCGGGACGCAGGCCAACCTCAGCCTCGCGACCGACCTGCCCCAGCAGCTCGCACAGGGCTTCGCGGCCGGCTCGCCGCCCGACGTCTTCTACGTCTCCACGGAGGCGTTCCCCGGCTGGGCCGCCAACGGGTCGCTCGAGCCGTACGCCGACCAGCTCGACGCCGACTTCTACCCGACGCTCAAGGCGTCCTTCACGTTCGACGGCCAGTTCTTCTGCGCCCCCAAGGACTTCTCGACGCTCGCGCTCATCATCAACGACACCGCATGGCAGGCGGCCGGCCTCACCGCGGCCGACTACCCGAAGACGTGGGACGACCTGAAGGCCGTCGCGCAGAAGCTCACCACGGGCACGCAGGTGGGCTTGTCGTTCGGTCCCGAGTGGGCGCGCGTGGGTGCGTTCATGGCCCAGGCCGGAGGGCATCTGCTGGACGCAGACGGCTCGGCCGACGTCGACACTCCGCAGAACCTCCAGGCGCTCCAGTTCGTCAACGACCTGCTGAGCTCGGGGGTCGCGGCCAAGCCGTCGCAGATCGACTCCGGCTGGGGTGGTGAGGCGTTCGGCACGCAGCGTGCCGCGATGACGATCGAGGGCAACTGGATCGTCGGCGCGATGCAGAACGACTATCCGGACGTGCAGTACACGGTGGTCCCGCTGCCCGAGGGCCCCGGCGGTCCGGGCACGCTCCAGTTCACCAACTGCTGGGGCATCGCCGCCGACTCGCGCAACAAGGAGGCCGCGATCGACCTCGTGAAGTTCCTCGTCTCCGACGAGCAGCAGATGGCCGCGGCCAAGGGCTTCGGCGTCATGCCGTCCGTCGAGTCGGTCGCCGACGAGTGGGCGAAGGAGTTCCCCGAGCAGCAGGCGTTCGTCGACGGCGCCCAGCACGCCCAGGGTGTCCCGCCGGTGCAGGGCTGGACCGAGGTGGTGGGCGACTTCAACGCCCAGCTCGAGGGTCTGCCGAACGCCGACCCGCAGTCGATCCTCACGTCGGTGCAGGGGTCGCTCGAGGCGATCGCGCCGTGACAGCCACGACCACGGGTCCGACGGCGGCGCCGCGCCGCCGCCGGACCCGGCCCTTCGCCGGGCGGCAGGGCGGTCAGGCCGTCGCCGGGTGGTTGTTCGTACTGCCCGTGCTGGTCATCCTCGGGCTGTTCATGGTCGCGCCGATCGCGATGGCCGTGTGGGTCAGCGTCTCGGACTGGGCCGGCCGCGGCAGCCCGTTCGCGTCGACCACGCACTTCGTCGGCGGCGCCAACTACGCGAACCTGCTCACGGGCGGCGGGCTCGCGCAGCGCGACTTCGCGACGTCGCTGCGCAACAACGTCTACTACGTCATCCTCGTGGTCCCGATCCAGACGGTCATCGCCCTGCTGCTCGCGGTGCTGGTCAACCGCCGGGTGCTGCGCGCCAAGGGGCTGTTCCGCACCGCGTTCTACTTCCCGTCGGTCACCAGCTCGGTCGCCATCACGGTCGTGTTCCTCTTCCTGTTCACGGCGTCGGGTGCCGTCAACCGGGTGCTGTCGGCGCTGAGCCTCGACGGACCCAACTGGATCAACGACCCGCGCGGCATCCTGCACCTGCTGCTGGGCGCGTTCGGGGTCTCCTCGCCGCCGGACGCGCTGCGTGCCGCACCGTTCCTGGGCCTGTCGTGGTGGGAGTGGCTCTCGGGCCCGTCGGTCGCCATGTGCGTGTTCATCATCATGGCGATCTTCACGACGTCGGGAACGTTCATGCTGCTGTTCATCGCGGCCTTGCAGAACATCGAGGGCGAGGTCGACGAGGCCGCGATGGTCGACGGTGCAAACGCCTGGCAGCGGCTGCGGCTCATCACGGTGCCGATGCTGCGGCCCACGATCTTCACCGTGGTCACGCTGGGCCTCATCGGCACGTGGCAGGTGTTCGACCAGATCTTCACGGGCACGCAGGGCGGGCCGGGCAAGACGACGCTGACGCCCGCGTTCCTGTCCTATCAGACGTCGTTCGTCAACCAGCGGTGGGGGAACGGCGCCGCGATCGCGTTCATCCTGTTCGCGATCATCGTGGTGATGACGATCATCCAGCGGCTGGTGCTCACCGAACGTGACACCGTCCCGCGGCGCAAGCGGTTCGTACGCCCCGGCCAGCAGCCGACGACGGCGGAGACGGCGAAGTGAGGCACCGTCCCTGGGCGGTGGGGACCGTCGTGCTGCACGTCGCCCTGGCGGCGCTCGCGCTGCTGTACATCTACCCGTTCCTCATCTCGATCGCGACGTCGTTCAAGACCGACGCCGAGGCCGTCGCCAACCCGCTCTCGCTCATTCCGCAGACGTGGTCGACGGCCGCGTACGAGAGGCTGTTCGTCCATTCCGACTTCCCGCTGTGGTTCCGCAACTCCGTCATCGTGACGCTGTGCGTCACCGCGGGCCGGGTGCTGTTCAACTCGCTGGCCGGCTACGCGCTCGCGCGCCTGCCGTTCCGCGGCCGGGGCGTCGTGTTCGCCGGGATCATCGCGGTCATGGCGGTGCCGGGCGTGGTGCTGCTCATCCCGCGGTTCCTGGTGATCAACACGTTCGGCATCTACAACACCTGGGCCGGCATCATCGTGCCGCTCCTTGTCGACGCCGCGGGGGTGTTCATCATGAAGAACTTCTTCGAGTCGATCCCGCCCGCCGTCGAGGAGGCCGCCCGCATCGACGGTGCCGGGACGTGGCGCATCTTCTGGTCGGTGGTGCTGCCGATGGCGCGGCCGGCGCTCGTGACCATCGTGATCCTCAGCTTCCAGGGGTCGTGGAACGAGCTGACGCACTTCATCGTGGCGTCGCAGCGTGCCGATCTGGTGACGCTCACCAAGGGAGTCGCCCAGCTTTCCTCCGGGGCGCTGAGTCAGGGGTCGCAGTTCCCGCTCAACCTGGGGGCGGCCGTCATCATGACGATCCCCGTGGCGGTCCTGTTCTTCGTCTTCCAGAAGCGAATCATGAACGCCAGCGCCGGTGCGGTGAAAGGATGAGGTAAGGACCGGTTTCACGCCCGGTCCGCGGCCAGGGGCGCACAGGGCGCCGTGTGCGCGTTCGGCGGCGGTCAATGGTGGCGCCCGTGCCTCGCGGTCGCGCACCGTAGAGACCGAATCGCCGGATGTCACCCTGGAGGAACCGTGCGCCCCACCGTCAAGAGGCTTGTCGCGCTCGTCGGCCTGACCGCCGTGCTCGCGCTGTCCGCCTGTGCCGATGCAGGTGACGCTGCCGAGGGTCACGCCGTGACCGACCCGAGCGTCGGCATCGCGTTCGACGGCGACGGCGCGGCCGTCGTGCCGTCGCAGGACGCGCAGGTCGTCGTGGAGGTGTTCAGCGACTTCCTGTGCCCGTTCTGCAAGCAGTTCGAGGAGTCCAACGCCGATGCCTTGCTCGAGCTTGCGGGCGACGACCGGTTCGACGTCCGCTGGCGCCCGGTCGCGTGGCTCGACCGGCACTCGGGGGCACCGAGTTCTCGACCCGGTCGGCCGCGCTGCTGCTGCACGTCGCGCAGGAGAGCCCGGAGCACTTCTGGGACGTCGTCCAGGCGGTCATGGCCGTCCAGGCCGACGGCCCGGGCATGACCGTCGAGGACCTGGCCGGCGTCGCCGCGTCGGTGGGCGTGGAGACGGATACCGCCGCTGCGATCACCGACGAGGCGCTGCGCAGCCAGGTGGTCGCCTTCTCCAACGCGGCGTCCGAGCTCGCGGTGCGGCACGTGCCGTGGGTGGTCGTCGACGGCGAGATGTGGGACCTGTCGGCCGACGACGCCGGGACGCTCCTCGACCGCGCGCACGCCGCCCTCGGCTGAGCCGAGAGGCGCCATCGAGCCTGATCGGCCCGACATCGACGTGCATCCGTGCTCGTCCACCGGCAGAGTGTGCACATGGCAGTCAGCCCTCGTGTCGCGCCCCTGATGAAGCGCGTGAACCCGCACATGGTGAAGTTCGCGAAGCGGGTGCCGCCCTGGGTGGTGATCACGCACGTGGGGCGCGTCTCGCACCGCACGTTCACGACGCCGCTGGTCGCGTTCGCGGCACGCGAGCCGCTCGACCTGTCCGTGACCGCCGCACCCGGGCTGCCCGTCGAGACCAAGGGGGTGCGCGACATCCTGGTCGCGATCCCGCTGCCGTGGGGCGACGACACCGACTGGGCGCAGAACGTGCTCGCGGCCGGCCGGTTCGAGCTCACGCGCAAGGGCGTCACGTACAGCGTGACCGAGCCGCACGTGGTCGACGCCGAGGAGGCGTCGCGCGTGGGCGTCAAGGCCGCGGCTGCGACGCGCCTGCTCGGCGTGGGCACGTTCCTCGTCGGAACGCTCCACACGACGACGCTGCCCGATCTGTGAGGGCGGCTCTCGCCGCGCGACGTCGCGCCGGCAGCGGGCGCTCGCGTCGCTAGCATGCGGGCATGACCACGAGCGCCACCGACCCCGCCGTTCCCGCCCCCGCCGCGTCCTGGTGACGGGGGCCTCGTCCGGGATCGGGGCCGCGACCGCGCGCCGGCTCGCCGCGGACGGCTGGTCCGTCGTCGCGGCCGCGCGCCGCGCCGACCGCCTGGCGTCGTTGGGCGACGGCATCGAGGCGTACCCGCTGGACGTCACGTCCGACGACGCCGTCGCGGCTCTCGCCGCGCACCTGACGGCGACGGGCGGGCTGGACGCCGTCGTCAACAACGCGGGCGGCGCGTTCGGGCTCGACCGCGTCGAGGACGCCGACCTGGCCCAGTGGCAGCGCATGTACGACGTCAACGTGCTGGGCGCGCTGCGCGTGACCAAGGCCGTCCTGCCGCTGCTGCGCGCGTCGGCCGCCGTGACGGGCGGTTCCGACGTCGTCGTGCTGACGTCGACGGCGGCGTACGCGACCTACGAGGGCGGGTCCGGGTACACGGCCGCGAAGCACGCCGAGCGCATGTTCGCCACGACGCTGCGCTGGGAGCTCGCGGGCGAGCCGTTGCGCGTGGTCCAGATCGCGCCGGGCGCGGTCGCCACCGAGGAGTTCTCGCTCGTGCGGTTCGACGGCGACGCCGCCCGCGCGGCGGCGGTGTACGAGGGCTACCAGCCGCTGGTCGCCGACGACGTCGCGGACGCGATCGCGTGGACCCTGTCGCGGCCCGCGTACGTGAGCATCGACGAGCTCGTGATCCGGCCGCGCGCGCAGGCCAGCAACTGGAAGACGGTGCGCAACGGCGTGTGAACCGTCGCACCGACATATCGGCTGGCGGTATCGGGGGCGCGGCCACGGGTGGGTTCGCATGAGTCCACGATGGGCGGAGCCGGAGCCCTGGGACCCGCCGTGGCGGCCCTTCCCACGGACCCGGTTCGAGCGCTCGGCGCGGTTCTGGGTGAACGCCTACCCGCTGCGGTGGCGCGAGGCGCACGGCGACGAGCTGCTCGGAGTGCTCGAGGAGGTCGTGCGCGCCGGCGGCGGTTCGCCCCCGCGGCGGCCCCGGCCGGTGACCGGCAGGCTTCCGCCGCCGTGGGGCGCGTGCGTCCGCCAGGTCGACGGCCGGTCGTCGACGGCCGGTACGATGGCCCGCACAGGCACCGATCCGGCCATCACCGGGGAGCCTCCGGAAGAAGGGCGGCATCGCCGCTTGGTAGAACCGGACGGGTAGGCCCGTCACAGCCTCGAACGAGCGGTCGGCCCCTCGTCGTCGCACCCTGGTGGTGCGCCCGGCGTCGGGACGGCAAGCGGGGTGGTACCGCGGCGCGCGGCCTGCCGGACCGGCAGCGGCGAGCGTCGTCCCCGCAGTGTCCCGCCGCACTCTCGTTCGAGGAGCACCGCTTCCATGGCCTACCCGCTGCATCGCACGCCGTCGTCGGACGCCACGCAGACCCCCGGCACCCCGCCTGCGCCGGGCATCCCCGCGTCCCCGGACCTGCCCGCGCTCGAACGTGAGGTCCTCGACTACTGGGCACAGGACGACACGTTCCAGGCGTCGGTCGAGAAGAACGAGGCCGGTGAGCAGGGCAGCAACGAGTTCGTGTTCTACGACGGCCCGCCCTTCGCCAACGGCCTGCCCCACTACGGCCACCTGCTGACCGGCTACGCCAAGGACGTCGTCCCGCGCTACCAGACCATGCGCGGACGCCGCGTCGAGCGCCGCTTCGGCTGGGACACCCACGGCCTGCCCGCCGAGCTGGAGGCCATGAGCCAGCTCGGCATCAAGACCAAGGACGAGATCCTGGAGCTGGGCCTGGAGAAGTTCAACGCCGCCTGCCGCGAGAGCGTCCTGAAGTACACGGGCGAGTGGCGCGAGTACGTGACCCGTCAGGCCCGCTGGGTCGACTTCGACAACGACTACAAGACGCTCAACCTGTCGTACATGGAGTCCGTGATCTGGGGCTTCAAGCAGCTGTGGGACAAGGGGCTGGTCTACGAGGGCTTCCGCGTGCTGCCCTACTGCTGGAACGACCAGACCCCGCTGTCCAACCACGAGCTGCGCATGGACGACGACGTCTACCAGGTCCGCCAGGACCCGTCGGTCACGGTGGGCTTCCCGGTGACGGCCCCCGCCGCCGGGCAGGACGTGGTCCGCGAGGGCGACCTGCTCGTCATCTGGACGACGACGCCGTGGACGCTGCCGTCCAACCTGCTGGTCATGGTCGGGCCCGACGTCGAGTACGTCGTCGTCGAGTCCTCGTTCACGGGCGAGGCGCGCCGCTACGTGCTGGCGGCCGAGCGCGTGGCCGCCTACGCCCGCGAGCTGACCGACGAGGGCAACGAGGCGCCGACCGTCGTCGGCCGCCTGACCGGCGCCCAGCTCGCCGGGACCGCGTACCAGCCGCCGTTCTCGTACTACGCCGGCCACCTCAACGCCCACCGCGTCGTCGAGGCCGACTTCGTCACGACGACCGACGGCACCGGCCTGGTCCACAACGCGTCCGCGTTCGGTGAGGACGACAAGGTCGTCGCCGACCGCGAGGGCATCGAGCCCGTGATCCCCGTGGGCCCCGACGGCAAGTTCACGTTCCCCGTCGTCGACTACGAGGGGCTGCAGGTCTTCGACGCCAACGCGCTCATCATCGACCACCTCAAGGCCCGCACCCGCGCCGACGGCGGCGCGCTCGGCGCCACCACCGACGGCACCGTGCTGGTGCGCCGCGAGCAGCACGCGCACTCCTACCCGCACTGCTGGCGGTGCCGCCAGCCGCTCATCTACATGGGCGTGTCGTCATGGTTCGTCGAGGTCACCAGGATCAAGGAGCGCATGCTCGCGCTCAACGAGGGGATCGCCTGGACGCCCGACCACATCCAGCACGGCATCTTCGGCAAGTGGCTGGAGAACGCCCGCGACTGGTCGATCACCCGCAACCGGTTCTGGGGATCGCCCGTGCCGGTGTGGAAGTCGGACGACCCGCGCTTCCCGCGCATCGACGTCTACGGCTCCCTGGAGGAGCTCCAGCGTGACTTCGGGGTCGAGGTCACCGACCTGCACCGGCCCTACATCGACCGCCTGACCCGCCCCAACCCGGACGACCCGACGGGCCAGTCGACCATGCGTCGCGTCGAGGACGTCATGGACGTGTGGGTCGACTCCGGCTCGATGCCGTACGCGCAGGTGCACTACCCGTTCGAGAACGCCGACTGGTTCGAGCACCACTACCCGGGCGACTTCATCGTCGAGTACATCGGCCAGACCCGCGGCTGGTTCTACACGCTGCACGTGCTCGCCACGGCCATCATGGACCGCCCGGCGTTCAAGTCGGCCGTCTCGCACGGCATCGTCCTCGGCTCCGACGGCCGCAAGATGTCCAAGTCGCTGCGCAACTACCCGGACGTCAACGAGGTCTTCGACCGCGACGGCTCCGACGCCATGCGCTGGTTCCTCATGGCCTCGCCCATCCTGCGCGGCGGCAACCTCGTGGTCACCGAGGACGGCATCCGCGACGCCGTCCGCCAGGTGCTGCTGCCGCTGTGGAGCACGTACTACTTCTTCACGCTGTACGCCAACAACGCGAAGGTCCTGGGGCAGGGCGCGGGTTACGTCGCCTCCCCGCTGACCGAGGACGGCGTCCCGGGCCTGCCCGCGATCGACCGCTACATCGTGTCGAAGACGCACGAGCTCGTCGCCGACGTCACCCGCCAGCAGGACGCCTACGACATCGCCGGGGCCTGCGAGTCCGTCCGCGTGTTCCTCGACGTCCTGACCAACTGGTACGTGCGCACCCAGCGCGACCGGTTCTGGGCCGAGGACGCCGACGCGTTCGACACCCTGTACACGGTGCTCGAAGTGCTGTGCCGGGTCATGGCTCCGCTCGCCCCGCTGCTGACCGAGGAGATCTGGCGTGGCCTGACGGGCGGTCGGTCGGTGCACCTTGCGGACTGGCCGACCCGGCGGGAGCGCTCGCGCGAGCAGGCGAGCCCCGACGGTGCGCTCGCCTCGTGGCTCGAGATCGACCTCCCGGACGTGCCCGGCACCCTCGACAGCGCGCTGGTCGCGGCCATGGACGAGGTCCGCGCCGTCGTCTCGACGTCGCTCGGCCTGCGCAAGGCCAACAAGCTGCGCGTGCGTCAGCCGCTCGCGAGCCTCACGGTCGCCGTCGACGACCCGGCGGCGCTCGCGGACTACGCCGGCCTGCTGCGCACCGAGCTCAACGTCAAGGACGTCACGCTGCTCACGCTGGACGCGGGAACCGCCGAGCGGTTCGGCATCGTCGAGCGCCTCGCGGTCAACGCGCGGGCCGCCGGCCCGCGCCTGGGCCGTGGCGTGCAGGCCGTCATCAAGGCGTCCAAGGCGGGTGCGTGGACGCGCGACGCCGCGGGCGCCGTCGTCGTGACGACCGACGACGGCGAGGTGCCGCTGCTGGAGAGCGAGTACGACCTGACGACCGTCGTCGGCTCGGGCGCCGAGGGCTCGGCTCTCGCCGCGGCCGTGCTGCCCGGCGGCGGGTTCGCCGTCCTCGACCTGGCCCTGACCCCGGAGCTGGAGGCCGAGGGCTACGCGCGCGACGTCGTGCGCGACGTGCAGGACGCGCGCAAGGCTGCCGGTCTGGAGGTCGCGGACCGCATCACGCTGACCCTGACGGTCCCCGCCGAGCGGGTCGCGGCGGTCGAGGCCCACCGCGAGCTGGTCATGAGCGAGACGCTCGCGACGGCGCTCACGGTGTCGGCCGCCGACGGCGACCGGACCGTGCAGGTCGCCAAGGCCTGAGCGCGCCGGTGGGTGGCGACGGGCTCACGAGCACTGAGCCCGTCGCCACCACGCCCCGGTCCGCTGCCGCGCGACGGCCCGCCTACGCTTGGCCCGTGAGCACCCAGGAACGCCGGCAGGACCGCCCGCAGGACCGCCCCCAGGACCGCCCCAGGACCGCAAGGCCGCCCAGGCCGCCGCCGAGGAGGCCGTGGCGCAGGAGTCCCTGCGCGAGGTGTACCGCGAGATCATGTCGCGCAACCCCGAGCACGACATCGACCCCACCCTCGACCGCGTGCGCCGGGTGCTGGAGCTGCTCGGCGACCCGCAGCGCGCCTACCGCGTCGTCCACCTGACGGGCACCAACGGCAAGACGTCCACGGCCCGCATGATCGAGTCGCTGGTCCGCGAGCACGGCCTGCGCACGGGCCTGTTCACCTCCCCGCACCTGACGAGCGTCACCGAGCGCATCCAGGTCGACGGCGCGCCGATCAGCGCGGCCCGGTTCGTCGAGGTGTGGGTCGACGTCGCGCCGTACATCGGCATGGTCGACCGTGAGTCGCAGGAGGCGGGCGGCCCGCGGCTGTCGTTCTTCGAGGTGCTCACGGTCATGGCGTTCGCGGCGTTCGCGGACGCACCCGTCGACGTAGCCGTCGTCGAGGTCGGCATGGGCGGCGAGTGGGACTCGACCAACGTCGCCGACGGCGACGTCGCGGTCGTCACGCCCGTCGGGATGGACCACCAGCGGTGGCTCGGGAACACGCTGGAGGAGATCGCGGTCACCAAGTCCGGCATCATCAAGGACGGCGCGACGGCGGTGCTCGCCGCCCAGGAGGACGTCGTCGCCGCGGTCATGCGCGACCGCGCCGCCGCCGTCGGAGCGCACCTGCTGCGCGAGGGGTTCGAGATCGACGTGGCCGGCAGGCAGGTCGGTGTGGGCGGGCAGGTCGTCGACCTGCGCACCCCGGCCGGCCTGTACACGGGCATCTACCTGCCGCTGCACGGCGAGCACCAGGCGCACAACGCGCTGCTGGCGCTCGCCGCGGTCGAGGCCCTGATGTCCGGCGGCGGGGCGCTCGACGCTGGCGTGGTCGAGACGGGCTTCGGCCGCGTCACGTCGCCCGGCCGTCTCGAGATCGTCCGCACCTCGCCCACCGTGCTGGTCGACGCCGCGCACAACCCCCACGGCGCCGAGGCGCTCGTGGCGACGCTCGACGAGGCGTTCGACTTCACGCGGCTGGTCGGCGTCGTCGGGATCATGGGCGACAAGGACGCCGAGGCGCTGCTCGCGATCCTCGAACCCGTGCTCGCCGAGGTCGTGCTGACGTCCAACTCCTCCGCCCGCTCCGCCGACCCGCGCGACCTGGCCGAGATCGCCAACGAGATCTACGGCGAGGATCGCGTCCACGTCGTCGACCGTCTCGACGAGGCGATCCAGGTCGCGGCCGACCTCGCGGAGCGCGACGACGCGGTCGGCGTCGGCGTCGGCACGGGCGTCCTCGTCACGGGCAGCGTGGTCACGGTCGCCGACGCTCGCGTCCTCCTCGGCCGGCGCTGACCCGCCGGCGCCGTACTCCCGGGGCCGATCTCGCGGGGCGCAGCGCGCGGGTGTGGAATGGCAGGTGGGACCCGGGGACGCAGGGCGCGGGTCGGTGGACGTGTCTGGAGGAGCGGATCGATGAAGAAGCTGCTGGATGACCCCGAGAACGCCGTCGTCGACTCGCTCACCGGGTTCGGCGCGGCGCACGCGGACCTGGTCGCGGTGCACGGGCTCGACGGGTCGGGTCCCGTGTTCGTCAGCCGCGCCGGCGGGGCCGTGGCCGGCAAGGTCGGGCTCGTCTCGGGCGGTGGCTCGGGGCACGAGCCCCTGCACGCCGGGTTCGTGGGCGACGGCATGCTCGATGCCGCCGTCCCGGGCGCCGTCTTCACCTCACCCACCCCCGACCAGATCGTGCCCGCGCTCCAGGCGGCCGACACGGGGGCCGGCGTGCTCGCGATCGTGAAGAACTACACCGGCGACGTCCTGAACTTCGAGACCGCCGTCGAGCTGGCGCAGGCCGAGGACGTCGAGGTCGCCACGGTCCTGGTGAACGACGACGTCGCCGTCGAGGACTCGTTGTACACCGCGGGCCGGCGCGGCGTCGCCGGCACGGTCGCGGTCGAGAAGATCGCCGGAGCGGCCGCAGCCCGCGGTGACGACCTCGCGGCCGTCGCGGCAGTCGCCGAGAGGGTCGTCGCCAACGTGCGGTCGATGGGCGTGGCGCTCGCCGCCTGCACGGTGCCGCACGTGGGCAAGCCGAGCTTCGACCTGGGGGACGACGAGATCGAGATCGGCATCGGCATCCACGGCGAGCCGGGCCGCCACCGCATCCCGAAGGCCCCGGCGGCGCAGATCACGCGCCTGCTGCTCGAGCCTGTCGCCGCCGACCTGGGCCTCGCCGCGGGTGACCGAGTGTTGCTGTTCGTCAACGGAATGGGCGGTACGCCGCTGTCCGAGCTGTACGTGGTCTATGGTCGGGCGCGAGCTCTTCTCGAGGCACGGGGCGTGACGGTGGCTCGCTCGCTCGTGGGCAACTACGTGACGTCACTCGAGATGCAGGGCGCGTCGATCACCGTGCTGCGGCTGGACGACGAGCTCGAACAGCTCTGGGACGCCCCCGTGCACACCCCCGCGCTCCACTGGTGAGGGCACACACGGTCCGGACGGAGACAGGGAGCAGGCTATGGCGCTCGACGCCGCGTGGGCGAGACGGTGGGTCGTGGAGTCGGCCGCGGCGATGGCCGCAGCCCGGGACGAGCTGACCGAGCTCGACCGCCAGATCGGCGACGGCGACCACGGCGCCAACCTGGACCGCGGCTTCCGCGCGGTCGAGGCCAAGGTCGCCGAGACGCCGTCGCAGGGCCCCGACGGCGCCGCCGAGCACGTGGGCGCGGTGCTCAAGCTCGTCGCGACGACACTCATGTCGACCGTCGGGGTGCCTCGGGCCCGCTGTACGGGACGGCGTTCCTGCGGGCCGCGAAGGTGACGGCCCGCGCCGAGCTCGACGCGTCGACCGTCGTCGCGCTGCTCGAGGCGGCGCTCGAGGGCATCGAGGCGCGCGGCCACGCCACGCCGGGGGAGAAGACGATGGTCGACGCGTGGCAGCCCGCGGTCGACGCCGCGGCGGCGCTCGGCGGGGACGACGCGGTCGCGGTGCTGCGTGCGGCCGCGGACGCGGCGGACGCGGGTGCGACCGCCACGATCCCGCTCGTCGCGACCAAGGGCAGGGCCTCGTACCTCGGCGAGCGCTCCGCGGGGCACGAGGACCCCGGAGCGCGCTCGACGGCGCTGCTGCTGCGCGCCGCCGTCGCCGCGGCCGACGGCACCGGGACGGCGTCCGAGGGCTAGCGTGCCGCCGATGACCGTCGCCCTGGTGCTGGTCTCGCACTCCGCTCGCCTCGCGCGCGGAGTGGTCGAGCTGGCCGCGCAGATGGCGCCGGACGTCGAGATCGTGCCCGGCGCGGGCACGATCGACGGCGGCCTGGGCACGTCGCTCGACGTCGTGCAGGGGGCTGTCGAGCGAGCGCTCGCCGGGGCGGACGCCGTCGTCGTGCTCGCGGACCTCGGCTCGGCCGTCCTGACGGTGGAGACGGCGCTGGAGATCGACGAGGACGAGTGGTCCGGGCGGGTGCACCTGGTGGATGCTCCGTTCGTCGAGGGTGCCGTCGCCGCAGCCGTGGCGGCGCAGCAGGGCGCGGGCCCCGACGCGGTCATGGCTGCGGCGCGCGAGGCTGGCGAGTCGTTCGCGCCCGCCGCCGGGGCGCCGGGTGCTCCGGCCGACGCCGCCGGTCCCGTGGCGCACGACGACGAGGACGGCGTCGTGCGCGCGAGCGTGACCGTGCGCAACCCGTTGGGCCTGCACGCACGTCCGGCGGCGCAGCTCGCTCGCGCGATCGCCGACCTCGGCGTCCCGGTGTCGGTGGGGGAGCGGACGGGGCGAGCGTCCTGGCGCTGATCGCCCTGGGGCGAAGGGCGGCCAGAATCTCGAGGTCACGGCCCGGGGGAGCGGCGCGCGGGCCGCGGTCGACGCCGTCGTCGCGCTCATCGAGGGCGGGTTCGGCGAGGCCTGACCCGACGGCGCCGCCCACGGTGCCACGGCCCGGCCGGAGGCACGGCGTCGGAGCGCCGAGCCGGGCGGATACCCTGGGGACCGTGAGCAGCAAGGACAGGCCCGCACCGGGCGACCGCATCGCGCCCAAGAAGTCGGCCCTCGTGCAGTTCACGTCGCTGACGCTCCAGCTCGAGGCGTTCTGCGTGGCGTTCGCGGCCGTCGCGCTGTACGGGCTGCGCGGCAGCCTGTACGAGAAGGGGCCGATCAGCCTGTCCGACCCGACGGCGATCTGGATCGGCGGCGGTGTGCTGTTCGTCGCGCTGCTGGTGCTCTCGCGCCTGACGTCCCGCCCGGTGGGCGTCGCAGGCGGCACGCTCGCCCAGGTGCTCGTCATCGCGACGGGCCTCGTCCTGCCGATGATGTACCTGGTCGCGGCCGTGTTCGTGATCATGTGGGCGGCGTCGCTGCGCATCGGTGCGCGCGTCGACCGCGAGCGCCGCGAGTACGACGCCGCGCACCCCGAGACGGCGCCCAACGTCTGACGCCGTCACGACGCCGTGGGCGCCACCGGACGGTGTTCCCGGACGGTGACCGACGCGTCGTCGGGCCGTCCCGCTACCCTTCGGGCATGACGACGAAGACGACGCAGACAGACGGCCTCACCGTGGAGCGCACTCTGGTGCTGGTCAAGCCGGACGGTGTGCGCCGCGGCCTGTCCGGCGAGGTGCTGCGCCGGATCGAGGCCAAGGGGTACACGCTCGCGGCGGTCGAGCTCGTGCAGGCGACGCCCGAGCTGCTGGAGCGTCACTACGCCGAGCACGTGGACAAGCCGTTCTTCCGCGCGCTGGTCGACTTCATGCTGTCGGGCCCGACGCTCGCCGTCGTCGCCGAGGGCAACCGTGTCATCGAGGGGTTCCGGTCGCTGGCGGGTGCGACGGACCCGACGACGGCCGCGCCCGGCACGATCCGTGGCGACCTCGGCCGTGCCTGGGACGGACCGGTCATGCAGAACATCGTGCACGGCTCGGACTCCCCGGAGTCGGCGTCGCGCGAGATCGGCCTGTGGTTCCCGGCGCTCTGACCTTCGTGCGCAGTTCCGTGGTTCGCGTGCCGTGCGCGGATAGGGTGAGCCGGTGCATCTCAAGACGCTCACGCTGCGGGGGTTCAAGTCGTTCGCGTCCGCGACGACGCTGAGCTTCGAGCCGGGCATCACGTGCGTCGTCGGACCCAACGGGTCGGGCAAGTCGAACGTCGTGGACGCACTCGCCTGGGTCATGGGCGAGCAGGGCGCCAAGTCGCTGCGCGGCGGAAAGATGGAGGACGTCATCTTCGCCGGGACCGCGGGCCGGCCCCCGCTGGGCCGCGCCGAGGTGTCGCTGACGATCGACAACACCGACGGCGCGCTGCCGATCGACTACACCGAGGTCACGATCTCGCGCACGCTGTTCCGCAGCGGCGGGTCGGAGTATGCGATCAACGGCTCGGGCTGCCGCCTGCTGGACATCCAGGAGCTGCTGAGCGACTCGGGCATCGGCCGTGAGATGCACGTCGTGGTGGGGCAGGGGCAGCTCGACGCCGTGCTGCGCGCGAGCCCGGAGGATCGGCGCGGGTTCGTCGAGGAGGCCGCAGGAGTCCTCAAGCATCGCAAGCGCAAGGAGAAGGCGCTGCGCAAGCTCGACCAGATGGCCGGGAACCTGGCGCGCCTGACCGACCTGACGGCCGAGCTGCGCCGTCAGCTCGGTCCGCTCGGCCGCCAGGCGGAGGCCGCCCGCAAGGCCCGCACGGTGCAGGCGGACCTGCGTGACGCCAAGTCGCGGCTGCTGGCCGACGACCTCGCCCAGCTCGTGGCCCAGCTGGAGGCCGAGCGTGCGGACGAGGCGGCGGTGCGCGAGCGTCAGTCGGCGACGGAGGCGGCGCTCGCGGCGGCTCGCGCCGAGCTGGCTCGGCTTGAGGTCGCGGCGGCGGGCGCGACGACGGCGGCGTCGCACGCCGGTGACACCTTCCACGCGCTGGCCGCGCTGCGCGAGCGCCTGCGCGGCACCCAGACGCTCGCCCAGGAGCGTGTGCGCCTGCTGGGCACGGCGGAGCCCGAGCAGCGAGGCCAGGACCCGGCCGACCTCGAGGCGCAGGCCGAGCGCGCTCGCGCGGCGGAGGCCGAGCTGGTGCGTGAGGTCGAGATCGCGCGTGCGAGCCTGACCGCGGCGGTCGAGCGCCGCACCGCGGCCGAGGACGCCGCCGCGTCGGCCGAGCGGGAGCTCGCGGCCCTGCACCGGGGGCAGCCGATCGGCGCGAAGGGCTGGCGCGGCTCGCGGGGCAGGTCGCCGCGCGTCGCAGCCGCGTCGAGGCCGCCGACGCCGAGCTCGACCGCGTCCGCGTCGCGCTGGAGGAGGCCGAGCGCCGTGAGCAGGACGCGACGCGCGAGTTCACGGCCCTGGAGACGCAGGTGGTCGGCGTCGAGGCGGGCGAGGAGGGCCTCGACGCCGAGCACGAGGAGGCCGCCGACGCCGTCGAGCGTGCCGGCTCGACGGTGGCTGCGCTGGATGCGGAGGCCGCCGCGGCCGACCAGGATCGTGCGACGTGGTCGGCGCGCGTCGAGGCGCTGGCCCTGAGCCTCGACCGCAAGGACGGCGCCGGTGCGCTGCTGGCGGCCGACGCCCCCGGGGTGCTCGGCTCGGTCGCCGCGCTGCTGGGCGTCGAGGCGGGGTACGAGGACGCGGTCGCGGCCGCGCTGGGGCCGCTCGCGGACGCCGTCGTGGTCGCGGACCTGGATGCGGCGGTGGACGCGCTGCGGCTGCTGCGCGACGACGACGCGGGGCGTGCCGGTCTGGTGGTCGGGTCGCGAGGCGGCGGCGGCGACGCGCCGCGCCCGCTCGAGCCGCCGCCTGGTCCGGTCGCCGGGCGGCTCGTCGTGGACGTCGTGACCGCGCCCGGCCCCGTCGCCGCCGCCGTCCGCGCGCTGCTGGAGGGTGTCGTGGTGGTCGAGGACCTGGCGCAGGCACGAGCACTGGTCGCCGCGCACCCGCACGTCGTCGCCGTGACGCGCGCGGGCGATCTGCTCGGTGGGGTGCGCGCCGCCGGTGGTTCGGCCGCTGCGCCGAGCGTGCTGCACCTCCAGGCGGCGCTCGACGAGGCACGCGCGCACGCCGACGACGCCGCCGCGCGTGGCGAGCGTGCCCGCTTCGCGCTGGTGGGCGCCCGCGAGGAGCTCGACGGCGCGCAGCGCCGCTATGACGAGACGCTCGAACGGCTGCACGAGTCGGACGCGGCGCTGGCCGCCGTCGCCGAGCAGCTCGGCACGCTCGGTTCGGCGCAGCGTGCGGCGCGCGCGGAGGCCGACCGGCACCGGTCCACGCTCGCGCAGGCCGCCGAGCGGCGGGCGTCCGACGAGGCCGAGCTGGCCGCGCTCGCGCGGCGGCTCGAGATCGCGGAGGCCGAGCCGGGCGAGTCCGAGGATGCGGTCGCGGCGGCGACGAGCGCGCGCGGGCAGGCGCAGGACGCGGCGACCGCCGCGCGTGCGGCCGAGACGGAGGCACGGCTGGCACTGCGCACCAGCGAGGAACGTGCGCGTGCGGTCGCGGGCCGCGCCCAGAGCCTTGCTCGCGCCGCCCAGACGGAGCGCGCCGCGCGCGAGCGGGCCGCGGCCCGCGCCCGCGCCCGCACCGCGCAGGCACTGGTCGCGGCGCAGGTGCGCGACGACGCGACGCTCGCGCTGACGGCGCTGGCCCGGTCGGTCGAGCGCGCCGCCCAGGAGCGTGCGGCGGCCGAGGAGGCACGCACCGCGCGCGCCCACGAGCTCGACGCCGTGCGCGCCGACGTGGAACGGCTGGCGGGCGAGGTGCGCGACCTGACCGACGTCGCCCACCGTGACGAGGTCGCGCGGGCTCAGCAGGTCGCCCGGCTGCAGCAGCTTCAGGAGCGCGCGACCGACGAGCTGGGGACGGATCCCGAGGCGCTCGTGGAGGAGTTCGGGCCCCACCGCCTGATCCCGGTGGCGGACCCGGCCGCTCCGGACGGCGACGACGCCCCGGCGCCCGAGGGCCGCCCGTACGTGCGCGAGGAGCAGGAGGCACGCCTCAGGCAGGCCGAACGAGCCCTCGCCCGCCTGGGGACGGTCAACCCGCTCGCCCTGGAGGAGTTCGCCGCCCTGGAGGAACGCCACCGGTTCCTCACCGAGCAGCTCGCCGACCTGAAGAAGTCGCGGCAGGACCTGCTGCAGATCGTCGAGGACATCGACGAACGGGTCGAGCAGGTGTTCGCCGAGGCGTTCCGCGACACGGCGGCGATGTTCGAGCGGGTGTTCCCGACGCTGTTCCCGGGCGGCGAGGGCCGGCTCGTGCTCACCGACCCGTCCGACCTGCTCGCGACGGGGATCGACGTCGAGGCGCGCCCCGCGGGCAAGAAGGTCAAGCGCCTGTCGTTGCTGTCGGGGGGCGAGCGGTCCTTGACCGCCGTCGCGTTCCTGGTGTCGATCTTCAAGGCGCGCCCGAGCCCGTTCCTCATCATGGACGAGGTCGAGGCCGCGCTCGACGACGTCAACCTGGGCCGCCTGCTGGAGATCTTCCGGGAGCTTCAGACGCACTCGCAGCTCATCGTCATCACCCACCAGAAGCGCACCATGGAGGTCGCGGACGCCCTGTACGGCGTGACGATGCGCGGCGACGGCGTGACGACCGTCATCTCGCAGCGCATGCGCGAGCCCGCGGAGGCGTGAGCCCCCGGGCGAGCCGGGCCGCGAGGTCCGACCACGAATCTCCACAGGATCCGGCGGCCTTTCGTCACGCGGTGTCCCGGTCGGTGTCGGCGGGGTGCGAGACACTGAGGGCATGCTCACCTTCGTCGTGTGGTCCCTCGTCGCGGTGTTCCTGGTGACTGCCGTCTTCCTGGTCGCGAACGTCATGGCTCGCACCGACGGCGTCCCTGGCGACGTGCAGCCCGGAGGTGGTCTCGGGGACTTCTGGCGCAGCTTCCGCGCCGGACTGCGGCATTCGCGGCGCCGCCGCTCCGACGCACCGGTCGACACCGACCTCGAGGCGTTCTTCGCCGGGACGGTCGAGGAGGGTCCGGCGTACGTGGACGCGGAGCAGATCACCGACGTCCTCACGCGTGCGCGGCAGCAGGCGTCGCGTCAGCTCCACGTGGGCACGGCGCGCGCCCCCGACTGAGGTCGCCGGGCCGTCTGGGACACTGGTGCGCGTGACCGACGTCCTGCCTTGGCTCATCCCTCTGATCGTCGTCGTGGTCCTCGGGGCCGTCGCGGCGTACGTCCTCCCGCGGACCCGGCGCGACGCGCAGCAGCCGCCCGCCGTCGATCGGCCTGCGGTCGCCGAGCAGCCCGCGGCGGGAGCCGTGGCGGAGCACGAGACACCGCTGCCCGACGACGATGCCGGGCCCTCGCCGGTCGAGGCTCGCGTCGCCTCGCCGATCGAGCACCCCGAGCCGGCTGCCGGACGGCTCGTGCGGCTGCGCGACCGCCTCGCGCGCTCGGGTTCGCCGCTCGGCGCCCGCCTGCTCGCCGTGCTCTCGCGCGACCACCTGACCGAGGACGACTGGGACGAGCTGGAGGAGACGCTGCTGCTCGCCGACGTCGGCGCGGGCCCGGCGGGTGAGCTCATCGACGCGCTGCGTACGCGCGTGCGCGTCCAGGGGGTCAGCGACCCCGCCGCCGTGCGCACCATGCTGCGCGAGGAGCTCATCGCTCTGGTCGACCCCACGATGGACCGCACGCTGCACACCGACGGCGCCGAGCCGGGCACGCCGGGCGTCGTCCTCGTCGTCGGCGTCAACGGCACCGGCAAGACCACGACGGTCGGCAAGCTCGCCCGCGTGCTGGTCGCCGAGGGCAAGGCGGTCGTGCTGGGCGCGGCCGACACGTTCCGCGCCGCGGCCGCCGACCAGCTCCAGACGTGGGGCTCGCGCGTCGGCGTGCCCACCGTGCGCGCGGACCGCGACGGCGCGGACCCCGCTGCCGTCGCGTTCGACGCCGTCAAGCAGGGCAAGGCGGACGGCGTCGACGTCGTGCTGGTGGACACCGCGGGGCGTCTTCAGAACAAGGCCGGGCTGATGGACGAGCTCGGCAAGATCACTCGTGTCGTGACGCGGGAAGCCCCGCTGACCGAGGTCCTGCTCGTGCTCGACGCGACGACGGGCCAGAACGGCATGCAGCAGGCGCGCGTCTTCGGAGAGGTCGCCGGGGTGACGGGCATCGTGCTGACCAAGCTCGACGGCACCGCCAAGGGCGGCATCGTCGTCGCGGTGCAGCGTGCGCTGGGCGTCCCGGTCAAGCTCGTCGGGCTCGGCGAGGGTCCCGACGACCTCGCGCCGTTCGACGCCGCGCAGTTCGTCGACGGCATCCTCGGGTAGCCCAGGGCCCGTCAGCGGGGCGGTGAAACCCAACGTTTACCGGCAGCGGTCCACCGTGACACCGCCGTAACTCCATCGGGTCCGTCCGGAAACGGTCTCCCATCACGGTTGTCCCAGACCGGCCGCCGCGGCTGGCAAGGGGAGGATCAAGATGGATTGGGACACCGGGAATGCCGCGTGGATGCTGATGTCAGCGTCCCTCGTGCTCCTGATGACGCCGGGCCTGGCGTTTTTCTACGGCGGCATGGTGCGTGGCAAGTCCGTTCTGAACATGATGATGATGTCGTTCGGCGCGATCGGCGTCGTCGGCGTCATCTACGTGCTGTGGGGCTGGTCGATGTCCTACGGCTCGAGCGTCGGCGGGGTCTTCGGCAACCCGTTCGACCAGTTCGGTCTCTCAGGCACGCTGGTCGCCGACGGCGCACCCGTCCCGGGCCTGGGCAACTATCCGCAGGCGATCGACGTCGCCTTCCAGGTGACGTTCGCGATCATCACCGTCGCGCTCATCTCGGGCGCCCTGGCCGACCGCACCCGGTTCAGCACCTGGCTGGTGTTCGCCGGGGTCTGGGCCACGCTCGTCTACTTCCCGATGGCCCACATGGTCTGGGGCGGCGGGCTGCTGTCGGGCTCGGAGTCGGGTCTGGCCGCGAAGATCTTCGGGGTGACCGACGGAGCGGCGACAGTCGCCCCGATCGACTTCGCCGGCGGCACGGTCGTGCACATCAACGCCGGTGTCGCGGCGCTCGTGCTCGCGCTGATCATCGGCCAGCGCAAGGGCTTCGGCAAGGAGCCCATGCGCCCGCACAACCTGCCATTCGTCATGCTCGGCGCGGCGCTGCTGTGGTTCGGCTGGTTCGGCTTCAACGCCGGTTCGGCCTTCGGCGCGAACGAGACCGCGGGCCTCGCCTGGGTCAACACGACGGCCGCGACCTGCGCCGCGATGCTCGGCTGGCTCCTGACCGAGCGCATCCGTGACGGTCACGCGACCTCGCTCGGTGCCGCCTCGGGCGTCGTGGCCGGCCTGGTCGCCATCACCCCGGCCGCCGGCGCGCTCAACCCTGTGACCTCGCTGGTCCTGGGCGTCGTCGCCGGTGTGCTCTCGGCGCTCGCCGTCGGCCTGAAGTACAAGTTCGGCTACGACGACTCGCTCGACGTCGTCGGCGTCCACCTGGTCTCCGGCTTCTGGGGCACCATCGGGGTCGGCCTCCTGGGCGACAACGTGGGGCTGCTGCTCGGCGGCGGTATCCGGCAGTTCGTCGTCCAGCTCGTCATCGCGGTCGCGGCGATCCTCGTCTCCGGCGTGCTCACCTTCGTCATCGGAACGATCCTCAAGAGGACGATGGGCTGGCGAATCGGCGAGGATGCCGAGGTGGGCGGCATCGACCTGACCGAGCACGGCGAGTCCGCGTACGAGACGATCACCGCTGGTTCGATCATCAAGGAGATCCGCGCATGAGCAAGCTCGTCACCGGCATCATCCAGCCGCACCGCCTCGACGACGTGAAGTCGGCCCTTGAGGCCGCCGGAGTCCGCGGCATGACGGTCTCCGAGGCCAGCGGCTACGGGCGGCAGAAGGGCCACACCGAGGTCTACCGCGGCGCCGAGTACACCGTCGACCTGGTCCCCAAGGTCCGGATCGAGGTGCTCGTCGCCGACGAGGACGCCACGTCCATCGTCGACGTCGTGGTCGCCGCCGCGCAGACCGGCAAGATCGGCGACGGCAAGGTGTGGGTCGTCCCGGTCGACGACGTCGCCCGGGTCCGCACCGGAGAGCGCGGCGACAGCGCGCTCTGATCCGTCACCTGGTGGTTGAGCCTGTCGAGACCACCCCCGAGCGAAGGGGAACGATGGTCTCGACAGGCTCAACCGTCGGCGACGCGGCCGGCCGGGGCCCCGTGGTGGGCCTGCGCGAGGAGTTGCTCACGCTGGCCACGACGCTGACCGGCCCGGGCCGGTCGGGCGTGGCCCGCCGCTCGGCGCTGGTCCAGGCCGTCACCGATCGGCTCGGGGCGCTGTACGCGGAGGCGACAGCCCAGGTCGACGGGTCCGGGCTGGCCCTCGCGGCCGTCGGCAGCCTCGCGCGCGGCGACCTCGGGCCGATGTCCGACGTCGACCTGGTCCTCGTGCACGACGGTCGCACCCACCCGGCGGACGAGCTCGCTCGGGTCGCCGAGCGGCTCTGGTACCCGCTGTGGGACTCGGGGGTCGACCTCGACCACGCGGTGCGGTCGCTGCACCAGACGCGCCAGGTCGCGTCGTCCGACCTCGCGGCCGCCGCAAGCTGGCTCGACGTGCGGCCCGTGGCGGGCGACGCCGTCGTCGTGCACCGGGCCGCGTCGGCGATCCTCACCGACTGGCGGGCCGCCTCCCGGCGGCGCATGCCCGAGCTGCTCGCCTCGGTCAAGGAGCGTGCGCAGCGTTCGGGGAGCTCGCCTACCTCGTGGAGCCCGACCTCAAGGAGTCGCGCGGCGGCATCCGGGACGCCGTGCTGCTGGCCGCCCTCGCTGCCACGTGGCTGACCGACCGCCCGCACGGGGCCGTCGACCGCGCGTACGCCCACCTGCTCGACGTGCGCGACACACTGCAGGTGGTGACCCGACGGCGCACGACGCGGCTGTTGCTCGCGGACCTCGACGAGGTCGCCGCGCGCTGCGGCCACGACGACCCGGACGAGCTGCTCGCCTCGCTCGCCGAAGCGGGGCGGGAGATCGCCTACGCGCTCGACTCCACGGTGCGCCGGGCCCGTCAGGCGCTTCAGCCGCCGGGCGCGATCCGGCGCACGCTGGTCGTGCGCGGCCGCCGGACGCCCCCGCGGCTGCGCTCGGCGGGCGACGGGCTCGTGGAGCACGACGGCGAGCTCGTGCTCGCGATCGACGCGAACCCCGCGTCCGACCCGGTGCTGCCGCTGCGCGCGGCGGCGACGGCCGCGCGCAGCGGGCTGGCGTTGTCGCCCGTCACGGTCGGCTCGCTCGCGCTGGCGGCGCCTGTGCCCGTGCCCTGGCCTCGCGCCGCTCGCCAGGCGTTCCTTCAGCTCCTGGGCTCGGGGCCCGCGCAGGTCCCGGTGTGGGAAGCGCTCGACCTCGCGGGCATCGTGACCCGCTGGATCCCCGAGTGGGCGGACGTCCGCAACCGCCCGCAACGCTCGCCGGTCCACCGGCACACCGTCGACCGTCATCTCGTCGAGACGGTCTCGCGTGCTGCAGGCGTGCGACGCGTTCAGGCCGATCCCGCGGCCGTGCGGTCCGAGGTGCTGCTGCTGGCCGCCGTCCTGCACGACATCGGCAAGCGCCGCGGGGCGCTCCATGCCGACCACGCGCTCGAGGGCGCGCGCCTGGTGCCCGGCATCCTGGCGCGCATGGGCGTCGACGACGCCGTGGCGCGCGACGTCGAGCGGCTCGTGCGCCACCACCTGGTGCTCGCCGACCTGGCGACCCAGCAGGACCCGGACGACCCGGCGACCGTCGCGGCCCTGCTGACGGCGGTCGACCACCGCGGGGACCTGCTCGCCGAGCTGCGCGCGCTGACGCAGGCAGATTCCTCGAGCCTGGGGTCGAAGAACGGGTGGACGCCGTGGCGCGCCCGGCTCGTCGACGGGCTCGTCGCGCGGGCACGCGAGGCGCTGGAGGCAGGGGCCGGCTGACCGGTGCCACGCCCGCGGGTCGTGCGTGCGGAGCCTGCGGGTGGTGTTCGTCGTCGACAGGCTCGACCATGCGCGCGGGTCGCCCGGTAGTCTGTGACACCGTCCCAACCGCTCGACTGCTGTCGAAGAACCCTGAGGACCGCACTGGTGTTCAACTCCCTGTCGGACCGGCTCACCGCGACGTTCAAGAACCTCCGTGGCCGGGGGCGTCTGTCCGAGGCGGACATCGACGCGACCGTGCGCGAGATCCGCCGCGCGTTGCTCGACGCCGACGTGGCCGTGCCCGTCGTGCGCGAGTTCGCCGCGGCCGTGCGCGAGCGCGCGCTCGGCGTCGAGGTCTCGGGGGCGCTCAACCCGGCGCAGCAGGTCGTCAAGATCGTCAACGAGGAGCTCGTCGAGATCCTGGGCGGCGCCACGCGCACCCTCCAGCTCGCCAAGGTGCCTCCGACGGTCATCATGCTCGCGGGCCTCCAGGGCGCCGGGAAGACGACGCTCGCAGGCAAGCTGGCGCACGCGCTCAAGCAGCAGGGGCACACGCCCGTGCTGGTCGCGGCCGACCTCCAGCGTCCCAACGCGGTCACGCAGCTGTCGGTCGTGGCCGAGCGCGCGGGTGTGCCGGTGTTCGCGCCGCACCCCGGCAACCAGGGAGCGGAGACCGACGCCGTCATCGGCGACCCGGTCGGCGTCGCGCGCGACGGCGTCGCGTACGCGCGCGAGAAGCAGCACGACGTCGTCATCGTCGACACCGCCGGACGCCTGGGCGTCGACGCCGTGCTCATGCAGCAGGCCTCGGACATCCGCTCGGCGATCAGCCCCGACGAGGTGCTGTTCGTCATCGACGCGATGATCGGTCAGGACGCCGTCAACACCGCGACGGCGTTCCTCGAGGGCGTCGACTTCACGGGCGTCGTGCTGTCCAAGCTCGACGGCGACGCGCGCGGCGGTGCTGCGCTGTCGGTCGCGAAGGTGACCGGCCGGCCGATCATGTTCGCGTCCACGGGCGAGAAGCTCACCGACTTCGAGGTCTTCCACCCCGACCGCATGGCCGGGCGCATCCTCGACATGGGTGACGTGCTGACGCTCATCGAGCAGGCCGAGCGCGCCTTCGACGCCGAGCAGGCCGAGAAGATGGCGGCCAAGGTCGCACAGGGCAAAGACTTCACGCTCGCCGACTTCCTGGTGCAGATGCAGCAGATGAAGAAGATGGGCTCGATGAAGAAGATGCTCGGCATGCTGCCGGGCATGGGTCAGATGCGCGAGGCCATCGAGAGCTTCGACGAGCGCGAGGTCGACCGCATCGAGGCGATCATCCACTCGATGACGCCCGGTGAGCGCGAGAACCCGAAGATCATCAACGGTTCGCGCCGTGCGCGCATCGCCCGCGGCGCGGGCACGACGACGACGGCCGTCAACCAGCTCCTGGAGCGCTTCGACGGTGCACAGAAGATGATGCGGCAGATGTCGCGCGGGGGCGGGATGCCCGGGATGCCTCCGATGCCCGGCATGCCTGGTGCGGGCAAGCGCGCGGGCGCTCGCCAGGCACCGCAGAAGAAGGTCAAGGGCAAGTCGGGCAACCCGGCCAAGCGTGCGCAGCAGGAGCGCGAGCAGCTCCAGCGGGCTCTGGGCGGCGGCCCCTCCGCTCCCGCCGCACCCAAGGGATCGTCGTTCGGTCTCGGGGGCGCGGCGGCCGAGGCGTCGGTCGACCCGTCCACGCTCGACCTGCCCGACGACCTCAAGAAGCTGCTCGGCTGAGGTTCCGGCCCCGGCAGCGTTCGGGCCCGGGCAGCGGGCGGGACGCCGGACCGCGGTCGGCGACCGCCGCTGATCGGCGTTCTGGCCGACCTCGCGCGAGTCGGCCGTAGGCACTCCCGGCGGGCCGACGGCGCGACTACGCTGCGCGACATGGCCGTCCCGCACGTACCGCTCCATCTGACGGGCCACGTGGTGCTCGACGACGACCACGAGACCGGCGAGGTGTTCGTCCGTGACGGACGCCTGCACCTGACGCGCCCGGCACCGCAGGTCGGAGCCGTGCGGCGGCTCGAAGGATGGGTGATCCCGGGTCTCGTCGACGTTCACAGCCATCTCGGGCTCGGCCCGGACGGCGGCGTCGACCTCGAGACCGCGACCGAGCAGGCGATAGCCGACCGGGACTCGGGCGTGCTTCTGGTGCGCGACGCCGGCTCACCCCTCGACACCCGTCCGCTCCAGCGTCGTGCCGACCTGCCACGGCTGGTCCGCGCCGCCCAGCACATCGCCCGGCCGAAGCGGTACCTGCGCGGGTTCGCGGTCGAGCTCGACGACGTCGCCGCGCTGCCCGGCGCCGTGCGCGCGCAGGCACGCGCGGGTGACGGCTGGGTCAAGATCGTGGGGGACTGGATCGACCGGGACCTCGGGGCGGGCGCCGACCTCGCGCCCCTGTGGCCGGCCGACATGCTGGTCGAGGCGGTCGCCGCCGCGCACGCCGAGGCCGCGCGCATCACGGTCCACACGTTCGCCGCCGAGGCGGTCGACGACCTGCTCGCGGCGGGGGTCGACTGCATCGAGCACGGCACGGGAGTCACGTCCGACCAGGCGCACACGCTCGCCGCGCGGGGCGTCCCGGTGACGCCCACGCTGCTACAGATCGAGCGCTTCGCGGCGATCGCCGACCAGGCCGAGGGCAAGTACCCGGTCTACGCGCGCCGCATGCGCGCACTCCACGCGCGCCGGTTCGAGCAGGTCCGCATGCTGTTCGACGCGGGAGTGCCGCTGCTCGTGGGCACCGACGCGGGCGGTTCCATCGGCCACGGGCGCATCGCGCAGGAGTGCGCGCTGCTCGTCGCGGCGGGCATCCCCGCGGCCGAGGTCGTCGCGTTCGCGAGCTGGCGCGCGCGGCGCTTCCTCGGCTTCGGCAACCTCGCCGACGGCGCCGCCGCCGACCTCGTGGTGTATCCGGACGATCCGCGCCTGGACATCGGGGTGCTGGCCCACCCCACGGCCGTCGTCCTGCGCGGGCAGGTCGTGGCAGGCACGGCGGTCGAGTAGGGCGCGCCCGGGTTGGGCGGTGACCGCGGCGTCTGGCACAATGTCGGGGTACTCGGCGTGCCCAGGCCCCTCTCTCCTGCGTGACGCCGCGTCTAGACCCTGAACCACCGCTCGGCCCCACGAGCACGTGCGCCGGGGTCGCCCATCCCAGAACCAGGAGTGACCACAACAGTGGCCGTCAAGATTCGCCTCAAGCGCCTCGGCAAGATCCGGGCCCCGTACTACCGCGTCGTCGTCGCGGACTCGCGCACCAAGCGCGACGGTCGCGTCATCGAGGAGATCGGCAAGTACCACCCGACCGAGGAGCCGTCGCTCATCGAGATCACCTCGGAGCGTGCGCAGTACTGGCTCGGCGTCGGCGCGCAGCCGACCGAGCAGGTGCTCGCCCTGCTCAAGGTGACCGGTGACTGGCAGAAGTTCAAGGGTCTCCCGGGCGCCGAGGGCACCCTGAGGACCAAGGCGGGCAAGGCCGACGCCGCATCGGCGATCGAGGCCGCCGCCGCCGAGGCCGAGAAGGTCAAGGCCAAGGCCGCCGAGGCCAAGGCTGCGGCTCCGGCCGAGGCCGCCGACGAGTCGGCCGAGGCTGAGGCCGAGGCCTGATGCTTGCCGAGGCCCTCGAGCACCTGGTGCGTGGCATCGTCGACAACCCGGACGACGTCCGGGTTGCCGTCAAGCCGCTGCGCCGCGGCGATCTGCTCGAGGTCCGCGTCCACCCGGACGATCTCGGCCGCGTGATCGGCCGGGGCGGGCGCACCGCCAAGGCGCTGCGCACCGTCGTCGGAGCTCTCGCGACCGACGGTCCGGTGCGGATCGACGTCGTGGACGTCGACCGCCGCTGAGCACCCGCACGACGACGGGGCCCGATCCGTGAGGATCGGGCCCCGTCGCGCGTCCGGGGCCGCGTCCCGCGAAGGACCCACGGCGCCCGTAGCCTGGTCCCATCCGACCCCAGAGGAGTCACCATGCAGCTTGTCGTCGCACGGATCGGGCGCGCCCACGGGCTGCGCGGCGAGGTGGCGCTCGACCTGCGCACCGACGACCCCGAGACGCGGCTCGCCGTGGGCGAGCGGATCGCGACCGAGCCGGCGCACCTCGGCCCGCTCACGGTGCAGTCGGCGCGCGTCCACCAGGGGCGCTGGCTGGTCCGGTTCGCCGAGTCCGGCGATCGCACCGCGGCCGAGGCGTTGCGCGGCGTCGAGCTCGTCGTGGAGGTCGACGCCTCCGACGAGGAGGACGCCTGGTACCCGCACGAGCTGCGCGGCCTGCGCGCCGAGCTGACGGACGGCACCGTCGTCGGCGAGGTCGTGGCGCTGGAGCACCTGCCCGCCCACGATGCGCTCGAGATCCGCGAGACGGGCGGCGAGCGGACGCTCGTCCCGTTCGTCACCGCGATCGTGCCCGTGGTCGACGTCGCGGGCGGTCGCGTGGTGCTCGACCCGCCCGGCGGGCTCCTGGCACGCGACGCCGCCGACCTCGTGGTGGACGACGAGCCGACACGCGGCGCCGACGGCACGGAGGGCTGAGCGTGCGCATCGACGTCGTCACCGTCTTCCCCGACTACCTCGCGGCCCTCGACCTGTCGCTCATCGGCAAGGCGCGTCAGGCAGGACTGCTCGACCTGCGCGTCCACGACCTGCGCGAATGGACCACCGACCGGCACCGGACGGTCGACGACACCCCGTTCGGCGGAGGCGCGGGCATGGTGATGCGGCCCGACGTGTGGGGCTGCGCGATCGATGCCGTGCTGGACGGTGACCCCGCCGGGCACCTGGTGATCCCGACGCCGTCGGGTGAGGTGTTCACGCAGCGGCACGCCGAGGCGCTCGCCGCCGAGCAGCACCTGGTCGTCGCGTGCGGCCGCTACGAGGGGATCGACGCCCGCGTCGCCGAGCACTATCGCGCCGCGGGCCGGCGCGTGAGCGAGGTGTCCATCGGCGACTACGTGCTCAACGGGGGAGAGGTCGCGGCGCTCGTGCTCGTCGAGGCGGTCGGGCGGCTGCTTCCGGGCGTCGTCGGCAACCCCGAGTCGCTCGTCGAGGAGTCGCACGGAGCCGCCGGGCTCCTGGAGTACCCCGTCTACACCAAGCCGCCCGTGTGGGACGGGCTGGAGATCCCTGAGGTGCTGCTGTCGGGGCACCACGCGCGCATCGACCGCTGGCGGCGCGACCGTGCCCTGGAACGCACCGCCCAGCGGCGCCCCGACATGGTCGCGGCGCTCGACGTCGCGCGCCTCGACAAGCACGACAGGGCGCTGCTCGCCGACCTGGGCTGGGACGAGGTCGACGGCCGGCTTCGGCGCCGGCCGGGCGCTGTGGCAGAATAGGTCGGCGGTGCGCCCGCAGCCGGGCATCCGGCCTCTGCCACAGGGGAGACCCGAACGGGTTCGGGGCGCACCATGACAGCCATTCGCACCGACCCGCGCTCCCGCGTGGGCCTGAGATGCGCCTGACCTGTGGCAGGCGGGGAGATTGACCATGCACAAGCTCGACTTCGTCGACGCGGCGTCGCTGCGCACCGACATCCCGGACTTCCGCGCCGGTGACACCGTCAAGGTCAACGTCAAGGTCGTCGAGGGCAACCGCTCGCGCATCCAGGCGTTCCAGGGCGTCTGCATCGGCCGCTCGGGCGGCGGCGTCCGCGAGACGTTCACCGTCCGCAAGATCAGCTTCGGCGTCGGCGTGGAGCGCACGTTCCCGCTGCACGCCCCGACGATCGACACGATCGAGCTCGTGACCCGCGGTGACGTGCGTCGCGCCAAGCTCTACTACCTGCGCTCGCTGCGCGGCAAGAAGGCGAAGATCAAGGAGAAGCGCGAGACCCCGGCCAAGTGAGCCGGCGGCCTCTGGCCTCCGACGACGGCGGGCGGTCCCTCGACGAGGGGCCGCCCGCTGCCGTTGTGGCAGGCCGGGGCTCGCAACCTGCACGGCGTCGTCAGGCAACGGTGGGAGAGTGAGAACCGTGACAGAATCCGTCCCCGTGACACAGCCGCAGCCAGACCCCGAAAGCACGCCGATGCCGGCCCGCCCGGTGCGGTCCGCCGGGGTCTCCCGGCACCGGGCGCCGAAGAAGGGTCTGGGGCTGCTGCGCGAGACCGCCATCATCGTCGTGAGCGCGCTCGTGCTGTCCTGGCTGATCAAGTCTCTGCTCGTGCAGGCCTTCTTCATCCCGAGCGCGTCCATGGAGGACACGCTCGAGGTCGGCGACCGCGTCATGGTGTCGCGGCTCGTGCCGCGCGTGCTCGACCTGCACCGTGGCGACATCGTCGTCTTCCGTGACCCGGGCGGCTGGCTGCGGCCCTACGAGCCGCCGGACCACGGGCCGATAGGCAACGCGATCGGGCGCGGTCTGACCGCCGTCGGGCTGCTGCCCCAGGACACCGGCGAGCACCTCATCAAGCGCGTGATCGGTCTGCCCGGCGACCACGTGACCTGTTGCGACGCGGACGGCAAGATCGAGGTCAACGGCACCGCGATCACCGAGACGTCGTACATCAAGCCGGGCTCGATCCCCAGCCAGGTCCCGATCGACCAGACCGTGCCCGAGGGCATGCTGTTCGTCATGGGCGACAACCGGCAGGACTCGGCCGACTCGCGGTTCAACACCAGCAAGCCGGGTGGCGGGTTCGTCCCGATCGACAACGTCGTCGGGACGGCGTTCGCGACGGTGTGGCCGTTCGACCGCGCGACGTGGCACCGCAACCCCGGCTCGGTCTTCGAGCAGGTGCCCGAACCGTGACCTGCGAGCCAGCGGCAGTCGCGCCACGCGCCCAGCGCAGGCCGACGCCCCCGCGCCGCAGCGCGCCCACGGGCCGCAAGACGCCCACGCTGCGCGCCGAGCGCGCGCTCGTGACCGGTGGCGCTCGCCTCGTCGCCGGCATGGACGAGGTCGGGCGAGGTGCGCTCGCCGGGCCGGTGAGCGTCGGCGTCGTCGTCGTAGACGCCGCCACGCGGACCGCGCCCAAGGGGCTGGCCGACTCCAAGCTGCTGACACCCGCGGCGCGTGAGGCGCTCGTGCCGCAGCTGCAGCGCTGGCCTGTCGCGTGGGCCGTCGGGCATGCGGGGCCCGCCGAGATCGACGCCCACGGCATCATCGCGGCGCTGCGGCTCGCCGGCCGGCGAGCGCTTGCGCAGGTGCGGCGCACGTGCGGCGACGTCGACGTGGTGCTGCTCGACGGGTCGCATGACTGGCTCTCGCGCGGTCAGGTCGACCTGTTCGAGGCGGCCGACCTCGACGTGGCGGGTGCGCCCGACGTCGACCCTGCGGTCCGCACGATGGTCAAGGCCGACCTGCAGTGCTCCTCTGTCGCCGCGGCGAGCGTGCTGGCCAAGGTGGAACGTGATCTGCTGCTGACGCGGCTCGCGCGCCAGTACCCCGCCTACGCGTGGGAGCAGAACAAGGGCTACGCCGCACCCGCGCACGTCGCCGCGCTGCGTCGGCACGGCACGACGCCGCAGCACCGCCGCTCGTGGAACCTGCGCGCGATCGCGGGAGACCCTGCCGAGCCCACCGGCTTCGCGGAGGCGTTCGCCCAGAGCCTTGACCTGCCCGCCGACGTGCCCGTCCGGGCGGACCTGCGAGGATGACACCGTGAGCGCCGAAGACCTCGAGAACTACGAGACGGAGATGGAGCTCGCCCTGTATCGCGAGTATCGCGACGTGGTGGGGCTGTTCTCCTACGTGGTGGAGACCGAGCGGAGGTTCTATCTCGCCAACCAGGTGGACCTGCAGGTGCGGTCGGCCGCGGGCGAGGTGTACTTCGAGCTGCGGCTAGGGGACGCGTGGGTCTGGGACGTCTACCGTTCCGCGCGGTTCGTGAAGTCGGTGCGTGTGGTCACTTTCAAGGACGTCAACGTCGAGGAGCTGGCCAAGGCCGACCTCGCGCTGTGACCGCCACAGCCGGGGCGCTCGTCCTGGCGTGTGCTGGCGTCGCACGCAGCCGTGCGGCGGCGACCCGGCGGGAGCCCCGGCCCCGCGTGGTCTGTGCACAGGCCGCTCCGTCCGGGCGTCGCTCCGCGCGGCCCGTCCGCGACGCTTCCGCCCGGAGGTGGTCGCGATGGCGGCGAAGGACGACGTGGGACGGCGAGGCGAGCAGGTCGCCGCGCAGGCCCTCATGGACGAGGGGTACGAGCTGCTCGCGCGCAACTGGCGCGGGCACGGTGGCGAGCTGGACCTGGTGGCGCTCGACGGCACGACGCTCGTCGCCGTCGAGGTCAAGACGCGCAGCAGCGCACGGTTCGGCCACCCCGCCGAGGCGGTGACGCCGGCCAAGCTCGCGCGGCTGCGGCGACTGACCGGGCAGTGGCTCGCCGAGCACGGCGGCGGGACGAGGCCGCGGTACCGCGACGTGCGGATCGACGTCGTCGCCGTGACCCTGCGCAGCACGGGACCAGACCGGGTCGAGCTGCTGCAGGGGGTGTGCTGATGTCGCTCGGTACCACGGCGGCCGTCGCCCTCGTGGGCCTGACCGGGCACGTGGTCGAGGTGCAGGCGCAGCTCGCCTACTCGGTGCCCGGCTTCTCGCTCGTGGGGCTGCCCGACACGGCGCTCAGCGAGTCGCGCGACAGGGTGCGTGCGGCCGTGCTCTCCAGCCGCATCGACTGGCCGAACCGCAAGATCACCGTCAACCTCTCACCGGCGTCGCTGCCCAAGCAGGGCTCGGCCTTCGACCTCGCCGTGGCAGTCGCCGTGCTCGCGGGCGCGGGCCAGGTGCGTGCGGCCGGGCTCGACCGCGTCGTCCACATCGGCGAGCTCGGGCTCGACGGCCGGCTCCAGCCCGTGCGCGGCGTGCTGCCCATGGTGGCCGCGGCCGTCGCGGCCGGACGTACCGACGTCGTCGTGCCGACGGCCGACGTCGCGGAGGCGTCGCTCGTCCCCGGGGCGCGGGTGCGGGGGGCGACGACGCTTGCGCAGGTCGTCGCCCTGCACGGCGGCGACCCGGGGACGCTGCCCGACGTCGACCCCGTGCGGCCCGCGCGGGTGACGAGCGTACGGCGCGCTCCCGGCGACCTGGCCGACGTGCTGGGCCAGGAGCTGCCGCGGACGGCGCTCGAGATCGCGGCGGCCGGCGGGCACCACCTGCTGCTGACGGGTCCACCCGGCACGGGCAAGACCATGCTGGCCGCACGGCTGCCGGGCATCCTGCCCGACCTCACCGAGGCCGAGGCCGTCGAGGTCACCGCGGTGCACTCCGTCGCGGGCACCTTCGACCCCGGTGGCGGGCTTCTCACGCGACCGCCCTACGAGGACCCGCACCACACGGCCACCCCCGCGGCGGTGGTCGGAGGTGGGTCGGGGCAGCCCCGGCCGGGCGCGGCCTCCCGCGCGCACCGGGGCATCCTCTTCCTCGACGAGGCCCCCGAGTTCGGCAGCCGCGTGCTCGAGACGCTGCGCCAGCCCCTGGAGCACGGTGAGCTCGTCATCCACCGCAGCGGCGGCACCGCGCGGTTCCCGGCGCGGTTCCAGCTCGTGCTCGCCGCGAACCCTTGCCCGTGCGGGATGGCGACGGGCAAGGGTCTGGAGTGCACCTGCACGCCGATGGCGCGGCGCCGGTACCTGGGCAGGCTCTCCGGGCCCCTGCTCGACCGGGTCGACCTGCAGGTCGAGGTCGCGCCCGTCGGGCGGGCCGGGATGCGGGGTGAACCGGGCGAGCCGAGCGCCGTCGTCGCGGCCCGTGTCGCCGCTGCACGCGCGGCGGCGCGAGCGCGCCTCGCCGGGACGCCATGGACCGTCAATGCCGAGGTTCCTGGCACGTGGCTGCGCGAACGGCTGCGCGGCAGGTGGTCGGTGATGCGTGACGTCGACAGGGCGCTCGACACCGGCGCGATCTCGTTGCGCGGTGCCGACCGCGTGCTGCGGCTGGCGTCCACGATCGCGGACCTCGCCGGGCGCGACGAGCCCACCGCGGGCGACGTCGGGCAGGCGCTCGTGCTGCGCACGGGGCGGGCGGCATGACCGCCCTCGCCTTCGACGCCGACGACCCGGCCCTCGCCGCCGCAGCGTGGAGCCGCATCGCCGAGCCAGGCGACGAGACGGCCGGTGCGCTCGTCGCGCACCTGGGCGCACCCGGGGCGCTGGCATGGCTGCTCGAGCAGCACGCCGCCGGGGCGACGGGGCAGAAGGGTCTCGCGCGGGCGCTCGCATCGGGCGTCGCGCGGTGGTCCACACGCCTCGACGGCCTCGACCCGCGCCGCGAGCTCCAGGTGATCGAGCGCGCCGGTGGCACGCTGCTGCTGCCCCAGGACGAGCGCTGGCCGCGCGGCCTCGACGCGTTGGGCGCGGCCGCGCCGTTCGCCCTGTGGGTGCGCGGCGACGCCGACCTCGCCGGGGCGTGCCGCAGGTCGGTCGCCGTCGTCGGGGCACGCGCATCGACGTCGTACGGCGAGCACGTGACGGCGCAGCTCGCCGCGGGTCTCGTGGACCGTGGGTTCACTGTGGTGTCGGGCGGGGCCTACGGGATCGACGCGGTCGCGCATCGCGCGGCGCTGCTCGCGGCCGGCACGACCGTCGCGGTGATGGCCGGGGGAGTCGATCGCTTCTACCCCCAGGGAAACCACGACCTGCTGCGCCGTGTCGCCGAGTCGGGGGCGGTGGTGGCCGAGGTCCCGCCCGGGTCGTCGCCCTTCCGGCAGAGGTTCCTGGCCCGGAACAGGCTGATCGCCGCCATGACCGCCGCGACCGTGGTGGTCGAGGCGGCGTGGCGGTCGGGTGCGCTCTCGACGGCCCGGCGTGCCGCCGACCTGCTGCGACCCGTCGGCGCGGTCCCCGGCCCGGTCACCTCCATGGCGTCCGGTGGGTGCCATCTGCTCCTGCGCGACGGCGTCGCGACCTGCGTGACCGATGCCGCTGAGGTCGCCGAGCTCGCCGGGGCGGCGGGGGACGACGCCGCACGGGCCCCGGTGGGAGCGGCGTCGGTGGCGGACGGACTGGACGAGGCCGCCCGAGCCGTGCTCGACGCCTTGCCCGCCCGCGCGAGCGCCGAGGCCGGGTCACTTGCCCGGGTCGCAGGGCGGTCCCTGCCCGAGGTGCTCGGTGCGCTGGGCGTGCTCGAGCTGCGGGGCCTGGTCGCGGCGGACGGTGCCCGGTGGCGTCGAGCGCTGGGGCGCCGGTGAGCACCGTCGTCGGAGGCGGGGCGCCGCGTCGCGTTCTCGCTGCCGATCGGCGCGCACGGGCCGGCGACACGCGGGCCCGTAGGCCGGGGCCCCGGGCTCGGCGCGGGCACACTGGCCGCATGGCCCCGACACCTCAGGGAGCGCAGCGCATCGTAGCCGCGGCGCTCCGCGTCGCCGACCCGCCGCTGCCGGCGGCGCTGGCTGAGGCGGTCGCGAGCTTCGGGGGGCACCTCGACGCACAGCGGGGGCACTCCGCGCACACGCGGCGAGCGTACGTCGCGGACGTGACGGGCATGCTGCGCTACGCGGTCCGGCACGGGGCCCGCAGCCTCGACGACGTGCAGCTCCCGCTGCTGCGCGGCTGGCTCGGTGCGCAGGCCGACCGCGGCCTGTCCCGTGCCACGCTGGCGCGCCGGGGAGCGGCCGCCCGTGCGTTCTTGCGGTGGGCGCACCATTCCGGGCTGATCGCGAGCGACCCGTCGGTCCGGCTGGCGAGCCCGAAGGTGCCGCGCGTGCTGCCGACGGTGCTCACGGCCGAGGCCGCCGCCCGGCTGCTCGACACCGCGCGGGACGACGCACTGGCCACCGCGGGCGACGAGCGGCCGGCAGCGTTGCGCTCCTGGGCGGCAGCGGAGCTGCTCTACGGTTCGGGCGTTCGCGTCGGCGAGCTGGTCGCCGTCGACGTGCCGGACGTGGACGTGGGCGAACGGCTCGTGCGCGTGCTCGGCAAGGGCGGAAAGGAGCGGGTGGTGCCGTTCGGCGTCCCGGCCGCGCGCGCGCTGACCGCGTGGCTCGAGGAAGGCCGGCCCCAGCTCGCGTCGGCCGACGCAGGGCTCGCGCTGCTCGTGGGTGACCGCGGCGGCCGCTGGGGTCAGCGCCAGGCCAGGGATGCGGTGCACCGGCTCGCCGCGCGTGCCGGCGTCGACGACGTCGCCCCGCACGCCCTGCGCCACTCGGCTGCGACGCACCTGCTCCAGGGCGGTTCGGACCTTCGCAGCGTCCAGGAGGTGCTCGGGCACTCCGACCTCGCCACGACGCAGCGCTACACGCACGTCGACGCCGAGCGGCTGCGCGCGGTCTACACGCAGGCGTTCCCGCGCGCGTGAGCGCGCGCCCGGCCTGCGCGGAACCCCGCAAGGCCGGATCCCCAGGGCAGGCGTTCCCTCGCGCGCGAGCTCGGGTGCCGGGCCCGCACGGGGGCCTCGCCCGCGACGTCGGGCGCCTCGTGCCGTTGCGCGGCCGGACGGCAGGGCTCAACGTGGCGGGAGAAGGACGATCGGGGCAGCCGTCCCCAGCAGGGACAGCGGGTCGAGGTACATCTCGCCACGCCGCACCCCCCAGTGCACGCATCTGTCGCCACCGTGCGCGGGTGGTGGCGCGGGTGGCAGCGCGGGTGGCTGCGCGGGTGGCAGCGCGGCGCAATGATCGGGGTTCGCCTCGTCGCCGGGAGTCGCCTCCAGAGTCCCGACCGGCTCGCCTGCCGCGACCTCCGTCCCGCGCGCGACGGACGCCGCCACGGGCTCGAGCGAGGAGCGCAGTCCGTCCGTGTGCGTCACGACGACGACGGGCTTGCCCGCGACTGCTCCCGCGAACGTGACCACGCCCCCGCTGGGAGCGACGACGGTGGCGCCCGGTGCCGCCCACAGGTCGACACCCCGGTGCCCCGGCTCCCAGTCGCGCGCGGGCGGGTCGAACCGGCGAGCCACCGGCCCTGGTACGGGCGGGACGTAGGCACGGGACTCCGTGGCGGCCGTGACGTGCGAGGCGGGGGCCGCGGTCGGGACCGGCAGCCCTCGCGGCCCTGGCGTGAGTACGAGCGCCGGCAGCATCGCGGCCGCGACGGCACGGTGTCTCAGGATGGGTCGCTCCATGGCGGCATGCTCCCGCCCGGTCGGCCGGCCTTCGACGGGCCGGTGCTCGCCTGTGCGCCGGCGACGGGTGCGCGCGCCTGTGGGCCGGCTCGGTCGCACGGTCGCCCACAAGGCGACGGGTGGCGCTCGACTCAGCCGATCCGGGCGTCGGGCGCGGACCGCGTCGGGTAGACTCACCGCGGCGATCGGAACGCTCACACCCTCACCTCCACCTCGGGCGGCCTCACGGCCGGTCCGGCGGTGCGGGAGCGGTGTGCCCGCCCGGTCGACCTCGCGCGTCACGGAGCACCTGTGCCGGCCCCTCGGGGCGACGGGTGCGACCGGCACGGCAGCGGTCCGCAGGCCCTCGGGGCGTGCGGTGCCGGGCTGGGTGACGCCAGGGGTGCCGCCTCCCGGCGGACACCGACAACCGAGATTCGCTCGGCCAGAGGCCGAGCACGATGCGCGCGTCGCCCCGGAGGATCCGGGCCCGCGCGGTGAAAGGACCAGTCATGGCCGTCGTGACCATGCGCCAGCTCCTCGAGAGCGGTGTCCACTTCGGGCACCAGACCCGCCGTTGGAACCCGAAGATGAAGCGCTTCATCTTCACCGAGCGCAACGGCATCTACATCGTCGACCTTCAGCAGTCGCTGACCTACATCGACAACGCCTACGACTTCGTCAAGGAGACCGTCGCCCACGGCGGCTCGATCCTGTTCGTCGGCACGAAGAAGCAGGCTCAGGAGCCCGTGGCCGAGCAGGCCTCGCGCGTCGGCATGCCCTACGTGAACCACCGTTGGCTCGGCGGCATGCTCACCAACTTCTCGACGGTGCACAAGCGCCTCCAGCGCCTCAAGGAGCTTGAGGAGATCAACTTCGACGACGTCGCCGGCTCCGGCCTGACGAAGAAGGAGCTGCTGGTCCTGCGCCGCGAGAAGGACAAGCTCGCGCGCACGCTGGGCGGCATCCGCGACATGGCCAAGGTCCCGTCGGCCGTGTGGATCGTCGACACCAACAAGGAGCACCTCGCCGTCGACGAGGCGCGCAAGCTCAACATCCCGGTCGTCGCGATCCTTGACACCAACTGCGACCCCGACGTCGTGGACTACGCGATCCCCGGCAACGACGACGCGATCCGCTCGGTCACGCTCCTGACCCGCGTGGTGGCCGACGCCGTCGCCGAGGGCCTGCTGCAGCGCCACTCGGGCAAGACCGCCGCCGCCGAGGGCGAGGCCGAGCCGCTGGCCGAGTGGGAGCGCGAGCTCCTCGCTGGTGCCGAGGCTGCCGCCCCGGCCGCTGAGGCTCCTGCTGCCGAGGCTCCCGCCGCTGCGGCACCCGCCGAGGCCCCCGTCGCCGAGGCTGCCGCCGAGGCCCCCGTCGCCGAGGCTGCCGCCGAGGTCGAGGCCCCTGTCGCCGAGGCCCCCGCCGAGGTCGAGGCCCCCACGGCCGAGGCCGAGACGAAGTCCGAGTGAGGTGACGCGGGCCGGAGCTCACAAGGCTCCGGCCCGCGCACTGCCCGTCCCGCGCGTATCCACGCGTCAGCACTTCAGACACGAAGGACAGCCACCATGGCGAACTACACCATCCAGGACATCAAGGACCTGCGCGCGCTCACCGGCGCCGGCATGACCGACGTCAAGAAGGCCCTCGACGAGGCTGAAGGCGACCAGCAGAAGGCGATCGAGCTCATCCGCAAGCGCGGTCTCGCCAAGGCCGCCAAGCGCGAGGGCAACGCGACCTCCGAGGGCCTCGTCGCCATCCACGTGGACGACGTCGCCGCCGGCCAGGTCGCGACCATGATCGAGCTCAACGCCGAGACCGACTTCGTCGTCAAGAACGAGAAGTTCGTCGCGCTCGCGGACCAGGTGCTGGCCGCTGTCGCCGCCGCAGGTGCCGCCGACGCCGAGGCCGCGCTCGCCGCGCCCGTCGGCGGAGAGACCGTCGCCGACCTCATCGCCGCCGCGGCCGGCACGCTCGGCGAGAAGATCGTCCTGGCCCGCGTCGCTCGCGTCGAGGGTCCCAAGGTCACGACCTACCTGCACCGCACCGCCAAGGACCTGCCGCCGAGCATCGGCGTCGTCGTCGTCACCACGACGTCCGGCGAGGCCGTCGAGGCTGCGGCAAAGGACGTCGCCCAGCACGTCGCGGCCATGGCGCCCCGGTACCTCACGCGCGAGGACGTGCCCGCCGACGTCGTCGACAAGGAGCGCGAGATCGCCCGCGAGCTGTCGATCGCCGAGGGCAAGCCCGAGGCTGCGCTGCCGAAGATCGTCGAGGGTCGCCTGGGCGGGTTCTTCAAGGAGAACGTGCTCCTCGAGCAGCCCCTCGCCAAGGATACGAAGACGACGGTGGCCAAGCACGTCGAGGCAGCAGGCGGGGAGCTCGCGACCTTCGTGCGCTTCCGCGTCGGCAACTGACGTACCCGAGCGGCCCGGCTCTACCGGAAACGGTGGGCCGGGCCGCTCGCGCACCCGTGCCCTGCCGGCGCGGTGCGACCCCGCCGCAGTCGCGACGGACCCCAGCAGTGCGCACGACACACAGGACGGTGGCCGATGACCCAGCACACGAACCCGACGACGGGACCACGCCGCGTCCTGCTCAAGCTCTCCGGTGAGGCCTTCGGCGGCGGCGCGGTCGGTCTGGCCGCCGACGTCGTGCGGCGCATCGCCGAGGAGATCGGTGCGGCGGTTCGCGCAGGCGTACAGGTCGCCGTCGTCGTCGGGGGAGGCAACTTCTTCCGCGGCGCCGAGCTCTCCCAGGCAGGCATGGACCGTGCCCGCGCCGACTACATGGGCATGCTCGGGACCGTGATGAACTGCCTGGCGCTGCAGGACTTCCTGGAGCAGGACGGCACGACGACGCGCGTGCAGACCGCCATCACGATGGGGCAGGTCGCCGAGTCGTACATCCCGCTGCGGGCCATCCGGCACCTGGAGAAGGGTCGCGTGGTCATCTTCGGCGCGGGCGCCGGGATGCCGTACTTCTCGACCGACACCGTCTCGGTGCAGCGCGCGCTGGAGGTGGGCTGCGACGAGGTGCTCATGGGCAAGAACGGCGTCGACGGGGTCTATGACGCCGACCCGCGCAAGGACCCGTCGGCCGAGCGGTACGAGACGCTGACCTACGACGTGGCGCTGCGCGACAACCTGCAGGTCATGGACAACACGGCGATCGCGATGTGCCGCGACAACGACGTGCGGATGCGCGTCTTCGGCCTGGAGGGTGCGGGTAACGTGACCCGTGCGCTGCTGGGCGAGAAGATCGGCACCCTGATGACTGCTCGCTAGGCCCCGACAACGACTGAGGAGCACCCTGTGATCGACGAGACCCTCTTCGAGGCCGAAGAGAAGATGGACAAGGCGATCGAGGTCGCCAAGGAGGACTTCGCGGGCATTCGTACCGGCCGCGCCAACGCGGGCATGTTCAGCAAGATCGTCGTGGACTACTACGGCGCGCCGACACCCCTGCAGCAGCTCGCCTCGTTCAACATCCCCGAGGCTCGCACCGTGCTCATCGCACCGTTCGACAAGGGTTCGATGGCGACGATCGAGAAGGCCCTGCGGGACTCGGACCTGGGCGTCAACCCGTCGAACGACGGCAACGCGATCCGCATCGTGCTGCCCGCGCTCACGGAGGAACGCCGCCGCGACTACGTCAAGCTCGCCAAGTCCAAGGCGGAGGACGCGCGCATCACGGTGCGCAACATCCGCCGCAAGGCCAAGGACACGCTCGACAAGCTGGTCAAGGACGGCGAGGCGGGCGAGGACGAGGTCACGCGGGCGGAGAAGGAGCTCGAGGCACTGACGAAGAAGCACGTCGACCAGATCGACCAGCTTCTCGCGGGCAAGGAGAGCGAGCTGCTCGAGGTCTGATGGCGGACGCAACCGAAGCCGCCCCCCGCGCGTCGCGCGCCGGGCGCAACCTGCCGGCGGCCATCGCCGTCGGCGTCGGTCTGCTCGTCGCCGTCGGCGCGTCGCTGGCGTTCCGCCCCGAGCCGTTCGTCGGCGTCGTCGCGATCGCCGTCTGCGCGGGGCTGTGGGAGCTGCGGGCGGCGTTCGCGCGCCGCGACATCACCGTGCCGATCTGGCCGCTGCTCGTGGGCGGTGTCGGCATGGTCGTGTCGGCGCACGTGGGCGGGCCGGAGGCGCTGCTCGTCGCATACGTCCTCACGCTCGGGGCGGCGGCACTGTGGCGCGTGCTCGATGGCCCCGGCCCGCAGGCGCTGCGTGACACCGCGGCAGCACTGTTCGCGGCGACCTACGTGCCGTTCCTGGCCGGGTTCGTCGTGCTGCTGCTCGGGCAGGCCGACGGCAACTGGCGGGTGGCGGTGTTCATCCTGCTCGGTGTGGCGAACGACACGGGCGGCTTCGTCGCGGGCGTGCTGTTCGGCCGGCATCCCCTTGCGCCGACGGTGAGCCCCAAGAAGAGCTGGGAGGGTCTGGCCGGGTCGCTCGTGCTGACGACGCTGGTCGGGCTCCTGGGCTCGCACTGGGTGCTGAACCTGCCGTTCCTTCCCCAGGAAGGCACTGCGGTCCTCGGGTCGTCGCTCGTGCTCGGGCTGGTGCTCGGCGTCATGACGGCGGTGACCGCTACGGTCGGGGACCTGGCGGAGTCGCTGCTCAAGCGCGACCTAGACTTGAAGGACATGGGTTCGCTGCTCCCCGGTCACGGGGGAGTGCTGGACCGCGTCGACTCGCTCCTCATGACGGCGCCGTTCGTGTACCTCGTTCTCTCGGTGGCGGCATCGGGACCTGCTGCGTAAGGAAGAACCGCATGGCCGGCACGAGCCTCCCCTCCCCGGCGGTCCGTCCCTCTGACGAGACCGCGCCGATCCCGCTCCAGATGGCGCCGCGCCATCGTGCGCGCCCGCCGCGTCACTTCGCGGACCTGACGGTCGCCGAGCGGGCCGAGGCGCTGGTCGCGCTGGGCCACAAGGCGTTCCGCGCCAAGCAGCTCGCGACGCACTACTTCACGCACTTCACCTCAGACCCGGCCGACTGGACGGACATCCCGGCGGCCGCGCGTGACGAGATCGCCGGGAGCCTGTTCCCGCCGCTGCTCACGGCGCGGCGGACGCTGCAGGCCGACAAGGGCACCACGGTCAAGACGCTGTGGGGCTTGTTCGACGGCACGCGCATCGAGTCCGTGCTGATGCGCTACCCGCGCCGGGCCACGCTGTGCATCTCGAGCCAGGTCGGGTGCGGGATGGCCTGCCCGTTCTGCGCGACCGGGCAGCTCGGGTTCACGCGCAACCTCTCGGCAGCGGAGATGCTCGAGCAGGTCCGGTCGGCGATGCGGTCCCTCGCCTCGGGAGAGATCCCGGGCGGCCCGACGCGGCTCAACAACCTGGTCTTCATGGGCATGGGTGAGGGACTCATCAACTACCGGGCCATCATGGCGTGCATCCGGGCGCTCGTGGCCGAGCCGCCCGAGGGGTTCGGCATGAGCGCTCGCAACATCACGGTCTCGACGGTCGGCCTGGTGCCCGGTATCGCCAAGCTCGCGGCTGAGGGCCTGCCGCTGACGCTCGCGCTGTCGCTGCACGCGCCGGATGACGACCTGCGTGACGAGCTCGTGCCGATCAACACGCGATTCGGTGTCGACGAGGCGCTCGATGCCGCGCGTGCCTACTTCGATGCCACCGGCCGCCGCGTGTCGATCGAGTACGCGCTGATCAAGGACATGAACGACCAGGCGTGGCGTGCCGACCTGCTCGGCACGAAGCTCAACGCACGTGGCAAGGGCTGGGTCCACGTCAACCCGATCCCCTGAACCCGACACCCGGATCGATCTGGACGGCGTCGGAACGTTCGGTCGAGGACGAGTTCGTCGCTAGGCTGCGGGGACACGGGATTCCGACAACGATCCGTGACACCCGCGGCTCGGACATCGACGGGGCGTGCGGGCAGTTGGCAGCGGAGGATGACGACGCATGAGCGAGCGTGGCGGCGCGGCCGCCACGAGGCGCGTGCGCGAGCGAGCGAAGCGAGGGATGGCATGAGCAGCGCGCTGTTCGGCACCGTGTCGGTGCTACGGACCGGGTACGACAAGGACGAGGTCGACGAGTTCTTCGATCACGCCCGTCAGGCGTACGAAGGCCGGTCCTCGGAACGGCTCGACGCGGGCGACATCCAGACCACCACCTTCGACCTGGTGCGTGGCGGCTACGACACGCACGAGGTCGACGCTGCGCTCGACCGCCTGGAGGCGGCATTCGTCGCGCGCCAGCGCGCCGAGTTCGTCGCGAGCCAGGGTCAGGACGCGTGGATGGCGACGCTCGCCGAGCGCGCCCGCACGTTGTACGGACGTCTCGGCCGCCCCGAGGGTGAAAAGTTCGCTCCTGCCGAGCGCGGTCAGCAGGGCTACGACAAGGACGACGTCGACGCGCTGTGCGACCGCCTGGTCGGCTACTTCGACCGGCAGGAACCGTTGACGTCGGCGGAACTTCGGGCCGCGACCTTTGCTTCTGCTCGTGGAGCCAACGGATACGCCGAAGGGCCGGTCGACGCGTTCTTCGCGCGAGCGGTCGAGGTGCTGCTCGGCGTCGAGTGACCGGTTCGGGCGGTTGGCACCTTTTCCGCTCGGTAGTTCGGCGATCACCTGGTGGGCATCTTGAGCCGATCGGCGGGCACGGACCGTGCCCGGTCGCTAGGTTCAGCACCGACGTCCACTCGCACCAGGAGGTTCGATGCCCGCACCCGCCAAGGCCACCACGAAACTGACACCCGCCGTCACGGCCTGGATTGACCGCCAGGACACGCCCGGCCTGGGCCTGACCGAGGCCCTCGCGTCGCTGCACCAGGACTGGGCCTCGGGCCCGCCGCCCACGCCGGACGAGCACCTGCGCCGCCTCGCGGCCATGAATGAGCTCTCCGAGGCGCTGCGCGCGGCGACGGTGCACGCGGCTCTGGAAGCCGTCGAGGCCGGGGTTGCTCCCAAGGAGGTCGCCGTGAACCTCGGCTCGACCGCCGCGACGGTCACGAAGTGGGTCAAGGAGGCCCGGGCCGCCTGACGCCCGATGACGTCGGTGGAGGTGGCCGCGTCCCGTCAGCGGGTCTGCGGGCCGAGTCCCCGACGTCTCCACCTGGCGGTCTGCGGACGGCGCTCGGGTTCGACGCGCCGAGCGTGAGTCCCGCGGAACCCAGGGACCACATCACGGCTGGGTCCTGTGTCGCCTTGTGCGGCGCGGGACCCAGCCGTCGTCGTCGGCCGGATGACGCGTGACCACCGTCAGCAGCGCGGCGCGACCGGCAGCCCCGTGCCGGTGATGAGGTACGCGTCGGAGACCCAGTTGCCCGGTCCGATGCGATACCAGAGGTTCGTCGTCCCGCGGGTGCCGGCGACGGTCGTCCCGCGCTCGTGGCACAGCAGCGGCACGCGTGCGGTGTTCGCGGCGAGCCCGACGGCGGCGTAGCCCGTTCCCGGCCCCGAGCGCACGTTGAGCGGACGGGCAGGCGAGGCGACGACACCGGTGCGGGCGTTGCCCTGCCACAGGTAGGTGACGTCGACGGGAGCGTTGGTGGTCAGCCCGAGGCCGTCGGTGAAGGTGCCGTCGGCAAGGTCGATGCCGGACGGGTTGAGCACGGTGCGCCCCCGCTCGTCGAGGCCGCCGGCGTACCCGCCGGTGAAGGCGGCCTGCGCCGCCGGTGTGCCGTGCGGAAGGTCCTGCGCGAAGTGCCGGGTGGTGCTCCAGTAGTCGTCGCGGGTGTTCCACGGCCCGACGTCCCACACCGGCGCGTACTCGCAGCGTCCCGTCACGGGCGCGCACACCCGGACGGAGTAGGCGCCGCTGCCGTCGGCGGACAGGGCGCTGCGCGAGGGCAGCGCGACGAAGTGGTCGCCCGGGACGATGACGTGCCCGTTGGCGGTCGTGCCTCCGACCAGGCCCTCGCGCGTGGCGAAGACGCGGTGGGTGCCGCCGTCGGCCTCGTCGGCCGCAGCGGGGGAGCGAGCGCCACGGTGGTGCCCGCCGTCAGCAGCGAGACGACGCCGGCGAGGACGGTCAGTCCGCTCCGGTGCCGGGACCCTCGGGTGGGTCGCCTCTGGAGAGTGAGCATGATCGAAAACGTAATCGAGGTCACACGGCGCTGCGACCTGGGGAGTTATCGGCGCCTGGACCGGTCGGGCCCCGACGCGCGGGCACGGTCGCGTGCGGTGGCGCCTGCGAAGATGGCTCCATGCACGAACCCGCCCACCCGTCGACGGCGAACCGCGCCGCCGCGCCCCGCACCGTGACGATCCTCGGCTCCACCGGTTCGATCGGTACCCAGGCACTCGACGTCGTCCGACGCCACCCCGGCCGGTTCCGGGTCGACGCGCTCAGCTCGGGCGGGGGAGAGGTCGGGCTGCTCGCCGCGCAGGCCGCCGAGCTCGGCGTCGCCGCCGTCGCCGTCGCGAACCCGATGCGTGAGGCCGCGCTGCGCGAGGCCCTCGCCGCGCGCGGCCTGGACCGGGTCGAGGTGCTGACCGGTCCCGGCGCTGCCACCGAGCTGGCCGGGCGCGGCTCGGACGTCGTGCTCAACGGCGTCACGGGCAGCGTGGGACTGCGGCCCACGCTCGCGGCGCTCGCAGCCGGGTCGACGCTCGCGCTGGCCAACAAGGAGTCGCTCGTCGTGGGCGGCTCGCTCGTCAAGGCCGCGGTGCGACGCCCGGACCAGATCGTGCCGGTCGACTCCGAGCACAGCGCGATCGCCCAGGCGCTGCGGTCGGGAACGCACGCCGAGGTGCGGCGCCTGATCCTCACCGCGAGCGGCGGCCCGTTCCGCGGCAGGTCGCGCGACGACCTCAAGGCCGCGGCACCCCGGCAGGCGCTGGCCCACCCCACGTGGAGCATGGGGCCCGTCGTGACGGTCAACTCGGCGTCGCTCATGAACAAGGGGCTGGAGCTCATCGAGGCGCACCTGCTGTTCGACGTGCCGGTGGACGACATCACCGTCGTCGTCCACCCGCAGTCGGTCGTGCACTCGATGGTCGAGTTCGTCGACGGGTCGACCATCGCGCAGGCGTCGCCGCCCGACATGCGCCTGCCCATCGCGCTCGGCCTGTCCTGGCCCGACCGTCTCGACCCGGTGGCCGCGCCGTGCGACTGGTCGCAGGCCGCGGCGTGGACGTTCGAGCCGCTCGACGAGGGCACGTTCCCGGCGGTGCGGCTGGCTCGTGCGGCCGCGACGGCGTCGGCGACGCACCCGGCGGTGTTCAACGCGGCCAACGAGCAGGGCGTCGCCGCGTTCCTGGGCGGACGGATCGGGTTCCTCGACATCGTGGACACGGTCGAGCGCGTGCTCGGTGAGCACGACGGCGTCGCGCCCGGCGCGGTCACGCTCGACGACGTCGAGGCTGCCGAGGTGTGGGCGCGGGCGCGCGCCGACGAGCTGCTCGACCGGCGCTGAGGCCGATCAGCGCGACGCCCACCCGTGGTCGACGGGGCCGTGCCCCGTCCACGGGGGGAGCCCCCGAGCAGCCCGGTGCCGCCGACCCGCAGCGACCTGCCGGCCTCCAGCGCGTGCGTGAGGTAGTCCTTGGCGGCCCGGACGGCCGACGGCCAGCCGTCGGCCCGCGGGCGCAGCACCGCGCACGCCGAGCTCAAGGTACAGCCGGTCCCGTGCGTGTGGCGCGTCTCGACCCGCGGGGCCGCGAGAGCCAGCACGTCGCCGTCCGGCCCCGCGAGGTGGTCCACGGCGTCGCCGGTCCGGCCGGCCGGGCGCAGATGACCGCCCTTGACGAGCGCCCAGCGGCCGCCGGCCGGAGGGGCCACACCCTGGCGCCCTGCCAGCGCCCGCAGCGCATGCGCCTGGTCGGCCGCCTCGGCCGCGTCCCTGGCCGGGTCCACGCCCAGCAGCACCGCGGCCTCGGCGAGGTTGGGCGTGACCAGGTCGGCGAGCGGCAGCAGGCGCTCGCGCAGCACGGCCTCGGCGTCGTGCGCGAGCAGCCGGTCGCCCGACGTCGCGACCATGACCGGGTCGAGCACCACCACGGGTGCGGGCACCCCGGCGCGGGCCGCGGCCGCGCGCAGCCGCTCGAGGGCGTCCGCCACGGCTCCGGCCACGGCCGCGTCGCTCGTCATGCCGATCTTGACGGCGTCGACGGCGACGTCGGCCAGCAGTGTGTCGAGCTGGGCCGTCACCATGTCCGCCGGGACCGCCTGGACCCGGGTGACCCCGACCGTCGACTGGGCGGTGAGCCCGGTCAGGACGGCGCAACCGTAGCCGCCCAGCGCGGCGAAGGTCTTGAGGTCGGCCTGGATGCCCGCGCCGCCCGAGGGGTCCGACCCGGCGATCGTCAGGGCGACGGGGGGATGGCCCGCCGGGCGTCCCGCCTCCGGCCCGTCGCCGTGACCGCGCGCGGTCACCGGGCCTGCCACGCCGCCGCGAGCGCGGCGGCGGCCGCGCGCGGGTCGGGGGTGCCGCACACGGCGGAGATCACGGCGGCGCCGACCGCCCCCGCGGCGCGCAGCGCGGGCAGGTCGCCCGCGCGCAGGCCGCCGATGGCGACGCACGGCGGGGCCCCTGCCGCACGCGCGGCCGCGGTGATCGCGGCGAGCCCGTCGACGCCGATCGCCGGGCGTGCGTTCGCCTTCGACGTCGTCGTGCGGACGGGCCCGACGCCCAGCAGGTCGAGCGTTCCGGGCGGAAGGGCCGCTGCGGCCGCGGCCTCGCGCGTCGTCGAGACGCTCAGGCCCAGGTGCGCCTCGGGGCCGAGCAGGCGTCGCGCCGTGACGGGGTCGAGGTCGCCCTGGCCGACGTGCGCGCCGTCGGCGCCGATCGCGAGCGCGACGTCGATGCGGTCGTTGACGACGAGCGGCACCCCCGCCGGGCGCAGCACCGCGAGCAGGGCCGCACCGAGCTCGGCGAGCTCGCGGGTGCTCGCGTCCGGGTCGCGCAGCTGCACGGCCGTGGCACCGCCCGCGACGGCGGCGCGCACGGTGGCGACGACACCGGCGGGGCCGCCGCACTGCGTCGTGTCGGTCACGAGGTAGACCGCCGGGTCGAATGCGGTCCGGGCGGCCTGCCCGACGGTTCGCACGCTCATGCCGCGGCCCCTGCCTGCTCGGCCGCCAGCCCGGCGCGCGCGCCCACGACGGCGGCGTCGACGTCGTCGACGCGGTCGATCAGCGCGACGGCGAACGAGCCCGTGGTGGGCGCCTGCGCCGCCGCGAGGTCACCCGCGACGCACATCCACGCGGTCGCCGCGGTCGCGGCCAGCAGGCGGTCGGCGGTCACCGCGGCGCACGCAGCGACCAGCGCCCCGAGCGCGCAGCCGACACCGGTCACCCGCGTCAGCAGCGGGTTCCCCGCGTGCACGCGCACCACGCGTGAGCCGTCGGTGAGCAGGTCGACGGCGCCGCTGACCGCGACGACGGCACCCGACTGGCGGGCGAGCCGCAGCGCGGTGGCGCGCACTCCGTCGGGGGTGTCGAGCGAGTCGACGCCGCGCCCGCCCTGCCCTCCGGCGAGGGCCGCGACCTCGGAGGCGTTGCCGCGCACGATCGTGGGGCCGACCACGAGCAGCTCGGCCGCCAGGGCCGTGCGCAGCGGGAGCGAGCCGATCGCGACGGGGTCGAGCACCCAGGGCGTCCCCGCATCGACCGCCGCGTGCGCCGCGACCCGCATGGCGTCGGGCTGCTCACCCTCGACGGTTCCGAGGTTGGTCAGCAGCCCGTCCGCGACGCGCGCGAACCCGCCCGCCTCGACGGGGGTGGCGACCATCGCGGGAGCGGCGCCCGCCGCGAGCAGCAGGTTGGCCGTCACGTTGGTGACCACCGTGTTGGTGATGCAGTGGACCAGCGGGCCGGTGGCCCGCACGGCCGCCACGACCTCGGCCACCTCGGCCGGGCTGGGGGTGGACGGCACGACAGTGCTCATGAGCGTTCCCTTCGCTAGCACTACCTAGATCAGGTTCGACGGGTGCATCTCAGCCGGCCCCGTCTCAGGGCCGGCGCCCCGCGCCGACGCCCACCATACGCTCCGGTATGGTCTGCCCGTTCCCCCGTTCCGGGGGACGTCCAACGGGAGTCCGGGATCCGCGCAGCGGCCGCCGGGCTGAGAGGGCGGCCGGGCGCCGCCGACCGATCGAACCTGTCCGGCTCACACCGGCGTAGGGAGGACCGCGATGGCGTCTGCCGTCCCCGTTCGTGAACCTGTCCGTCAGTCCGTCGAGGCGCCGGTGACGCTGGACGCGCCCGCCGTGCGCGTCCACCGCGGGCGCGACCACCTGGGGCTGTGGGCGAGCCTCGGGGTGAGCCTGCTCGTGCCCGTCGTCGCGGTCTACTTCGTGCCCACGTCGCTCGCGGCGACGTTCGTGGCCATCGCCGTCGGCACGCTCGTCGGCTGCGGGCTGCTCGGGGCGGTCGCCGCGATCGGCGCCCGCACCGGGGAACCGGCCATGGTCGTGTTCCGCGGCCTGTTCGGCGTGCGCGGCTCGTGGGTGCCGACCGCGCTCAACGTGCTCCAGTGCCTGGGCTGGGCCGCCTTCGAGGTGTGGATCATCGCGCGCGCGGCCGCCGGGGTCTGGCCCGAGGTGCCGCACGCGGTCTTCGCGGTGGGCGCGGGCGTCGTCGCGACGGCGATGGCGCTGCGCCCGCTCGGGTCGGCGGCGCTGCTGCGGCGCGTGGCGATCGTCGTCGTCGTGGCCTGCTCGGCCTACTTCCTGGTCGACGCCGCACGCCGTCCGCTCGGTCCGGTCGGGGCCGGGGGATGGCGCGGGCTGTGGACCAACGTCGACCTCGTGGCGTCGATGTCCGTCTCGTGGATCCCGCTCGTGGCGGACTACACGCGCCACGCCCGGCCGGGCACAGCGCGGCGCACGGGAGCCGCGGTCGGCGTCGGCTACGGGCTCGCCTCGGCGGCGTTCTTCTGCGTCGGGGTGCTCGGGCTGCTGGCGTACCAGCCGTCGGACGGCGATCTGGTGGCCGCGCTGCTCGCGGTGCCGGCGGGCGCTCTCGCGCTCGCGATCCTCGCGGCCGACGAGGTCGACCAGGCGTTCGCCAACGTGTACTCCACGGCCGTGAGCCTGCAGAACGTCGCGCCGCGCGCGGACCGGCGCGTGCTGGCGCTCGCGGTCGGGGCGGTCGCGACGGCGCTGGGCGTGCTCGTCGGCGACGGGTACGCGTACGAGGGCTTCCTGCTGCTCATCGGCGCGGTCTTCACCCCGCTCGGAGCGGTGCTCGTGGTCGACCACTGGGTCGTGCGGCGGGGCCGGTACGACCTGTCGGCGGCGGCGCCCCTCGGCGGTGGCTGTTCGTGCCGTGGGTCGCCGGTTTCGCCGCCTTCCAGCTCGTGACGCCGACCTTCGTCGCGCTGTGGCCGGCCTGGGGCGAGGCGTGGGCGCGGGCGCAGGGCGCGCTCGGCGTGCCGGCGGACAACGGGTGGTCGGGCGTCGTCGTCGCGCTCGTCGTGGCGGGGGCGCTCACGCTCGCGGTCGCGCCGGCCGACCGGTGGGCCGCGCGCCGGCACGGGGGCTCGGCGCGCGACGTTCACGAGGTCACCACGACTGCCGTCCAGTAGACCGTCAGCGGCGCCGCCTAGGCTGGGGGCGTGAGCGTTCTCGTGGGCATCCTCGTCGTCGTCGTGGGCATCGCCGTGTCCATCGCCCTGCACGAGCTGGGCCACATGCTGCCCGCCAAGGCGTTCGGCGTGCGTGTCTCCCAGTACATGGTCGGGTTCGGCCCGACGCTGTGGTCGCGCACCAAGGGGGAGACGGAGTACGGCGTCAAGGCGATCCCGCTGGGCGGCTACGTGCGGATGGTCGGCATGATGCCGTCCGCGCCGGAGGGTGCCCGGCGCGGACGCGGGTTCTTCGCCCAGGTCGTCGCCGACGCGCGCGACCAGAGCGTCGAGGAGATCCGCCCGGGCGAGGAGCAGCGCGCGTTCTACCACCTCTCGACGCCGAAGAAGCTCGTGGTCATGCTCGGCGGCCCCGTCATGAACCTGCTGCTGGCGGTCGTGCTCACGGCGTCGTTCCTCGCGATCGGCTTCACCCAGCAGACCACCACGGTCGCGACCGTGAGCGACTGCGTCCCGACGGCGACGGGTGCGGCGTGCGACCCTGCCACCGCCCCGGCCCCGGCCGCCGCGGCGGGACTGCGTCCCGGGGACCGCATCGTGTCCTACGACGGCACCTCGACCCCCACCTGGAGCGCCCTGCTCGCTGCGATCCAGGGCACCGACGGTCACGCCGTGCCCGTCGTCGTCGAACGCGACGGGCAGCGGGTCACGCTCTCCGTCACGCCCGTCGACGCGCATCGTGCGGTCGTCGACGCGGACGGCGCCGTGGTGCGCGACGCCGACGGCCAGGTGAAGGTCGACGACGGCGCGTTCCTGGGCATCGCGCCGACCATCGAGCGGCAGTCGCTGCCGATGAGCCTGGTGCCGGGTGAGGTCGGGCGCATGTTCACGGGTACTGCCGGGGCCGTGGTCACCTTCCCAGCGCGCGTCTACCAGGCGGCCGCGCAGACGTTCTCCGACACCCCGCGCTCGGCTGACAGCGTCATGTCGGTGGTGGGCGTGGGGCGTGTCGCCGCCGACGTCGCCGGCCTGGACGCGACGCTGCTCGACCGGGTCGCCATCATGCTGAGCCTGCTGGCCTCGCTCAACATGGCGCTGTTCGTGTTCAACCTGATCCCGCTGCTGCCGCTCGACGGCGGGCACGTGGTCAACGCGCTCTACGAGGGCGCCAAGCGCACCATCGCGCGGGTGCGCGGCCTGCACCCGCTGCCCGGCCCGGCCGACGTCGCGCGCATGATGCCGGTCGCCTACGTGATGTTCGTCGTGCTGGTGGGGTCGACCCTGCTCCTGGTCGTCGCCGACGTCGTCGACCCCGTGAGGCTCTTCTGAGACGCCCGGCCCGCGTGTCCCAGGCGCGGGCAGCCGTCGCGAACCGGGGGATACTGGGGCGGTGAGCATTGTCAATCTCGGTACCCCCAGCGTGTCGACCCCGGGCGCCGCGCCGGTGCTGGCCCCCCGCCGCCCGACCCGCAAGATCAAGGTCGGCAAGGTCGAGGTGGGCGGCGACGCCCCGGTCAGCGTCCAGTCCATGACGACGACGCCGACCACCGACATCAACGCGACGCTGCAGCAGATCGCGGAGCTGACCGCCGCGGGCTGCGACATCGTCCGGGTGGCCGTCCCGAGCGCCGACGACGCCGCCGCGTTGCCGGCGATCGCGAGGAAGTCGCAGATCCCGGTCATCGCCGACATCCACTTCCAGCCCAAGTACGTCTTCGCCGCCATCGACGCCGGGTGTGCCGCAGTGCGGGTCAACCCGGGCAACATCCGCAAGTTCGACGACCAGGTCAAGCAGATCGCGCAGGCGGCCAAGGACGCGGGCGTCAGCCTGCGCATCGGCGTCAACGCCGGGTCGCTCGACCCGCGTCTGCTGGCCAAGTACGGCAAGGCGACACCCGAGGCGCTCGTCGAGTCGGCCGTGTGGGAGGCGTCGCTCTTCGAGGAGCACGACTTCCACGACTTCAAGATCTCGGTCAAGCACAACGACCCGGTCGTCATGGTGCGCGCCTACGAGCTGCTGTCGGAGCGCGGCGACTGGCCGCTGCACCTGGGCGTCACCGAGGCCGGGCCGGCGTTCCAGGGCACCATCAAGTCGGCGACGGCGTTCGGCGCGCTGCTGAGCAAGGGCATCGGCGACACCATCCGCGTGTCGCTGTCCGCCCCGCCGGTCGAGGAGGTCAAGGTCGGCAACCAGATCCTCCAGGCGCTCAACCTGCGCCCGCGCAAGCTGGAGATCGTCTCGTGCCCGTCGTGCGGGCGTGCGCAGGTCGACGTCTACACGCTGGCCGACAAGGTGACCGCGGGCCTGGAGGGCCTGACGGTCCCGCTGCGCGTGGCGGTCATGGGTTGCGTCGTCAACGGGCCCGGCGAGGCGCGCGAGGCCGACCTGGGCGTGGCGTCGGGCAACGGCAAGGGCCAGATCTTCGTCAAGGGCGAGGTCATCAAGACGGTCCCCGAGTCCGAGATCGTCGAGACCTTGATCGAGGAGGCCCTGCGCATCGCCGAGTCGATGCCGGACGACGCCGACGGCACCGCGGGCACCAGCCCGGTCGTGACGGTCGGCTGAGAACGGCGGGGCGGTGGGCTTCCGGCAGGTTGCCGCAGGGCTGGGGCGCGACGCCGCGCGCGTCCTCGGGCCGGACGACCTCCCCGAGGCGCTGGCGCTGTGCGCGAGTGACCCGGTCTCGGCCGTTCTGGCGGCCTCGCGGCTGGAGATCGCCGCACGCGCAGGCCTGCCCGCCGCGGGTGGCCAGGTGTGGGGGTGGCCCACCACGGGGCCGCTGCGCGCGCTGTGCTGGGCCGGCGCGAACCTGGTTCCCGTGGTCCCGGCCTCGCTCGGGGCTGACGCCGCGGAGGCCGTGGGGGCGTTCGTGCGAGCGGCTCGCGCCCACGGCCGTCGTTCGTCGTCGATCGTCGGGGAGTCGGATGCCGCGCTCGCGCTCTGGGCCGGGCTCGAACCCTCGTGGCCGACCGCGCGCGAGGTGCGCCCGCACCAGCCGTCGCTCGCGATCGCGCGCGACCCCGACGTCGAGCCGGACCCGCGCGTGCGGCTGACCCGCGCCGAGCAGCTCGACGTGCTGATGCCTGCGTGCATCGCGATGTTCACCGAGGAGGTCGGCTACTCGCCGGTCGCCGGCGGGGCACGGCGTACCGGGAGCGGGTGCGCTCGCTGGTCACCGAGAGCAGGTCGTACGTGCGGCTTGCGGTGCGCACGGGCGACCCCTATGCGCGCCCGACGGGTCCGATGGTCGAGTTCAAGGCGGAGCTGGGCGCGATCGCGCAGGGCGTCGCGCAGGTGCAGGGCGTGTGGGTCGATCCGGCCGTGCGGGGGCGAGGGTTGTCGGAGGGCGGCATGGCGGCCGTCGTCGTCGATGCGCGGCTGCGTGTGGCGCCGGTCGTCTCGCTCTACGTCAACGGGTACAACGAACGTGCGCTGCGGGCATACCGCCGTGTGGGGTTCGAGCAAGTCGGGACCTTCGCCACTGTTCTCTTCTGAGGACCCATGCTCTCATGTGAGGTATGACCACACACAGCGTCACATCCGGGGCGGGTTCGCCCGCCCTGCGGAACGCAGCGTCGCACCGTCCGCACAGCGCCGCCGGGGCCGTGGACCGATCGGAGCGCGTCAGCGTGGCGCACGCAGACCGACGCGCGGGGTGCGATGGGGGCATGGACGACGTGCTCCGGAAGCTCACGCTCCCCCCGTATCTGGCCACCTGTCTTGAGGCCGCCCGCAGCATCACCATCCCCTCCAGCCGTGCGGAGCTCTTCGAGCTCTCCCTCGGCCCGGGAGGCGGCGACACGTTCGACGTCGTCTTCGACGTGCCGGGCAACGGCCCCGTCAAGGAGGCCGACGTCGTGCGCTGCCGCAACGGCATCGCCGTCAACTACCCCGAGGACTACATCCGCCGGCGCGACCCCGACTGCATGCGCATCGGCGACGACCTGCCCTCGGACAAGCCCCGGTTCGCCGACGACCACGGACCCTTCGCGCCCGTCAAGCAGGAGACGCTCGACTGGCTGGCCGACCAGGACCTCATCGTGGTCCCGTTCAAGGCCGGCGGCCCGCACCTGGGCAGCCCCTCGCTCGCCGTCGTGCCCAAGAACACGGCGTTCTTCGCGTGCGCGCTCGTGGACCTGCAGGGCTTCTTCACCTTCGACGAGCTCGGCCCGTTCGCGCCGCGCTCGATCCTCTACCTGGCCCCGCCGTTCCGGCACACGCACTTCGCGGGCAAGCAGGTGGTGGTGCACGACCGGACCGAGTCGCTGCACGAGATCTTCGCCTACAACCTGTACCCGGGCCCCAGCGCCAAGAAGGGCGTGTTCTCGGCGCTGCTCGACATCGGCACCTACGAGGGCTGGCTCACCGCTCACGCCTCCTCGGTGCGCGTGACCACGCCGTACGAGAACGAGACCGTCATCATGCACGAGGGCGCCTCGGGCGGCGGCAAGTCCGAGATGTGCCAGGAGCTGCGCCGCGAGGAGGACGGCCGCGTGCTGCTGGGCACCAACGTCGTCACCGACGAGCCGTACGCCATCACGCTGTCGGAGACGTCGCGGCTCGAGCCCGTCACCGACGACATGACGCTGTGCCACCCCGCGCTCCAGCGCCCTGCCAGCGGCAAGATGACCGTCGCCGACGCCGAGGACGGCTGGTTCGTGCGCGTCGACAACCTGACGCACTACGGCGAGGACCCCCAGCTCGAACGGGCGATCATCCACCCGCACGACCCGCTCATCTTCCTCAACATCGAGGGCACGCCCGGCGCGACCTGCCTGCCGTGGGAGCACGTGCGCGACGAGAACGGCAAGCCGTGCTCCAACCCGCGCGTCATCATCCCGCGCCGCCAGGTCCGGGGCATCGTCGACGAGCCGCAGCAGGTGGACGTGCGCACGTTCGGCGTGCGGATGCCGGCGTGCACCGCCGAGCAGCCGACGTACGGCGTCATGGGCCTCATGCACGTGATCCCGCCGTCGCTCGCGTGGCTGTGGCGCCTGGTCACCCCGCGCGGCGACAAGAACCCCTCGATCGGGGCGACCGTCGCCGAGGCGGCCGTCATCGCGCACGGCGGCATGGTCGCCGAGGGCGTCGGGTCGTTCTGGCCGTTCTCGACCAACACCAAGGTCGGCGCGGCCAACCTGCTGCTCGAGCAGATCCTCGCCGCGCCCAAGACCCGGTTCGTGCTCACGCCCAACCAGCACATCGGTGCCTACAAGGTGGACTTCGCCGCCGAGTGGCTCGCACGCGAGTACCTGGCCCGCCGCGGCCAGGGCCACGTGCGCCGCGACCTGCTCGTGCCCGCGCGCTGCCCGCTGTTCGGCTTCGCGATGCGGGAGATGAAGATCGACGGCCAGCAGGTGCGCCCGTCGCTGCTGCGCCCCGAGCTGCAGTCCAAGGTGGGCGTGGCGGCGTACGACGCCGGTGCCGCCATCATCACGGACTTCTTCAAGGCCGAGCTCCAGCAGTTCCTGACCCCCGACCTCGACCCGCTGGGGCGCCGGATCATCGAGGCGTGCCTGGCGGACGCCACGTTGGAGGACTACCTGGCGCTCACGCCGCTCGACATCGACTGAGCCGACGTCACTTCAGCAGGCGGGACAGCCGCCGGTCCGCCAGCGGCTGCCCGCCTGTCTGACACGTCGCGCAGTACTGCAGCGACCGGTCCGCGAACGACACCTCGCGGACCGTGTCGCCGCACACCGGGCACGCCTGGCCCGTGCGCCCGTGGACGCGCATCCCGGCCCGCTTGGCGTCCTTGAGGTCCTTGGCCGGCTTGCCCGACGACGCCGCGACCGCGTCGGTCAGCGTGCCGACGATCGCGGCGTGCAGCGTCGCGACGTCGTCGTCGGTGAAGGTCCGGGTGAGCTTGTACGGCGACATGCGTGCCACGTGCAGGATCTCGTCGGAGTAGGCATTGCCGATGCCGGCGACGGCCGACTGGTCGCGCAGCAGGCCTTTGACCTGCTGGTTCTTGCGGGCCAACAGCTCGCTCAGCACCTTGGGGGTGAAGCCGTCGAGCGGCTCGGGGCCGAGGCTCGCGACGTGTGGGACGTCGCCGGGCGAGCGCACCACGTGGACCGCGAGCCGCTTCTGCGTGCCGGCCTCGGTCAGGTCGAACCCCGCGCCGTCGTCGAGCCGCACCCGCAGCGCGATGGCGGCGCCGCGCGCCGAGCCGCCCAGGCGGGGGCGCACCGTCGTGGCCGGCACGGTGTCGTACCAGCGCAGCCAGCCGCCGCGCGACAGGTGGACCAGCAGGTGGGGGGCGACGTCGTCGGGCGTGGACGTGGCCAGGTCGAGCCACTTGCCGCGCCGCGTCCAGCCGCGCACGGTCGCCCCGACCAGGGCGGTCAGCGGCGGGTCGTACGTCTTGAGCGCGGAGATCGTGCCGACGTCGGCGCCGACGACGGTGCGTCCCACCGTGCGTGCGTCGAGGAACCGGACGAGGGCCTCGACCTCGGGAAGCTCGGGCATGGCACCATCCTCCCCGAGCGGCGCCCCGCGCGCCGGGGAGGCGCCGCCGCGCCGATATCCTGTGCGACATGTCTGTGTTCGCGCCGCGCGGTGACCTGCTGCGCCTGTCCACCCTGTTCGTCCGCACGTTGCGCGAGGACCCTGCCGACGCCGAGGTCGCCTCGCACCGGCTGCTCGTGCGCGCGGGGTACATCCGGCGCGCCGCGCCCGGCATCTACACGTGGCTGCCGCTGGGGCTGCGCGTGCTGGCCAAGGTCGAGGCGATCGTGCGCGAGGAGATGGACGCCATCGGCGGGCAGGAGGTGCACTTCCCGGCCCTGCTGCCGCGCGAGCCGTACGAGGCGACGGGCCGCTGGAAGGAGTACGGCCCCAACCTCTTCCGCCTCAAGGACCGCAAGGAGGCCGACTACCTCCTCGCCCCGACGCACGAGGAGATGTTCACGCTCCTGGTCAAGGACCTGTACTCCTCGTACAAGGACCTGCCGCTGACGCTCTACCAGATCCAGACGAAGTACCGCGACGAGGCCCGGCCGCGCGCCGGACTGATCCGCGGGCGCGAGTTCGTCATGAAGGACTCGTACTCGTTCGACACGACCGACGCGGGCCTCGACGCCGCCTACCAGCGCCACCGTGACGCGTACGAGCGCATCTTCCGGCGCCTCGGGCTCGAATACGTCATCGTCTCGGCCATGTCGGGCGCCATGGGCGGCTCACGCTCCGAGGAGTTCCTGTCGCCGAGCCCCATCGGCGAGGACACCTTCGTGCGCTCGGCCGGAGGGTATGCGGCCAACGTCGAGGCCGTGGTCACGCCCGTTCCCGACCCGGTGCCGTACGACGACGCCCCTGCGGCGCACGTCGAGGACACCCCCGACACCCCGACCATCGACACGCTCGTCGCGCTCGCCAACGCCGAGCACCCGCGCCCCGACCGCGCGTGGACGGCGGCCGACACGCTCAAGAACGTCGTTCTCGCAGTGACCAGGCCCGACGGCGGGCGTGACCTGCTCGTGGTGGGCGTGCCCGGCGACCGCGAGGTCGACATGAAGCGCATCGAGGCGGCTCTCGCGCCGGCCGAGGCCGAGCCCGCCGGCGACGCCGACTTCGCGCGGCACCCGCAGCTCGTCAAGGGCTACATCGGCCCGGCCGTGCTCGGGCCTCAGGGCGTGCAGGTCACCGACCCGGAGACGGGGGAGACCCGCTCCGCGATCCGCTACCTGCTCGACCCGCGGATCGTGCCCGGCACGCGCTGGATCACGGGCGCCAACGAGGCCGGGCGTCACGTGTTCGACCTCGTCGCGGGCCGCGACTTCGCCGCCGACGGCACCATCGAGGCGGCCGAGGTGCGCGCGGGAGACCCGGCGCCCGACGGCTCCGGCCCCCTGGAGCTCGCCCGCGGCATCGAGATGGGCCACATCTTCCAGCTCGGCCGCAAGTACGCGCAGGCGCTGGGCCTGACGGTGCTCGACGAGAACGGCAAGCAGGTCGTGGTCACCATGGGGTCGTACGGCGTGGGCGTCACGCGGGCGCTCGCGGCGCTCGCCGAGGCCCACCACGACGACAGGGGACTGGCCTGGCCCGCGCACGTCGCGCCCGCCCACGTCCACGTCGTGGCCACCGGCAAGGGTTCGGAGGTGTTCGAGGCGGCCGAGGACATCGCGCAGGGCCTCGTCGCCCGCGGCGTCGAGGTCGTCTACGACGACCGTCCGAAGGTGTCGCCCGGCGTGAAGTTCGCCGACGCCGAGCTGCTGGGCGTCCCGCTGCTCGTCGTCGTCGGGCGCGGGCTGGCCGACGGTGTGGTCGAGATCCGCCCGCGCGCCGGCGAGGCCCGCCAGGTCGCGGTCGCCGACGCCGTCGCGGCGGTGGTGGCCGACGTGGAGACGCTGCTTCGCTAGGGCGAGAGCGTCGGCCCGGGCCCGTCAGGGGCCGGGCCGACGCCGCGTCTCGGCGGCCGGATCAGCTCGCGAGCTCCGGCATGCCCGGGAACGCGACCGGCGCCGCGCCCCAGGCGTCGAGCGTGAGCGCCGCGTCGACGAGCAGGTCGACCAGCACGCCGCGGGTGCTCGCGGCGGTCGTGCCCACGAGGCTCGCGTAGCTTGTCGCGAGCCCGTCCTGGAGGGAGCGCACGAGCGTGGCGTCGTCGTCGCTGCGCGGGATCGCGTACGCGACGCGACGGGGGTCCTGCTCGGTCCCGCTGACACCTCCGAGCACGGCCCATGCCTCGGCGCGCTCGCCGTGCACGCGCGAGAGCGCGAGCAGCCGGGTGCGTTCGTCCCCGCCCGCTCGCGCCGCGCGCACCTCGAGCGCGTACCGCGCGGAGTCCTCGCCGAGGACGAGCGCGCGGTAGTCCTCGGCGGACAGGCCTGCGGGCGGCACGGAGTCCTGGGCGCCCGGTGCCGTCGTCGCCACGGCGCCGGGCTTGCTGGGGGACGGGCTGGGCGAGGGCGACGCGGGGGACGCGGGCTCCGGGACGACCGGGCTCGCCGGCGCAGGGCCGGGGACGCCCACGAGTCCCGCGAGCCGCGTGGCCGAGACGGCCTGCGCCGCGCTGATCGAGGCGAGCAGCCGGGCGAGGTCGCCGTCCGACGTCGTCGTCGCAGCCGTGCGGCTGCGGCCGGCGGCGTCCATGAGCGCGCCGACGACGTCGGCGGGGCGGCCGGTGCGGGGCTCTGCTCGGCGGCGGCGGTGTCGGGGTCGCCGGGAACGTCCGGAACGAGCGTGGGCTCGGGGTCGAGGCCCGAGTCGTACGGCCCGCCGAGGGCATCGACGTGCGCGTGCCCGGCGTCCGCGACTCGCGCGAGCTCGGCCGCGACCGGCTCGGGCAGTCCCTCGGTGCCGTGCGCCGACTCGGCGAGGTCGGCGACCTTGCGCGCGTCGTCGGCGGCCGTGCGCCGCACCAGCTCGAGCGCGTCCGGCACCGGCTCCGCAGGTGGCGGCGTCTCGAGCCGGACACCACAGCCGGCCAGCACGCCGAGGACGAGGAACGCCGTGAGCGCGCGGAGGAACCCGGCGTGGCGGCGGTCGCGGGTGGCGGGGAGCGGCTGGAACGTCATCGGGTCCGATCCTGCCACTGCTCTCGCTCGGGTGTGCGCCACGTCGCGTCGCGCGTCTGCCGGCGACGTGCGGTTTCGGGTCGTGGCAGGCGAAGCGGCCGTTACGCTTGACGAGCACAACAACACACCGGTCGCGCCCGACCAGGAGTGGACCACAGGTTGGCCGACGGGGAGGCAGGCGATGGCAGGGCCGAGGAACGAGCAGAGCCGGAGCGGACGGCCCGCGACCGCGGATGCCGTGCGCCGCGTGGTCGCCCCGGTGGTGACCGCCGAGGGGCTGTGGCTCGAGGACGTGACGACGACGCGCGCCGGGTCGCGTTCGGTCGTGCGCGTCACGGTCGACCTGCCCGAGGACCAGGTGGGCAGCCTCGGGTCCGACGCGCTGGGCGAGGTCTCGCGCGCGATCTCCGCTGCGCTCGACGTCGACGACGTCGTGCCCGGGGTCTACGTGCTCGAGGTCTCCACTCCGGGCACCTCCCGCCCCCTGACCGAGCTGCGGCACTTCCGGCGTGCGCGCACGCGGCTGGTGACGCTCGCGCTGACCGAGGGCGGCGAGGTCGCGGGCCGGCTCGACGCCGTCGTCGACGAGGGCGGCGAGCCCGTCCTCGTGCTCGACGACGGCGTGCGCGTGCCGGTCGCCGCGGTGCGGCGCGGCCGCGTCGAGGTCGAGCTCAAGCGGCTCGAGGAGGACCTCGACGACGTGAGCGACGAGGACGACGCGGGCACGTCCCGCACCGAGAACTGGGGCGCCACTGGCGCCGTGGAGGGCTGACATGGATATCGACATGACCACGCTGCGACTGCTCGAACGTGAGCGTGACATCAGCCTGGACGTGCTCGTCGAGGCGATCGAGCAGGCCCTGGAGTCGGCATACCACCGCACGCCGGACGCCTACGCGAAGGCGCGCGTCGAGGTGGACCGCCGCTCGGGTCACGTGACGGTGTGGGCGCGCGAGGAGATCCGCACGCCCGACCCGCAGGACCCGGAGGGGCGCCCGCTCGTCGAGCTGGGCCCCGAGTTCGACCACACGCCGCACGACTTCGGCCGCATCGCGACCGCCACGGCCCGTCAGGTCATCGTGCAGCGGCTGCGCGACGCCGAGGACGACCAGGTGCTGGGCATGTTCCGCGGCAAGGAGGGCGAGGTCATCGCGGGCGTCATCCAGCAGGGCCGCGACCCGCGCGTCGTCATGGTCGACGTCGGCGGGACCGAGGCGGTGCTGCCGCCGCACGAGCAGGTGCCCACCGAGGAGTACGTGCACGGCGAGCGGCTGCGCGCCTACGTCGTCGAGGTGGCGCGCGGCCCCAAGGGCGCGCAGGTGACGCTGAGCCGTACGCACCCCGCGCTGGTGCGCAAGCTGTTCGAGCTGGAGGTGCCCGAGGTCGCCGACGGGTCGGTCGAGATCACGGCGATCGCGCGCGAGGCCGGCCACCGCTCGAAGGTCGCGGTGCGGTCCACGGTGCAGGGTCTCAACGCCAAGGGTGCCTGCATCGGCCCGATGGGCGCGCGCGTGCGGGCCGTGATGGCCGAGCTGCACGGCGAGAAGATCGACATCGTCGACCATTCGGACGACCCGGCCAGGTTCGTGGCCAACGCCCTCTCCCCGGCGCGTGTGACGTCCGTCACGGTCGTGGACGCGGACGCGCGCGCGGCCCGCGCGGTCGTGCCGGACTACCAGCTCTCGCTGGCGATCGGCAAGGAGGGGCAGAACGCCCGCCTGGCCGCGAAGCTCACCGGCTGGCGGATCGACATCCGGTCCGACGAGTCGGCCGAGCCGGTGGCCCCGGCCCCGGCGAAGGGCAGCGAGCAGCAGTGAGACAGGCGCCGCCGGGCGGGACGGTTCCGTCTCCGCGCGGCCCGCGCGCTAGACTGTCGGTGACCGGGCCGCGCGCCCAGAGTCCAGCACGCTCCCGCACCCCCTCACCGGCCCCCGTTGTCGGTCCGGTGCGCACGTGTGTCGGATGCCGGGTGCGCGACTTGCGGTCGGCACTCCTGAGGCTGGTCCTCGTGCCGGACGCCGCGGGCGGGGCGAAGCCTCGCGTCGCGGTCGACGAGCGCAAGGCCCTGCCGGGACGCGGTGCGTGGGTTCACCCCACGGTCGCATGCCTGGACCTCGCCGTCCGACGGCGGGCCGTGCCGCGCGCGCTGCGCGTGGACGCCCCGCTCGACCTGACGGAGGTCCGGGACTGGCTGGAGTCCGCCGACCGTTGACCACACGGTCACCTGCACGTCTGGCGCCCCGGCGCCGACGGTTCCCGACCGGGGCCACCGCGCCTCGGCCGCACCACGCGTACGTCGACAAGGAAGCGGGTCAGAAGCCGATGGGCACCCGATGAGTCCCCAGCGATGAGTACTCGGTACTAACCACGGTCCACCCTGTCTTGGGGAGGGCCGAGACAGGAGAGAAGTGGCGAAGGTCCGCGTGCACGAGCTTGCCAAAGAGCTCGGCGTGACTAGCAAGGCCCTGCTGGACGATCTGAAGGCCGCGGGGGAGTTCGTCCGCTCGGCCTCCTCGACGCTCGAGGCGCCGGTCGAGCGCATGATGCGTGAGAAGCACAAGAGCGCTGCCCCGGCGTCCTCGCCGGCACCCGCCGCGCCTGCGCCTCGCGCCAAGGCGCCCGCCCCGGCTGCGGCGCCCGCACCTGCCGAGGCAGCCGCACCCGCTGCGGCCCCGGCCCCGGCACCCGCTGCTGAGGCTCCCGCTCCGGCGGCTTCCGCTCCGGCAGCTCCCGCTCCGGCGGCACCCGCCCCGGCGGCGCCTGCCGCTGAGGCCACCGCACCCGCCCGGCCCGCACCGGCCGCGCGTCCGGGTGCCCCGCGCGCCCCGCGGCACCCCGGCCGGCCGGCAACGCGCCGCGCCCCGGAGCCCCGCGTCCTGCGGGCGGCGAGCGTGGCGGGCGTCCCGGTGCCCCCCGCCCGGGCAACAACCCCTTCGCCCCGTCGCAGGGCATGCCCCGTCAGGGCGGACGCCCCGGCGGCGGTGCCCCGCGCCCGGGCAACAACCCCTTCGCGCCCTCCCAGGGGATGCCGCGTCCGGGTCAGCGTGGCGACCGTGACGGCGCGCGCAATGAGAACGCCCCCGCGGCGTCGGCGGGCGAGCGTCCCGGCGGCCCGCGTCCCGGTGGTCCCCGCCCCGGTGGCCCGCGTCCCGCGGCGCCGCGTCCGGGCGGTCCGCGCCCGAACCCGGGCATGATGCCCGGCCGCACCTCGATGCCGCGTCCGGGTGAGCGCCCGGCCGGTGGCGCGGGCGGCGGTGGCGGCCGTGGCCGACCCGGTGGCGGCGGCGGCGGGTACGCCGGTCGCCCCGGCGGCGGTGCTCCTGGTGGTGGCGGCGGCGGTTTCGCCGGTCGTCCCGGTGGCGGCGGTGGCCGTGGTGGCGCCGGTCGCGGCTCCACGCAGGGCGCGTTCGGTCGCGCCGGCGGTCGTCCGGTGCGCGGGCGCAAGTCGAAGCGCGCGAAGCGTCAGGAGTTCGAGGCGATGCAGGCGCCGTCGCTGGGCGGCGTGTCCGTCCCGCGCGGCAACGGCTCGACCACGATCCGCCTGCGTCAGGGCTCGTCCCTGAACGACTTCGCCGACAAGATCGACGCGAACCCCGCGTCGCTGGTCACGGTGCTGTTCCACCTCGGTGAGATGGCCACGGCGACGCAGTCGCTCGACGAGGCGACGTTCGGCGTCCTCGGCGAGGAGCTCGGCTACAAGATCGAGATGGTCTCGGCCGAGGAGGAGGACCGCGAGCTGCTCGGGGCCTTCGACATCGACCTCGACGCCGAGCTCGAGGCGGAGTCCGACGAGGACCTCGCCCCGCGCCCGCCGGTCGTCACCGTCATGGGTCACGTCGACCACGGCAAGACCAAGCTTCTCGACGCCATCCGTTCGACGGACGTCGTCGCGGGCGAGGCCGGCGGCATCACCCAGCACATCGGTGCCTACCAGATCCGCACCGAGCACGAGGGCAACGAGCGGGCCATCACGTTCATCGACACCCCGGGCCACGAGGCGTTCACCGCCATGCGTGCCCGTGGTGCCCAGGTCACGGACATCGCGATCCTCGTGGTCGCGGCCGACGACGGTGTGATGCCCCAGACGATCGAGGCGCTCAACCACGCCCAGGCGGCCGGTGTGCCGATCGTCGTCGCGGTCAACAAGGTGGACAAGGAGGCTGCGAACCCGGCGAAGATCCGCCAGCAGCTCACCGAGTACAACCTGGTCGCGGAGGAGTACGGCGGCGACACCATGTTCGTCGACGTCTCGGCGAAGAACCGCATGGGCATCGACAACCTCCTCGAGGCCGTCCTGCTGACCGCGGACGCCGCCCTCGACCTGCGGGCCAACCCGGACAAGGACGCGCGCGGCGTCGCGATCGAGGCCAACCTCGACCGCGGGCGCGGTGCCGTTGCCACCGTCCTGGTGCAGTCCGGCACGCTGCACGTCGGCGACGCGATCGTCGCGGGCACGGCCCACGGCCGCGTGCGTGCGATGTTCGACGAGCACGGGGACGCGGTCGACGCCGCCGAGCCGGCTCGCCCGGTGCAGGTCCTCGGCCTGAGCTCCGTGCCCAGCGCGGGCGACACGTTCCTGGTCGCCCCCGACGAGCGCACGGCCCGCCAGATCGCCGAGAAGCGTGAGGCCGCCGAGCGTGCCGCCCTCCTGGCCAAGCGCCGCAAGCGTGTCAGCCTCGAGGACTTCACGAAGGCGCTCGAGCAGGGCAAGGTCGAGACCCTCAACCTCGTCATCAAGGGTGACGTGTCCGGTGCCGTCGAGGCACTCGAGGACGCGCTGCTCAAGATCGACGTGGGCGAGGAGGTCGAGCTGCGCGTCATCCACCGCGGCGTCGGCGCGATCACGCAGAACGACGTGAACCTGGCCACGGTCGACAGTGCCGTGATCATCGGCTTCAACGTCAAGTTCGGCGAGCGTGTCGAGGAGCTGGCCGACCGCGAGGGCGTCGAGGTCAAGTTCTACTCGGTCATCTACCAGGCGATCGAGGACGTCGAGGCAGCGCTCAAGGGCATGCTCAAGCCGGAGTTCGAGGAGGTCCAGCTCGGGACCGCCGAGATCCGCCAGGTGTTCCGTTCCTCGAAGTTCGGGAACATCGCCGGTTCGATCATCCGCTCGGGCACCATCCGACGGAACTCGAAGGCGCGCGTGCTGCGTGGCGGCAAGGTCGTCGGGGACAACCTCTCGATCGAGTCGCTGCGCCGCGAGAAGGACGACGTCACCGAGGTCCGCGAGGGCTTCGAGTGTGGCATCGGCCTCGGGTCGTTCAACGACATCACCGAGGGCGACATCATCGAGACGTTCGAGATGCGCGAGAAGCCCCGCGCGTGAGCGCGGTGCTCTGACCCGTCTCGGACGTGACGACGGCGGCCCGGGCCCCCACGGGGCGCCCGGGCCGCCGTCGTCGAGGCCCAGAAAGGACCAAGCCATGACCGACAACCCGCGCTCGCGCCGCCTGGCCGACCGCATCAAGGTCATCGTCGCGCAGATGCTCGACACCCGGATCAAGGACCCGCGCCTGGGGTTCGTCACCGTCACCGACGTGCGTGTGACGGGCGACCTGCAGTCCGCGGCGGTGTTCTACACCGTCTACGGCAGCGACGAGGAGCGGGCCGGGTCGGCCGCCGCGCTGGAGAGCGCCAAGGGGCTGATCCGCTCCGAGGTCGGCAAACAGACCGGCATCCGGCTCACCCCGACCATCGACTTCCACCTCGACGCCGTCCCGGAGACGGCGGCGCACCTGACGGCCGCGCTCGACGAGGCGCGGCGCCGGGACGGGGAGCTGGCCGCGCTGCGCGCCGGCAAGGCGTTCGCGGGCGAGCAGGACCCGTACCGCAAGCCGCGCGAGCACGACGCGGACGACCTGCCCGACGAGGTCTGACGTGCCCCAGGACGCCCCGCGCCCGCCGCGGCGGCCGACGGCGGCCGACGGGTTCGTCGTCGTCGACAAGCCGGCCGGGTGGACCAGCCACGACGTCGTCGGGCGTGTCCGGCGGCTGGCCGGGACGCGCAAGGTCGGGCACGCGGGCACGCTCGACCCCATGGCGACGGGCGTGCTCGTCGTCGGCGTCGGGCGGGCCACGCGCCTGCTGACCTACGTCGTGGGCGCCGACAAGGCGTACGAGGCGACGATCCGCCTGGGCGTGGGTACCACCACGGACGACGCCGAGGGCGAGGTGGTGGCCGCGCCGGGGTTCGCCGGTGCCGCCGACTCCCCGCAGGTGAAGGCGGCCGTCGCGGAGCTGACGGGAGACATCCTCCAGGTGCCGTCGACGGTCTCGGCCATCAAGGTCGGGGGCAAGCGCGCCTACGCCCTCGCCCGCGCCGGCGAGGAGGTCGAGCTGCGGTCACGGCCGGTCACGGTCGGCGAGTTCGCCGTCCGTGCGGCCCGGCACGGCGTCGCCTCCGGCGTGCAGACCGGCGGGCAGGGCCCGGGCGACGAGGTGCCCGTGCTCGACCTCGACGTCGCCGTCACCGTCTCCTCGGGGACGTACGTGCGCGCGCTGGCGCGCGACCTCGGCGTCGCGCTCGGCACCGCCGGGCACCTGACGGCGCTGCGGCGCACGCGCGTCGGCGGGCACACGCTCGACCAGGCGCGCACGCTCGACGCCATGGAGGCCCAGGCCGACGCCGACGGCGTGCTCGCCACGATCGCGATGGCGCAGGCCGCGGCCGCCGACCTTCCCGTCCGCGAGGTCACGGCCGACGAGGCGCACGACCTGGGCTTCGGCCGCTGGGTCGCGCCCTCGGGGCGCCCGGGGCCCGTCGCGGCGGTCGGACCCGACGGCGCGCTCGTCGCGCTGCTGGAAGACACGCGGCGGCACGGGACCGACCGGGCCCGGCCGGTGCTGGTGCTGGCGCCCTGACGAGCGCACCCCGGCCCGCACACGTGCGGGCAGGATCGCCGCAGGATCGCGACGTGCCTCAGACGGCCTGGACCCGCCGGCGCTCGGCGAGGTCGAGGCCGTCCTGCCAGGATGCGCCCCGGGCGATGAGGGCCCGGTACTTCATGATGTCGGCCCGCCGGTTCAGGGTCAGCGCGCCGACGACGCGCGCGTCCCGGCGGTAGAGGGCGACGAAGCACGGCTCGTCCCAGGCACCGGCGACCAGGGCCGGCTCCCCGTGGGGGACGCCGACGAACTGGATCCGGTCGCCGTACCAGTCCGACCAGAAGTACGGCACGTGCCGGTAGGGCTGCGCGGCACCCGGGTCGAGCGCGTTGCGCATCGCGTGGCCCGCCTGCTCGGACGCGTTCGTCCAGTGCTCCAGCCGCATCGAGACGCCGAGATCCGGGTGGGGCCAGCGCGCGACGTCGCCCGCAGCCCACACGCCCGGGGCGCCGGCGAGCGTCGCGTCGCACACGACGCCGTCGTCGACCCGCAGCCCGGACCCGGCGAGCCAGCCGGTGGCCGGCGTTGCACCGATGCCGACGACGACGAGGTCGGCGGCGACGACCGACCCGTCGGAGAGCCGCACACCCGTCACGTCCGTCTCGCCTTCGAGACCGGTCACGGTGACGGCGCAGCACAGATCGGTGCCGTGGCGGGCGTGCAGCGCGCCCAGCGCGGCCCCCGCGGTGGCGCCGACCGCTCGCGTCAGCGGCGTCGGCAGCGACTCCAGCACGGTGGCGTCCAGCCCGCGGGCGCGCGCGGCCGAGGCGAGCTCCGACCCGATGAACCCTGCGCCGACGACCACGGTGCGTGCGCCCGCGTCGAGCCGCGCGCGGACGGCGCGCGCGTCGTCGAGCGTGCGCAGCGTGTGGACGCCGCGCAGGTGCGCGGCCCCCGGCAGCGTCCGGGCGAGAGCGCCCGTGGCGATCACGAGAGCGTCGTAGGGCACCTCGCGGCCCTCGGCCGACAGCACGCGCGCCTCGGTGTCCAGCGCGCTCGCCGGGGTGCCGAGCAGGACCTCGACGCCGAGGTCTTCGGCGAGGCCCTGGGCGCCGCCGAGCGTGGGCGTGAGCGGCGGGCCGGTGAGGAACTCCTTCGACAGCGGCGGCCGGTCGTAGGGGAGGTGCGGCTCCGCTCCCACGAGCGTGAGCCTCCCGGCGAACCCCGCCTTGCGCGCGGCCTGGACGGCCCGCAGCCCGGCGAGTCCCGCACCGGCGACGACGACGCGTTCCATCGGTGCTCAGCCTTCCCCGATGCGCAGCGCCTCGGTCGGGCACGCCGTCACGGCCGCCTCGACGGCGTCGCGGTTGCCCGCATCGACGAGGGTGGTCTTGACCACCAGCGTGCCGTCGTCGTCGATCTCGAACACGTCCGGGGCCGTCGCCTCGCAGACGCCGAGCACGGTGCACTTGTCGCGGTCCACGCAGATCTTCATCGCGTGCCCTCCTTGCCTGGGTGGGATGCCGCCCAGCGCTCGAGAATCCCGAGCTCGGGCAGATGGGTGGCCAGGATGCGGTCGGGATCGACCGACCCGGCGTGGTCGGCGGCGCCGAGCCAGATCTCGCCCGTGGTGCCGTCGATCGTGATGACGTCCCCCGCGCGGGCCACGACCCGGCGGTCGGCGTCGTGGATACCGTCGGCGCCGACGGTCAGGTGCCCGGCGCCGACCACGGTGGGGATGCCCCAGCCTCGGGCGACGACCGCCGCGTGGCTGACCAGCCCTCCGGTCGTCGTGAGGATGCCGGTCGCGGCCGCCATCCCGGCGACATCCTCGGGGCTGGTCTGCGACCGCACGAGGACGACGTCGTCGCGGGCGTCGACGGCGTCCTCGCTGGTGAGCACGACCCGGCCGCACGCGCGGCCGGGGGAGACGCCGAGCCCGGTGCCGAGCGACGGCATCGTCGCGTCGACGGTGGACCCGGCCTGGTCGAGCACCTCGTGCCGGGCGCGGTCGCGGGTCGCGGCGGGGACGCGGTCGAGCGCCTCCGCCGGCGTGAGCGCGATCTCGGGGTCGCGCGTCATCTGCACGGCAGCGCGCACCGCGGCGACCGCGCCGCGTCGGGCGACGCGTGTCTGCAACAGCCAGAGCCTGCCCTGCTCCACGGTGAACTCGACGTCGCAGATGTCGCGGTAGTGCGTCTCCAGCCGCCGCAGCGCGCTGCGCAGCGCGTGGTGGGCGTCGGGAAGGTGCTCGGCCATGCGGGCGATCGGCCACGTCCTGGCCGTGCCCCCGACGACGTCCTCGCCCTGGGCGCGCGGCAGGTAGTCGCCGTACAGCGTGTCACGGCCCGTCGCGGGGTCGCGGGTGAACACGACGCCGGTGCCGGAGTCGGGTCCCCGGTTGCCGAACACCATGGCCTGGACGTTGACCGCGGTCCCCAGCCCGTCGTCGATGCCCTCGGTCGCCCGGTACGCCCGGGCGCGCGGCGAGTCCCAGGACCGGAAGACCGCCTCGACGGCCTGCCGGAGCTGCACGTGCGGGTCGGCGGGCACCGGTCGCCCGGCCGCGGCCTCGACGGCCGCCCGAAGCCGGCTCACGTGGGACTGCACCGCGGCGAGCGACGGCGGTGCCTCGTCGGGGAGCCGGTCGGCGGGCACCCCCATGACCGTGGTGGCGAACATGTGCAGGAACCGCCGGTAGCTGTCCCAGGCGAACACGGCGTCGCCGGACTGCTCGGCGAGGGCCGCGACGGCGTCGTCGTTCAGGCCGAGGTTGAGCACCGTGTCGAGCATCCCCGGCATGGACCGGGGAGCGCCGCTGCGCACGGCCAGGAGCAGCGGGTCGGCCGCGTCGCCGAAGGAGCGGCCCATGGTCGCGCCGAGCCTGGCGACGGCCTCGCGCAGGGCGTCGTCGAGGGACCCCGGCCAGCCCGCGGCCCGGAAGCGGCGGCTGACGGGGACGGTGATCGTGAAGCCGGGGGGCACGGGCAGGCCGAGCGTCGCGGTCATCTCCGCCAGGCCGGCGCCCTTGCCGCCCAGCAGGTCGGTCAGGTCCCGTGGCGGGACCGGGTGCGCGTGGTCGAACGGGTAGATCGGCTGCTCGGACGTCGCGCCGCCGGGCGTTCCGTCGTGGGAGAGTCGCGCGCGGAGCATGGTCAGTGTCCGTCCTTCGCCGAGCGTTCCCGGCCGAGCGTGGACAGCAGGTCCTGATGCAGCGCCATCCACAGGTCGTGGTAGCTCTCGGACAGCGGCGCCGACAGCGCCCGCCGGTCGCCGCCGCGCAGCCGGTCGCGGGCATCCGAGAACGCGCTCGGGTACCAGCCGAACCGTGGCAGCGCGTCGGCGAGCCGCCGCGTCAGCTCGAGCGCCGCACGGTGGACCGGCTCGAGCCGGTCGAGCACGGACTGGTCGTACGCGGCGTCGCTGTGGTCGTTGGGCTCGGCGGCGCCGTCCTTGAGCTGCCAGCTCGTGCAGATCTGCTTGAAGGGCTGGTTGAGCGCGACGAACGCCTCGTACGCGTGCTCCACCTCGGCGCGGCGCCCGCTGCGCTCCAGCTCCTCTGCGAGGGCTCGGGCGTGCCAGCGGCGTCCCTCGGGGGTGAGCGCCCACCCGGTGAGGCGGCCCGTGCGGGCCTGCACCAGGGTGTCGCGCTCGGCCGCGGTGAGGGCGTCGGCGACGTCCTCGACCGGCAGCCCGGTGAGGCGGGAGACGGACTGGGGCGTCGCCAGGCCGAGCACCCTGAGGGCGTGCGTGACGTGAAGACGCGTGGACGGGGCGGGCGGTGCCGCCGTAGGCGTGGTGGTCATGGTCTCCTCCTGTGGGCGAGGCCAGGTGCTCAGCAGATGGGCGGTCTCGTTGGCGCTGCGCAGCGTCCGGCGGCCGGAGCGGTCCGCCATCACCCGGGTGACCGACGTGTAGTGCGGCTCGAAGAAGAACGGAGAGGGCAGGCCGAGCACGTCGGCGACGTAGGCGTTGATCACCCCGAAGTGGCAGACGACGCCGACGACTTCTGAGGCGTGACGGTCGACGACCTGCTCGAGGCAGGTGACCACGCGGCGACGGAAGGCATCCAGGTCGATCTCCTCGCCGTCCCAGCGGCCCGCCCGGAGCTCGTCCCAGCGTGTGCGGGGGTCGTCGGTGCGTTCCTCGCTGGGCACGTAGTGCGACGCCCCGGTGTCGAACTCGGCGAGGTCGTCGTCGACGTGCAGGGGCAGCCCGGTCGCCGCGGCCAGCGCCGCGGCGGTCTCCCCGGCCCTGCGCATCGGGCTGGAGTAGAGGGCGTCGACGCGCGGGGTGCCCGGCGCGGCGAGGAACTCCGCCAGTCGGCCCGCCTGCCGCCGCCCCTCGTCGGTCAGGCCCGGGTCGCCGAGCTCGTGGCGTGTGGCCCGGGCCGGACGGGCATGCCGGATCAGGAGCAGTTCCATGCGGGCCTCCGGTCTTCGTGGGCGGACCGGTAGGCGGCCCGGAGCGGTTCGAGCAGCAGCTTCCCGGTCGGCGTGCGCGGGAGCCGGTCGACGAAGTCGACCGCGCGCGGGCACTTGAAGTGCGCCAGCCTGGCGCGGGCCAGGTCGATGAGGTCGCGCGCGAGCGCGTCGTCGGCCGTGCGGTCTGCGGCGAGCTGGACGACGGCGCGCACGCTCTCGCCGAACTCCTCGTCCGGGACGCCGATCACGGCGACGTCGGCGACGGCCGGGTGCGTGATCAGGACGTCCTCGACCTCGCGCGGGTAGACGTTGACGCCGCCCGAGACGATGGTCTGGCCGGCACGTCCCGTCAGGTACAGGTACCCGTCCTCGTCGAGGCGGCCGAGGTCGCCCGCGCTGCCCCATGAGGCGCGGGGCGCGGGGCCCTCGGGTGCGGGAGGTGGCTCGAACCAGACGCCGCCGACGGACCCCGCCGGGAGCTCGGCGCCGTCGTCGTCCAGGATGTGCAGCCGCCCGGTGACGGCCGTGCCCACCGAGCCACGGTGCTCACGCCACTCGTGCGGGCCGATCGCGGTGTGGCCGTATCCCTCGGACGCGCCGTAGTACTCGTAGACGATGGGTCCCCACCAGTCGAGCATGGCCTCCTTGACGTCGGGGGAGCAGGGAGCACCCGCGTGGACCGCCGCGCGGTGCGAGCTCAGGTCGTACCGAGCGCGCTCGGACGGCGGCAGCCGCAGCAGGCGGACGAACATGGTGGGCACCCATTGGCTGTGGGTCACGCGGTAGCGCTCGATGGCCGAGAGCGCGGCCGCCGCATCGAACCGCTCCATGACGACGACGGTGCCGCCGAGCTGGTGCACGGTCTGCAGGAACGCGAAGGGTGCCGCGTGGTACACGGGTCCCGTCGACAGGTAGACGGGATCAGGTGCGTCGAAGCCCAGCCGGGACAGCAGCGGCCCGAGCCGGGGCGGAAGCCGGCGCGGGTGCACGCCGGGCAGCGGCTGGCGGAACGCCTTGGGCCGCCCTGTCGTCCCGGAGCTGAACAGCAGGCGTGCCCCGGCGACCTCGTGCGCCGCGGGGATGGGCGTGGCGTCCGTGACGGCCTGCTCGTAGTCGGTCGCCCCAGGGAGGGGGTGCGGGCCGGCGTCGGTGACGAGGCAGGGCGCGCGGTGATCGGCGCGCGCGAGCGCGGCGGCGACGCCGGCGGCGAGCGCGGACGACGTCACCACGACTGCGGGGGACGCGTCGGCGATCAGGGGTTCGAGCTCAGCGGGTCCGAGGTGGCGGTTGACGGGGGCGATGACGAGACCGCTGCGCAGGCACGCCCAGAGGATCTCGCCCCAGCGGGCGTCGTTCTCGAGCGCCACCAGCACGGTGCTGCCCGGGGCCGCCCCCTGGTCGGCGAGCGCTCCCGCCAGGAGGCGGCTGCGCCGGTCGAGCTCGCGGTAGGTCACGGTGCGCCCGCTGCCGGCCATGATCAGGGCCGCACGATCCGGTGCGCTCCGCGCGTGGTCACCGGGGTACATGGGTCGACTCCTGTCCTTCCAAATGTGACTGACGTTCACATCGGGTGGGTTCCGGACTATACGGTCGCCCGCTCGTGCTGCGCAAGGGTTGAGGTTTGGCCCGCCATTGTGCAAGCCATTGACAGGGATTGTGGCGTGTGGCTAACTCCCTCCATGGGAGCGACCGCAGCGAGCACTCGCCTACACGTCACGACAGACGCGACTGACAGTCGCATCTTGGCGGAGACGAGCACAGACGACGCGCCTGCCTACGACGCGAGCCTGTTCGGCAGCGGAGCGAGCACCGTCCGCGGCGCCCGCACCCGCGAGAAGCTGGTCGCGGCCGCTGCCACCTGCTTCTCCGAGTACGGCTACACGCGCACGCGCATCTGCGACATCGTCGGCAACGCCGGGGTGTCGCAGGGCAGCTTCTACCGGCACTTCGCCAACAAGGGCGAGGTGCTGCTCGCCGTGATCGAGCCGTGCGTGCGCGACCTGCTGAGCTCGACCCGCCGCCTGAACGCCACGGGGATGGACGACCGCGAGGCGCTGGTGCAGACCACGACCGCGTACTTCACCACCTACGCTCAGCACCGCCACCTCATGCGGGTGACACGCGAGGCGTCCTCGGCCCAGGACGGCAGCGGGTTCGCCGAGCGGTGGCTGCGCATCCGCGCCGAGTTCACCGCCCGCACGACGCGCTGGCTGACCCGGCTGCGCGACGAGGGCCGGATCGACGCCAGCCGATCCGGCGACCTGGTCGCGGACGCCCTGGGCGCGATGACCGACCAGGTCGCCTACACGCACATCGGGCTCCCCGCGTCCGCCCCCCGCGTCGAGGAGCTGCACCAGCTCGGCCGCGTCGTCGGCGAGCTGTGGTTCCAGTCGGTCTACGGCACGCGAACCCCCTAGCCGCGCCCGGCAGACGGGCGCCCAGCCTCATCCCGGTAACCGATCACAAAGGAGTGAGCACCATGCCGGAGCGATGGGTGGTCGACAACGACCCCAGCCCACGATTCCCCATCTACACCCGCGGCAACGTGGGTGAGGTCTTCCCCGACCCGGTCGCCCCGTTCTCGTGGACGCTGTGGGGGATCCCGCACGCCGAGCCGGGGTGGGCCGAGGCCCTGGCCCGGTTCGGGGCCTTCGACACCGACGAGTTCACCCCCGGCGTGATGGAGACGCTGGGCGTGTTCGGCGGCTACGCCTACCTCAACGTGAGCGTCACCCGCATCTTCGGCGCCCGTGTCCCGGGGATGTCACCCGAGGCGGTCGACCAGACCTTCTTCGGCTCCCAGGCGGCGACGGCCCCGCCGTACGCCCCCGGCCCCGACGACGAGAGCCCCGTGCACGCAGAGCGCAGCGCCCGGACGCTCGAGTGGATCCTCGCCGCGACGGAACTCCCCGAGCAGGCGGCGTCGCGCGAGAAGGTGCGCGCGCTGCGCGCCCAGCGCCCCGACCTGCGCGCGCTGTCGGACCGGCAGCTCCTGGAGCGCACACGCGAGCTCATCAACACGCACTGGCGCGGCCTGTGGGTCGAGCACATCTTCCTGACCCACTGCGCCCTCGTCCCGCCGGCGATCCTCGCCGCCGTCGCCGCCGCACTGGGCGACCCCGGCCTGGTGACGCGGGTGATCACCGGCCTCGGGGCCGTGGACAGCGCACTGCCGGCCCACGAGCTGTGGCGGCTGTCGCGGCAGGTCGCACGGTCGACCCACCTTCAGGAGGCCTTCGACGACGGCGTCGACGGCCTGCGTGCGCGGCTCGAGGCCTCGGTGCATCCTGACGCCGCCGCGTTCGTGAGCGCGTTCGACGCGTTCCTGTACCAGCACGGCGCTCGCGGCTTCAACGAGTGGGAGATGCGCTCGCGCACGTTCGAGACCCATCCCGAGATCGCGTGGTCGGCCATCGACCGGATCCGGCGGGCCCCCGACTCCGCCGACCCGGTCGCGGCGCAGCAGCGGCTGGCCGGCGAGCGGGAGGAGGCGGTCGCGCAGGTGGCGGCCGCGCTGGAGGCCGACCCGGAGGTGCGCGGTCAGTTCGTGGCCGGAGCCCAGGCGGCGCGGACGTTCCTGGCCGGCCGCGAGCGCACCAAGACCAACGCGATCACGCTGGTGCACGAGGCGCGCATGACCATGCGGGAGCTGGGCCGGCGCTTCGTCCAGCGGGGGGTCTTCGCGGAGATCGAAGACTTCGGCATGCTCACCGACGACGAGTGGAGCACCGCGATCTCCGACCCCGCGGGCGTCCCGGAGCTGCTCGTGCAGCGCAAGGAGCAGATGGCGGCCCTGGCCGCGCTCGACGCACCGTTCATCGTCGCCGGGACCGTCCCCCCGCTGGACACCTGGCAGCCGCGGACCGGCGACGTCGCACCCGTGGAGGCGGGGGACGTCCTGCAGGGCGTGCCGGGCTGCTCGGGCACGGCCACCGGCCGCGTGCGCGTCGTCGCCGACCCGTCCGACCCGCGCGGCCTGGAGCCCGGCGACGTGCTCGTCGCCGAGATCACCGACTCGTCCTGGACGCCGCTGTTCGTCCCGGCCGGAGCCGTCGTCGTCGACCAGGGCGCGACCGTCAGCCACGCCGTGATCGTCAGCCGTGAGCTCGGCATCCCCTGCGTCGTGTCGGTCGGCCACGCCAGCCGCGCCCTGCGCGACGGCCAGGTGGTGTCGGTCGACGGGGCCGCCGGCACGGTCACCGTCGTCGAGTAGGCAACAGCCAGGAAGGGGCATCCGCATGAGCATCACAGCGCCGACACTCGACTCCATCGACCTCCTGGACGTGCGGCCGTTCGCCGAGGGGCGCGACGGCGAAGCGTTCCGCGTCCTGCGCGACCGCGCGCCCGTGTTCTGGAACGACGAGCCCGACGGCCCCGGCTTCTGGTCGGTGACGCGCTACGCGGACGTCGACGCGGTGGCCAAGGACGCCGCGACCTTCTCCTCGGCCGACGGCACCCAGATCGCCAGCCGCCGGGCCGAGGGCGCCAACCACTCCATGCACAACATGGACGCGCCACGGCACCTGCTGCTGCGCAAGATCATGGTTCCGCACTTCACGCCGCGGCGCGTGGCCGGCTGGGAGGGCCGGATCGGCGACGTCGTCGCATCGCTCGTGGACGAGGCGGTCGCGTGCGGCGAGCTCGACTTCGTCGCCACCGTGGCCGAGCGGCTGCCGCTGCTCGTCTTCGCGGCCATGCTGGGCGTCCCCTCGCAGGACGCGCCGCGGCTGCTGCGCTGGACGAACATGATCGCGAGCGAGGACCCCGACCACGCGACGACGCCGGACGCGCTGGTCACGGCACGCGCGGAGCTGTTCGACTACTTCCACGCCCTGGGCGCCGAACGGCTCGCAGCGCCGCAGGACGACCTGGTCAGCGTCCTGATGCACGCCGAGGTCGAGGGACTGCGGCTGCGGCCGGAAGAGCTCGACCCGTTCTTCCTCCTGCTCACCGTCGCCGGCAACGAGACCACCCGCAACCTGCTGTCGGGCGGCGTCGAGGCGCTGGGCCGGCACGGGTTGTGGCCCGCGCTGGCGAGCCGCCCCCAGGTGCTGCCAGCGGCGATCGAGGAGATGCTCCGCTGGGTGTCGCCCGTCATCAACATGCGGCGGACGGCGACGGTGGACACGCGCCTGCACGGCACGCACATCGCGGCGGGCCAGAAGGTCGTGCTCTGGTTCGCCTCGGCGAACCGCGACGAGCGGGTCTTCGCCGACGCCGACACGTTCGTGCTCGACCGGCACGACAACCCGCACCTCGCGTTCGGGGCGGGCCCGCACTTCTGCCTCGGCGCGCACCTCGCCCGCCTGGAGGTGCGCCTGTTCTTCCAGGAGCTGCTCCGTCGCGGCGTCGCCTTCGAGCCGGCCGGCGAGCCCGACTGGCTGCTCTCCAACTGGTTCCGGGGCATCAAGAGGCTGCCGGTCCGTGTGCGGGGGAGCCGATGACCGGGCCGGGCGTCGCCACGCCGCTGCTGCGCGATCGTGAGGAGCTCTACGTCGGCGGCGAATGGGTCCGGTCGGGGGCCGGGGCCACCATCGAGGTCGAGAACCCGGCGACGGAGGAGATCGTCGCGCGTGTTGTCTCGGGCGACGCCGACGACGTCGAGCGGGCCGTGCGCGCCGCGCGGCAGGCGTGGCCGGGGTGGGCCGCGCGGCCGGTCGAGGACAGGGCGCACCTGATCACCCGGCTCGCCGACGAGCTCGAGGCGCGGCGCCACGAGCTCGGCGTGGTGACGGCGACCGAGATCGGCATGCCGCTGCCCCAGGCGACGGCCACCCAGGCCGGGATGCCGGTCGAGGTGCTGCGCACGACGGCCAGGGTCGCCGAGACCTACCCGTGGCGGCAGGAGCTCTCGGGCGCCACCGTGGTCCGCGAGCCGGCCGGCGTGGTCGCGGCCATCACGCCGTGGAACTTCCCGCTGCACCAGATCGCGGCGAAGGTGGGCCCTGCGCTGCTGGCCGGTTGCGCGGTCGTGCTCAAGCCGAGCGGGATCGCGCCGCTCAACGCGTACGCGTTCGCCGAGTGCGTCGCACGCGCGGGCCTGCCGCCCGGCGTCTTCAACCTCGTCACCGGCCCGGGCCGGCAGGTCGGTGAGGCGCTGGTGACGCACCCCGACGTCGCCGTCGTCTCGCTCACCGGCTCGGTCGCCTCGGGCGCCCGTGTGGGGCAGCTCGCGGCCGCGGGCATCAAGCGGTGCTGCCTGGAGCTGGGCGGCAAGTCCGCCAACGTGCTGCTCGACGACGCGGACCTCGACCTGGCGATCCCGAGCGCCGTCCAGCAGGGCCTGTCGAACAGCGGGCAGGCGTGCAACGCCCTGACGCGCATCCTCGTGGGCCGCGACCGGCTCGGCGAGGTCGAGGAGCGCCTGGTCGCTGCCGTCGAGGCGCTGCGCGTCGGCGACCCGTTCGCCGCGGGCACGGACCTGGGGCCGGTGGTCAGCGCGGGTCAGCGCGACAGCATCCGTGGCCACGTCGTGCGCGCGCTGGCGGCAGGGGAGCGGCTGCTGACCGGGGGATCCGACGCCCCCGACGGCCTTGAGCGGGGCTACTACGTGCGTCCCAGCGTCTTCTCGCGCGTGGGCGTCGATGCGCCGCTCGTGCAGGAGGAGATCTTCGGCCCGGTGCTCGTCGTGCAGGTCTACGAGGACGAGCACGAGGCCGTCGCGATCGCGAACGCCACCCGGTTCGGCCTCTCGGGCGGCGTGTGGTCGGCAGACCCGGAGCGGGCCCGCCGGGTGGCGAGCCGGATGCGCACGGGCCAGGTCAAGGTCAACGGGGTGCGGACCCGGGACCACTTCGACGCCCCGTTCGGCGGGTACGGGCAGTCGGGCGTCGGGCGCGAGCTCGGCCCGTTCGGCATCGACGAGTTCGTGGAGACCAAGTCGATCCTGCGCTGACGCGGGACCACCCCCACACCACCCAGGCTGCGCCGCGTCACAGCGGTGCGGCGTGCCGGAACGTTCAGATCTCAACGACGAGAGAAGGAAGTGTTTCGCATGGCAAACCGACTCACAGGCAAGACGGCCGTCGTCACCGGGGCGGCGGGCGCGCTGGGCACCGCGATCGCGGTGCGGCTCGCCACCGAGGGGCGGACGTCGTCGCCGTCGGCAGCGGGCGCACCCCGCTGGACGGGGTACGTGCGGCCGTCGAGGCCACCGGGGCGAACGTGGCGACGGTCGAGGGCGACGTCGCCACCGCGGAGGGCGTCGCCGCCTACCTGGCCGCGGCGGCGGATCGCTTCGGCCGCCTCGACGTGCTCGTCAACAACGCCGGCGTCCAGGCGGGCATCGGCCCGCTGAGCGACCTGCCCGAGGAGGCGTTCGACAGGCTCATGAACGTCAACGTGCGCAGCGTGTTCCTCGGCCTCAAGCACGGCGGCCGCACGATGGCCGAGCAGGGCGGGGGAGTGATCGTGAACGTGGCGTCGGTCGCCGGCCTGCGCGGGGTCCCGCTCATCGCCGCCTACACGGCGTCCAAGCACGCGATCATCGGCCTCACCAAGGCGGCCGCCGCGGAGCTCGCGGGCGCTGGCGTGCGCGTCAGCGCCGTCGCTCCGGGCGTCATCGAGTCGCCGATGATGCGCGGGATCGAGAACGGCGCCGCGCCGGGCGCCCCCGAGCAGGCCAAGGCCGCCTACACGGCGCTGACCCAGCTCGGCCGGTACGGCACGCCCGAGGAGGTCGGCGGCGCCGTCGCGTTCCTCGCCTCCGACGATGCGTCCTACATGACAGGCGGCTACCTGCGCCTCGACGGCGGCATGGCCGTCGACAGCGCCTGACCGCACGGGGCCCGGGCCGTCACGACGACGCGCACCGGGCCTCGGCACCACGAGGGACACGAGGGACACGAGGGACACGAGGGACACGAGGGACGTGAGCAGTGGGACACGGACAACGACGCAAGGTGGCCCTGGTCACCGGGGGCGCGCACGGCATCGGGCGCGCGGTCGTCGAGAAGCTCGCCCGGCGCGACCTGACCGTCGTCGTCGCCGATCGGGACGAGGACGCCGGGACGCGGGTCGCGCAGGGGGTCGAGGGGCGGTTCGTGCCGACCGACGTGCGGGTGCCCGCCGACGTCGAACGTGCCGTCGCTGTTGCCGACGGCCTGGGCCGGCTGGTCTTCGTCAACCTGGGTGCAGGTCTCGCGCGGGCGAGCAGCGACCCGCTGACCGTCCCGGACGCCGCGTTCGACCAGATGTGGCAGGTCAACGTCGGCGGCGTCTGGAACGGCGTGCGCGCGTCGGTGCCGGCGCTGAGCGGCGCCGCCGCCGGCGCCCCGGGCCGCATCGTCGTGACGGCGTCGCTGGCGGGGCTGGCGACCTGGCCCGACGACCCCCTGTACACGGCGACCAAGCACGCGGTCGTCGGCCTCGTGCGCGCCCTGGCGCCCGCGCTGGAGCGCCGGCGGGTCGTGCTGTCGGCGATCTGCCCCGGCTTCGTGGACACCGGGCTCGTCCCCGATCGCTACCGCGCCGGCGGCTACCCGCTGCTGTCGGCGCGGCAGGTCGCGGACCTGGCCGTGGCCGACCACGAACCTGGGGGGCTCTACGTCCTGCAACCGGGCGGCGAGCCTCTCGCGTACCGGCACCGCGGCGTGCCCGGCGCACGCGACGCCGACGGAACCGTCGCCCTGCCCCCGCGGCTGGAGGAACCATGACCTGCATCGTCGTGACCGGAGCCTCGTCAGGGATCGGAGCCGCGCTCGTGCGGCTCCTCTCCGAGCACCACCCGGTGGTCGGCCTCGACCGTCACGCCGCCCCCGGGTCGCCCGTCATCGGATGCGACCTGACGGACCCGGCCAGCGTCGCGGCCGCGCTCGCCCGGCTCCCCGACCGGATCGGCGGCCTGGCGAACGTGGCCGGCGTCGCGGGCACCGCGCCCGCCACGCGCGTGATGGAGGTCAACCTCCTGGGGACGCGCCGCATCACCGAGGCGCTCGCGGGCCGCATCGCCGACGGCGGTGCCATCGTCACGGTCGCCTCGCTCGCGGGGCACCACCCGGGCTTCGACGACGACGTCCGCCGCCTGCTGGCCGCGGACGACGACGACGTCCTGGCCTGGACGCGGACGGCCGGGCTCTCCGGGGCACAGGCCTACGACGTGTCGAAGAAGGCCCTGCTGCGGTACGGCAGGCAGCTGAGCGCGAGGCTCGCCCCTCGGCGGGTCCGCTCGTGCACCGTGAGTCCGGGCCCGGTCGAGACCCCGCTCCTGCCGGAGTTCGAGGCGTCGATGGCCGGCGCGGTCGAGCGCGCGGCGACGTGGACGGGTCGCCACGCCCGGCCCGAGGAGATCGCACGCGTCGTCGCATTCCTGCTGTCGCCGGACGCCTCGTGGATCAGCGGTGTCGACGTGGTCGCCGACGGCGGTCTCACGGCCCGGCGTGCGGATGATGCCCGGCCGTGAGGCATCGCACGCCAGACCGAGGTGTGGGCGGGGAGCGAGAGGGCCACGATGGTCCCCATCGGACGCCGTACAAGGAGGTCGACGACGACATGGATCCCAAGGACGACACGCAGAAGAAGGCCCCGAGCCAGTTCGACGACACAGCCGGGTTCGCCGGCTACGACGACCTGGACAAGGACTCGCTGGTCACGCCGCGTGTGGTGCTCAAGAAGCTCGACGACGCAGCCGGGTTCGCCGGCTACGACGACGAGAGCTGACGTCACGTCCGCCCGGGCGCGCATGACTGCGCGCCCGGGCGGTGTGTGTCGGGGTCCGTCCTGTTCAGGTGCCCGCACGTTCTACTCTTGACTTCCGGTGCCGTCCCGGCGTGATCGCGTCGGTGGCGAGCGGACGACGAGGAGCGAAGCGCGTGCAGGTGTGGCATGACCTGGCTGAGGCGGCGCACGGCCTCGCCGCAGGTGTGGGTGAGGGCCGCCGCTCGACGTCGGTCGTGACGATCGGCAACTTCGACGGCGTCCACCGGGGCCACCGCGCGGTGCTCGGCCGCGTGGTCGGGCTCGCGCGCGCCGACCGGCGGGCTGCGGTCGCCGTGACCTTCGACCCGCACCCTGCGCAGGTCCACCGGCCCGAGCAGGCGCCCGAGCTGCTGACGGGCCTGCCCGACCGCCTCGACCTGCTGGCCGCGATCGGCCTCGACGGCGTCCTCGTGCTGCATTACACGCTCGACCTGGCGAGCCTCACGCCCGAGGAGTTCGTGACGCGCTACCTCGTGGAGACGTTGCGGGCTCGCACCGTGGTGGTCGGGCACGACGTCAGGTTCGGCAAGGGGAACTCGGGGTCGCTCGCCACCATGGTCGAGCTGGGCGGCGTCCACGGCTTCGAGGTCGTGGCGGTCGACGACATCGGCGAGTGCCGTCCGCTGACGGCCGGCGGCAGCGCCCGCTGGTCCAGCTCGGCTGCGCGTGCCCTGCTCGCCGAGGGCGACGTCGCGGGGGCCGCCGACGTGCTCGGCCGCCCGCACCGCCTGCGCGGCGTCGTCGTGCACGGCGACGCGCGCGGGCGCCTGCTCGGGTTCCCGACGGCGAACCTCGGTGGCATCCAGGGCATGGTTCCCGCCGACGGCGTCTACGCGGGCCGCCTGCTGCGCCCGCACCTCGCCGCGAGCGACCCGGGCCACGCCGACGGCGTGCTGCCCGCAGCCGTCTCGGTGGGCACCAACCCGACGTTCGACGGCGTCGACCGCCGCGTCGAGGCGTACGTGCTCGACCGCGACGACCTTGAGCTGTACGACGAGGAGGTCGTCGTCGAGCTGGTCGAGCGGCTGCGCCCGACGTTGCGCTTCGACAGCGTCGAGGCGCTCGTCGACCAGATGCACGCCGACGTCGACAAGGCGCGCGACCTGCTGCGGTGACGCGCGGCTGCGCGGTCGGGGAGCCGGGCCCGCGCTGGTAAGATGACCAGGCCGTACGAACGGCCGCGGATCGAGAGCGCCCGGTGGAAGAGCCCCGGTGCACCGCGCAACGACACCGAGGAGAGCCACATGCCGCTCGACAACGCCACCAAGAAGGCGATCATCACCGAGTACGCGACCCACGAGGGCGACACCGGCTCGCCGGAGGTGCAGATCGCGCTCCTGACGCAGCGCATCAAGGACCTGACCGAGCACCTCAAGGAGCACAAGCACGACCACCACTCGCGTCGTGGCCTGCTCCTGCTCGTCGGCCAGCGCCGTCGTCTCCTGGGCTACCTGCAGAACATCGACATCGCGCGCTACCGCTCGCTCATCGAGCGGCTCGGCCTGCGCCGCTGACGTACCCGACCGAGCCGCTTCGGCGGCGTGTGCGGACCGCTCGCCGCGGGACGCGCGCACCGTTGACATCTGACGACAGACCGGCCCGGTCCCTCTCGCAGGGGTCGGGCCGGTCTGGTGAGATGTACCGGTAACCATCACGTAGCAGAACCACACCGCGCCGAGCCTCCGCCCGGTCCTCGGTAGTGGCCTTCCGACCGCCTGCCCCACGCGGGTGCGGTCGGCAGGCCTCGATCGAAGACCGACGGGGTCGGCGCCATCGCAGAACGGAGGGCACCCATGGAGGGTCCCGAGATCCAGTTCGCCGAGGCCGTCATCGACAACGGCCGCTTCGGCACCCGCACCGTCCGCTTCGAGACGGGCCGCCTGGCCCGCCAGGCCGCCGGCTCCGTCGCCGCCTACCTGGACGGCGAGACGATGCTGCTGTCGGCCACGACGGCCGGCAAGCACCCCAAGGACCAGTTCGACTTCTTCCCCCTGACGGTGGACGTCGAGGAGCGCATGTACGCCGCGGGCCGCATCCCCGGCTCGTTCTTCCGCCGTGAGGGCCGCCCCTCGACCGAGGCGATCCTCGCGTGCCGTCTCATCGACCGCCCGCTGCGCCCGCTGTTCGTCAAGGGCCTGCGCAACGAGGTCCAGGTCGTGGTCACCGTCCTGGCGATCCACCCGGACGACGCCTACGACGTGCTGGCGATCAACGCCGCGTCGCTGTCCACCCAGATCTCCGGCCTGCCCTTCTCGGGTCCGGTCGCGGGCGTGCGCATCGCGCTCATCGACGGCCAGTGGGTCGCGTTCCCCAAGTACTCCGACAAGGAGCGCGCCGTCTTCGAGATGGTGGTCGCCGGCCGCATCTCCGGTGACGACGTGGCGATCGCGATGATCGAGGCCGAGGCCACCGACGACGCCTGGAGGCTCATCCAGGAAGGCGTCCAGGCGCCGACCGAGGCCGTCGTGGCCGAGGGCATCGAGGCTGCCAAGCCGTTCCTGCGCGCGCTGTGCGAGGCTCAGGCCGCGCTCGCCGCCCAGGCCTCCAAGGAGGTGCAGGAGTTCCCGCTCTTCCCGGACTACCAGGCCGACGCGTACGAGGCGGTCGAGGCCGCGGGCGCGGCGCGTGCCGCCGAGGCGCTGACCATCGCCGACAAGCAGACGCGTGAGGGTCGCCTCGACGAGATCAAGGCCGACCTGGTCGCCGAGCTGGGCGAGCGGTTCGAGGGCCGCGAGAAGGAGATCTCCGCGGCGTTCAAGTCGGTGCAGAAGAAGCTCATGCGCCGTCGCGTGCTCACCGAGCAGATCCGCATCGACGGCCGTGGCCCGCGTGACATCCGCACGCTCTCGGCCGAGGTCGAGGTCATCCCGCGCGTGCACGGCTCGGCCATCTTCGAGCGTGGCGAGACGCAGATCCTGGGTGTGACCACGCTCAACATGCTGCGCATGGAGCAGCAGATCGACTCGCTCGGCCCGGTCACGCGCAAGCGCTACATGCACAACTACAACTTCCCGCCGTTCTCCACGGGCGAGACGGGGCGCGTCGGCTCGCCGAAGCGTCGCGAGATCGGCCACGGCGCCCTCGCCGAGCGCGCGCTCGTGCCCGTGCTGCCCTCGCGTGAGGAGTTCCCCTACGCGATCCGCCAGGTCTCGGAGGCGCTGGGCTCCAACGGCTCGACGTCGATGGGTTCGGTCTGTGCCTCGACGCTGTCGCTGCTCAACGCCGGCGTGCCGCTCAGGGCTGCGGTGGCCGGCATCGCCATGGGCCTCATCTCCGACGAGGTCGACGGTGAGACCCGCTACGTCGCGCTGACCGACATCCTCGGTGCCGAGGACGCCCTCGGCGACATGGACTTCAAGGTCGCCGGCACGCGTGAGTTCGTCACGGCCATCCAGCTCGACACCAAGCTCGACGGCATCCCCGCCTCGGTGCTGGCCGGCGCGCTGACCCAGGCCCACGAGGCCCGCGTCACGATCCTGGACGTGCTGAACGAGGCCATCGACGTCCCGGACGAGATGTCCCCGAACGCCCCGCGCGTCATCTCGGTCAAGGTCCCGGTCGACAAGATCGGCGAGGTCATCGGCCCGAAGGGCAAGATGATCAACCAGATCCAGGAGGAGACCGGCGCCGACATCTCGATCGAGGACGACGGAACGGTCTACATCGGCGCCACCGACGGCCCGTCGGCGGAGGCCGCGCGTGCGGCGATCAACGCGATCGCGAACCCGCACCTCCCCGAGGTGGGTGAGCGCTTCGTCGGCACCGTCGTCAAGACGACGTCGTTCGGCGCGTTCATCTCCCTGTCCCCGGGCAAGGACGGTCTGCTGCACATCTCGCAGATCCGCAAGCTCGTGGGCGGCAAGCGCGTCGAGAACGTCGACGACGTGCTGTCCGTGGGCCAGAAGGTCCAGGTCGAGATCGGCGAGATCGACCCGCGCGGCAAGCTGTCGCTCGTGGCCGTGACCGACGAGGACGACGCGAAGCCCGAGACGGCAGAGCCCGTCTCGGAGGCCGCAGAGGGCACCGAGGCCTGAGCATGACCTGGCACCTTCCGCTCGTCGCGGCAGGCGAGCCGGGTGCCGAGCTGACCGCCGGGCAGGACGGTGCGACGATCCGTCGCTCCGTCCTGCCCGGCGGCGTCCGCGTGCTCACCGAGCACATGCCGGGCCAGCGCTCGGCGACCGTGGGCGCCTGGGTCGGCGTCGGTTCCCGCGACGAGACCGACGGGCACCACGGATCGACGCACTTCCTCGAGCACCTGCTGTTCAAGGGCACCAGGCACCGCTCGGCGATGGACATCGCGGAGGCGTTCGACGCCGTCGGCGGGGAGGCCAACGCCGCCACCGGCAAGGAGCACACGTGCTACTACGCCCGCGTGCTCGATTCCGACCTCCCGATGGCGATCGACGTCATCGGCGACATGATCACGTCCGCGCGCCTCGACGCGACCGAGCTGGAGACCGAGCGCGGAGTCATCCTCGAAGAGCTTGCGATGAACGACGACGACCCGTCCGACGTCGTCCACGAGGAGTTCGCGCAGGCCGTGCTGGGCACGCACCCGCTGGGGCGGCCCATCGGCGGCACGCCCGACACCATCCGGGCCGTGCCCCGCGAGGCCGTCTGGCAGCACTACCAGTGGCACTACCGCCCCGAGACGCTCGTCGTGGCGGCCGCCGGCGGCGTCGACCACGACAGGGTCGTGGGGCAGGTGACCGAGGCTCTCGCCCACGGCGGCTGGTCGCTGGAGGAGGCGGTCGCCCCGCGCGAGCGCCGCTCCGACGTCCCGGAGACCGACGGCGTGCCACGCGAGGGCATCCAGCTGTCGGTCCGCCGTGCGGTCGAGCAGGCCAACGTCGTGGTCGGCTCCACGGGGCTGTCGGCCACCGACGAGCGCCGGTTCGCCCTCAGCGTGCTCAGCGCCGTCCTGGGCGGCGGCATGAGCTCGCGGCTCTTCCAGGAGATCCGCGAGAAGCGCGGGCTGGCCTACTCGACGTACTCTTTCGCGTCAGGTCACGGAGGGCTCGGCACGTTCGGGCTCTACGCGGGCTGCGCTCCGGGCAAGGTCGACGTCGTCGAGAAGCTGCTGCACGCGGAGCTGGACAGGCTCGCGTCCGACGGGATCACGGCGGCCGAGCTCGAACGCTCGATCGGGCAGCTCTCGGGCGGGCTCGTGCTGGGGCTGGAAGACTCTGGCTCGCGCATGACCCGCCTCGGCAAGTCCGAGCTCGTGTTCGGCGAGCTCCTCGGCCTCGAGGAGTCGCTCGAACGCATCCGGGCGGTCACGGCGCAGGACGTACGTGACCTCGCGGCCGATCTGGCCGCGCGGCCGCGTTCCGTCGTGCGTGTGGGACCCTTCGGCGACTGACCTCGCGCCCCGAGGCCGGGCCCGACGAAGACCACCCCGAACCTGGGGACACGGTCACGCCGGGCCCGGCCGCGGGGCCGTGAGGGGACGTCGCCGTTCCGACGACCCCCTGTGGAGGGAACCGATGACCGAGCAGATCCGCGTCGCCGTCCTGGGCGCCGCCGGGCGCATGGGCGCCACGACCTGCGCTGCCGTCGAGGCCGCACCCGACCTGACGCTGGTCGCACGCGTCGACTCGAGCGACGGCGTCGCCGGAGTGGGCGCCACGGGCGCTCAGGTCGCCGTCGACTTCACCGTCCCGAGCGTGACCGAGGCGAACGTACACGCCCTCCTGGACGCAGGCGTCCACGCCGTCGTGGGCGCGACGGGCTGGACCGACGCGTCGCGTGCACGCGTCGCAGAGCACCTCGCCCGGGTCAACGCGGACCGCCCGCAGGGACGCGGCCTGGGCGTCGTCATCGCACCCAACTTCGGACTCTCGGCCGTGCTCGCGATGCAGTTCGCCGCGCGCGCCGCGCGGTACTTCGAGTCGGCCGAGGTGATCGAGCTGCATCACCCGACGAAGGTCGACGCGCCGTCGGGCACCGCCCGGCACACGGCGGCCGCGATCGCGGCCGTGCGCGCCGATGCGGGGCTGGGGCCCATGCCCGACGCGACCGAGACAGGCTGGGAGGCCCGGGGCGCCGACGTCGACGGCGTGCGCGTGCACGCCGTGCGCCTGCGCGGACTGGTCGCGCACGAGGAGGTGCTGCTCGGCAACCCGGGCGAGCAGCTCGTGATCCGGCAGGACTCGTTCGACCGGGTGTCGTTCATGCCGGGCGTGCTGCTCGCCGTGCGCGAGGTGGCGTCGCGGCCCGGCCTGACGGTGGGCCTCGAGCACCTGCTGGACCTGGGATGAGCGCCGAGCGCCGCACGCTCCCCGCGGCCTGGTGGGCGCCGTCGTCGTCACGTTGCTGCTCGGGCTGTACGTGTGGGCTGTCGCGGGGCGCGGAATCGCGATGATTCGCACGGGCGAGCCCGTCGTCGTGGCCATCGGGGCCGCGGCGCTCGTGATCCCGCTGCTCGTCGTCGGGCTGATCGCTGCCGAGTTCCGGCTGGCGACCAGGGTGCAGCGCATGGCCGACGAGCTGTCGGCGGCGGGCGACCTGCCGGTCGACGACCTGCCGCGCTCGCCCGGCGGGCGCATCGACCGTGCGGCGGCGGACGCCGCCTTCGACACCTACCGCGCCGCGGCCGAGGCGGCTCCGGACTCGTGGCGCGCGTGGTACCACCTGGCGTTCGCCTACGACGCCGCGGGGGACCGCAAGCGTGCACGCGCGGCGCTGCGCAGGGCGTCGTCGCTCTACTGACGCCCGGGGTGCCCACGTGGCCGGGCTCGCGGCGCCGGCCGAGTCCCGGTGTCGCGAGGCGACTCAGTCGGGCAGGCGCGTCCAGCAGTAGACCGAGTGACGGACCTCGACGGCCCGCCGCGACAGCGCGGCGAGCGCCGTGACCGCGCCTGCGAGGCGTTCGGGCTGGCGCCGCGGCGCGCGTGCGCGCAGCTCTGGCGTGTGCGCCCAGCGGACGGCGACGTCGGCCAGCCGGGCGCGGGGTGCCTCGGCGAGTGCCGCGACCAGCCCGTCCGACACCGTGACCACCCAGGGCCCCTCGTCGGCTCCGTCGACCACCTGTCCGTGCCGCGCCTCGGAGGTGCACTCGTGGTAGGGCCTTCCCGACAGCAGCTCGCAGAGCGTGCCGAGCATCACGAACGGCTCGATCGACGGCAGCGTGACCGTGTCGAACATCGGCTCGCCCGACCCGAGCGCCAGCGCGGAGGGACCTTCGGGCTGCAGCAGTGCAAGCGCCGCGACGTCGTCGGAGGCGGCGGCGAAGTAGTTCGTCTCGATCCCCGTCACGTGGCCAGGGTGCCAACGGCGTGCTAGCGGCGTGTCACGTTCGTGTCACGGGCTCGTGACGACCGTGCCGCCCGCCGCGGTTCACGCGGGCTCGGCAGCGTCGAGCGCCGAGGCGACGCCGCCGTGCGTGGGCACCCAGCGTCCCCAGGTGAGAGCGAGCCCGCCGGCGAGCAGGGCCGCCGTGAGCAGGAACGGGTAGGTGCGGTCGATGCCCGAGAGCCAGCCGGAGATCCAGCCGAACGGTGCGGCGGCGAGCATGATGCACGTGCGCTGGATCGCCATGACCCGGGACCGTTCGGCCTCGTCGACGTGCAGCGCCACGAGCGACTCCGAGAGCATGAACAGCATGCCCGCGCCGAAGCTGTCGAGCAGCAGGCACAGCGCGAGGAACGCGTAGGTGCCCGCGGTCGCGGCGCCGTCGGCGGCCGGGATGGCGACCAGCGTGAGCTGCCCGGCCAGGTAGACCCCGAACCCCCACAGGGTGGGCCGTTTGAGGTCGACGGCCGTCGTCAGCCGGGGGATGAGCGTGAAGAAGAACACCATCGACAGGATCGAGCGCACCATCGGGAAGAACGGCAGCACCGGGTCGGGCACATGCAGGTGCTGGCTGGCCACGACCTGCCAGAACGTCCCGTTGACGAGCGTGACCGCTGCCGTCAGCGCCGCGATAGCCAGGGCCATGAGCGAGCCGCGCGAACGCAGCAGCAGCCCGAGGGCACCCCGGTACCCGGCCAGCAGCTGCCACACGCTCTGCCCGCGCGTCTGCTCCATGCGGATCGTGCCCTGCCGGGTCTCCGACGACCACCGGTACAGCCAGATGATCTTGACCGTCATCACGAGGGCGGCGTTGACGAACAGGATGCGCACCGCGGGTTCGAGCCCGAGCTGCGCCACGAGCACGGCGGCCAGCGGCGCGAACAGCGCCGAGCAGTCGGCCGCGACCTTCACGAGCGAGTAGATCCGGGTGATCTTGCCGCGCTCGGCGTCCTCGACCATGAGGCAGTCCCACGAGTTCTGGGTCACCTGGAGGGTCCCGTTGACGAGCGACGCGGCCAGGAAGAACCAGAAGTTCTGCGCGAACGCCCACAGGATGCACGGGATCACCCAGGCGGCGACGTCGAACCACGCGGTGGTCGCGCGGCGGCCGAGCCTGTCGGTGATGATGCCGCCCGCCAGGCCGAACCCGACCTGCGACACCATCCCGAGCGTGGCGAGCAGACCGATCTGGGAGTCGTGCAGCCCCGGGCCAGCATGAAGACCGAGAGGTAGGGCAGCACGAGCGCCATGGACAGGCCCCACAGCGGCTCGGTCCACACGCAGGCGCGGGGGTTGCCGCGCAGGTGCACCAGGGTGCGCCACAACGAGTCGCCGGTCGAAGCCATGCGGCAAGTCAAGCAGCGGCAGCGAAAACGGTGTCGGAGCAGGCGCGCGTGGTGCGCGTCGGCGTCGCGCCGCGCGGGTCTACAGCAGCGCCGACCACCGGTGCTCGACGACGCTGCGCACCCCCAGGTCGTCGAGTCCGACGGCGAGGGTGCGCTCCTGCCCGTCGGGCCCGAGGCCTGATTCGGCGAGGAACCGTTCGCGGCCCGCGTCGCCGTCGAGCACCCAGGTCGCGACGGCCTCGGCGCCGTCGGAGCGCAGCCTGTCGACGGCGGCCGACAGCAGGCGCGACCCGTGCCCCCGGCGGCGGTGGCCGGGGTCGACCTCCAGCGCCAGCAGCTGCCCCGGGGCGACCGCGGTGAAGCCGACGACGGCGGCGCCCGCGAGCGCGACGAGAACCACGAACCCGGGCCCGGGCGGGGCGGTGACGGCCTCGGCCCAGCGCGCGCGGACCGCGTCGTCGTCGACCAGGTCCACGACGGGGTCGCCCAGGGCGGGCGCCACGCGCCACGCGGCCGTCTGGACGCGGGTGACCGCGGCCTCGTCACCGGGTACGGCGGGGCGGACGGAGACGTCGGCGGTGGCGCCGTCGGAGGACGTGAACAGGGCCATGCGCCCAACCTAGGGCCTCGGCGGGAGGTCGCGGTCCGCTGCGGCGACGGCGCCGCCGGTCCGTGCTGCCGGTCAGCCCCAGCCCAGTGCGCGCAGCCCGGCGGCCGTCGCTGCCGCGAGCACGACGACGACGACGAAGGGTGCACGTCGCAGCAGCGCGACCGCGGCGACCGCGAGTGCCGGGACGCGGGCGTCGAACGTGAGCCCGCGCCCCGCCCGAGCGTCTGGACGACGACCAGCGAGGCCAGCAGCGCGACCGTGACGAGCGACGTCAGGCGCGCGACGCGCGGGTCCGCCAGCCAGTGCTCGGGCACCAGGTGCCCCGCGAGCTTGAGCGCGAAGCACGCGAGCGACGCGGCCAGCACGGTGGCCCACAGGACGGCCGCGGTCATGCGTCCACCTGTGCGTCGGCGTCGCGGGCGCGCTCGGGCCGACCGGCAACGACCCCGACGGCGATCGCCGACGCCGCGGCCGCGAGCACCGGGACGCCCGAGGGGACCAGGGGTATGAGCCCGGCCGACACGACGACGGCGATGCCGGCCACGAGCTGGGCGGTGCGCGACGCGAGCCGCGGCCACACGAGCGCGAGGAACGCGGCGGCGGCGGCCGCGTCGAGGCCCCAGGCGCGCGGGTCGCCCATCGCGTGCCCGGCGAGCGCGCCGAGCAGCGTGAAGGAGTTCCACAGCACGAACACGCCACCGCCCGCGACCCAGAACCCGGCCCGCGCGGCCCGCGTGTCCGTCTGGGCGGTGGCGACCGCCGTCGACTCGTCGATCGTGAGCTGCGCCGCCGCGACACGTCGCAGGCCGTGCACGCGCAGCAGCGGCGTGACGACGGCCCCGTACAGCGTGTTGCGTGCGCCCAGCAGCGCCGCGGTCGCGACGGCCGCGACGGGGGAGCCGCCCGCGCCGACGACTCCGACGAGCGCGAACTGCGATCCGCCCGAGAACAGCAGCAGGCTCAGGGCCATGGTCGGCAGGACGCCGATGCCTGCGGCGACCGACAGCGCGCCGAACGAGATGCCGTACAGCCCGGTCGCGACCGCGACCGACAGCCCCTGCCGCACGGCGGCGCGCACCGCCGGGTTCGGGGGAGCGTGCGTCACGGCCCTACTGAACCATGCGCCGCGCGGGCGGTGCATGCCCGTGTCGGATTCGCGTGCCTGCCGGTGGCGACCGTGGTCACAGGGCGACGTACACCGTCTCCAGGTACTCCTCGATGCCCGCCTCGCCGCCCTCACGGCCGATCCCCGACTGCTTGAGCCCGCCGAACGGGGCGCTCGCGTCCGAGACCATGCCGCGGTTGATGCCGATCATCCCGGCCTCGAGCTCGTCGGACAGGCGCATCGCGCGTGCCAGCGACGTCGTGTACGCGTACGCGGCGAGCCCGTGCTCGGTGTCGTTGGCCAGGGCGATCGCCTCGTCGTCGTCGGCGAACGCGACCACGGGCGCGACCGGCCCGAAGATCTCCTCGCGCACCGCGCGCGCCTGCGGGTCGACCCCCGTGAGCACCGTCGGACGGTAGAAGGACCCCGGGCCGCGCGGCCGTTCGCCGCCGGTGAGCACCTGGGCGCCGCGCTCGGTGGCGTCGGCGACGAGCTCGTCGACCTTGTCGACGGCCGCCGGGTCGACGAGCGGGCCGAGGTCGACGCCGTCCTCGTTGCCCGGCCCGAGGCGCAGCGCCTCGAACCGCGCGGCGAGGCGGCGCGCGAACTCGCGCGCGAGCGAGTCGTGCACGAGGAAACGGTTGGCGGCGACGCACGACTGCCCGGCGTTGCGCAGCTTCGCGACGACGGCCCCGTCGACGGCGGCGTCGAGGTCGGCGTCGGCCAGCACGAGGAACGGTGCGTTCCCGCCGAGCTCCATCGACACGTTGAGCACGTGGTCCGCCGCCTGCGCGAGCAGCGTGCGGCCGACGGCGGTGGACCCCGTGAAGGACAGCTTGCGCAGTCGGTGGTCGGCCAGCAGCGGTGCCGTGGCCGCGGCGGCGCGCGCGGTGGGCACGACGTTGACGACTCCCGGCGGCAGGCCCGCGTTCGCGAGCTCCTCGCGCAGCACCTCGGCGGCGAGCATCGTCGTCAGCGGGGCGAGCCGGGCGGGCTTGACGACGACGGTGCACCCGGCGGCGAGCGCCGGCCCGATCTTGCGGGTCGCCATCGCGAGGGGGAAGTTCCAGGGCGTGACCAGGAGCGCCGGCCCGACGGGGCGGCGGTGGACGAGCTGCCTGTTGGTCCCGGCCGGGGCCGTTCGCACCAGGCCGGGGTGGCGCACGGCCTCCTCGGCGTACCAGCGCAGGAACTCGGCCCCGTAGACGACCTCGGCGCGCGACTCGGCCCGCGTCTTGCCGCACTCTGCCGTGATGAGGGCGGCGACGTCGTCGGCGCGGGCGACGAGGCGCTCGAAGGCGGCGCGCAGCACCTCGCCGCGTGCCCTCGGCGGGGTCGCCCGCCACGCCGGCGCGGCCTCGTGCGCGGCGGCGAGCGCGCGCCGCGTGTCCTCGGGGGCGGCGTCGGCGACGTCGAACAGGACGGCGCCCGTGGCGGGGTCCGCGACCTCGAACGTGCGGCCGCCGGTGGCCGGCCCCCAGTGGCCGTCGACGAGGAGGCCGGTGGGCAGATGGGCGACGAGGGCGGGAGACAGGACGGCGCTCATGGCTCCACCTTGCCCTGCCGCGGCGCGCGCCGCCGTGCGGCGGGTTGCTGACAGTGCGGGCCGGTACGGTGTTCCCATGGCATTGACGTCGAACCCTGCCCGCCCGTTCGGGGCGGTGCTCACCGCGATGGTGACCCCGATGACGGCCGGCGGGGAGGTGGACCTCGAGGCCGCGCGCACGCTGGCGACCTGGCTGGTCGACCACGGCTGCGACGGTCTCGTGCTCAACGGGACCACGGGCGAGGCGCCGACGACGCACGCGCCGGAGAAGGCCGCGCTCGTCGCCGCCGTCGTCGAGGCGGTCGGCGACCGTGCCGCGGTGCTCGCGGGCGCGGGCTCCAACGACACGTTGCACGCGGCCCGCATGGCCGAGCAGGCGGTCGAGGCGGGCGCCGACGGGCTGCTGGTCGTCTCGCCGTACTACTCGCGGCCCTCGCAGGAGGGCCTCGCCCGGCACTTCGAGATCGTTGCCGAGGCAGGCGGCAGGCCCGTCATGCTCTACGACGTCCCCGGGCGCACCGGGGTGCGTATCGGGGCCGACGCGTACGCGCGCCTCGCGCAGCACCCGTTGATCGTCGCGACCAAGGACGCCTCGGGCGACGTCGCCGCAGCCGCGGGCCTGGCCGCCAGCACCGGCCTGGCGTGGTACTCGGGCGACGACGCGCTGCTGCTGCCGTTCCTCGCGCACGGCGGCGCGGGCGTCGTGTCGGTCGCCACGCACGCCGTGCCCGACGCGTTCGCGCAGGTGGTCGCCGCCTGGGACGCTGGTGACACCGCGCGCGCCCTCGACGTCTTCCGCGGGGCGCTGCCCGCGATCAGCGCGCTCAACGCGGCGGGGTTCCAGGCCGTCATGGCCAAGGCAGCCGTCGAGGTGCTCGGCGTCGTGCCGGGCCGCACCGTGCGTCTGCCGCTCGTGGCGGCGTCCGACGACGAGGCGGCCGCGGTGCGTGCCGGGCTCCTCGCCGCGGGCGTGCTCACCGCGACCTCCTGACCGAGGCCACTCCCGGGCCGGCGGCACCGGCCAGATCCTTCCGTACCGACGTCCTGATGGAGTCACCGTGAGCCACCCCCACCCCGAGCTGACCCTGCCCCCGCCCCTGCCCGCGGGCGGCCTGCGCGTCGTGGCGCTCGGCGGCCTCGGCGAGGTCGGGCGCAACATGGCCGTGCTCGAGCACGCCGGGCGCCTGCTGATCATCGACTGCGGCGTGCTGTTCCCGGAGGACAGCCAGCCGGGCGTCGACCTGATCCTGCCGGACTTCGACTACATCAAGGACCGCCTGGACGACGTCGAGGCGATCGTCCTCACGCACGGGCACGAGGACCACATCGGGGCCGTGCCGTACCTGCTGCGGCTCAAGCGCGACATCCCGCTGCTGGGCTCGCAGCTGACCCTCGCGTTCGTCGAGGCGAAGCTCAAGGAGCACCGCATCACCCCGGTGACGCTCGCCGTCAAGGAGGGGCAGCGGGAACGCCTCGGGGTGTTCGACCTGGAGTTCGTCGCGGTCAACCACTCGATCCCCGACGCGCTCGCCGTCGCCGTCACGACGGCGGCCGGCACCGTGCTGCACACGGGCGACTTCAAGATGGACCAGCTCCCCCTCGACGGGCGCATCACGGACCTGCGCGCGTTCGCGCGCCTGGGGGAGCAGGGCGTCGACCTGTTCATGGTCGACTCGACCAACGCCGAGGTGCCCGGGTTCGTGACGCCCGAGGTCGAGATCGGGCCCGTGCTCGACTCCGTCTTCGCGCAGGCCGAGAAGCGCATCATCGTCGCGTCGTTCTCCTCGCACGTCCACCGCGTGCAGCAGGTGCTCAACTCCGCGCACAACCACGGCCGCAGGGTCGCGCTCGTGGGTCGCTCGATGGTGCGCAACATGGCCATCGCCGCCGACCTCGGGTACCTCCAGGTGCCCGACGGCGTGCTGATCGACCTCAAGAAGGCGACCGACCTGCCCGACGACCGCATCGTGTACATGTCGACGGGGTCGCAGGGCGAGCCGATGGCCGCGCTCAGCCGCATGGCCAACGGGGACCACCAGGTGCGTGTCGGCCACGGCGACACCGTGATCCTGGCGTCCTCGCTCATCCCCGGCAACGAGAACTCGGTGTTCCGCGTCATCAACGGCCTCACCCGCATGGGCGCGCGCGTCGTGCACTCGGGCAACGCCAAGGTGCACGTCTCAGGGCACTCCTCGGCCGGCGAGCTCCTGTACTGCTACAACATCCTCAAGCCCAAGAACGTCATGCCGGTGCACGGCGAGGTACGTCACCTCGTCGCCAACGGGGCGCTCGCGGTGCGCACGGGCGTGCCCGCCGACCGGGTGGTGCTCGCGGAGGACGGCGTCGTCGTCGACCTCGTGGACGGCAAGGCGTCGGTGGTGGGCGCCGTGCCCTGCGGGTACGTGTACGTCGACGGCTCGAGCGTGGGGGAGATCACCGAGGCCGAGCTCAAGGACCGGCGGATCCTCGGCGAGGAGGGCTTCGTGTCCGTCTTCGCCGTGGTCGACTCCGCGACCGGGAAGGTGCTCGCCGGCCCGCAGATCCTCGCGCGCGGCATGGCCGAGGACGCCGCCGTGTTCGACGACATCCGCCCCGAGGTCGTCAAGGCGCTCGAGGACGCGATCACCGCGGGGGCGACCGACACCTACCAGCTCCAGCAGATCATGCGCCGCGTGGTCGGTCAGTGGGTCAACCGGCGGCTGCGCCGTCGGCCGATGATCGTGCCGGTGGTGGTCGAGGCCTGACGGTAGGCGCTGCGCGGCGCCGGCGGCCCTGCCGGGCCCTGGCGCCCGCCCCGCCGCGCCCGCGACGGTTCAGCGACCCTCGCGCAGGAACGCGCGCTGCGCGGTGTGCTCGCGCGCGACCCAGGGGTCGGCCAGCCGCGGATCGGCCGCGTCCGGGCCCCCCGTCACGAGCGAGCGCAGGTAGGCGCGGTCGGCCGTGAACCGCCCACGGATCGCGTCACGCCCGAAGGCGGGCGTGCCGTGCCCGGGCACCAGGACGTCGACGTCGTACGCCTCGACCGCTCGTTCCAGCAGGTCCAGGGCGCGCGCATAGTCGCCCAACGGGTCGGCCGGGGCGCGCGACGTGTCACCGCCCGGGCCGATGTCGAGCAGCGGCACCTCGGCGTCGGAGAGCATGTCACCCGCCACGAGCACGCCTCGCGTCACGAGCGCCGCGTGCCCGGGAGCGTGCGCGTCGTGGACGACGACGCGGCACGCGGGCGGTGCCGGTGGCGGGAGCGCACCCCCGGGCGCGGCCATCGCGGTCAGCACGCCGAACAGCGACCGGTCGTGCCCCGGCGCGGCGGCCGCGGCCTCGGCCCAGGCGCGGTCGGCGTCGCCCGCGAGCGCGTCGATCGCGTGCGACGACGCGAACCGGGGAACGTCGCCGAGCGCCGGCGACCACAGCACATGGTCCCAGTGCGGGTGCGTGGCGAGTCCTGCCGTGACGTGCCAGCCGCGCGCGTCGATCGCCGCCGACAGCGCGTCGACCTCGTCGCGGGTGATCCCGGGGTCGACGACGAGCGCCGCGCCGTCGTCGACCACGACGACGGAGTTCGACGTCCAGATCCGCGCCGTCGCGACCCAGACGCCGTCCGCGACGTGTCTCAGGTCGCGCATGCGGCCGCCCACCGCCGTCACGTCGTTCACCGGGGCATCGTGGCACGACGGCGTCGGCGCGGCGCGCACTGCCGTGTCGGTGCGGCACGGTGCGGCATCCCTTGACTACCGTGGGGTTCACTATGGCGACCCGGACCCCTTCTTCGCGGGCGACGCAGAGCTCGGCCGGGAAGGCACGAGCCGCGTCGTCTGGCCGCACGGCCGGGCGCCCCGCGGCCGTACGGTCGCAGGGCACGGCGACGCGGGCGCGCGCAGCGGCGACCGGGAAGTCCAGCGGACGACCTGGCGGCTCGCGCGCCGCTCCCGCCGCCGGTGGCCGCGCGAAAGCCGCTCGTCCCGCCTGGCCCGTCCGCGCGCTGCGTGCCGTCTGGCTCGGCATCGCCCACGGCATCGGGGGCGCCGTCCGCACGATCTTCCGAGGAGCGAGAGACCTGGAACCCGAGCACCGCCGCGACGGAGTCGCCTTCTTCCTCATCGCGTTGGCCCTGGTGGTCGCGGCGCGCGAGTGGTGGGGCGTCTCCGGCGTCTTCGGCGAAGCCGTCCACGCCGTCGTCGCCGGGACCGTCGGCGCGGCGGGCGTCGCCGTGCCCGTGCTGCTGCTGTGGCTCGGTGTGCGCGTCATGCGTCACCCCGAGCGCGCGCAGTCCAACTCGCGTGTCGGCGTCGGCGTGACGCTGCTCGTGGTGAGCGTGTGCGCGCTGATCGCCGTCTCGGCGGGTGGCCCGAGCCCGCGCGACGGGTTCGAGGCGGTGCAGGACGCCGGCGGCGTCGTCGGCTACCTCGTCGCCACGCCCGTGGTCGCGGGGGTCACCGCGGGCGTGGCCGTGCCGATCTTCCTGCTGCTGGGGTTCTTCTCGGTCCTGGTCATCACGGCGACCCCGGTGCACCGCATCCCCGAGCGTCTGCGCGGCATCTACGACCGCCTCACGGGCAACCATCGCGACGCCGCAACCGACGCCACGCTCGAGCTCGCCGACGGCGTGAGCGCGCACGACGGCACCGACGCGCCGCCGGCCAAGCGCCGCCGCAAGTCGCGCGCCGAGCGCGCCGCCGAGAAGCGGGCGCTCGAGGCGCCCGAGGGCGGGTTCGCCGGGGACGAGGCGTTCGAGAAGGCGGCGCTGCTCGACAAGGGCCCCGCCGCAGGCAAGCCCGGACGAGGCGCCCGGCCTCCCGCCGCCATGCCGAACCCGGCGACGGAGATCCTCACGACGGTGCACCCCACCGACGCCGAGGCGTCCGTGCGCGAGACGCCGCCCCGCCCGCGCCCGCGCCGATCGGCCGTCCCGTCCAGCCGATGCTCGACGGCGACACGGTCTACCTGATGCCCGACGAGGACCTGCTGGTCCAGGGTGCCCCGCACAAGACCCGCTCGGCCGCGAACGACCGCGTCGTCGAGGCGCTCACCGGCGTGTTCGAGCAGTTCGAGGTCGACGCGCAGGTCACCGGCTTCATGCGTGGCCCGACCGTCACGCGCTACGAGGTCGAGGTCGGCCCCAAGGTGAAGGTCGAGCGCATCACGTCGCTGTCCAACAACATCGCCTACGCCGTCGCGTCGGCCGACGTGCGCATCCTGGCCCCCATCCCGGGCAAGTCGGCGATCGGCATCGAGATCCCCAACACCGACCGCGAGATCGTCGTCCTGGGCGACGTGCTGCGCTCGGGCGCGGCCCGCCGCACCGAGCACCCCATGGTCGTCGGCATCGGCAAGGACGTCGAAGGCGGGTACGTCGTCGCCAACCTGGCGAAGATGCCGCACATCCTGGTCGCGGGCGCCACCGGCGCGGGCAAGTCCAGCTTCATCAACTCGATGATCGTCTCGATCATGATGCGGTCCACGCCCGAGCAGGTGCGCCTCGTGCTCGTGGACCCCAAGCGCGTCGAGCTGACCATCTACGAGGGCATCCCGCACCTGATCACCCCCATCATCACCAGCCCCAAGAAGGCCGCCGAGGCCCTCGACTGGGTGGTGCGCGAGATGGACGCACGCTACGACGACCTCGCGGCGTTCGGCTTCAAGCACATCGACGACTTCAACGCCGCCGTGCGCGCCGGCAAGGTCACGCCGCTGCCCGGCTCCGAGCGCAAGATCGCCCCGTACCCGTACCTGCTGGTCGTCGTCGACGAGCTCGCCGACCTCATGATGGTGGCCCCGCGCGACGTCGAGGCGTCCATCCAGCGCATCACCCAGCTCGCGCGAGCCGCCGGCATCCACCTGGTGCTCGCGACGCAGCGCCCGTCGGTCGACGTCGTCACGGGCCTCATCAAGGCCAACGTGCCGTCACGGCTCGCGTTCGCGACGTCGTCCCTCGCCGACTCGCGCGTGGTCCTCGACCAGCCCGGCGCCGAGAAGCTCATCGGGCAGGGCGATGCGCTGTTCCTTCCGATGGGCGCAGCCAAGCCGATGCGCGTGCAGGGCGCGTGGGTCTCCGAGAGCGAGGTCCACGCCGTCGTCGAGCACGTCAAGGCGCAGCTCAAGCCCGTCTACCGGGCCGACGTCGTCGCACCCGCCGGGGCGAAGAAGCAGATCGACGACGACATCGGCGACGACCTCGACGTGCTGCTCCAGGCCGCCGAGCTCGTGGTGACCACCCAGTTCGGCTCGACGTCGATGCTTCAGCGCAAGCTGCGCGTCGGGTTCGCGAAGGCCGGACGGCTCATGGACCTGCTCGAGTCGCGCGAGATCGTGGGGCCGTCCGAGGGGTCCAAGGCGCGCGACGTCCTCGTCCCGCCCGACGACCTGCCCGCCGCGCTCGCGCTCATCAGGGGTGAGCAGGCCCAGGTCTTCGACCAGGACGAACGCGCGGCCGGCGACCCGTATGCCGACGGCGTGGACGGGCACCGGCCGCCCGCCGCGACCGACTACCACGACGGCGCCGACACCGACCCGGAGACCGGCTGGCGCTGAGCCGCGGCTCAGGCGGCCCGCGGCACCACGACCGGCGCCGGACCCGTCGGCTCGGGCGGTGCCGTCCGCTCGGGCGCCTGCTCCCCGACGACGTCGCGCACCCGCTGCGCGCGGGCAGCCAGCTCGGCCGGGGCGAGCGTTCCGGCACTTGGGTCGGCCTCGGCGTCGGGCAGCGCGCGGACCCGGTGCCCCGCGGCGCGGTCGACCGTGATCGGCGTCCACTCGACACCCGTCACGCGTGCAGGCTGCCCCGGCTGCGCGACGACGGTCGCGGTCAGCAGCACCCCGCTCGACGACGCCGCGGTGCAGCAACCGGCGCTCTGGTTCGACACCAGGTTGCCCAGCCCGTAGGCGACCCACATGCCCGAGCCGTCGGGTCCGCCGTCGAGCCGCACGACCGGCTGCGGCACGTGGGCGTGGTGGCCCAGCACGAGGTCCACCACGCCCGATGCGGCGAGCGCCTGCGCCACCACCCGCTGCTCGTCGGTGGGCTCGGCGCGGTACTCGACGCCGTCGTGCAGGCTCACGACGACGAGGTCGGCGCCCGCGGCGCGCGCGGCGGCGGCGCGGGCGACGGTCGTCTCCACGTCGACGAGCTCGACCGCCCACGGGGCGGCGGCGGGCAGCGTGAGCCCGTTGAGGCCGTAGGTCACCGACAGGTGCGCGACGGTCAGCGTCCGGTCGGCGCGTTCGAGCCGGTAGAGCTGGGGTGCGTCGGCCTCGGCGGCGCTGCGGGCCGTGCCCGCGTGACCCAGACCCGCGGCGTCGAACGCGTCGAGTGTCGCGACGATCCCGGGCCAGCCCCGGTCGATCGAGTGGTTCGACGCCGTCGAGCAGCCGTCCCAGCCCTGCTCCGCGAGGTCGGTGACGATCTGCGCGGGCACGCCGAACATCGGATAGGTGGTGACCCGCTCCCCGGGTGGTGCGACCGGCGTCTCGAAGTGGCACAGGGCCAGGTCGGCGCCCTGCACCCACGGGTCGAGCCCTGACAGCAGGTCCGAGTAGTCGAGCACGCCGCCGTGCGTGGCGGACTGCGTGACCGGGGCGTGCAGGAGCACGTCTCCGGCGGCCACGAGCGTGAAGACCGCGGGCTCGGGCGGCGGCGGTGCGGGCGTCGCCGACGTGGCCGGTGTGGCCGGTGTGGGCCGCTCTGCGGCGGGCACGGTCGGCTGCGGCGTTGGCCCGGCGTCGGCGAACGTGCCGGACGTGAGGGCACCCGCCAGGACCCCGCCGGCGAGGCCCAGCGCTGCGAGCCCCGCGGCAGGTCCGCGGCGCAGGCCCGCGCGCCGGTTCACCAGGCGCCAGCTGCGGTCGGGGCCGTGATCTGCATCGTCGAACGGTAAGGCATGAAGGTGCTCTGGGCGACGACGGCTGGCGTCGGCGGCCCGGGGTCTGCCGGCACCAACTAGGCTGGTCGGGTGGTCGCCGCAGCTCCCTCCCCGTGGAACGTCGCCAATCTGGTGACGATGGCACGCATCGTGCTCGTGCCGGTCTTCGCGTGGGCGCTGCTCGCCGGGGACGGTCAGAGCATCGCGTGGCGGCTGGTCGCCACGGGCGTGTTCGTCGTCGCCGCCGCGAGCGACCGTGTCGACGGTTACCTCGCCCGCAGCCGCAACCTCGTCACCGACCTGGGCAAGCTCCTCGACCCGATCGCCGACAAGGCGCTCGTGGGCGTCGCGCTCGTGCTGCTGTGGGTGCCGCTGGGGGAGCTGCCGTGGTGGGTTCCCGTGGTCGTGCTCGTGCGCGAGCTGGGCATCACGGCCATGCGCATGTCCTTGCTGCGCTACGTCGTCATCCCGGCATCCCGCGGGGGCAAGCTCAAGACGGCGCTCCAGGTCGCCGCCATCACGCTCTTCCTGCTGCCGCTCGAGCATCTTCCGGGCATCGTCCGCGTCGTGGCATGGGTCGTGCTCGTCGCCGCGATCGCGGTGACCGTGCTGACGGGCGCGGACTACGCCGTGGCCGGCTGGCGTGTGCGCCGCGACGCGCACCGCGACCCGTCCGTTACGTCTGCATCGTGAGGTCGACGGCGACCGGTGCCGTGCGCGGCGCCCTCGCGACGGGTGCTGGGTCGTCTCGCGCGACGACGCCGTGAACACGGGCGCGCCGCACCGGGGACCGGGGGAGCGGCCCGCCGAGGTCCTCAGGCTGGCCGCAGCGCGCGGCTGGACGCTCGCCGTCGCGGAGTCGCTCACCGGAGGGCTCGTGGCCGCGGCCCTCGTCGACGTCCCCGGGGCGTCGTCGGTGCTGCGCGGCGGCGTCGTCGCATATGCGACCGATCTGAAGGCATCGCTGCTGGGCGTCGACGCCGCGCTCCTCGCCGAGCGGGGCGCCGTGGACCCGGACGTCGCGACGGCGATGGCCGCGGGCGTCCGACGCGTCGCGCGTTCAGACGTCGGGCTCGCGACCACCGGCGTCGCGGGCCCGGACGCCCAGGACGGTCAGGCGCCGGGCGTCGTCTACGTCGCCGTCGTCACCCCGGAGCGCACCGACGTGCGACGCCTCGACCTCGCCGGGGACCGCGCTGCGATCCGGTGCGGCGCGGTCGGCGGGGTGCTCGATCTCGCGGCCGAGGTGCTGTGACCGCGAGGTGAACTCCGTGTCACGATTCGGAGTCGAGGTTGGCACGGACGCGGTACGCGTGGGAGGTTCAAGACATGGTCACGTGTGACGAGCGTCCCACGGGCGGCGGCCCAGGGAACAACGGCCGGGGGCCGGCGTTGTGGAGGGCGTGATCAGCACCAGGCCAACAGGCCGGCCCGGGATGCGCCAGTCGAGGCTCGTCTCCGGGACCACAGGGTACGGTAGGTCGACTTCCGGTCACGGGGACCGGATGGGTGACGAGAGGGGGCGCGAAATGGTCGTTCTTCGACGAGAGATCGGCGACGTGCTGCGCGATGCGCGGCAGCGTCAGGGGCGCACCCTTCGTGAGGTGTCCTCCGCCGCACGGGTCTCGCTCGGCTACTTGAGCGAGGTCGAGCGCGGTCAGAAGGAGGCGTCGTCGGAGCTCCTGGCCTCGATCTGCGAGGCGCTGGACCTGCCGATGTCGCTCGTGCTGCGCGAGGTCAGCGACCGCATCGCGATCGCTGAGGGCCTCGCCATCCCCGACACCATCCCCGCGGACTTCGTGGTCGGCTTGCTGGCCCGCGGTGGGGACTGGCGTACGGGCATCGAAGCGGAGCTGACACCGGTCGGCTGATCCGCACCAGAACTCATCTGACGACGTGAGGCGGGCCGCCCCCGATGGGGCCGCCCGCCTCACGTCGTCCACACCCGAGATCGCGCGCTCCGGGGCCCGTGCCGCGGGCGTGGGGCACACCCCGCCGCGGCACTCCGCTGCCGACCCGCACGGCGGGTTCACGCCCCGGGCGCCTGGCAGCGCGGACACCAGTAGACGACCCGCTCAAGCGCTCCCTGGTCGGGGCGGACGTCCTGCCCTCGCGTCGACCCCAGCGCGATCGGCGTCCCGCAGCGCACACACGGCCCACGGTGGCGGCCGTGGACGCGCCGCTCGACGGCGCCGAGCCCGGCCCGCCGAGCGACCGTCACGCTGGCGCCGACGAGGCGCGACGCCGTCAGGAGCAGCCCTCGGACTCGCCGTGCGTCGAGAACGCCGACGGGGGTCCACGGCCACAGCCGCTCGGCGAACAACGACTCCGCCATCCAGATCGTGCCGAGTCCCGCAACGACCCTCTGGTCGAGCAGTGCGACGCACACCGGGCGCTGCGGCGCGACCAGGAGGCGGCGGACGCCCTCGTCGACGCCGCCGTGCGCCGTGGGGCCGCTCGACGCGAAGGCGTCGGCCAGCACATCAGGACCCAGCCCGGCGAGCAGCGTGTGCTCGTCACGCGTGCGCAGCAGGTCCAGCATGCCCAGATGCCACCCCACGCAGGTCCAGGTGCTGGTCGCGAGCACGGCGCGCACCGCCGGGGACCGCCCGGCCGCTTCGCGGCTGCCCGTCCTGTGCACGCGCCAGAAGCCGTCCATCCTCAGGTGCGTGTGCAAGGTCCAGCCGCCGGCCCGGCTCGCTGGCGTGGTCGAGCCGAGCCGCCCCGAACGCGCGGACGACGCCTCCTGCCGGGCGGATCGTGAGGCCTCGTCGGATCGTGGAGGCACGCCAGGGCGCGGGACCGCGCTGGTGTTCCGGGACTCACCGACCTGTTCGGTGGTGTCGCGCGGGGACTCACCGGGGCGCACGGTCCCGCGGGTGGGCGGGGCCGCGCCGGTCCGCGGGCCGGCGCCGTGCGGCGTGAGGTTCGGGCCCGCGTCGAGGCGCAGCAGCAGGTGCTTGCCGTAGGCCGTCGACTCGACGAGCGTCCGGCCGACGAGGTCGGCGCCCGCGACGGAAGGCCAGCGCAGCTCGGCGCGCACGAGCGGGGACCCGCCGAGCGCGGCACCGAGCCGCTCGGCCGTCAGGCGCAGCACATCTCCCTCGGGCATCGGTCAGCCGCCCGCCACCCGCAGCCCCCGGGGCGTCACGGCGAACCCGGCGTCGAGCAGTGCACCCGCACCGAGCGTGCGTTCTCGGGCCGCCGTGAGCGCGGCGACGCCGTCGACCCGCTGCACGAGCACGCGCCCGAGACGACCCGTCCGGGCCGCGTCCGCCAGCACCCGCCCGGCGGTCGCGAGGCGTCGCACGGCGCCCGGCTCGGACGAGCCGAACGTCAGCACGGTGCGCCCTCCGCGCTCGACGAAGAGCACCACGTCTCCGTCGACCAGGACCACGACGGCGCCCGCCTTGCGGCCCGGACGGTGCGCGCCGGGGCCGTCTGCGGACGTCGACCCGGGCGGCCAGGCCAGAGCGGCGCCGTACGGGTTGGCGGGATCGGTCGCGGCCAGCAGCAGTGCGCCGGGCACCGAGACGTGAGCGGCGAGCGACCCGTCCGGGCCGCCGACATGATGCGGGAGCTGCCGGGACGCGGCGAGGCTGCCCGCCTCGTGCGGGCCGGTCGTCTCGTGCGGCCGGGTCGCCGCGTGCGGGTCGCCGGCGCCACGCGTCCCCTGCGGATGCCACGAGCCGGCGACGAGGTCGGGCGGGTTCGTGCGGAACGCCTGGGTCACGTCGGATCCGTCGTCCGGGTCGACCTCATGGGCTCGGGCACGGTCGGCGGCGTCGGTGCGGAGCTGGTCGACGGCTCCCGGCAGAGCGAACTGCGACCCGCCGAGCCCTTCCACGAAATAACCGCGACGCACCGCACCGCGCTCCTCGAGCTCGCGCAGCACGCGGTAGACGTCGCGGAACGCTCGCGTCGCTCCCTCCGACGGAGCGACCGCGCGGGTGAGCACGCCGTGCCGTTCCAGGAGCACCTGCGTCAGCGCGTGCGCGCGCAGCGTCGGGTCCCGTTCGACGGCAGGCAGGGCGGCCCAGCGGCCGCCACCGGTTCGCACCGCCGACGCGGGCGACACGGCCGGTCGGCTGAGTCCGCCGAACCGTGAGTGCCGCACCGGGCGTGCCCGCGCCGGCGCGCGCGGCGCCCGGTGTGCGCCTCCGGCACCCGCGCCGACGGCCTCACGCAGCGGCCCCAGCCCGTCGTTGGTGACCCAGCCCGCCCACACCAGGTCCCACAGCACGTCGAGCGTCGCACTCGTCGACGCGTCCGCCAGCTCGGCCAGTCGGGTCAGGAAGTAGCCGCCGGATCCCGTGAGCAGGTCGAGCACCGCGCGGTGCAGGTCGGTGTCGAGCGCGCCGCCCTCCTCGACCGGGTCGGGTTCCCGCAGCGTCAGCGGCGCGCCGTCGGCCAGGTGCAGCGACACCATGCCATCACCGCCGCCCGACCCGGGCAGCCGCGCGTGACCGCACCACAGCACCTCGCCCGCGGTCGTGAGCTCATCGAGCAGCGCAGTGGAGTAGTCGGGCACACGCGCAGGCAGCACGAGCGTCTCCAGCGCGCTCGCGGGTACCGCGGCACCGGCAAGCTGCTCGACCGCCCTCAGCACACCGTCGACGCCTCGGGCCGCCGAGCGGGCGCCGACCTGCTGCCAGTGCGGCAGGAAGACACCCAGCGCCTGCGGCTCGACGGGCTCCACCTCGGCGCGCAGCGCCGCCAGCGACCGGCGTCGGAGCCGTCGCAGCACCTCGGGGTCGCACCATTCGTCGCCCGTACCGCCCAGCGAGGACGGCCGCAGCGCCCCCCGCACCACGGTTCCCGCCGCCTCGAGCCGAGCAAGCGCATGCAGGACGACGGCGATGCCGAGCCCGAACCGTGTCGCGACGTCGGTGGCCGCGACCGGCCCGTGGGTGCGCACATGGCGGCGCACCAGGTCGCCCAGCGGGTCGGGAACGAGTTCGGTGTAGGCCTCGGGCACGCCGACGGGGAGCGCGACGCCGAGCGCGTCGCGCAGCCTTCCCGCATCCTGCGCGACGGCCCACTGCTCGGCGCCGGCAAACCGCACCCGGATGACGCGCCGGTCACCTTCCAGCGCGTCGAGCCACCCGGCGACCTCGGTGCGCGACTGCGTACGCGTGCGCGCCTCCAGCGCAAGGAGGTCGTGCGGCCCGGTCCGGCGCAGTACGTCCCACAGGCCCTCGGCGTCCTTGGCCTGCCGCTCGGGCGCGAGCGCCTGGAGCTCCGCCTCGGTGCGCTCGACGGCGGCCGGGTCGAGAAGGTCGGCGATCGCGGTCGCACCCTGTTCGCCCAGCAGCTCGGCGAGCAGGTCGGGATCGAGCGAGAGAGCGGCAGCGCGGCGCTCGGCCAGTGGGGCGTCGCCGTCGTAGAGGAACTGCGCCGTGTACCCGAACAGCAGCGACTGCGCGAACGGTGACGGGCTCTGCGTGGTCACCTCGACGATGCGGATCCGGCCCGCGGCGACGTCCGCCATCAGGGCGCCGAGAGCGGCGACGTCGAAGTCGTCCTGAAGGCACTCCCGAGCGGCCTCGAGCGTGATCGGGAAGTCGGGGAACTGGGCTGCGACCTGCAAGAGCTGGGCCGCGCGCTGGCGTTGCTGCCACAGCGGCTGGCGGCGGTCGGGGCGCCGGCGTGGCAGCAGCAGGGCGCGCGCGGCGGCCTCGCGGAAGCGGGCGGCGAACAGCACCGACGAGCCCAGCTCGTCGCGGACGGCGCGCACGACGTCGTCGGGATCGACCAGCAGGTCCTCGGCGGTGACGAGCGGAGCATCGCCCCCGGGGCCGCCCTCGGCGGGAACCTCGGCGACGTCCCAGGCGGCCCCGGCGTCGGGCAGCCGCAGCACGATCCCGTCGTCGGAGTGCATGGCGGCGACGTCGAGGCCGTGCCTCTCGCGCAGCCGACCGGCGAGGATCAGTGCCCACGGTGCGTGCACGCGCGCGCCGAAGGGTGAGTGGACCACGACGCGCCAGTCGCCGAGCTCGTCACGGAACCGCTCGACGACGATCGTGCGGTCGTCGGGCACGCGACCCGTCGCGATGCGTTGCTCCGTCAGGTACGCGGCGAGGTTGTCGGCCGCCCAGGCGTCGAGCCCGGCCTCGCGCAGGCGGGCGCGGCCGGTGGCGGCGTCGTCGGCGAGCAGCGCGTCGCTGGTGCGGACGAACGCGCCCATCGCGCGGCCCAGCTCGACCGGCCGACCCGGCGAGTCGCCCTTCCAGAACGGCAGGCGGCCGGGCAGCCCGGGTGCGGGGGAGACGAGCACGCGGTCGGGCGTGATGTCCTCGATGCGCCACGTCGAGGAGCCGAGCGTGAACGTGTCGCCCACGCGGGACTCGTAGACCATCTCCTCGTCGAGCTCGCCCACACGCTTGCCGCCGCGCTGCGCCACGCCGTCCGCGGCGTCGCCCGACGCGAGGAAGACGCCGTAGAGCCCCCGATCGGGGATGGTGCCACCGCTGGTGGCCGCGAGGCGCAGCGCGCCTGGCCGGGCCGACAGCCGCCCGGTCGCGCGGTCCCACACGATGCGGGCGCGTAGCTCGGCGAAGTCCTCGGAGGGGTAGCGGCCGGCGAGCATGTCGAGCACCGAGGCCCAGGTCGCCCGGCCCAGGTGGGCGTAGGGGTGCGCGCGGCGGAACGTGGCGAGGAGGTCGTCGGCGTCCCAGTCGTCGGTCGCGAGCGCGGCGACGACCTGCTGGGCGAGCACGTCGAGCGGCGTGGTGGGCACGTGCAGGGGCTCGATCTCGCCGTCGCGCATGCGCTGGGCGACGACCGCCGCGGGAACGAGGTCGCCGCGGTGCGTCGGGAAGACGACGCCGTGCGACACCGCGCCGACCTGGTGACCGGCGCGGCCGATGCGCTGCAGCCCGCTCGCGACCGACGGCGGCGCGCCGACCTGCACCACGAGGTCGACCGCGCCCATGTCGATGCCCAGCTCGAGCGAGCTCGTGGCGACGACGGCGGGCAGCCGTCCCTCCTTGAGCTCCGACTCGGTGCGCGTGCGCTCGGTGCGGCTCATCGAGCCGTGGTGGGCGCGCGCGAGGATCTCGACGCCGGGAGCGATCCCGGCCGCCGTGCCGGACTGGCCGGGGGCCTGTGCAGGCCACGTGCCGCTCGGGTCGGCGACGCGCTCGCCGAGGCGCTGCGCCCACAGCTCGTTCATACGGCTGGTGAGACGCTCGGCGCCGCGCCGCGAGTTGGTGAACACGAGAGTCGATCGGTGCGAGGCGACGAGGTCGACGACGCGCTCCTCGACGTGCGGCCACACCGACGACCGGCGCAGCGGCGAGGTGGCGTCCCCCGCGATGTCGGGAATGCCGGGCACCTCCGGGGCACGGGCGAGGTCGTCGTCCGACGGCGCCGAGTCCTCGGGCCCCGACGCGCCCGGCGCGGTGCCGGGGGGCGCGTCGAGGTCGGACAGGTCCGGGACCGGGACGACGACGTCGATGGCCCATTCCTTGGCCGCGGGCGGCTGCACGACGGCGACCTGACGCCCGCCCTCGTCGGGTGCACGGTGCCCGCCGAGGAAGGCCGCCACCTGGTCGACGGGCCGGACCGTCGCCGACAGCCCGACACGCTGGGCGGGTGCCGAGCCCGCGCCGACCAGGAGCGCGTCGAGCCGTTCGAGGCTCAGGGCCAGGTGCGCCCCGCGTTTGGTGCCCGCGACGGCATGGATCTCGTCGAGGATCACCGTCTCGACGCCGAGCAGGCCCGCGCGAGCCTGCGAGGTGAGCATGAGGAACAGCGACTCGGGCGTCGTGACGAGGATGTCGGGGGGCCGGGTCGCGAACGCGCGGCGCTCGTTCGCAGGTGTGTCACCGGTGCGCATCCCGACGTCGATCCCGGGGGTCTCGATCCCGGCGCGGGCCGCGGCCTGGCGGATGCCCGTCAGCGGAGAGCGCAGGTTGCGCTGGACGTCGGCGGCCAGCGCCTTGAGCGGCGAGACGTACAGGACGCGACAGCGCAGCCCGCGCTCGGGGAGCGGCTCGTGGTGCAGGCGGTCGATCGCCCAGAGGAATGCGGCGAGCGTCTTGCCCGAGCCGGTCGGTGCGACGACGAGCGCGTGGTTGCCCTCGCCGATCGCCTCCCACGCGCCCGCCTGGGCCGCCGTCGCCCCTCGAACGCACCCGCGAACCAAGTGCGAGTCGCGGGGCCGAAGCGGGCCAAAGGAGAGGTCACGCGACCATTCTGGACCGCGGGTCCGACACGGCGCCGACCTCCTGTGGACGACGCTGGGCAGCAGCGTCGTCGTGCGCGCGGGCAAGGTCGCGGCGAGGAGCAGGCGCCGGTGGACGACGCCGGGGCCGCCCGTGCCGGCCGGAGGCTTGACGGCGGTGGCACGCTTGCCCCGTGCGTCTGCGGGAGTTCTGGGAGTTGATCGACGAGGTCTTCGGGCCCGGGTACGGGCGCGCGCTCGCGCGAGAGCAGGTGCTGGCGGCGCTCGGCGACCGCACCCCGGCCGAGGCGCTGGACGCGGGGCTCCAGCCGCGCGACGTCTGGCACGCGCTGTGCGACGCGCTCGACGTGCCCGACGCGGACCGCTGGGGCACGAGCCGCGGGCGCAAGGCGCCGCCGCCGTCGCGCTGACGGCGCACCGGCGCTTCACCGGCGCTCGCCGGCACCTCGCCGGCACCTCGCCGGAGCCGAGAGGCCGCGTCGTGGCCGCTCGACCGCTCGGCGGAGACGCGGACGCGTCGTGGACGCGTCGGCGTGTCGCTCGCATCGAACAGATGTTCGGCTAAAGTCGTCCACAGGCACGGATTCTGGAACCTTGTCGTCAGGCAGGGGCCGGAGAAGGCGTCCGTGTCGGTGGCTGCACATACGGTCTGGCACCGATGAGCTCGCAGACACAGAAGCCGGCGCGCACTCGCCGCGCCCCGACCACAAAGGTGACCGACATGCCCGCACCGGCAGACCGCGACAAGGCCCTTGAGGCTGCGCTCGCCCAGATCGACCGCAGTTTCGGCAAGGGCTCGGTCATGCGCCTGGGCGACGACTCTCGCGCTCCCGTCGAAGTGATCCCCACCGGCTCGATCGCGCTCGACGTGGCGCTCGGCATCGGAGGACTCCCGCGCGGGCGCGTCGTGGAGATCTACGGCCCGGAGTCCTCGGGCAAGACGACGGTCGCCCTGCACGCAGTCGCCAGCGCGCAGCGCTCGGGCGGCATCGCGGCCTTCATCGACGCCGAGCACGCGCTCGACCCCGAGTACGCCAAGAAGCTGGGTGTCGACACCGACGCCCTGCTCGTGTCCCAGCCGGACACGGGCGAGCAGGCGCTCGAGATCGCCGACATGCTCATCCGTTCGGGCGCGCTCGACGTCATCGTCATCGACTCGGTCGCGGCACTGGTGCCGAAGGCTGAGATCGAGGGCGAGATGGGCGACAGCCACGTGGGCCTCCAGGCGCGTCTGATGTCGCAGGCACTGCGCAAGATCACGGGTGCGCTGAGCTCGTCGGGTACGACCGCCATCTTCATCAACCAGCTGCGCGAGAAGATCGGCGTCTTCTTCGGATGCTTCGACTACTCGACGCGTGTCGTGCTCGCCGACGGCACGACGGAGCAGATCGGCACCATCGTCGACGAGAAGCGGCCGGTCGAGGTGCTGTCGTACGACCCGGAGTCGGGCCAGGCGGTTCCGCGGAAGGTCGTCAACTGGTTCGACAACGGCCCTGCCGAGCGGTTCCTGGAGTTCACGGTCGAGTCGGGCACGGGTGAGGGCGCCCAGTTCGCGGCGACGGAGAACCACCTCGTCCGCACCCCGGGCGGCTGGCGCGAAGCAGGCGAGATCCTCGCGGGAGACCGCGTCATGGTTGCCGAGGACGCGCTCCTGTCCGACCAGCAGTGGCAGGTGGTGCTCGGTGGACTGCTCGGAGGCGCCACCCTGTCGTCCCTTCCCGGCGGACGAGCTCAGTTCCGCATGGATCACAGCCCCGCGCAGGCCGCGTACCTCGGCTGGAAGGCGTCGATGCTTCACAACGTGGGGCAGACGCGCACGGTCCTGCCGGACGGTGCGACGCAGGTCGGTCTGAGGCCGCTCGCCGAGCTGTCCGAGCTGCGCGAGGTCGTCGACTTCGGCGACGGCAAGAAGCACATCACGGAGGACTACCTCAAGGCGCTCACCCCGCTCGCCCTCGCCGTCTGGTACATGGACCGCTTCTCGGTCGACGTCATGTCCGGGTGCCCGCAGGCGAGCACGGGCGGCAGCGTGGGGCACGCCGAGGTCTGCGTCGACGAGATGAGCCCCGGATCGCGCGAACGTCTGGCCGGCTACCTGCGGGACAGCCACGGCGTCGACTGCGCGCTGCACCGGCAGGACTCCGGGCAGCAGTGGGTCATCCGGCTCACGCAGGCTGGGACGGCACGGCTCCAGGAGGTCGTGGCACCGTACGTTCACGCCTCGATGCAGCACCTGCTGGACCCGCGGTTCCGGGGGCAGTTCGACGTGACGCCGGAGGTCGTGGCGCCGCGTACCGTTCTGATGCCCGCGCGCGTTAGCGACGTCCGCGTCAAGCCGAAGGCCCCCTCGATGCGCCGCTTCGACATCGAGGTGGAGGGAAACCACAACTACTTCGTCGACGGCGTGATGGTGCACAACAGCCCGGAGACGACGACCGGCGGCAAGGCGCTCAAGTTCTACGCGTCGGTCCGCCTGGACATCCGTCGCATCGAGACCCTGAAAGAGGGCACGGAGCCGGTCGGCAACCGCACGCGCGTCAAGGTGGTCAAGAACAAGATGGCCCCGCCGTTCAAGCAGGCGGAGTTCGACATCCTCTACGGGGTGGGCATCTCACGCGAGGGTGGCCTCATCGACATGGGCGTGGAGCACGGTCTCGTGCGCAAGTCGGGCTCGTGGTTCACCTACGAGGGCGACCAGCTCGGCCAGGGCAAGGAGAACGCGCGAGGGTTCCTGCGCGACAACCCCGACCTCGCCAACGAGCTGGAGAAGCGCATCAAGGAGAAGCTCGGCGTGGGCGCCAAGCTCGACGCACCGGCCGACGACGTCGCGGCAGGCAAGGCGGGCACCGCAACGCCGGCCGCCGCCGCCGCGCCCGCCGCGGGTGCCAAGGGCAAGAAGGCACCGTTCTGATGCTCGGTTCGCCGGGGTCCTCCGTCCCCGGACCGGAACGTGATGGCGACGAGGGGGGTCGCGGCGTGGGGAAGCGCCGCGGCCGGACCGGTCGGAGCGGTGTCGGTGCGCGCTCGGGTGAGCGCGCACCGCGCCGTTCCGTCACCGAGCGCCTTGAGGCGGGCGAGGTCACGGTCGACGAGGCCGGCGACCTGGCCCGCGAGACCGTCCTTCGCATCCTGACCGCTACGCCGAAGAGCCGCCGCGAACTGGAGCAGGCGATGGCCCGCAAGGGCTACCCGGAGCCGGTGGTGGCGCGGGTCCTGGATCGGTTCGCCGAGGTGGGCCTGATCGACGACGTCGAGTACGCCCACATGGTCGTGCGCACCCGGCACTCCGAGAGGGGCCTCGCACGCCGCGCCATCGCCGCAGAGCTGCGCCGGCGCGGGATAGACGACGACACGGCGGCCGAGGCGCTCGGTCAGGTTGCCGACGACGACGAGCGCGAGACGGCGGCGCGCCTCGCCGGCGGGCTGGTGGCCCGCACGCGTGGGCTGGCGCGCGACGCCCGCGTCAGGCGGGCCGCGTCGGCGTTGGCCCGGAAGGGCTATCCGACCGGGGTTGCGTTCGCGGCGGTCAAGGACGCGCTCGCGGCAGAGGGTGTGGAGACCGGCGACCTCTCCGAGCTCGGATAGGTGCCACGGCAGTCGGTCGAGTGCGTGCCATCGGCCGAGTGCGGGCGCGGCCCCCCCGAGATCTTCGTGGCGAGCGGGGCGATGCCCGCAGGGTAGAGGCGCGGCCGGCGCACGAGCGGGTCCACGAGCCGGCAGACGACTACCTTCACGGCCCCATCGTGGGCCGCTGACGCCGACCCTGCGGTGCCCGGCCTGGACGAGCGTGGCCGGGGTCGCCGCAGAACCCGCGCGGCGCGCGCATCACCCTCCGGCCGTCACACCGGGCGCGGTCCGTGGGACTGCGATGCCTGGGCCGATGCCGCTGCCTGTGGCCGTCTTGCCGGAGGTTCGGCTGGACAGTCGCCGGGCGAGCCTGCGCGCGACCCACGACAGCACGACGTTGAGCAGGATGAACAGGATCGCGGCGACGAACAGCGCCTGCAGCGGGTTGCCGCCTCCTGAGGCGAGGATCTGGGCGGAGCGCAGCAGCTCCTTGTACCCGATGAGCTGGCCGAGCGCGGAGTCCTTGAGAACGACGACGAGCTGGGAGACGACTGCCGGGAGCATCGCGATGAGGGCTTGGGGGAGCTGGATCGAGCGGAGGGTCTGCCCGCGTGTGAGGCCCAGCGACACGCCGGCCTCGGCCTGCCCGCGCGGCAGGCTGCCGACGCCCGAGCGAACGAGCTCGGCGATGACCGACCCGTTGTAGAGGATGAGCGCCACGACGACGGCGGTGAACGCCGAGTCGGCGACGACGCCCCGCAGCGTGACCCCGAAGAGGATGTTGAGGAAGACCATCATCAGGAGCACGGGCACGGCGCGCAGGAACTCGACGAGCAGTGAGGAGACCCAGCGGATCGCCCGCAGGTGCGACAGCCTGCCCATGCCGAAAAGAATCCCGAAGACGACGGCGCCGACCGTGGCGAAGGCCGCCGCGCGCAGGGTGTTCTGCAACCCGGGCAGGTAGTAGTACTGCCACGCGCGCGGGTCGACGGCGGTGCGCCACAGGCCGGCGGCGAGCTGGCCCTTGCCGCTGAGGACGACGAGCACCCAGGCGAGGATGCCGAGCACCACGACCGCGCCCAGGGCGTTGCTGATCGCCATGCGGCGCCGGCCGCGTGGGCCGGGGGCGTCGAACAGGACGGAAGCGCTCATCGACGGACCGCCAGACGGTTGGAGAGCCAGGTGGTGGCCAGCCCGATGGGGATGATGAGGATGACGAAGCCGATCGCGAAGGTGAAGAAGATCTCCCACAGGTAGTCCGGGCGGATCTCGATCATGGTCTTCATGACGCTCGACGTCTCTGTGGACACGGACGCGGCTGCCGCGACCGTGGAGTTCTTCAGCAGCGCGATCAGGGTGTTGCCCAGCGGCGCGATCGCCCCGCGGAACGCCTGGGGCAGCACGATGATGCGGGCCGCCGAGAGGAACGGGAGGCCGATGGCGCGAGCCGCCTCGGCCTGGCCGACGGGCACGGTGTTGACGCCGGAGCGGATCGCCTCGCACACGAACGCCGCGTGGTAGGCGCCGAGTCCGAGCACTGCGAACAGGAAGAAGTTCGTGGTGAAGTCCCGGGAGAGCGTGACGCTGAGCTGGGTCCACACTGCGAGCACCAGGAACGTCATGATGACCGTGAGCGGTGTGTTGCGGACGATGTTGACGTACGCCGCGCCGGCCCACTGCAACGAGAGCAGCGGCGAGATCCGCATGACGGCGAGGACTGTGCCCAGCACGAGGGCCAGCAGCGCACCCCAGACGGTGAGCTGCACGTTGACCCAGAACGCGCCGAGCACGTCGTAGCTGGCGAGCACGTCGAAGAACCCGGCCACTAGCGGCTCCTTTCAGGTGTGTTCGACGGGCTCGGCCACTGCGGGTGGCCGAGCCCGTCGAAGCGCGGTCCGAGCGTCAGGAGCAGGCGTCCGGCGTCGGCGGGTTCTCGGCGGCGTTGGGCGTGTAGCCGGTCCCGGCGGTGTTCTTCTCGATGAGCTGCTCCCACGTGCCGTCGTCGATCATCTCCTTGACGGCCTCGTTGACCTTCTCGCACGTCTCGGTCGAGCCCTTGGGGAGCCCGATGCCGTAGCGCTCTTCCGTGAACGGCGCACCGACCACCTTGACCTTGCCCTTGTTGGCGTCGGTCGCGGCGAGGCCTGCGAGGATGATGTCGTCCGTGGTCACCGCGTCGACCTGGCCCGCGACGAGGGCGGTGACGCACTCGGCGTAGCCGGGACGCTCGAGCAGGTTCACCCCGGCCGAGTAGCTGTCCTTGATCTTCTGGGCGGACGTCGACCCCGTGACCGAGCACAGGTTCTTGCCCTCGAGCGCGTCGGGGCCGGTGATGTCGGTGTTGTCCTGCGAGACGAGCAGATCCTGGCCCGCGATGAAGTACGGGCCGGCGAAGTCGACGATCTCCTTGCGAGCGTCCGTGATCGAGTACGTCGCGAAGATGATGTCGACCTGCCCGGTCTGGAGCATCGTCTCGCGCTGGGCAGACGGTGACTCGACCCACTGGATCTGGTCGGGCGTGTAGCCGAGCTTGCCGACGACATAGGTGGCGACGTCGACGTCGAAGCCTGTGTGGTTGGGGCCGTCCTGAAGGCCGAGGCCGGGCTGGTCGTACTTCACGCCGACCTTGATGGTCTTGCTCGTCCCGCCGCCGTCTTCCGAGGGGTCGGCGGCCGGTCCGCCTGGTTCGGCGCTCGAACAAGCGGTGAAGGTGAGCGCGGCTGTCGCCGCGAGGGCGAGGAGCCCGGTGGTGCGTTTGCGCATGATATCCCCTTCGTTCGGTGCGTCCCCCCGGACGCGTGTGGCGATGTGGTGCCTCAGTGGATGAGGATCTTTGAGAGGAAGTCCTTCGCCCGCTCCGACTGAGGCGCGGTGAAGAACGTGTCGGGATCTGCTTCCTCGACGATCTGACCGTCCGCCATGAACACGACTCTGTCCGCGGCTTTGCGGGCGAATCCCATCTCATGTGTCACGACGATCATCGTCATGCCCTCCTTGGTGAGCGCCACCATCGCGTCGAGCACCTCGTTGACCATCTCGGGGTCCAGGGCGCTGGTGGGCTCGTCGAAGAGCATGACCTTGGGATGCATCGCGAGGGCTCGGGCGATCGCGACGCGCTGCTGTTGGCCGCCGGAGAGCTGGGCGGGCATCTTGCGCGCCTGGTCCTCGACACCCACGCGCCGCAGCAACGCCAGCGCCTCCGTCTCTGCATCCTTCTTCGACGCCCGGCGGACCTTGCGCGGTCCGAGCGTCACGTTGTCGAGCACGGTCTTGTGCGCGAACAGGTTGAACGACTGGAACACCATGCCGACCTCCGCACGCAGCTTGGCGAGCCCGCGGCCCTCGCCAGGCAGGGGGTTGCCGTCGACGCGGATCTCGCCCTCGTCGATGGTCTCGAGCCGGTTGATGGCTCGGCACAGCGTTGACTTGCCCGAGCCCGACGGCCCGACGACGACGAGAACCTCACCCTTGTGGACCGTGAGGTTGATGTCGCGCAGCACGTGGAGAGCGCCGAAGTGCTTGTTGACCCCCGTGAGCTCGACCAGTGGCGGTGCGGCTGTCTCCATCGTGATCGGCCCTTTCGTCGGTGTCGTCCTCAGCCCCAGCATCCCTGCCTCGTGTTTCCACGAACAGCCCCGGACCGCCCAGTCCTGCAACAAATTGGTCACGGTATTCCCCTTGGCGGTCATGACCTGCTCCGATGCGGGTCTGGTTCCGTGCCCGGGGTGGGGACCGTACCCTAGACGCGATGTCCTCCGCCACCCTCCCCGTACCAGGCGCGCCCGCAGCGCGCACCTACGTCGTGCGCACCCTCGGGTGCCAGATGAACGTCCACGACTCCGAGCACATGGCCGGCTTGCTGGAACAGGCCGGCTACGTGCGTGCGAGCGCCGCCGACGACGCCGCGAACAGCGCCGACGTCGTCGTGATCAACACCTGCGCCGTGCGGGAGAATGCGGCGACGCGCCTTTACGGAAACCTGGGTCATCTGGCGAGCATCAAGGCGCAGCGGCCGGGCATGCAGATCGCCGTGGGTGGTTGTCTGGCGCAAAAGGATCGGGGCGAGATCGTCGAGCGAGCGCCCTATGTCGACGTCGTGTTCGGCACGCACAACCTTGACGCGCTGCCGGTGCTCCTGGAGCGTGCCCGGCACAACGCGGCGGCGCAGGTCGAGATCGCCGAGTCGCTCCAGGTGTTTCCCTCGACGCTGCCCACGCGTCGTGAATCGGTCTACGCCGGCTGGGTGTCCATCTCGGTGGGCTGCAACAACACGTGCACCTTCTGCATCGTGCCGCACCTGCGCGGCAAGGAGCGTGACCGGCGCCCCGGCGAGATCCTCGCCGAGGTGCAGGCGCTGGTCGACGGCGGTGCGATCGAGGTGACGCTCCTGGGCCAGAACGTCAACTCCTACGGCGTCGAGTTCGGCGACCGCGGCGCCTTCGCCAAGCTGCTGCGCGCGTGCGGCCAGGTCGAAGGGCTGGAGCGGGTCCGCTTCACCTCCCCGCATCCGGCCGCCTTTACCGACGACGTCATCGCCGCGATGGCGCAGACGCCCAACGTCATGCCGAGCCTGCACATGCCTCTCCAGTCGGGATCCGACAGGGTGCTGCGCGCGATGCGCCGCTCGTACCGGTCCGAGAAGTTCCTCGGCATCCTCGACCGTGTGCGCGCGGCGATGCCGGACGCCGCCATCACGACCGACCTCATCGTCGGGTTCCCGGGCGAGACGGAGGAGGACTTCGCGGAGACGCTGCGTGTGGTCGAGGCCTCCCGGTTCACGTCCGCGTTCACCTTCCAGTACTCCCCGCGGCCGGGAACCCCCGCCGCGACCATGGCTGACCAGGTTCCCAAGGATGTCGTGCAGGAGCGGTTCGACCGGCTGCTGGCCTTGCAGGAGCGCGTCTCGGCGCAGGAGGCCGCCCGGCAGGTGGGCCGCACGATCGAGGTGCTCGTCGTCGAAGGCTCGGGCAAGAAGGACGGCGCCACGCAGCGGATCTCGGGCCGCGCACCCGACAACCGGCTGGTGCACGTCGCACTGCCCGGCGGTCTCGTCGCACCCGGCGCGCCGGCGTCGCTTGACGACCCGCGCCTGGCCGACGCGGCCGACCTCGACCCCCGCCTGCCCCGCCCGGGGGACATGGTGACCGCCGTCGTCACGCACGCGGCGCCGCACCACCTTCTCGCCGATTCCGCGGCCCATTCCGCTGCCGACGGCGGTCCCGACGGCGGTACGCACGCGGTGCGTCGCACGCGCTCGGGTGACGCGTGGGCCGCCCGCGAGCGGACGCGGCTCGGCGCGCCCGACGACGGTCACACGCACGGAACGCCCGCGCCCTCCGGGCCGGTCTCGCTCGGACTGCCCACGCTGCTGCGACGCTGAGCGCGTCCGGGGGAGTGCGCTACCCGGCCGCGGGAGGCGCGAGCGTGGCCAGCGAGTCGAAGAACTGCGTCGCCGTCACCAGGCCGCAGGACACGGTCGCGGCGACCTGCGCGTCGGTCGCCCCGTGCTCGAAGTCGACCGACACCTCGGCGTACAGCGCGAGGCCGTCCTCCTCCTCGCGTATGTAGACCTTGGGCCAGATGCGCTCGCGGTTCCAGTCGTTCACCGCCTGGAGCACGGCCAGGCGGGTCGTGGCCGCCACCTCCCCGGCCCAGCGGCCGCGCACCTGGAGGATCTCCTTGTGGTCGCCCAGCAGCAGGAACCAGAACCGGTTGCCGTCCCACGTACCGGTGATGTCGCCGTCCGAGTCGATGCGGAAGCGGTAGCCGCGGCGGGTCAGCTCGTCGCCCACGCGCTGCGCGGTCAGCGGTTCGGGTGGCCGGGCGGACCGGCCACCGGTGGGCCGGGTCGCGCCCTGGCCGCGCGGCGCGAGGCCGCGCGCGCGGTCGAGCCACGCGGCCAGGCGGCTCACGGCGCCTCCTGGAGCGGATCGGGGTAGGTCTCGTCGAGGCTGTCGAAGAACATCGAGCCCGTGATGAGCCCGCACTGCAGGTGCTGGGCGAGCTGGTCGTCGGTCACGCCGGGCTCGACGTCGACGGTGCACTCGGTGCACACGACGACGCCGCCGTCGTCCCGCACGCGCGTGTACGCCTTGGGCCAGATGTGGTCGGCGTTCCACGAGTTGCAGGCCTCGAGCAGCTCCTCGAGGCGCTCGATGGTGGCCTCGCGGTGCCACTGTCCGCGCACCTGGAGGACTTCCTCGCGCTCGCCGAGCACGAGGAAGTAGAACAGGCGCCCGTGCCACAGCCCGCCGATGTCACCGTCCGAGTCGGTGAAGTAGGTGAACCCGGACCGCTCGAGCCATGCGCTCACGCGGTCGTGGGAGAGCGGCGCGGGCAAGGGTTCCTGGGCAGGCTGCCCGGTCCTGCCGCGCGGGCTGCCGACGACGCGCGCCAGCAGGCCTTCGACTCGTTCGCGCAGCTCCTGGTCGTCCAGGGCGGGCGGCGCGTCGGCGGACGCGGTGTCGTCGGCTGGCGGCGTGGTCGGGGACCATCCCTCGTCTCGCCCCGAGGGGCGTCCGGTGTCCCGGCGTGACCCGAAGAACCTCACCCCGTCCACACTACCGGGAGCGCCCCGCGCCGAGCACACACGTGCAGCCGTTCGAAGGCGAGGCGCGACGGTACTGTCGGGCGCGTGCCGTGCCTCGTCGTCGTTCCCGCCACGCCTCTGCTCGCGCAGGGCGTCTCGGGAGGCGCAGACGCCCTGCCCGGGCTGCGCCGCACGGTGCGGGACGTTCTGTCGGGCGAGCTCGCCGTGTCGCGTGGCGGCGTCGCGGTGCTCGCGACGGGTCCGACGGCGCGGGCCGGGCGGCTGCGGCCGAGCCTGGCCGCGGTCGGCGTCGCCGACGCGTTCGTTCCCCTGATGTCCGCCTTCGGGCCGCGCGGCGAGGACTGGGACGGCATCGCCGCGCCCGGGGCCTCGGTGGCGCTGCTCGCGCTCGGCGACGCCGGGCTCGACGTCGCGACGTGCCCGGTCGACGTCGTCGAGGTGCCGGGGGAGCCGGCGACCGCGGCCGTGCTTGCAGCCACGGCCCGGATCCGTGCGACGTTCGACGACCAGGCGGTGACGTCGACCGCCGGAGGGCTCCTCGTCGTCGCGGACCAGCCGGCGCCGGGCGTCGACGCCGTGCTCGAGCGCCTCCTGGCGTCGGGCCGGTGGACGCACGACGTGCTCGACGTGCACCAGCGCCACGAGCACCTGCCCGGCTCCTACAGCGTGACGGTGCACCGACTCGTCACGTGAGCACGGCCCCGACCCCGGCGAGGATCAGCCAGGCGCGCACGGCCCGGCCCACCGCGACGGTTGGGACGAACACCTCCAGGCGGACACGCAGCGCACCGGCGACCAGCGACATGACCAGCAGGGGCGGAACCCCGGCGATCGACGCGGCCAGCAGCACCGCGGCGGTGAGCCAGGGACGGCCGGCGAGCGTGGTGTGCCAGCGGTCGAACGTGCGCTTCCACGACTCCTTGGAGAGCTTCTTGGCGACCCACTGCGACTGCATCGAACGCGCGGCCAGCCAGTACCAGACGAGCTTGCCGACGACCGTGCCCAGCCCCGCCGCAGCCGCGCACGTCAGGGCCGCCGCGGCGTCGTCGCCGATCCGGGTCGCGAGCACGCCGAGGTAGACCTCGAGGTTCACGAAGGGGACGAGCGCGGACAGGATCGAGGTGCCGAACGTGGCGAGCGCAGCGAGCACGGCGTTCTCAGGCCGTCGCGGACGGCGCTGTCGGCGGGACGCTCGACGGCGCGGCGTCCACGCGGGCGGGGATCGGAAGGCCGAGACGCAGCAGCCACCCGAGCGAGACGCACTTGAGCACCAGCAGCCCGGCGGCCACGACGGTGCCGACCCACGGCGTCGACGTCACCAGCAGCAGCACCGCGAAGAGGGCCGAGTTGACCGCCTTGCCCGGCTTGGACCAGTTCCACGCCCAGATGCGCCGGTCGACGTCGTAGAAGTAGTTCGGGCTGCGCACCGACCACGCGAGGAACGCCAGCGACAGGAACGCGTCGACCACGAGGAACTCGAACAGGTACACGCCCACCGGAACCGCGTTCTGCGGCAGCAGCCACACGAGGCCGAGGTAGAACGCGGCCGCGTTGAGCCGGTCGCACAACAGGTCGAGCACCGCTCCGATGCGCGTCTCGCACCCCAGGAACCGGGCGACCGCGCCGTCGAGCATGTCGCCCACCCAGTACACGCCCAGCCCGGCGACCAGCAGCGTGAGACTGTGCTGGTGGGCGGCCACGAGACACAGCGCGAGCGATGCGAGGGTTCGGACCGCCGTGACCGCCGTCGCCGGGGTCCACAGGCGCTCCGACGCGGGATCAGCGTCGATGTCGGAGGGACGTTGCATGCCCGGAGGGTAGCCCTACGTCGGGGGTGGTCGTGGGCAGGACCCGCGTCTCACGTAGCGTGGGCCCGTGATCGTCGTCGCCGTCGTGGGCCCCACCGCCACCGGGAAGTCGGACCTCGCCATCGATCTCGCACAGGCGCTGTCGCAGCCCGGCGTGCCCGCCGAGATCGTCAACGCCGACGCCTACCAGCTCTACCGCGGGATGGACGTCGGCACGGCCAAGGTCCCGCCCGGCGAGCGGCGCGGCATCGTCCACCACCAGCTCGACGTGCTCGACCCCGGCCAGGACGCGTCGGTCGCGCGATACCAGGCCGCGGCGCGTGCCGACCTCGACGCGATCGCCGCGCGCGGCGCGCGCGCCGTCGTCGTCGGCGGGTCGGGGCTGTACGTGCGCGCCCTGCTCGACCACCTCGACTTCCCCGGCACCGACCCTGCCGTGCGCGCCGGGCTCGAGGAGCGTGCCGAGCGCGAGGGGCGGCGGGCGCTGCACGCCGAGCTCGCGCGTCTCGACCCCGCTGCGGCGGCGAGCATCGGCCCGCACAACACGCGCCGCATCGTGCGCGCCCTCGAGGTCATCGCGATCACGGGGCGGCCCTACTCCGCCAACCTGCCCCGCCAGGAGTACGTGCGACCGGCCGTCCAGATCGGGCTCGACTGCGACCGGGAGGCGCTCGACGCGCGCGTGACCGCCCGTGTCGAGCGCATGTGGGCCGCCGGCCTCGTCGAGGAGGTACGCGGCCTCGCGGGCCCCGACCAGGGCGGGACAGGTCTCGGCCTGGGTGCGACGGCGGCCCGCGCCGTCGGGTACGCCGAGGTGCTCGGGCTGCTCTCGGGCCGGTGCACGGCCGACGAGGCCCGCACCGAGATCACCGCCAACACCCGGCGGCTGGCGCGCAAGCAGATGGGCTGGTTCGGGCGAGACCCGCGCGTCCAGTGGCTGGACGCCGCCGCCCCCGACCTCGTCGAGCGCGCACTCGCGGTCGTGGCCGCCGCCGACGCCGGGACGCTGCCCGCGCCGGGAGACGCCCCCGTGCGCCGTAGTCTGGGGTCATGACGAGCGTGCCGACCGCCCCCGGCCACCCTTGCGGTTCACCAAGGGTCACGGCACGCACAACGACTTCGTGCTCGTCGCCGACACGCGCGGCGACCTCGACCTGACCCCCGAGCAGGTGCGGCGCCTGACCGACCGGCGCGGCGGCATCGGCGGCGACGGCGTCATCCGGCTCGCCCCCACGGCGGCGATGGCGCGCGCCGGCGAGACGATCGCCGACGACGTGCTCGCCGAGGAGCCGGCCGCCATCTGGTTCATGGACTACCGCAACGCCGACGGCTCCGTCGCCGAGATGTGCGGCAACGGGGTGCGCGTCTTCACCGCGTTCGCCGAGGCGCTCGGCCTCGCCACGCTCGACGGCGGCGCCGAGCTCGCGCTCGGCACGCGCGCGGGCGTCAAACGCGTCCGCAAGGAGACCGGACCCGACGGCGCCCCCTGGTACGCCGTCGACATGGGCCGGTGGCTGCTGCCCGGCGGCCCCGACGCCGAGGCCGCCGGCGCGGACGCCGCCGTCGCGGTCCACGGGTGGGCGGCGCCCCGGCCCGCGCTGTCGGTCGACCTCGGCAACCCGCACACCGTCGTCGCCCTCGGGTCGACGGCCGAGCTCGACGCGCTCGACCTCACGCGCGCCCCGCAGGTCGCCCCCCACCCGCCGCACGGCACCAACGTCGAGCTCGTGGTGCCGCTCGGCGAGAGCGCTGGCGGCGACGGCACGGTCACCGGGCGGGTGCGCATGCGCGTCCACGAGCGCGGTGTCGGCGAGACGCAGTCGTGCGGCACCGGGGCGGTCGCCGCGGCGCTCGCGGTGCGGACGTGGGCTGCGGCGGGTGGCCGCCCGCCGGTCGACACCTGGTTCGTCGAGGTGCCCGGCGGCCTGCTGCGGGTGCGGGCCCTGCCGGGCGGGCGCGCCGAGCTCGCCGGGCCGGCCGAGCTCGTCTTCTCGGGTGAGGTGCGGGTCTGACGGCTCCCGGCGTCAGCGGTCGCGCGTGACGCGCAGCACGCGGTAGCCCTTGTCGCTGGCGGCGCGCACGACACGCACGCCGAGCGGGCCGGCGAGCTCCTCGGTGATCCAGCGCGCGAGCGAGTCGGCGCCGAGGTTCTTCTGCACGACCAGCCACGCGCCGTCGGCGTCCGACGACGTCGGCGCCAGCCGCGCCAGCCACGTGCGCAGCATCCCGTGAAGCACCTGCTTGCCGACACGGATCGGCGGGTTGGACCAGATCGCCGCGAACGTGACGTCGTCGGGCACGCCGCCGGGCCCGGGCGAGGCGGCGCGCACGTTGGCGAGGCCGAGCCGGGCGGCGTTGCGGCGCGTGAGGTCGAGCGCACGCTCGCTGACGTCGACCGCCCACACGGTCGCGCCCGGCGCCTCGGTCGCGAGCGTGAGCGCGATCGGCCCCCACCCGCAGCCGAGGTCGAGCAGGTCGCCCGACGGCGGTGGCGTGGGCGCCTCGTGCAGGAGCACGCGCGTACCAGGGTCGATGCGGCCCGGGGAGAACACGCCCGGGGCCACCTCGACGTCGACGTCACGTCCGGCGATGCGCACGGACACGGTGCGCCGCTCGGCGTCCGTCGCGGGCCCGCCCGTGAAGTAGTGCTCGGTCACGTCGGGCAGGTCGGCGTCGCTCACCCGGAAATCCTAGGCGCCACCGCCCAGGCGCCGGCCGATCTCGGCCGCGGCGCGTCCCAGAGCGACTGCCAGCTCCCCGCGCCGGGCGTCGTCGGCCACGGCGGAGGGGAACGAGAGCGCGACGCCCCCGAGCGGGAACCCGGTGTGCGCGACGATGGCCCGGCCTACCGACGCCACTCCTTCCATGACCTCGCCGTCCTCGACCGCGTACCCGCGCCGGCGCGTCAGGCGCAGGACCTCGCGCAGCTCGCCCAGGCTGCGCGGCCCCACCCCGGTGCGGTCGGCGAAGACCGCCCGGTTCGGGTACAGGGCGCGCACGTGCGCGGCCGGCAGGCGGGCCAGGATCGCGCGCCCGATCGCGGTCAGGTGGCTCGGCAGGCGCACCTCGACGTCGGTCACGAGCGGTGGACCGCCCGGCGCCCGCTCGTCGACGAGGTAGAGCACGTCGCGGCCGTCGAGCACCGCGAGGTGGGCGCTCAGGCCGGTCGCGTCGACCAGGCGCGCCAGCACGGGTCGGGCCAGCCGCGTCAGGGGTGCCTGCCGGGTGTAGGCGGTGGCGAGCGAGTGCGCGGCCGGCCCGAGCGTGTACCGACGCTCCTCGCGCAGGTGGGTGACGTAGCCCTCCTCGCGCAGCACCGTCAGCAGCCGGTACACCGACGAACGGGGCAGACCCAGGTGCTGGGCCACGGCGGCCGCGGGAGCCGGCCCTGCCCGGGCAGCGAGGTGGTCGAGGACGCGCAGCGCACTGCGCACGGCCGGCACGTCGCTGTGAGGCATGTCAACGACCATAGCGGCTTGCGGCGGTGTCTCGGATACGAGACACAATGGGCTCCGCGCGGCCCCCGCAGGCCCGGGCGAGCGTGTGGCATGGAGGCATGAGCAACCCTGGCACCGCCCGCGGCGGCGACGCAGCGGGGCGCAGGCCGCGGGTGCCGGCGCACGAGCAGACCATGCGCGAGCGGACCGTGGCAGGTGTCGCATGACCCGCCCCGCCGAGGCGCCTGCGACGGGCCGGCTCGCGGCGATGCTCGACGATCTCGCGGGCATCGGACGCACCGAGCGCGGGAGGTACTCACGCTTCGCGTGGACCGCGACCGACCTGGAGCTGCGTGAGTGGTTCGTCGCGCAGGCGGCCGCGCGAGGGCTCGACGTCACGGTCGATCGCGCGGGCAACCAGTGGGCGTGGTGGGGCGACCCGGACACGGAGGGACCGGGCGTCGTCTCGGGCAGCCACCTGGACTCGGCGCCCCACGGCGGAGCGCTCGACGGCCCGCTCGGGGTGCTGTCGGCCTTCATCACGATCGACGTGCTGCGCGACTGCGGCATGGTGCCCGCCGCCCCGCTCGGCGTCGTCAACTTCACCGGCACGCTGGGTGCGCGGTTCGGCCTGCCGTGCGTAGGTTCGCGCGTGCTGACGGGCGCTGCGACCCCGAGCGTGTCCTTCGCCTGACGGACGCCGACGGCGTCACCCTCGCGGAGGCGCTCGGCCGCGCCGGCCGCGCCGCCGGGCTCCCCGGCGGCGACCCCAGGGACTGGTACGGAGCGGATCCCGAGGCGCTCGCACGCGTCGGCGCGTTCGTCGAGCTGCACACCGAGGAAGGTGCCGTTCACGGCCTCTCCGGCCATGGGGACCCGCCCGTGGCGGTCGGCGAGGGCGTCTGGCCGCACGGGCGCTGGCGCGCCGACCTGCGCGGCGGCGAGGACGGCGCGGGACCCGCGGGGCGCGCCCGGCGAGACGACCCGATGCGCGCGCTCGCCGGCCTCGTGCGGAAGATGCGCGCTGCGGCCGAGCGGCACTCCGTCGTCGCGAGCGTCGGCAAGGTACGGGTCGATCCCGGCCACGCGGACGTGCACCACCCGCGCGTCTCGGCATGGATCGACGTCCGAGGTCCGCGTGAGGCCGACGTGCGCGCGGCCGCCGACGCGCTCGGCATGCTCACCCTGGAGTCCTGGAGCCCGGCCGTGCACTTCGACGATGCGCTGGCCGCCCGCGTCTCGGCCGTCGTCGGCCGCAGCGCCTACGGGACGGGGGCCGCCCCGCGCGTGCCGACGGGTGCCGGGCACGACGCCGGCGTCCTCGCCTCCGCGTGGGTGCCGACCGCGATGATCTTCGTCCGCGACCCGGACAGGGCGGCGGCGCGCGACGACGACGCCACGCCCGCCGCGCGCGCCGGGGCGGCGCTGACGCACGTCCTGGCCGACCTGGCGGGAACGGTGAAGGGTTGAGCGCAGATCCACCGTCGTTCTGGGCCCCCTGCGCGTGGCTGCCCGAGGGTCCCGCACGTGAGGTCCGCATCGAGACCCGAGGCGGCACCATCAGCGCCGTGCTCGCGGGGGTTGCCCCGCGCCGCGGCGACCACCGGTTGCCGGGGATGGCGTTCCCCGGGTTCGCCAACGTCCACTCGCACGCGTTCCACCGCGCGCTGCGGGGGAGGACGCACCGCGAGCGGGGGACGTTCTGGACGTGGCGAGAGCAGATGTACGCGCTTGCCGAGGTGCTGACCCCCGACGGGCTGTTCACCATCGCCCGCGCCGTCTATGCCGAGATGGCGCTCTCCGGCATCACCGCGGTCGGCGAGTTCCACTACGTCCACCACCCCGCCCACGGGGGCCGGTACGGCGACCCCAACATCATGGCGCGCGCGCTGCAGGCCGCCGCCCGCGACGTCGGGATCCGCCTCACGCTGCTCGACACGTGCTACCTGTCCGGGGGCTCACCCCGGCCGGCCCGCGCCCGCTCGACGCGCTCCAGCTGCGGTTCTCGGACGGAGACGTCGCCGCCTGGGCGGAGCGGGTCGACGAGCTCGCCGACGCGCCGGGGATGCGCGTGGGCGCCGCGGTGCACTCGGTGCGCGCCGTGTCGCGCGACGGCCTGGCACGTGTGGCCGGGTGGGCCCGTGACAGGTCCGCGCCGCTGCACGTCCACCTCTCGGAGCAGCCCGCCGAGAACGAGGACTGCATGGCCGCGTACCGTCGCACACCCACCCAGGTGCTTCACGACGCCGGGGTGCTGGGACCGCGCACGACCGCCGTCCACGCGGTCCACCTCTCCGACGACGACGTGGCGCTGCTGGGCGGGACGCGCACGTCGGTGTGCCTGTGCCCGACGGCGGAGCGCGACCTCGGCGACGGGTGCGCGCCCGGGGCGGCGCTGCGCGCCGCCGGCTCGGCGTTGTGTCTCGGATCGGACCAGCACGCGGTCGTCGACCTGTTCGCCGAGGCGCGCGCCGTCGAGGAGCACGAGCGGCTCGTCCGCGGGATCAGGGGAGTGCTGTCACCGGAGATGCTCGTGCGGGCACTGACCAGCGACGGACACCGGGCGATCGGCTGGCCCGAGGCGGGTGTGCTGCGGCCCGACGCCCCCGCCGACATCGTCGTGGTGCGCACCGACACGGTCCGGACCGCGGCCGTCGACGCCGCCCAGCTCGTCATGACCGCCTCGGCAGCCGACGTCGACACGGTGATCGTCGGCGGGCACACGGTCGTCCGCGGCGGCCACCACGTGCGTGGTGACGTCGGCGCCCTGCTCGCCGACGCCGTCGGCGCGCTGTGGCGGGCGGCGTCGTGAGCCGCGGCGACGCGGCGAGCGGCCTTCGCGCGGGGTCTCCCGGACCGGCGTCGCGCTCGCGCGCCCCTCGCTGACGTGGTGAGCCGCCTGCGGTGAAAATGCCGGGGACCGGGACGGGGCGGCGTGGGAAACTTGTTGTCACGAACACCGGGCACACCGGTGCACCCACCGCGCGAGAGGCACGCCTTGACCCAGACCCCGCAGGACCCGCACGCTCCGACCCCGGAGCACGCCGACGACGCTCCCGCCGCCGACCACAGCGCGCAGGCCATCGCGAACGACGTCGTGGCACGGGTCCTCGCCCGGGCGGGGACGGCGCGTGCCGAGGGCGGAACCGTGCACATGACCCACGACGGCGACCAGCTCGACCTCGAGGAACGCACCGCGCTGCGCCGCGTGGTCGGCCTGTCGACCGAGCTCGAGGACGTCACCGAGGTCGAGTACCGCCAGCTCCGCCTCGAGAAGGTCGTGCTCGTCGGCCTCTACTCGGGCGGAGAGGCCGCGGCCGCGGAGGCCGAGGTCTCGCTGCGCGAGCTCGCCGCCCTCGCCGAGACCGCCGGTTCCCAGGTGCTCGACGGTCTGCTCCAGCGCCGCCAGAAGCCCGACCCCGGCACGTACCTCGGCTCGGGCAAGGCTGCCGAGCTGGCCGACGTCGTGCGTGCGGTCGGCGCCGACACCGTCGTGGCCGACACCGAGCTCGCGCCGTCACAGCGGCGCGCGCTCGAGGACATCGTCAAGGTCAAGGTCGTCGACCGGACCGCCCTGATCCTCGACATCTTCGCCCAGCACGCCAAGTCGCGTGAGGGCAAGGCACAGGTCGAGCTCGCGCAGCTCGAGTACCTCCTGCCGCGCCTGCGCGGCTGGGGCGAGTCCATGTCCCGCCAGGCGGGCGGCCAGGTCTCCGGTGGTGCCGGCATGGGCTCGCGCGGCCCCGGCGAGACGAAGATCGAGCTCGACCGCCGCCGCATCCGCAACCGCATGGCCAAGCTGCGCCGCGAGATCAAGGACATGGCCCCCTCGCGCGCGACCAAGCGGCTCGAACGCAAGCGGCACTCCATCCCCAACGTCGCCATCGCCGGCTACACCAACGCCGGCAAGTCGTCGCTGCTCAACGCCCTGACCGACGCGGGCGTGCTCGTGGAGAACGCGCTGTTCGCCACGCTCGACCCCACCGTGCGGCGGGCGCGCACCGACGACGGGCGCGTGTACACGCTCGCCGACACCGTCGGGTTCGTGCGCCACCTGCCCCACCAGCTCGTCGAAGCGTTCCGCTCCACGCTCGAAGAGGTGGGCGACGCCGCACTGCTGCTGCACGTGGTCGACGCGTCGCACCCCGACCCCGAGGGGCAGATCACCGCGGTGCGTGAGGTGCTCGCGGAGATCCCCGGCATCGACGACGTCCCCGAGGTCGTCGTGCTCAACAAGGCCGACGTCGCCGACCCCACCGTCGTCGGGCGCATTCAGCGGCGCGAGCCGCGCACCGTCGTCGTCTCGGCCCACACCGGCGAAGGCATCGCCGAGCTGCGCGCCCTGATCGCAGGCGAGCTGCCGAGGCCCGACGTCGCGATCGACGTCGTCGTGCCCTACTCGCGCGGCGACCTGGTCCACCGCGTCCACCAGTCGGGCGAGATCGACCACGAGGAACACCTCGCGGCCGGGACGCTGCTGCGCGGGCGCGTCGACGAGGCGCTCGCGGCCGAGCTCGAACGGGTGAAGGTCGTCACGACTGCCGGGTGAACGCCGCGACCGTTCGGTCGCGGCCTCCTGTGGACGGCGGGCGTCGGGTGCGTGGCGCGGTGCCCCGGCGTGCCTAGGATCGTCTGGTGACCACCGCCCCCGACGCCGCCGAGAGCGCCGACGCCGAGGTCGCCTCGGTCGAGGAGCTGCTCGATCTCGCCGTCGCGCGGCTGGGCGGCGGGCGACGCGAGGGCCAGCACCGCATGGCGGTCGAGGTCGACGCGGCCGTCGAGGGTCGGCGCCACCTCCTGGTCCAGGCCGGCACGGGCACCGGCAAGTCGCTCGGCTACCTCGTGCCGGCGGTGCGGCACGCCGTCCTCGCCGACGAGCGCGTCATCGTGTCCACGGCGACGCTCGCGCTCCAGCGACAGGTGGTCACCCGCGACCTGCCGCTCGTCGCCGACGCCGTCGCCCCGCTGCTGCCGCGCACCCCGAAGGTCGCGCTGCTCAAGGGCTGGCACAACTACCTGTGCCGGCACAAGACGAGCGGCGGGTACCCCGCCGACGACGCGACGCTGTTCGACCTGTCCGCGCTCGCACCCGGAGAAGGCGCTGCGGACCACCCCGCCGAGGCCGGCAGGACCCACCGCGACGACGGGACGGCGTCGCTCGCAGACCACGTGCGGCGGCTGCACGCCTGGGCGCGCGAGACGGACAGCGGCGACCGGGACGAGCTCGTTCCAGGCGTCCCGGACCGGGCCTGGCGTCAGGTCTCGGTCACCTCGCTCGAATGCCTCGGGCAGCGCTGCCCGCTGCTCGCCGAGTGCTTCCCCGAGCAGGCGCGCGCAGCGGCGCGCGAGGCCGACGTCGTCGTCACCAACCACGCCATGCTCGGCATCGCCGTCTCGGGGAACCCGGGCGTGCTGCCCGAGCACGGCGTCGTGATCGTCGACGAGGCGCACGAGCTCGCCGACCGTGTCACCTCGGCGGCGACGGTCGACCTGTCGCTGACGACCATCGAGCACGCGGCGCGGCTCGCACGCCGCCACGCCGCCACCGAGACCACGCAGCTCGACGCAGCGGCGCAGGCGTTCGGCTCTCTCGTCGCCCAGGCACCCGCGGGCACCTTCCCGCTGGGCCTGCCCGACGACCTGCGTACCGCGGTCTCAGCCGTGCGAGACGCGGCACGCGAGCTGCTGACACGCGTCAAGCCCGACGGCAAGGCCAAGGACACCCCGCCCAACGGGGGGTCCAAGATGGCGCAGTCCGCGGTGCTCCAGCTCTTCGAGGTCGCCGAGCGCATGGCCGCCGAGGACACGTCGGGCGACGTGCTGTGGTGCGCCCGCCCCGGCGAAGGGCCAGGATCGGGCTGGGGTGACGGCGTCTCCCGGCTGCACGCGGCGCCGCTCCACGTCGCCGGGCTCATCCGGGCAGGCCTGCTGGCGGAGTCGGCGGGTGTCTTCACGTCGGCGACGCTCACCCTGGGTGGCCGGTTCGACGCCGTCGCCGGGTCGCTCGGCCTCGGCCGCGACGGCGACGAGGGTGGGGACTGGACGGGCATCGACGTCGGCAGCCCGTTCGACTACCCCCGCCAGGGCATCCTCTATGTCGCCCGCCACCTGCCGGCACCGGGCCGCGAGCCCACCACCGAGGCCCAGTTCGACGAGATCGCCGGGCTCATCGAGGCCGCCGGCGGGCGCACGCTCGGGCTGTTCTCCTCGCGGCGCGCGGTCGACGCCGCCGCCGAGGCCATGCGTGCGCGGCTCGACGTCCCCGTGCTCGCGCAGGGTGACGACCAGCTCCCCACGCTCGTGCAGCAGTTCGCCGCGGACCCTGCCACGTGCCTGTTCGGGACGCTCTCGCTGTGGCAGGGCGTCGATGTCCCCGGGGCCTCGTGCCAGCTCGTGCTCATCGACCGCATCCCGTTCCCGCGCCCTGACGACCCCGTGCGCTCGGCGCGTGCGCGCGCCGTCGAGCAGTCCGGGGGCAACGGGTTCATGCAGGTCTCCGCGACGCATGCCGCGCTCCTGCTCGCCCAGGGTGCCGGGAGGCTGATCCGCACCACGGATGACCGTGGCGTCGTCGCGGTGCTCGATCCGCGCCTCGTGACCGCGCGCTACGGCACCTTCTTGACACGGTCGATGCCGGACTTCTGGCCCACGACCGACACTGCAGTCGTGCGTGCTGCGCTGCGCCGACTCGACACCTAGTCTGGGCGGCGGCACGGTCCTCCGGGACCGGGCCGCCGCACGCCACCCACGGAGGACCACGTGACCGTTCCCGCTCTGCGGAGCACCACCACCAAGCTTGCGATCGTCGGCGCCGGCGCGGTGGGGTCGACCCTCGCCTATGCCGCGCTGATGCGCGGGACGGCGCGCACCGTCGCACTGCTCGACGTGAACCGGCAGAAGGTGGAGGCCGAGGTCCTCGACCTCCAGCACGGCATGATGTTCATCCCGCCCGCCGAGATCGTCGGATCCGACGACGTCGAGGTGTGCCGCGGTGCGGACGTCGTCGTCATCACCGCGGGAGCCAAGCAGCAGCCGGGCCAGACGCGGCTCGACCTCGCAGAGGCCACCATCGGGCTGACGAAGAAGATCCTCCCCGGCCTGCTCGACGTCGCGCCCGACGCGATCTACATCATGGTCACCAACCCCGTCGACATCGTCACCTATGCCGCGCAGAAGATCTCCGGCCTCCCGCGCGAACGAGTCTTCGGCTCGGGAACCGTGCTCGACTCCTCGCGCCTGCGTGCCGCCCTCGCCCTTCACTGCGGCGTCGCAGTGGGCAACGTGCACGCCTACATCGCAGGCGAGCACGGCGACTCCGAGATCGTGCTGTGGAGCTCGGCGACCATCGGCGGCGTGCCCTTGCTCGAATGGAAGGCCCTGCCCGGGCGCGGCGAGCTCGGCGAGACCGAGCGCGCAGCCATCGCGCACGAGGTCGTCGACTCCGCCTACCGGATCATCGCCGGCAAGGGGGCGACCAACTACGCCGTCGGCCTGGCATCGACCCGCATCATCGAGGCCGTGCTCAAGAACGAGCACCGCGTCCTGACCGTCTCCTCGCGTCTCGACGACTACTACGGCGTGACCGACGTATGCCTGTCGGTCCCGTCCGTCGTGGACCGTCGGGGGGTGCCGGAGGTGCTGCGGGTGCCGCTGTCCGATGCGGAGATCGCGGGGCTGACGGCGTCGGCCGAGAGCATGAAGGCGGTCCAGAAGCGGTTCGGACTGTAGGTCGCAGCGTCGCCGGTGCGGCACGCGTGACCGACCGTCCTCGAGGACTGGCCGCGATCCTTCGGCGCTGGGGTTCACGGGGCGGCGGTGCCGATCTCGCGCGCCCCGTCTGAACGCGCCCTGTCTCATCGGCGCACCCGTCTCGACGCGCCCTGCCTCGGCGCGCTCGTTTCGGCGCACCAGTTTCGGCGCGCTCGTTTCGGCGCGCCCGTTTCGGCGCGCCCTGCCTCGGCGCGCTCGTTTCGGCGCGCCCGTTTCAGCGCGCCCGTTTCGGCGCGCCCGTTTCGGCGCACCCGTTTCAGCGCACCCTGTCTCTGCGCGCGCAGAGGGCGGGCGCGACGCGCCCTGGCTGGTGCGCGCGTCCGGTCACGCACGCTCGACGGTCTCCGTCAGAGTGCGCGCAGCACCGCGACGACACGGCCGAGAATCTGGGCCTCGTCTCCGGGGATCGGCGCGTACGCCGGGTTCTGCGGCAACAGCCACAGGTGCCCGTGGTCCCGCTTGAATGTCTTCACCGTCGCCTCGCCGTCGATCATCGCGGCCACGACCTCGCCGTTCTCCGCGACGGGCTGTCGCCGCACCACGACCCAGTCGCCGTCGCAGATCGCGGCGTCGACCATGGAGTCGCCCTGCACCTTGAGCAAGAACAGGTCACCGTCGCCGACGAGCTGGCGGGGGAGTGGGAACACGTCCTCGACGAGCTGTTCGGCCAGAATCGGGCCACCGGCCGCGATGCGCCCGACGACGGGCACGTACGACGGTGCGGCGAGCTGCTCGTCGTCGAGGCCCACGTCGAGACCGGCGACGAGTCCTGCCGCCGGGTGTGCCTCGCGGCCGGCGGAGGGAGCGGCCGTCTGTGCACCGCCTGTGTCGTCGCTGTCGGCAGCGGACGGGTCGACGACCTCCATCGCACGCGGCCGGTTCGGGTCGCGGCGTAGGTAGCCCTTGCGCTCAAGGGTCATGAGCTGATGCTTGACCGACGAGGGGCTCGCCAGCCCGACGGCCTCGCCGATCTCACGCATCGTGGGCGGATACCCACGGGTCTCGACCGAGGTGCGAATCGTCTCGAGGACGCGCTGCTGCCGCGGGGTCAGACCGCGCTTCGACCCCGGATCGGGAAGCGTGCTCACCGTCGCCAGCCCAGGGGCGCCCGTCCCCGTGCTCGTCGTGCGACCCGTCATGACCTCTCCGTCCGTCGTCGTTCGCACACCCTTCGCGGGTGCGCGTCTGCCTCGTCGGTGGTGACCGTCCGGCGACCGTCTGACGACCTTTGTTTGTGCTGGTCGTAGGCCCAGCCTAGGGCACGAGTCCCGCGGGATCAAACACGTGTTCGACGCGTGTCTCGACATTGTCGGCGGGCCGTGTCATGCTACAGGTGTTCTAACGAACGCCTGTTCTAACGAACCGGTGTTCGAAGCCGAAGACCGACCCCGGAGGATCTCATGGCCGCCATGACCGTCAGCCCTGCGGCTCGTACGTTCCCGTCCGCCCCGCGTGGGGTGTCGATGCCCCACGGCGCCTTCGGGCTGGGTGGCCTGCGGCTGACGGTGCGCGGACGGGTGGTGCTGATCGCCGTCGCCGTGCTGGTCTCGGGCGCGTTCCTCGGGCTGGGTGGGCGCGCCTTCGCGTCCGATCCGGGACGTCCGACCGAAGTCACGGTCCATACTGTCGCACCGGGGGAGACTCTGTGGGGCTACGCGCGGCAGGTCGCCGCGCCCGGTGAGGACGTGCGCGATGTCGTGGCACACCTGCTCGACCTCAACGAACTGAGCTCGGTGGCACTCACCGTCGGCCAGACCATCCTCCTTCCCGCCGCCTGACCAGCGAATGTGCTGAGATGTGCGCACTCACGGTGCGCCGCGCCCGGTAGTCTCACGGGCATGCACTGCCCGTTCTGCCGTCACCCCGACTCACGTGTGGTCGATTCGCGAACCTCAGACGATGGCTCGGTGATCCGTCGTCGCCGCCAGTGCCCGTCATGCGGACGCCGGTTCACGACGCTCGAGACAGCGAGCCTGTCGGTGGTCAAGCGGTCCGGTGCAACAGAGCCCTTCAGCCGCGACAAGATCGTGCTGGGCGTGCGCAAGGCGTGCCAGGGTCGGCCGGTGAGCGAGGACGACCTGGCGATCCTCGCCCAGAAGGTCGAGGAGACCCTCCGCCAGCAGGGCAGCGCCGAGATCGACGCGTACGAGATCGGACTGGCGATCTTGGGCCCGCTGAGGGACCTCGACGAGGTCGCCTACCTGCGCTTCGCGAGCGTCTACCAGGCGTTCGAGTCCCTCGAGGACTTCGAGAGCGCGATCACGTCGCTGCGCGCCGAGCACGCCGACCGACTGACCGACGACGAGGCGACGACGTCGGAGCCGAACCGGAAGGGCTGAGCCCTCAGGCCCCAGCGGCCGGGCCCGGAGGGAACTCGGGACGGTCGAATGCGTCCCGGATCCGCAGGCGCACCGTGGTCGCCATCTCCTGAAGCTTGGCCGAAGCCCCGCGCTGGGCGACGTCGGAGATGTCGGTGACGACGTAGCCGACGTCGCCGCGCGTGGCGAGAACCTGGCCCTCGATGTTGGCGCCGTGCTCGGCGAAGACCTGGTTGACTGCGGCCAGGACGCCAGGCACGTTGCGGTGCAGCACCATGATGCGGCCGACGCCCGTGGGAGCGAGCTGGAGGTTGGGCAGGTTGACGCTCAGCATGGTCGAGCCCGTGGCGAGGTAGTCGCGCAGCTTGCCGGCGACGAACTCGCCGATCGCCTCCTGCGCCTCCTCGGTCGAGCCGCCCACATGGGGCGTCAGGATGACGTTCGGCAGCCCCCGCAGCGGCGAGTCGAACTCGTCGCCGCGCTTCTTCGGCTCGGTGGGGAACACGTCGACGGCGGCGCCCGCAAGGTGCCCCGACTCGATCGCGGCGCGCAACGCCTCGACGTCGACGACGAAACCCCGTGACAGGTTGAGGAAGATCGCCCCTGGCCGCATGCGCTCGAAGAGGTCCGAACCGAAGAAGCCGGCGTTGCCCGGCCTGCCGTCGACGTGGATGGTCACGGCGTCCGCGACCTCGAGCAGCTCCTCGATGCTGCGCACCCGGCGTGCGTTGCCGAGCGAGAGCTTCTCCTGCACGTCGTAGAAGACCACGCGCATTCCCAGGTTCTCGGCGAGCACCGAGAGCTGTGAGCCGATGTTGCCGTAGCCGATGATGCCGAGCGTGCGGCCGCGCACCTCGTGGGCGCCGTCGGCCGTCTTGTCCCAGACGCCGTCGTGGAGCGCCTTGTCGCGCACCGACAGGCGTCGGGTCAGCGAGATGATCTCGGCGAGCGCGAGCTCGACGACCGAACGGGTGTTGGAGTACGGCGCGTTGAAGACCGCGACACCGTGAGACGTGGCCGCGGCCAGGTCGATCTGGTTGGTGCCGATCGAGAACGTGCCGACGGCCACGAGGCCGGGGGACGACTCGAGGACCTTGCGGGTGACCGTGGTCTTGGACCGGATCCCGAGGACGTGGACCCCGTCGAGCGCCTCGATCAGCTCGGCTTCGTCGAGTGCGCCGGAGCGCGTCTCGACCTCGAACCCCGCGTGACGCAGGATCTCGGTGGCGACGGGATGGACGTTCTCGAGGAGAAGGGCTCGCAACACGCCCCCATGGTGCTCCCTGAGGCGAGCCGCGTCCAAACCCGTCTCACGCTGTCCCACTCCGGTGTCGCCGGGCGTCACCCCGCCGGATGGCCTCGAGGGACGGGATCAGCCCGTGAAACCGGGCGGCAGAGCGCGCTCGTGCACGACAGTCAGGCGCTGTGTCGGGCGCGTCATGGCGACGTACAGGTCGGACCAGCCGCCCGGCCCGGCCGCGACGTCGACGGGCTCGACCAGCACGACCGCGTCGTACTCCAGGCCCTTGACCTCTCGGGGCGCGAGCACGGTGACCTGCTGGTCCTCGGGCCGCTGCGCGGCGAGGCGCGCGAACTCGTCCGCGCCGAGGACGTCCGGGAGCGCGTCGTCGACGGCAGCACGCAGCGACGGGAGCGCCGAGGCGTCCGCGATCACGGCGACGCGTCCGCCGCCGTCGGCCCCGACGAACTCCCGTGCCAGCTCCGCGACCGCGTGGGCGACCGCGTCGGCGGTCCCACCCGCGCGCACCTCGACGTCGACGATGGCGCCCGGCACCTCACGTGCGGCCGTGAGGGGCGAGGCGGGCAGGCCCACGGCCTTGGCCACGCGTTGTGCGGCGTCGGCCACCGCGGCCGGGGTGCGGTAGCTGACCGTGAGCTCCTCGAGCCGCCAACCGTCACGCAGCACGGGAGCCAGCGCGGCGGACCACGAGCGCGCACCTGCCGGCGAGGCAGTCTGGGCGACGTCGCCGACGATCGTCATGGAGCGCGTCGGGACGCGTCGTGCGAGCAGGCGCCACGCCATCGGCGACAGCTCCTGCGCCTCGTCGACGACGACGTGGCCGTAGGTCCACGCGCGGTCGGTCGCGGCCCGCTCTGCCGTCGTCAGGCGCGGACCTCCCGACGCGAACCGCTCGGCGAGCGTCTCGGCGTCGACGGGGATCATGGCGCCCGCCGCCGCTCCCGACGCCAGCACCGACCTGGCGTGCCGGAGCGCCTCGGCGCGCTCGGCGGCCAGCGCGCGCTCCTCGGCGCGCGAGACGTCGTCGTCGTCGCCCAGCAGCTCGGCCGCCTCGTCCAGGAGCGGGACGTCGGACTCGGTCCACGGCGCCCAGGGTGCGCGCAGCACTGCCGCGCGCTCGGCGTCGGTGAGCTCGGGGGCGGCCTCGGCGAGCCGGTGCGGCCGCGAGAGCAGGTCGTCGACCAGCTTCTTGGGCGAGATGGGGAACCACGCGAGATTGAGCGCTACCCGAACCTCGCGCATGCCGCGCAGGTCCTCGAGCACCATCGCGCGGTCCTCGGGCGTGTGCTCGCGACCTTCGGCCGCCTGGTACTGCTCGGCGAGACGAGCGAGCATGTCGCGCACGAAACCGGTGCGGGCCTCGTTGTGGGGCCTGTGGGTGCGGCGTGCCCGGGCGATCGCGTCGCGCACGTCACGGCGACGGATGACGAGGTGGTGGCCGTCGAGCTGCACCCGCACGTCCCGCTCGGGTACACGCTCGCGCGCCCGCACGGCGCGGCGGACCACGTCGGCCCACAGCAGCCGGCCCTTGATCTCGGCGACGGCACCGTCCTCGACCACGGTCGCGGTGATGCCGGGAAGCAGCTCGCCGAGCGTGGTCGAGACGACACCCGTCTCGCCGAGCGAGGGGAGCACCTGATCGATGTAGCGCAGGAACGAGCGCGACGGACCCACGAGCAGCACACCGGACCGCTCCAGCTGGCGCCGGTGGGCATAGAGCAGGTAGGCGGCGCGGTGCAGGGCCACCGCGGTCTTGCCCGTGCCGGGCCCGCCCTGGACGACGAGCGCTCCGCCCAGGTCGGAACGGATGATGCGGTCCTGCTCCGACTGGATGGTTGCGACGATGTCGCTCATGCGGCCGGTGCGACGCGTCGCGAGCGCCGCGAGCAGGGCGCCTTCGCCCGACAGCGACGCAGCGCCGAGCTGGCCCCCATCGTCGGTGGCGTGCTCGAGGTCGAGCAGCTCGTCCTCCACGCCCGTGACCCGGCGGCCCGAGGTCACCAGGTGGCGACGGCGGCGCACGCCCGCAGGCTGGAGCGACGTCGCACGGTAGAACGCCTCGGCGGCGGGGGCGCGCCAGTCGGTGAGCAGCGACCGCTGCTCGTCGTCGGTGAGGCCGATCCGGCCGACATACCGGACGGCGGTCTCGCCGTCTGGCTCGGGCGCGGCGAGGTCGAGGCGGCCGAACGCGAGGCGGTCCTCGACCGCGTCGAGCTGGGCGGCGCGGTCCTCGTAGAGCGTCGCGAACGCGTCGCGTTCCGAGCGGTTCTGCGGCGAGCCCGAGGGTCCTTCGCGGCGCACGTCGCGCAGGCGACCACGTGCGCGCGCCCGCAACACGTCCAGGCGGGCGTAGAGCTCGTCGACGACTGCCTGCTCGTGCACGATCTCGTCCTGCCTGCCTGCCACGAGTCCTCCCATCGCGCCGCGTCCGTGCGACCCGTCCGACGGGTCGGCCGTCCATTATTGCCGACGAGCGGTGCCGCGGTGTTCGCGTCCGAGCCGCGGACGCCGCTGCGGACGCCGCCGGGGGCGCCGTGCGGGTGTTCGCGGGCTCGTCCCCTGGGACCGTCCGGTGCGCCGCGCCGTCGGCGCGCAGGCGAGCCGCGCTGGTCCGCGATGGTCCGCGCTGGGCGAACATGCGGGCGGGAAGCATGGTGGTGTCCGGCTGGTTGACGTCGATGACGGCAAACGTCGCCGCACACAACGTCGCCGAATGGAAGGAGTGGACGTGCTCGATCCGCAAGGAGTCGTGACCGTCGACGAGGAGGCGGTCGCCGCGACGCTCGGCATGCGGAGCGCTCAGGGCACCCGGTCGGGACCGGTGATGCTGCACGCGCTGCGCGGGTTCGTCGACGCGGGAAGCGCCGGGGTGATCGGTGCCACGCACCTGGTCACCGAGCTCGAGTCGACGCGCGTGGCGACGTTCGACATCGACCAGCTTCTGGACTACCGCTCGAAGCGGACCTTCATGACGTTCGACGCGGACCGATGGACGGCCTACGACGAGCCGTTCCTCGCGATCGACCACCTGCGGGACGGTGACGGCACGGGATTCCTGCTCTTGCACGGAGCCGAGCCCGACCTGCAGTGGGAGCGCGTGATCGCGGCGGTGCGGCAGCTCACCGAGGAGTGGGGGTCTCGCTCATGGTGGGGTTCCACGGTGTGCCGATGGGAGTGCCCCACACACGCCCGCTCACGCTCACGGCGCACGGCACACGTCCGGGTCTGACGGAGGACTACACCTCGTTCTTCGGGACCGTGAAGGTGCCCAGCTCGATGGGCGCGCTGCTCGAATACCGCATGGGCGAGGCGGGGCACGACGCGCTCGGGTTCGTCGTCCACGTGCCGCACTACCTGGCGTCCTCGCAGTACACGCCGGCAGCCGTGGTGGCGCTGCAGCACGTGGAGCGGGCGACCGGCCTGAACCTCGTCACGGGTCGCCTCGCCGCAGCTGCGGCCGACGCGACGGCGGAGGTCGAGCGGCAGGTGCGCGACTCGAGCGAGGTGCGTGCCGTCGTGACGGCCCTCGAGGAGCAGTACGACAGGCTTGCGCGCAGCCTCGGCAGGACGAGCCTCCTGGCGGAAGCCGCGCCCATCCCGACGGCAGACGAGCTTGCGGCGGAGTTCGAGCGGTTCCTCGCCCAGCAGGCCGACGACGAGTGAACCGGCCTGTGGAGAACCCGTGACGCGGGGCGTGTGACGTGCAACACTGCATCGACGGTCGGCCAACAGGCCCGCCGGAGGCAGCAGGAAGGTCGAGCACGAGCATGGCGCAGGGTTCTGTGAAGTGGTTCAACGCGGAGAAGGGCTTCGGGTTCATCGCCCAGGACGGCGGCGGTGCCGACGTCTTCGTCCACTACTCCGCCATCCAGACGAACGGCTACCGCACGCTGGAGGAGGCGCAGCGGGTCGAGTTCGAGATCACGCAGGGTCCGAAGGGCCCGCAGGCGGACCAAGTCGTCCCGCTCTGACGACGCCGTCACGCCGGCCGTGGGCGCGGCCCGGTTCCCCGATGCGTTCGGGCGCCGGGTCGCACCCGCGGCCGCGTCGTGTGCGCGTCGTGGCGGCGGCGTTCGCCGCTCAGAGCGGGCGGGCCGTCGCGATGAAGCGTTCCAGCCCGGGGCCTGTGACCGGCTGGGCCGGGACCGGGAGGGCGCGCAGCGCGCGCGCCAGCGCCGGGACGCTCAGGTCGGGTGTCTCGGGTTCGATCGCTGGACCCTGGCTGGCGCTCAGTCCGGGTTCGGGTCCGGGCGCGGCCGGGAGGCCCGTGCCACCCCCGGCGCGTGAGTCCGTGGACGGCGACACGTCCGTCTGGGCGTGCTGCGCGCGAGCCGGTCGCGAGACTGACCGCACTGCGGCGAGGACCAGGTTGCCGTATCGGCGGCCCTTGAGGATGCCGGGCTCCGCGACGAGCGCGAGCCGTCCCTCGGCCACCGCGTCGGGTCCGAAGGCCGCGGCGAGCGTCGCCAGCTCGCGCCGGACGCGCGCGAGCGGCGGGCGGTCGGCACAGTTGACGAGATAGATCCCGCCGGGCCGCAACGCCTTGACGACGTGCTCGGCCGTCTCGCCCGTGACGAGGTGCTCGGGTGTGGCGTCGCCCGCGAACACGTCCCGGACGACGACGTCGTAGCTCCCCGGCGCCGCCGACGCGACGGCGCGGGCGGCGTCGTCGGCCCGCAGGCGCAGACGCGGGGCGCGCGGCAGGTCGAACCACTCGCGCACGAGCACGACGAGTCGGGCGTCGATGTCGACCGCTACCTGGCGTGACCCCGGGCGCTCGGCGTCCCAGCACCGGGCGAGCGCGCACCCCGCGGCCCCCAGGTGCAGCGCGCGCAGCGGGCCCGAGGTCGTAGCGCAGACGACGGCGTTCATCTGCTGCATGTACTCGAAGGCGAGGAACCCGGGGTCGGCGAGGTCGAGGTAGGAGCTCGGGACTCCGTTGACCTGGAGGGTCATGCGTGCGGAGTGGTCGGGGTCGGGCAGGACTTCGGCGGTCCCCGTGTCGATCGGCACGGGCCCGGAGGGGAGCGCGCCGCGGGATGTCGGTGGCTCGGCGGACGATGGGGAGCGTCTCGAGGGACGCGCGCTGCGGCGGGCCATAGGTCAAGTGTCCCAAGGGTTGTGAACCACACGGTCACAGTTGACAAGTATCGAACAGGTGTTCGAGACTGGTGGGGCGGGGTGACCCGCCGGACGGGAGGTGCGAGATGACCCTCAAGCACACGGCGCGGCGCCGGACGGCAGCATCGGCCGTCGGCGAGCGAACGGCCCCTTCTGCGCCGGCTCCCGTGGCGCCGCCGGTCGTGCCGGGTGCCGTCGCGCGTCTGCTCGTGCTGGCCGACGCCGAGCTCGCTGAGGCGGCCGACGCGAGCGACCCCGCCGACCGCTTCCTGCACGCACATCTGGCGGCACTGCGCAGTGCCGCGGCCGTGGTGGAGCTGCGGGGGCAGCCCGGGCCGCGTTCGGGGGTGCGCACGGTGTGGGAGATGCTGGCCAAGGTCGAGCCGTCGCTGGCCGCGTGGTCGGTGTACTTCGCTTCCGGCGCCCGGCTGCGAGCGAGCGTGGATGCCGGGCACGGGGAGGCGGTCAGCGCCGAGCGGGCGGCAGAGCTCGTCGCGTGCGCCGAGGACTTCCGCGACGAGGCCGCGATGATCGTCGACCCCGCCGCCGGGTTCTCCCGTCCGCTGCGCTGGGCGGCGACGGCGGCCTCATGAGCAAGGCCCCGCGGTCGGCGACCGCGAACCGCGACTGGGGCTCGGACGAGTCCCGCACCTCGATCATGCATGTCGACATGGATGCGTTCTTCGCAATGTGCGAGCTCGCGCGCCGGCCCGAGCTGCACGGCCTGCCCGTGATCGTCGGGGGACGTGAGCGCGGGGTCGTCCTGGCCGCGACCTACGAGGCGAGGGCGTTCGGAGTGCGGTCGGCAGTCCCGATGGCCTCAGCCCTGCGCTTGTGCCCGCAGGCCGTCGTCGTGCCGCCCGACCACCGTCGGTACACCGACGTCTCGCGCGCGATCATGGCGACGATGGGGGAGATCACGCCGATCGTCGAGCAGATCAGCATCGACGAGGCGTTCCTCGACGTGTCGGGCGCGCGCCGTCGCCTCGGGCCGCCGACGGCGATCGGTGCGCGCCTGCGCGCCCACGTTCAGGCGGTGCACGGTGTGACCTGCTCTGTCGGCATCGCGAAGAACAAGTTCCTCGCCAAGCTGGCGTCGACCCATGCCAAACCCGACGGCATGCTGCTCGTGCCCGCGGAAGCCTCGGTGCCGTTCCTGCGCACGCTTCCCGTCGGGGCGCTGTGGGGTGTCGGGGAGAAGACAGAGGCGAGTCTTGCGAGGTGGGGGATCACCACGGTCGCGCAGGTCGCGGACACCGACGTCGCGACGCTGCAGGCTGCGGTGGGTCGCGTCCAGGGCGCGCACTTGCACGACCTCGCCTGGGGCCGTGACCCGCGGCCCGTGGTCCCGGTCAGCCACGAGCGCTCGATCGGCAACGAGACGACGTTCGGCGCGGACCAGAGCGACCTGCGCGCGGTCGAGTCGCGAGTCCTCGAGCTGTGCGACAAGGTCGCGGCGCGGTTGCGCGAGCAGAGCGTGGTCACGCGCACCGTCGCGCTCAAGGTTCGCACGAGCGACTTCCGCACCCTGACCCGGTCCCGCACGCTCGACGGCCCGACAGACGTAGCGCGCGAGCTCTACCGCGTGGCGAGAGAGCTGCTCGCAGGGGTCGATCTCCAGGGGCTGCCCGTGCGGTTGGTGGGCGTGCGAGCCGAGAGCCTGCAACCGCGCGCCGGGCTGGCGGAGCAGCTCACGCTGGACGAGGCGAGCGCGGAGCGGCCTTCCGCGCAGCGCGACGCCGAGCTCGCTCTGGACGCCGTCCGGCTGCGGTTCGGCAAGTCCGCGATCGGGCTCGGACCAGGCGGAATGGCGTCGGCGAGCAGGCGCGCGGTGGAGGATGGCGAGCGTCTCCGCGACTCCCGACACGCCCCGACCGGGTGAAGTTGCTCCCGGAGCCGAGTCCGAGGTGCGTCGTGCGATCGGACGGTGTTCGCCTGATTACCCCAACGTCTCGCGGCGGGCCTATCCTGTTGTGAGGAAGAACTCCACCAGACGAGGGGGTCGCGATGCCTCTGTCCGAGTACGAGCAGCGCGTGCTGGAACAGATGGAACGCGCCCTGACGAGCGACGATCCCCGCCTCGCCAATACCCTCCAGTCCTCAGGCCGTCGCCCCGTGGCGCGCTACGTGGTGGCCGCCATCGGACTGATCGTCGGCCTGCTCGTTCTCGTGCTCGGCGCGGCGAAATCGAACGTCATCGTCGGTGTCGTCGGATTCGCGGTGATGTTCGCCGCCGCGGCCTGGGCCTTCGCGTTCGTGCCGCGCTCCCGGGGCCCGGCCGGGGCCGTCCGTGACGACGGCAGTGTCGCAGCGCGACCAGCGCGAAAGCGCGGACGCCAGGGCAGGGCGGGCCTCATGGCGCGATTTGAGGCGCGCTGGGACCGTCGGCGCGACCTCGGGCGCTGAGGGCGCCCTACGTCCCGGAAGAACGAGCCGCAGTACCCGGGCACGAGGGGCCGAACGGCCCGAGCGGCCCGCGCGGAACGTGCCCGTGGAGTGACGTCGGCGGCGGAGTTGCGCACCCGTGGCGACGCGCTCCCGAGCAGCGCATGCGCCCCCACGGCGCGCGGCGAGTTCCGCGCGAACGGTTCGCGGCCCGCGAGGTCCGGCGCGTGGTGCCCGCGCGGTCCTCATGCTGCGCAGGTGCTCAGCGCCCGGCGCCGACCCGGGACCGACCGACTGCCGCGACTCCCGCGGTGACGTCGCGCGTGAGCTGGGCGAGCCGGTCCTTGCCGAGCGGATCGACCTGCGCGGCGTAGCGCTCGGCCTCCAGCGCGCCCGCGAGCGAGGTGAGCGCGTCCTGCACCGGGTCCGGGATCGCCTCGCCTGTGCGGGCAGCCCAGGCGCGCGCCACCTCCTGAGGCGCTTGGCGCGGGGTCGTCGCGGTCGGGAGAGTGATGCCCGCTCCGGCGAGCGCCGTCACGACGCGTACCCACGCGGACTCGGCGTCGAGCGGGGGACGCACGGACCGACGGCGCAACCACAGGACCACGATCGCCGCTCCGGCCGTGAGCGCGAGGCCCGCACCGACGAGCCAGCCGCGCGAGGACGACGTCCCCTCCACGACCTGCTCCTGGGCGCGCGGTGTGGCCGGGGAGGTGCCTGGTGCGGGCGCCTGGGCCGTCGCTGCGGTCGTGGGCGCCGTGCGCTCGTCGGCGGTGGGCGTCGGTGCGGGGCTCGCGCCGACGCTCGACGGGTCGGCGTAGGAGGGGACGGCGCCGGCCTGGATGGCGGGCGTCGGTTCGAAGCGGACCCAGCCGCTGCCGGGGAAGTAGAGCTCGGGCCAGGCGTGCGAGTCCTCGCCCGTCACGGTCCACCGGACGCCACCGTCGACGGGGGTGCCGGGTAGGTAGCCGACGCCCAGGCGGGCCGGGATGCCGAGCGTGCGGGCCAGCGTCACCATCGTCGTGGCGAACTGGACGCAGAAGCCCTGGCGCTGCTGGAGGAAGTCCCACACGGGGTCGCCGGTCTCCCCGCGCGGCACCTCGACGTCGTAGGTGAAGCGTGTGGCGTCGCGCAGGTACGACTGGAGGGCGACGGCGCGGTCGTAGTCGGTGGCGGCGTCGCCGACGATCTCGCGGGCGGTGCGCGCGATGTCGGCCTCATGGCTCGTCGTCGGCACGGAGAGGAACTCGTCGGAGACGACGTCGGCGCCTGCGGGCGCGTCCCGCAGGGCGTCGGCGGTCAACGAGCGCGGGTGGACGTCGAGCGTGAAGGTGTCGCCGTCATGCGTCGTGGGGCCTCCGACGACCTCGTCGCGGTCGGCGTCGTAGCGCCAGCCACCGTCGGCCGTGACGGCGCGCGGCTCGATCGACAAGGGCAGCCGGTCCTCGCGCATGGTGCCGACGGTGACGTCGACGCGTGTCGGCTCTTCGGCCGGGCGCGTCTCCTGAGGGAAGAGGAGATCGCCGGGTTCGAACTCGACGCCGTCGACGTCGGGACCGCCGGTCCAGTGACGGCCGTCGAACGACGACAGGGTCAGGAGCCTCAGCGGTCCGACGGTCGAGCCGGTCGAGGTCCGGTAGCTCAGCACCTCCGCGGTCGAACGCGTGCTGAGCGAGCGGGCCATGTCGAGGTCGTCGGCGAGCCGCACGGAGCGTGCCGTCGTCGTGAACAGGGATGTCCAGGATCCACCGGACCCGGTCGTCCCCCCGGCGGCCGCCGAGGCCGCGAGCGCAAGCGCGGTGACGCCGGCAGCCGTGACGGTCGTCCGCGCCGCCCGCCGCCACTCGGCTTGCCGTACCTGCGCTCCGACGCGCAGGTCGTGCGTGCGTCGTGTCGCGGGCGGCGCGTCGAGCGCGAGGCCGAGCAGGAGCGTGGCCGCGGTGACGGCGAAGGTCACGCGCGGCACGCCGCCCGTGAGCACGAGCTGGGGGAGCCACAGCACCAGCACGGCGGCGGCCGCGAGCAGCGGGTGTCGCAGGCCTGAGGCGAGCGCGTCCGCCGCGAGGAGCACCCCGAGCGCGCCGCCTACGCACAGCAGGGCGACGGGCGCGGTGGCGACGACGGGAGCGACCTCGCCGCGGATGATCTCGCCGGCCGCCCCGAGCAGGTCGCCGAGGCGCGAGAACGACCCGGCGTCCGGGAGCCACTGCGTCGTCCCGCCGACTCCCCCGAAGCGCGCAAGCAGGTACCAGGCCGCGACGAGCGTGCCCACCAGAGTGGGGACGCTCGAGGACGTGCCGCCGTCGTCGCGCGGGACACGCCCGATCTGCGCGCCGGCCCGGGCCGCGGCGGCGACCCGGGCCCGGCGCCCGCCGATCGCGGCGCGTGTCGCGGCGATCGCGGCCCCGACCAGCAGCACACCACCGACGCCGACGGCAGGCCACGGTGGCAGCACGATCGTGCGCAGCCCGAGCATGGACGTCAGGACTGCGAGCATCACCAGCCCGGTCGAGACGGCGAGTCGCACGGTCGCCGGGGTCCTGGCCGGGATCATTCGGCACGCTCCGCGAGCGCCGACCATGCCCGGTCGTGCGACGTCCCCGGGGACGTCGTCGCGACCCGCCAGCCCGCGGACCGCAGGACGGCGACGGAAGTCGCGGCGTCGGTGGCACGCCGGGCGACGAGAAGCGCCCAGCACGAGGCCCCCTCGGTCGACAGCGCGGCCAGCTCGCCCAGCGCGTCCGTGGACTGGGGGTGGAGGACGGCGACCATGACCTCGCCGGGGGTGCGTCCGGCGCGCAGGGAGCGTGCGGTCTCGGCGAGCGCCGCGTCGGCGTCTGCCGCGGTGCGAGGACCGGCCAGGTCGACGGTCGCGTCGAGCAGGGCGGGCCGGCCGGTGCGTGCGCCGGTGACGAACCGAGGGGAGTCGCCCAGCGCCGCGCGTGCGGTCGGGACGAGCCGCACGGGGTGGCCGGCGTCGAGGAACGAGCACGCGAGCGACGCGACGAGCTCGACCGCCCACTCGCCGTCGCCGTGCAGCGTCCCGGCGACCGACCGCTGCTCCCCGGGAGCGGGCAGGAGCGCGCGGTCGAGCACGACGGAGACGGGCCGCACCCCGGCGGCCTCGTCGGTGCGCACCATGAGGCGTCCCTGCCGGGCCGCGGTCGGCCAGTGCACGCGGCGCGGGTCGTCGCCGGCCACGTACTCGCGCAGCACCGCGTCGTCGGGTGCGGTGCGGCGTGCGCCTGTGCCCACGTTCTCGAGGTCGCCCAGCAGACCGGTGTGCACCGCCAGCTCGGTCGTGCGGGGCCACACGGTGACGACGGTGGGTGCGCCGAGCGGCTGAGTGGTGCGGACGAGCCCGAACGCGTCGGTCCGCGTGGTCAGCAGCGGTCCCAGCGGCCAGTGCCCGCGCCGTGCGGGGTGGATCGCGTACCGGACCTGGATGCGGTCGGGTCGTGCGGACACGCGTGCGCGCACGCCCGAGGAGCCGGCGAGCTCGTGCGAGGCCTGCTCGGAGAGCCGGATGCGCGCGAGCCTCTCGAAGGCGGCCGCCGTCGGCCGCGCGGGGCCGACGAGCAGCTGTGTTGCGGCCTCCTGGCCACGCACGACGGGGTCGGGCGTCACCTGCCGTGTCACGGCCAGGGCGCCGCGCCCGGCGTCGAGGCGCTGCACCCCGTGGGTGATCCAGGCGACGGCCACGGCGCCGAGTGCGGCTGCGCCGAGGCCGACGGCGTCGGGCACGCGCAGCAGACCTCCGAGCACGGTGAGGACGACGCCGACCACGGCCAGCGTGACGCCGCGGCGTGTGGGGCGCACCCGCGCGATGCGGCGCAGCGTTCCCGTCATCAGCGACGGCCTGGGGCAGGTGGCACCGGCGTGCGCTCGACGATCTGTGTCACGACGTCCTGCGGCGTCGTGCCCTGCAGGCGCGTCTCGGTCGTGAGGATGAGGCGGTGGGCGATGACGGGGACGGCCAGCGCCTGGACGTCGTCGGGCAGGACGTGCTCGCGCCCGGCCATGGCGGCGCTGGCCTTGGCCGCCTTGAGCAGCTGGAGCGACGCGCGCGGTGACGCGCCGAGCCGCAGCGCGGTGTGCCCGCGCGTGGCGCCGACGAGCTCGAGGACGTACTGCTTGACGGCCGGTGCGGCGTACACGTGCCGCACGAGGTCCGCCAGCCGGAGCATCGTCGCGCCGGTGGTCACGGGCGCCAGGTGCGCGAGCGGCGAGGTTGCCTCCTGCCGGTCCAGCATGAGCATCTCGGCGTCGTGGTCCGGGTAGCCGACGGTCAGGCGGGCCATGAACCGGTCGCGCTGCGCCTCGGGCAGAGGGTAGGTGCCCTCCATCTCGACGGGGTTCTGCGTTGCGACGACGAGGAAGGGGCGCGGCAGCCGGTGCGTCGTGCCGTCGACCGTCGTCTGCCCTTCCTCCATGCACTCCAGGAGCGCCGACTGCGTCTTGGGCGACGCGCGGTTGATCTCGTCGCCGATCACGATGTTGCTGAAGACGGGTCCCGGGCGGAACTCGAACTCGTGCGTCTGGGCGCGGAAGATGTTGACGCCCGTGAGGTCGCTCGGCAGCAGGTCGGGCGTGAACTGGATGCGGCCGACCTGGCAGTCGATCGAGCGCGCGAGCGCCTTGGCCAGTGTGGTCTTGCCGACGCCGGGCACGTCCTCGACCAGGAGATGCCCCTCGGCGAGGAGCACGGCGACCGTGAGCCAGGCCAGGCTCGGCCGCCCCGTGGCGACGGACTCGATCGCGTCCCGGACGCGTGACGTCACGTCGACGAGCTCGTCCAGGCCGGCCCTCAGTGCACCCTGTTCCGACCCCAGGCCTGCCGACTGCTCGGCGCCCGGGGTGCCGGCGTCTGCGGGGCGGCGTGCGGGGGGTTCGGAGAGCGTCGGTGTGGCGGGCTCGGGGTGCACGGGAACCTCCGCGTCGAGGGCGAGAACCCCGTTCGGGGACACGGCCGAGCCTAATCGACCGACTCCCCGAACGGGGCTCTCCCCGCGCCTCCCTGCGGCCCCCCGGGACCCCGCGGGGCCGCGCCACGGTGGGTCGCGCAGCTGGTTCCGGGCCGCCCGAGGCGCCCGGGGTGTCGCGGCATGTCCAAGTCCCTCCACCGCTCTCCACTGCGGCTTCGTGGCGCTGACCTGCACCGTCGCTCGCTGTCTGCGTCGTGGTGGGCCCCGCGCCGCCGAGTTGCCGGGTCTGGTGGAGGGAAGTGGAGTACGGTGGAGCCTGCGGGAGCGCTGAGGGAGGTGCAGGCCGTGGCAGGAGTGGAGTCGTTCGTCGGCACGGGCCTGCTGCTGGGCACGTACACCCCGAAGCTCGACGAGAAGGGCCGGCTGATCCTCCCCGCGAAGTTCCGGGCCCGACTCGCTCCCGGACTGGTCATGACGCGAGGGCAGGAGCGCTGCCTCTTCCTCTTGCCGATGGACGAGTTCGGCCGCATGTACGAGCAGGTCCGGCAGGCTCCCGTGACCTCCCGTCAGGCGCGCGACTACCTGCGCGTGCTCCTGTCGGGGGCGAGCGACGAGGTGCCGGACAAGCAGGGCAGGGTCTCGATCCCGCCCGTGCTGCGCGAGTACGCAGGGCTCGACCGGGAGGTCGCCGTGATCGGCGCCGGCACCCGTGTCGAGGTCTGGGACCGCGTGGCGTGGGAGAGCTACCTGGCCGCACAGGAGTCGGCGTACTCCGAGACGGCCGAGCAGATCTTCCCGGACCTCGCCTTCTGACCGACAACTCCACAGCACGACCTCGGGGCCCCGCCCCGCGAGGCCTCCTCCCGCGAGGGGCTGACGCCACTTCCCCGGCGCCAGCAGGACGCGGAGGGAGACCTGGCCGGACGGGGTCCCGCTCGCCCCGGGTCCCTCCCGGGGCTCAGGCCGATCGAGACGAAGGAGGAGCCTTGGCCGACGACGAGCGCAGCACCGCGGACCGCCACCAGCCGGTGCTCCTCCAGCGTTGCGTCGACCTGCTCGCTCCGGCGCTCGCCGAGCCCGGCAGCGTGCTGGTGGACTGCACGCTCGGCATGGGTGGTCACACCGAGGCGGTGCTGGAGCAGGTGCCCGGTGCGCGAGTCGTGGGCATCGACCGCGACCCGCAGGCGCTGCGTCTGGCAGGCGAACGGCTCGCGCGCTTCGGCGACAGGTTCACCGCGGTGCACGCGGTCTACGACGAGATCGGCGACGTCGTCGCGCGTCTGGGGCTCGACGGCGTCCAGGGCGTGCTCATGGACCTCGGGGTCAGCTCGCTACAGCTCGACGAGGCCGGGCGCGGCTTCGCGTACGCCCAGGACGCGCCGCTCGACATGCGCATGGACCAGACGACCGGCATCACGGCGGCCGAGGTGCTCAACACCTACGACGAGCGCGAGCTCACGCGGGTCCTGCGCGAGTACGGCGAGGAACGCTTCGCCGCGAAGATCGCCCGTTCCGTCGTCCGACGACGCGTCGAGCGTCCCTGGGCACGCACGCACGAGCTCGCCGACCTGGTGCGCGCGTGCATCCCGGCCGCGACCCGCAAGACGGGCGGCAACCCGTCGAAGCGCACGTTCCAGGCGTTGCGGATCGAGGTCAACGGAGAGCTCGAGGTGCTCGAGCGGGCCGTTCCGGCCGCGATCGAGGCACTGGCCCTGGGTGGGCGCATCGTCGTCGAGTCGTACCACTCGCTCGAGGACCGCATCGTCAAGCGCGCCATCGCGCGCGGGACGACGTCGTCGGCGCCGCCTGGGCTGCCCGTCGAGCCCGAGACGCACCGGCCCTACCTCGAGGCGCTGACGCGCGGTGCCGAGGAGGCCGACGCCGACGAGCTCGTGCGCAACCCCCGCTCGGCCTCCGTACGGCTGCGTGCGGCGACCCGGACGCGGCCCACGCCCGCACACCTGAAGACAGGCACCCCCAGCATCACCCGCAAGGAGGAACGTCGATGAGCGCACTTCGAGCCCCGGCCGCAGTTCCGAGCCGCCCGGTCGCGCCGTCGCGACGCACCCGCCTGACCGCGCTGCCCGGAGGCCGCGCCGAACGGGGGCGGCGGTTCGCCGCCGTGCGCGCGCCGCTCCAGGCGCGCTCGGGCGTGCCGTTCCTGGTGATGTGCGGGTCGGTGCTGGCCGCGGCGCTGCTGGCCGTGCTCGTGCTCAACACCACGATGGCGCGGGGCTCCTACGAGATGACCCGGCTGCAGTCCGACGGCGTTCGTGCGGCGCAGGACGTCGAGTCGACGCAGGAGAGCCTGCGCGCGGCCGAGGCCTCGCTCGAGCAGCGGGCGACGCGCCTGGGCATGGTGCCGAGCGAGGGTGCGGCGTTCCTCGACGTCACGGCCGCGGCGGCCGCCGCCGTGCCCGAGGCCGGGCAGTGACGCGGCGCGAGGTTCCCGCGACACGCGCGGGCGCCTCGCGCCCTCCAACGGGCTCGACCGCGCAGAATCGGGACGTGACCGGGAGCCGGGGCGGTGCCCGCCAGCAGCCGAACGCGGCGCGCACGACGCGCGGTGCGGCGTCGGCCCGTACGCCGGCAACCGCGCGCGCGGGCAAGCCGGCCGTCGGCGCGGCCGCGAGGCCCGCGGCGGGGCGTGCCGCCCGGCCTGCTCGTACGACGCCGCGTGCCCAGGCCCGCCCCACGGCCGTTGCGCGCTCGTCGGGCACGGTCCAGCGCCGCGTCGTGCCACCTCGCCCGCCGCGCGCGGCGTCGCCCGAGAAGCGGCAGCGCTGGCTGACGGTGATCGCGGCGCTCGTCGTCGCCGTGTTCATCGGCCGGCTCGTCCAGGTCCAGGTCTTCATGGCGCCGGACCTGGCCGCGGAGGCGCGCAGCCTGCGCACCACGACCGTCGTCGAGCCCGCGCACCGCGGGGAGATCACCGACCGCAACGGCGTCGTGCTCGCGACGTCGGTCGACCGGTACACGGTGTCGGCCGACCCCAAGGCCGTCCAGAGCTTCCGCGCGTACGGCCGCACCGACGCCGACGACCACCCGGTCGCGGACGGGGCGCTCGGCGTGGCACAGCTGCTGGCACCCGTGCTGGGCACGAACAAGGCCGAGCTCGCCGCGAAGATCAACGGCACGTCGCGGTACGTGCTGCTCGCGCGCAACGTCGAGCCGGAGAAGCAGCGTGAGATCCGCGCGCTCAACCTCCAGGCGTACATCCGCACCGAGCTGGTCTCCAAGCGCGTCTACCCCGCGGGTTCGGTGGCGGGGACGCTGGTCGGCTTCGTCGACGACGAGCAGAAGGGGCAGGGCGGCCTCGAGAAGGCGTACGACGCCGTGCTCGCGGGAACGGCGGGCAAGGTCACCTACGAACGCTCGCTCGACGGCGTGCGCATCCCCGGCGCCGAGCAGGACTCGACGCTCGCCGTGCCGGGCGGCGACGTCGTGCTGACGATCGACCACGACGTCCAGTGGAAGGCCGAGTCGGCGATCAACGACATGGTGAGCAAGTCGGGTGCGGCCTACGGCATCGTGCTCGTCGAGGACGCGAAGACGGGGGAGATGCTCGCCATCGCCGACTCGGGTTCGGCCGACCCCAACGACCGCTCGACCGCGAGCGTCGCCAAGGGATCGCGTGCCGTTCAGGACGTGTTCGAGCCAGGCTCGACCGGCAAGGTCGTCACGATGGCAGCCGCGCTCGAGTCGGGGGCGTGGACGCCCGGCAGCCAGTTCACGGTGCCGTACATGTTCACCACGCCCAACGGGCAGACGTTCCGGGACTCCCACGACCATCCCGTCGAGCAGCTCACGCTCGCCGGGGTGCTCGCGCAGTCGTCGAACTCGGGCACGGTGCAGATCGCGGAGAAGATCCCGCCGCAGGTCCAGTACGACTACATGCACAAGTTCGGGTTCGGCCAGACGACCGGACTGGGCCTGCCGGGCGAGTCGCGCGGCATCCTGCACCCCGCCGACCAGTGGGACGGGCGCACCCGCTACACCGTGGCGTTCGGCCAGGGCGTCTCGGTCAACGCCATGCAGGCGACCGGCGTGTTCACGACGGTCGCCAACGGGGGAGTCAGCGTGCCTCCGACGCTGGTCAAGGGCACGCGTACCCCGGGCGGCGACCTGGAGCCCACCTCGACCGCCGCAGGGTCGCGCGTCATCTCCGAGGAGACCGCCGCGACGCTCCTGCACATGCTGGAGGAGGTCACCGGTGAGGACGGCACCGCTCAGGCGGCGCAGATCCCCGGGTACCGCGTCGCCGGCAAGACGGGCACGGCGCAGATCTTCCTGCCGAGCGGCGGCTACACCTACATGGCGTCGTTCATCGGCGTCGCCCCGGCGGACAACCCGCGCTACACCGTGTCGGTGTTCCTCAAGAGCCCGCACAGCTCGATCTTCGGCGGCGTCGTGGCGGCGCCGGTGTTCCGGGACGTCATGAGCTTCGTGCTCCAGAAGGAGGCCGTACCGCCGAGCGAGCCCGCGCCCGAGCCGCTTCCGCTGACCTGGTGAGCGCCGACCGACGGGTGCCGTGCCGGTACCGGTGTCCAGCCGCCGCGAACAGCGGCGGAGCGCGTCCGTCCCGGCCGGTTCCGGGCGTGGCACGGGCTAGGGTCTACTCGTGACATCCCCGTTCGACCGGATCCGGCCCGAGGCCACCACGCCACGCCGGGTGCGGGACCTGGCCCACACGTTCGACCTGAGCGTCGCCGCAGGTCTGCCGCCCGGTGACGGAGGGCCGACGGTCACCTCGGTCGCCTCGGACAACCGAGTGGTCGCCGACGGCGACCTGTTCGTCGCGCTGCCCGGCGCTCACGCCCACGGTGCCCGGTTCGCCGCCGACGCCGTCGCCCGAGGGGCGCGCGCGATCATCACCGATGGAGCAGGAGCGGCGATGCTCGGGGCGGCCACGGGTGTGCCGGTGCTCGTCGCGGCCGACCCCCGCACGGTGCTCGGCCCGGTCGCCGCGTGGGTCTACGGGGCGCCCGGAGAGCACCTGACGACGTTCGCCGTCACCGGCACCAACGGCAAGACGACGACGACCTACCAGCTCGACCACCTGCTGCGCGCGCTGGGCTTCACCTCAGGGCTCGTCGGCACCGTCGAGATGCGTTCGGGCGACCGCGTCCTGCCGTCGCGTCTGACGACGCCCGAGGCCGCCGACCTCCAGGCGCTGCTGGCGGCGATGCGCGAGGACGGCGTGCGCACGCTGGCCATGGAGGTCAGCTCGCACGCGCTCGCGCTGCACCGCGTCGACGGCGTGCGCTACGGCGTCGCCGGGTTCACCAACCTCAGCCAGGATCACCTCGACTTCCACGGCGACCTGCAGTCGTACTTCGCGGCCAAGGCACTGCTCTTCACACCCGAGCACGCGCGCTGCGGCGTCGTGGTCGTGGACGACGCCTGGGGCGAGCGCATGGCGGAGGTCGCGACCATCCCCGTCGCGACGCTGCGCACCACGCCGGCGCGTGACGACGGCGGCCACGCCGCCGACTGGGTCGTGACCGACGTCGAGCCGCACGGCACCGGGTCGGCGTTCACCGTGACGCACCGCGACGGCCGGTCGCTGCGCACCTCGACGACGCTGCCGGGCGGCTTCAACGTCGCCAACGCGGCGCTCGCACTGGTCATGGTGCTCGAAGGCGGGGCACACCTGGAGGACGTCGCCGAGGCGCTCGACGCGTCGGGCGGGCTCGCCGCCGTCGTCCCGGGGCGGATGGAGGTCGTGGGTGCCGGTGGAGCGGACGCGCCGCGGGTCGTCGTGGACTTCGCGCACAACACCGAGGCGCTCGAGCTCGCGCTGGGCGCGTTGCGGCCCACCACGCCCGGACGCCTGATCGTCGTGTTCGGCGCGACGGGAGACCGGGACGCGGGCAAGCGGCCGGCGATGGGCGCGGCCGCGGTCGCCGGCGCGGACGTCGTCGTGGTGACGGACGACGACCCGCACGGCGAGGACGCGGCCGCGGTGCGGGCCCAGGTCATGGCCGGAGCGCGTGCGGCGCGGGCCGTCGCCGCGCAGGCTGGACCCACGCACACCGGGTCCGTCCCGTCGGCTCCGGCGTCCGTACCGACCCCATCCGCGCGGCATCCTCAGGCCCGTACGGTTGCCGTGCACGAGATCGCGCCGCGGTCCGAGGCGATCCGCGTGGCCATCGCCCAGGCAGCCGAGGGGGACACGGTGCTCGTGGCCGGCCGCGGGCACGAGACCATCCAGGACGTCGCGGGGGTCGACGTCCTGCTCGACGACCGGGTCGAGGCCCGGGCCGCACTCGCGGCCCGGCCGGGCACCGGCAGGAACGAAGGGACCACCACCCCATGATCGAGCTGACCGCGTCCGAGGTCGCGCAGGCGACAGGAGGCCGGCTCGCGGCCGACCCGCAGGTGCGGGTCACCGGCCCGGTGGTCGCGGACTCGCGGCTCGTGGAGCCGGGGTCGCTGTTCGTCGCCCTGCCGGGAGAGCGCGTCGACGGCGCCGACTTCGCTTCCGGTGCCGTCGCTGACGGTGCCACGCTCGTGCTGACCGAGCGCGAGCTCGACGTGCCCGCCGTCGTCGTCGCCGACGTGCGCAGGGCGCTGGGCGACCTCGCACGGGCCGTGCTCGAACGGCTGCGCGCGCAGAACCCCGACGTCCACGTCTTCGGCATCACGGGATCGGTCGGCAAGACGACGACCAAGGACCTGCTGGGTCTGCTCGTCCAGGGGGAGGACCCGCGTGACACCATCGCGCCGCGCGGCTCGTTCAACAGCGAGGTGGGCCTGCCGCTCACGGTGCTGCGCGCGTCGGCCCGGACGCGGCACTTCGTCATGGAGATGGGCGCGGACCGCCCCGGCGACATCGCCTACCTGGCCACGATCGCGCCGCCGCAGATCGCGATCGTGCTCGCGGTCGGCACGGCGCACATCGCCAACTTCGGCAGCATCGAGGCCATCGCCAACACCAAGGCCGAGGTCATCACCGGCCTGCGCCCGAGCTCCGTCGCCGTGCTCAACGCCGACGACGAGCGCGTGCTCGGGCTCGCGCCGCGCGCGACCGGGCTGGGCCACCGCGTGGTGACGTTCGGCCGCGTTCCGTCGGCGGACGTGCGCGCCGAGGACGTGCGTATCGACGCGACGGGCCGGGCGTCGTTCACGCTGCGCGTCAGCGGCCGGCTTGCCGCCGCGGGCGAAACCGCCGAGGACGTGCGTGTCCCGGTGACGCTGCGCCTGGTGGGCGAGCACCACGTGTCGAACGCGCTCGCTGCCGCGACGGCCGCGATCCTCGCGGGGCAGGCGCCGGCCGTCGTGGCCGAGCGGCTCGGGCGGGCCGAGCCGGGCAGCCCGCACCGGATGGCCGTGACCGAGCGCCCCGACGGGATCACGGTCGTCGACGACGCCTACAACGCGAACCCCGAGTCGATGCGCGCCGCGCTCCGGTCCTTGGCCGTCATGGCGGGGCGTGAGCGGCGCTCGGTGGCCGTGCTCGGGGAGATGCTCGAACTGGGCGAGGGGTCGCGCGTGGCACACCACGAGATCGGCCTGCTCGTGGTGCGATTGAACGTCAAGCTCCTCGTCGTCGTCGGTGACGGGGCGTACCACATTCACGAGGGAGCGCTCCAGGAGGGCTCCTGGGGGAGGAGAGCGTGTTCGTGCCCGACCTCGACGCCGCGCGTGCCGTGCTCGACGAGCGCCTGCGCCCCGGAGACGTCGTGCTGGTCAAGGCATCCAACGGCTCGGGACTGTGGCGTCTCGGTGACGAGCTCGCCGCGGGCGAGGTCGGCGGGCGCGCCGCTGCCGGCGAACCCGGGGATCGGAGTGCCGCGCGGTGATCGCGATCCTCGTCGCCTCGGGCGTCTCCCTGCTCGTGGCGTTGTTCGGCACGCCGCTGTTCATCCGCTTCCTGGTGCGTCGCAACTACGGTCAGTTCGTCCGTCAGGACGGCCCGACGGCGCACTTCACCAAGCGTGGGACGCCGACCATGGGCGGCGTCGTCATCATCGGGGCGACGCTCATCGGTGTCGCGGCCTCGATGGCGGTGGCCGAACGCCTGCCGAGCGCTACCGCGTGGCTCGCCCTGTACCTCATGGTGGGACTGGGCGTCGTCGGGTTCGCCGACGACTTCACCAAGATCCGCAAGCAGCGTTCGCTCGGGCTGACCCCGCGCGCCAAGATCATCGGCCAGGGATTCGTCGGGATCACGTTCGCCGCGCTCGCGCTGCAGTTCCCGAACGCGAACTGGCGCACGCCCGCCTCGACCCGCATCTCGTTCTTGCGCGACACCAACCTCGACCTCGCGTTCGCGGGGACGACGGTGGGCCTGATCCTCTTCGTCATCTGGGCGAACTTCCTCATCACGGCGTGGTCGAACGCGGTCAACCTCACCGACGGCCTCGACGGCCTGGCGACGGGTGTCTCGCTCGTGGTCTTCCTCGGGTACGTGCTGGTGGGCATCTGGCAGCTCAACCAGTCGTGCCAGCGTTTCGCCGTCGCCGGGCCACGGTGCTACGAGGTGCGCGACCCGCAGGACATCGCGATCGTCGCTGCGGCCATCGTGGGCGCGTGCTTCGGGTTCCTGTGGTGGAACGCGAGCCCCGCCAAGATCTTCATGGGCGACACCGGTGCGCTCGCGCTGGGCGGCGCGCTGGCAGCGCTGTCCATCCTGTCGCGCACGCAGATCCTCGCGGCGATCATCGGTGGCATGTTCGTCATCATCGTGATGAGCGACGTCATCCAGATCGGGTTCTTCAAGATGACCCGCAGACGGGTGTTCAAGATGGCACCGCTGCACCACCACTTCGAGCTGTCGGGGTGGGGCGAGGTCACGATCGTCATCCGGTTCTGGCTCATCGCCGGGCTGTTCGCGGCGCTGGGCATGGGCATCTTCTACGCGGAGTGGGTGGTGTCGTAGTGGGCTTGCGGGATCACGGGCCCGTCGAGCCTCGGGTCCCTCTGGCGCAGGCACGCGTGCTGGTCGCCGGGCTCGGGGTCACGGGCCGTGCCGTCGCCGGTGCGCTGCCCGGGCGGGTGGCGTCGGTCGTGACGGTCGCGCCGGACGACGACGCCGACGTGGCGACGCCGTCCGACGACGCGGGCCGCGCTGCGCTGCTCGCTCGCGCCGACGTCGTCGTGACCTCGCCCGGGCTGCGTCCCGCGGACCCGCTGCTGGTCGCCGCGCGCGCGGCGGGGGTGCCGGTGTGGAGCGAGGTCGAGCTCGCATGGCGGCTGCGCGTCGCGCGGAGCGGGGGGCGCGGGCCTGCTCCGTGGCTGGCCGTCACGGGCACCAACGGCAAGACGACCACGGTCGAGATGCTTGCCTCGATCCTGGCCGCCGCAGGTCTGCGCACGCGTGCGGTGGGCAACGTGGGCACACCGCTCGTCGAGGCGGCGCTCGACCCGGACCTCGACGTGCTGGCCGTCGAGCTGTCGAGCTTTCAGCTCCACTTCGCGCACACGCAGCAGGTCCAGGCGGGGGCGGTCCTCAACATCGCCGACGACCACCTCGACTGGCACGGCTCGTCCGAGGCGTATGCCGCCGACAAGGGGCGCATCTTCGAGCGCGCCGAGGTCGCATGCGTCTACAACGCCGGCGACGCGCGCACCGAGGGCCTCGTGCGCGAGGCCGACGTCACCGAGGGCGCTCGCGCCGTCGGGTTCGCCGTCGGCGTCCCTGGTCCCGGCATGCTCGGGCTCGTGGAGGACGTCCTGGTGGACCGGGCGTTCCACGCTCCGGACGACGCCGTCGACCGGCTGACGACCGCGGCCGAGCTCGGCACGCTGACCGACCTCGCGCATCTCGCTCCGGGCGACGGCCCGACGCCGCCGCACGTCGTGGCCAACGCGCTCGCCGCGGCCGCGCTCGCGCGCGCGCACGGCGTGCCGGCCCGCGCGGTGCGCGACGGCCTGCGGGCCTTCCGCCCGGGCGGCCACCGCATCCAGCAGGTCGGGGCGCTCGACGGCGTCGCCTACGTCGACGACTCGAAGGCGACCAACGCGCACGCGGCAGCCGCATCGCTCGCCGGGTTCGCGCCCGGCAGCGTCGTGTGGGTCGCGGGTGGTCTGGCCAAGGGTGCGCGCTTCGACGACCTTGTCGCGCGACGCGCGGACCGGCTGCGCGCCGTCGTCGTCATCGGTGTCGATCCCGAGCCGTTCACGACGGCGCTTGCCCGACACGCGCCGAAGATCCCCGTCCTCGTGGTCGACCCCGGCGAGACTGACACGGTGATGCGCCGTGCCGTCGACGCCGCACGTTCGTTCGCCCGGGCGGGCGACACCGTGCTGCTGGCCCCGGCGGGTGCCTCCCAGGACCAGTTCCGCTCGTACGCGCAGCGGGGCGAGGCCTTCGCCGACGCGGTGGGGGCGATCGTCGCCGGCGCGTGAGGGCGGCTCACGCGGAAGGTGCGGCATGGCGGTGGCAACGACGGAGGAGCGGCCCTGGCTCGGCCAGTGGAACTCGGCCGTCACGTCCTATTACACCTTGGTCGGAACCACGAGCCTGCTGCTCGTGCTCGGACTGGTCATGGTGCTGTCCAGCTCGGCGGTGACGTCGATCGCCGGTGGGGCTTCGCCGTACGCGGCGTTCTTCAACCAGGCGAAGTTCGCCATCATGGGCCTGCCGGTCATGCTGATCGCGACGCGCATTCCGGTGCGCTGGTACAAGCGTGTGGCGTGGCCTGCCCTGCTGGTCGTGCTCGCGCTGCTGGTCGCGGTCATGTTCGTCGGCATCGAGGTCAAGGGCAACAGGAACTGGCTCGGGCACGGGTCGTTGCGGTTCCAGCCGTCGGAGGTCGCCAAGGTCGGGCTCTCGTTGTGGCTCGGTGCGGTGCTGGGCCGCAAGCAGCGCCTGCTGGGCAAGTGGAGCCAGGTGATCGTGCCGGCGGTGCCCGGCGTCTTCCTCGTTCTCGCGCTGGTGCTCGCGGGGCACGACCTGGGGACCGCGCTCATCCTCATCGCGCTCGCGCTGGGTGCCTTCTGGGTCTCGGGTGCCCCGGCCCGGCTGCTCGGCCTCGGCGCGGGGCTCGCCGCCGCCATCGTCGGGTACGTGTTCATCTACGCGCAGACGGGCAGCGACCGCCTCAACCGCATCCTCGCCACCTACGGTCCCTGCACCGACACGCAGGGCGAGTGCTATCAGTCGCTCCACGGCCTGTACGCGCTCGGCAGCGGTGGCGTGCTGGGGCTGGGCCTCGGGGCGAGCCGCGAGAAGTGGCGCTACCTGCCCGAGGCGCACAACGACTTCATCTACGCCGTCATCGGTGAGGAGCTCGGGCTGCTCGGCACGCTGACGGTGCTGGGCCTGTTCGTCGCCCTGGGCATCGCGATGAGCCGTGTGGTGCGACGCCATCCGGACCCGTTCGTCAAGGTCGCCACGGCCGCCGTGGCGTGCTGGGTCGTGGGCCAGGCCTTCGTCAACATCGGCGTGGTCATCGGCGTGCTGCCCGTCATCGGCGTGCCGCTGCCTCTGGTCTCCGCGGGCGGCTCGGCTCTCGTGACGACGATGGCGGCTCTCGGCATGGTCATCTCCTTCGCGAGAGACGAGCCTGGAGCCGCCGAGGCCCTGGCCGCCCGGGGGAGCGTCGTACGCCGGTCGCTCGCCGTCATCGGCGTGCAGCGGCCGGGCGGGCTCAGCGACCGCGCGGGCCGCGCGGGCTGGCGGGGACGTCTCGGGGAGCGACGGCGTTCACGCGGGCGCCAGAACCGCGCGCGTGGCGGGCGGGGGCGTTGAGTCGCTGCGCATCCCGGTAGGGTCGCGTGTGTGAGTGACAGCAAGGTCGAGTCCGTCGTGCTTGCCGGCGGTGGCACCGCCGGCCACGTCAATCCCCTTCTCGCGGTTGCCGACGAGCTGCGCGCGCGCGAGCCCGACGTCAGGGTGCTGGTGCTCGGCACCACGACGGGGCTGGAGGCAGAGCTCGTGCCCGCGCGTGGCTACGACCTGCGGCCCGTGCCGCGCGTGCCGCTGCCCCGGCGCCCTTCGGTCGACCTGTTGACGCTCCCCGGCAAGCTCAACGCCGCGGTCCGTGCGGCCGAGGCGGCGATCGAGGAGGTCGGAGCGCGCGTCGTGGTCGGTTTTGGCGGCTACGTCTCGACGCCCGCCTATCTCGCGGCACGCCGTCACGGCGTGCCCGTGGTGATCCACGAGCAGAACGCGCGCCCGGGCCTGGCCAACAAGCTCGGAGCCCGTTGGGCCGCGCGCGTGGGGCTGACGTTCGCGGGCACGCCGTTGCGCGGCGGCGTCGTCACCGGCCTGCCGCTGCGACGCGAGATCGCCGCGCTGGTCAGCGCGCGCGAGGCCGACGGCGCGGGCACGCGGGTCGCGGCCGCCGACGCGCTCGGCCTGGACCCCACGCGTCCGACCGTGGTCGTCACCGGCGGATCGTCGGGTGCGCTCAACCTGAACGCCGCGGTCGCAGGAGCGGCCGGCGCGCTGCTCGCGTCGGGAGCCCAGGTGCTGCACCTGACGGGCAAGGGCAAGGACGGACCGGTCCGTGAGGCTGTCGCCCTGCTCGGCTCGGCGGTCGAGGCCGGTCGTTACCAGGTGCGCGAGTACCTGTCCGAGATGCACCTCGCGCTCGCCGTGGCGGATCTCGTCGTCGCACGCTCGGGCGCCGGGACCGTCTGCGAGCTTGCGGCCCTGGGCATCCCCGCCGTGTACGTGCCGTTGCCCGTCGGCAACGGGGAGCAGCGGCTCAACGCCGCCCCGCTGGTGCGTGCGGGTGGCGGCGTGCTCGTCGACGACGCCGACCTGACCCCGAAGTGGGTGGCCGCCGAGGTTCCGGCGCTCCTGGGCGACTCGCCGCGACTGGCCGCGATGGCCGAGGCCGCGCTGCGCACCGGGGTGCGCGACGGTGCGGCCCGGGTCGCCGATCTCGTCGGCCAGGCGGCAGCCGGAGGTGCCGCGTGAGCGAGGTGCTCGCCCCTGACCGGCTGGGCCGGGTGCACCTGATCGGTGTCGGCGGGGCGGGCGTGAGCGTCGTCGCCCGCCTGCTCGCCGCGCGTGGCGTGCCCGTCCAGGGTTCGGATGCGGTCGCGGGTCCCGCTCTCGACGCGTTGCGTGCCGATGGCGTGCGCGTCTGGGTCGGGCACGACGCCGCCCACGTCGTCGCGCCTGACGGCAGCCCGCGGGCCGACACTGTCGTCGTCTCGACCGCGGTGCGTGAGTCGAACCCCGAGCTGGCCGCGGCGCGCGCTGCCGGGATCCGGGTGCTGCACCGCTCGCAGGCCCTCGCCTCGCTGATGCTCGGCCGGAGGGCCGTCGCGGTCGCGGGAGCGCACGGCAAGACGACGACGTCGGCCATGGTTGCGACGGTGCTGCGGGCCGCAGGGACGGACGCTTCGTTCGCCATCGGCGGCACCGTGCGCGTGCGCGGCGAGGACGGCACGGTGACCACCGTGCCCGGCGGCCACCTGGGCGACTCGGACGTGCTGGTGGCCGAGGCCGACGAGTCCGACGGGTCGTTCCTCAACTACGCCCCGACCGTCGCCGTCGTCACCAACGTCGAGCCCGACCACCTCGACCACTACGGCACGCGCGAGGCGTTCGACGCCGCGTTCGTCGCGTTCGCCGCGCGCCTTCGGCCCGGCGGCGTGCTCGTCGCGTGCGCCGACGACGCCGGCGCCGCCGCGCTCGCGGCGACGCACCGAGCGGGTGGGGGTGCCGCCGTGACCTACGGGACGGCGGAGGGTGCCGACGTCCGCGTCCGTGACGTCGTCTCGGCGCCCGACGGTGCGTACGCGACCGTCGGTGGCGGGCCCCTCGGGGACGTGTCGCACGAGCTGCGGCTCGCGGTCACCGGGGCGCACAACGTGCTCAACGCGACGGCGGCGGTCGTGGCCGCGGCCCTCCTGGGCACCGATGCCGCGGACGCCGTCGCGGGGGCTGCGGCCTTCGTCGGCACCGGGCGCCGCTTCGAGGCGCGCGGCGAGGCGGGCGGCGTGCGTGTGGTGGACGACTACGCGCACCATCCGACCGAGATCGAGGCGCTCCTGCGTGCGGCGCGGCCGGTGGCCGGTGCGGGGCGGGTGCTCGCGCTGTTCCAGCCGCACCTGTACTCGCGGACGCGCCTGTTCGCCGACCGCTTCGCGGACGCGCTCGCGCTGGCCGACGAGGTCGTCGTGACGGGGGTCTATCGGGCGCGCGAGGACGTGGACCCGGACGTGACGGCCCGCACGATCACCGATCTGCTTCCGGCGACCGCGTCGGGTGGCCAGGTGAGAGCGGTCGAGGACCGCCTGGCGGCGGCGCACGCCGTCGCGGCACTCGCACGGCCTGGCGACCTCGTGCTGACGGTCGGAGCCGGGGACGTGACGGAGCTGGGGCAGGTGATCCTGGACGATCTGGGGCGGGCCCCTGCGCCGTGAGCGGCCGCGCCGCCGTGCGGGTGATCCCTAGGTCGGCGCTGATGGGCGGGTGCTGTCGCGTGGTGGGGCGCCACCCGCGTGCTGCCGCCTGAGCCGAGGCACGTCCGGAACGCGGCCGCGGCACGGACGGCGGTCCCCCGGGCGCCACGGAGCCGGGCGCGCGGGATCGCCGACGGCCTGGCTCGTGCACGTATCCGCGACGGAGGTTGCGTGGATCACGTCCGCCGACGGCGGTGCCTGCCCCGGTTCGGTGGCCGCGCGCGGCAGGATGGCGATGTGCGCCCTCCTGCCCGTCCCCGCGTGCCGCCCAAGCCGCCCGTCGCGAAGAGCGCGATGCCGGCGCCGACGGCCCCGGTGTCGCGCGCCGCGCGGGCCGACGCGGGTGCGCGGACCGAGGTGGTCCCGCAAGTGCCCGTGCAGGCGCCTCGCACCCCGGCGCCCCGCACCCCGGCGCCTCCCACGCAGGCGCTCCGCACCGCTGCGCGTGGACGCCCGGCGGTCTCGACGGCCATGACGCGTCGCCTGGACGAGAAGCGCGCGATGGCGCGTCACCGTCTGGTGCGGCGGGTTGCCCTGTGGGCGTCGGGGGCAGCGGTACTCGCCGCCGTGGTGTGGGGGGCGTTCTTCTCGCCCCTGCTGGCGCTCGACGCGCGCCAGGTGGAGATCTCGGGGCAGGGAACGACTGTCGACGTGGCACAGGTGCAGGCCGTGATCGCCCAGAACGTGGGCGTCCCGCTGCCGCGTCTGGACACCGTCGGCCTGCGCGACCGCTTGCTCGAGCTCGGCGGAGTCAAGGACGCGCGCATCCTGCGTGCGTGGCCGCACGGCTTGGACGTCGCGCTCACCGCGCGCGAGCCTGCGGCCGCGGTGCCGGTCGCCGAGGGGTTCGCGCTGGTCGACACGGAAGGGGTCCGGGTCGGCTCGGCACCGGAGCCGCCTGCCGGGCTGCCGATCGTCGAGGCGAGCCTCGAGCCCGACGGCGCGCCGGCGCTCCTGGCCGCGCTGCGCGTGCTGGCCGGGCTGCCGCCAGACCTTGCGGGCGAGGTGACGCACGTGTCCGCGGCGTCGCGTGACGACGTGCGGACGACTCTGGCATCGGGCCAGGAGGTGCGGTGGGGGAGCGACGACCGCGTGCCGCTCAAGGTGGCGGTCGTCCAGACGTTGCGGCAGGCCGACCCCGGGGCGCGGGTGTACGACGTGGGCTCGCCCGACCTTCCGGTGACGCGCTGAGCGGATGCGTTCTCGTGCGCGGGGGCGACACGCCGGTGCGTGGTCCCCGTGAGGTCGCGCTGCGCCGCATACCGTCAGGGACAGCAGCAACCTGACATAACTCTGACCCTCAAGTCGAACCTTAGGGTTCAGAGCGCGGGCGTCGGGGACAAGGATCGACCCGAGAGGCATCGACGTGGCAACTCCGCAGAACTACCTGGCCGTCATCAAGGTGGTGGGCATCGGCGGCGGCGGCGTGAACGCTGTGAACCGCATGATCGAGGTCGGGCTCAAGGGCGTCGAGTTCATCGCGATCAACACCGACGCCCAGGCGCTGCTGATGTCGGACGCCGACGTCAAGCTCGACGTCGGCCGCGACCTGACGCGCGGCCTCGGTGCCGGCGCCGACCCCGAGGTCGGCCGCAAGGCCGCCGAGGATCATCAGGAGGAGATCGAGGAGGTCCTGCGCGGGGCCGACATGGTCTTCGTGACCGCAGGCGAGGGCGGCGGCACGGGCACGGGCGGCGCGCCCGTGGTCGCGCGGATCGCCCGCGCGCTCGGCGCGCTGACGGTGGGGGTCGTGACCCGGCCGTTCACCTTCGAGGGGCGTCGTCGCTCGGTCCAGGCCGAGCAGGGCATCGAGAACCTCCGCGAGGAGGTCGACACGCTCATCGTCATCCCCAACGACCGGCTGCTGCAGATGTCGGACCGCAACGTCTCGGCGATCGCGGCGTTCCATTCGGCCGACCAGGTGCTGCACTCGGGCGTCCAGGGCATCACCGACCTCATCACGACCCCGGGCCTCATCAACCTCGACTTCGCGGACGTCAAGTCGGTCATGCAGGGCGCCGGTTCTGCGCTCATGGGCATCGGCTCGGCCCGCGGCGAGGACCGCGCGGTCCAGGCCGCCGAGCTGGCGATCTCGAGCCCGCTGCTCGAGGCCAGCATCGACGGCGCCCACGGCGTGCTGCTCTCGATCCAGGGCGGCAGCGACCTCGGGCTGTTCGAGGTGCACGAGGCCGCTCGCCTCGTGCAGGAGGCCGCCCACCCCGAGGCCAACATCATCTTCGGCACCGTGATCGACGACGCCCTGGGCGACGAGGTGCGCGTCACCGTCATCGCCGCGGGCTTCGACGGCGGCGTGCCGCAGGCCCGCAAGGACGGGCGCGGACTGGGCCAGATCGCCGGCCAGCCGGCCCGGCCCGCCGTCACGACCTCGGCCACCGGCCAGGTCGCGGTCAGCTCCGCGGGTCCCGCCACGGTGCCGGTCCCGCAGCCTCCGGTCTCGGGCGCGCACACGCAGCCCCGGCCCATCCCGGCAGACCCGGACGACGTGCCGGCCAGCCTTCAGCCCGCGGCCCAGGGCAGGCAGGTCCCTGCCGCGGTGGTCGAGGAGGCCAACGGCGTGACCGTCGAGCGACCGGTCGAGGTGCCGCGCATCTGGGACGCCGCTCCTCCGCACGAGGAGCTCGACGTTCCCGACTTCCTCAAGTGAGCCGCGGCACGCGCCCGCGCGTGTGCGAGTCGTGACGGCCCAGCCGGCCGACGCACCGGCGCCGTCCGGGTGGTCGCAGGACTCCCTGCTGCCGGACGGCGTCGGCGCGGGCCTGTTGCGCGTCGAGCTTGGCGAGGGGGTCGTCGCGGGCTTCACCACCCGGCACGGCGGAGTCTCCCCGGCGCCATGGTCCTCGCTCGACCTCGGGCTCGGCACGGGGGACGACCCCGTGCGCGTGCGCGCGAACCGCGCACGGGTCAGCGCGTGGCTCGGCGCGCCGGTCGCGTACGCCGCACAGGTGCACGGCGACGACGTCTTGCTTCTTGGCGAGGCCGAGCGCGCGGAATGGGCGTCCGAGGCCCCGCCTGTCGCCGCGGGACAGGCCGACGCCGTCGTCACGACGGCCGGCGGACTGGGCCTGGGCGTGCTCGTCGCCGACTGCGTGCCCGTGCTGCTGGCCGATCCCGTGGCCCGCGTCGTCGGCGTCGTCCATGCAGGGCGAGCGGGTGTGCGGCTCGGCGTCGTGCACCGTGCCGTCGACGCGATGATGGCCGCCGGTGCGACGGCGTCACGGCTGCGCGCCGCCGTCGGACCAGCCGTGTGCGGGCGGTGCTACGAGGTGCCCGCGGACCTGCGCGAGGACGTCGCGGCCGTCGTGCCGGCCGCGCACGCCACGACCCGTGCCGGCACGCCGTCTCTGGACCTGCCTGCGGCCGTGCTCGCGCAGCTTGCCGAGCGCGGCCTCGCGGAGTGCACGCACGTCGACCGGTGCACGCTCGAGGACCCCGACCTGTTCTCCCACCGGCGGGCGACCGCCGCCGGGGGACCACCGGACGACAGGCAGGGGTGGTCGTGCTGGCGTGACCCGGCCGCGCCGACGCATCGGCGTGTCGCGTGCTCCTCAGCGTGTCGGCGTGGTTACCGTCAAGACACCGACCGCAGGGGCGACGAACGGAGTAGGAGCGATGGCCGGAGCGCTTCGCAAGACGATGCTCTATCTGGGGCTTGCCGATGATCAAGGGCAGCCGGACAACTACGCCGAGGAGTACGGCGATGAATTCGGGGATGAGCTGGAGGCACCCGTGCGCGAGCGCGACGACTACCCAGCCGAGGTGACGCCGTTGCGCCGACCCGCGCTGAGGGAAGTGGCGACGTCGTCCGAGCTGCGGCGGATCACCACGATCCACCCGCGGTCCTACAACGACGCCCGCCTCATCGGCGAGGCGTTCCGCGGCGGCACGCCCGTGATCATGAACCTGTCCGACATGGACGACGCCGACGCCAAGCGCCTCGTCGACTTCTCGGCTGGCCTGATCTTCGGCCTGCATGGCGCGATTGAGCGTGTGACGAACAAGGTCTTCCTCCTGTCGCCCGAGCACGTCGAGATCCTCGGCGAGGAGGACGTCGACGGCCCGCCGGCCAAGGGCCCCGGGCATTTCTACAACCAGAGCTGACCGGCTCCACGCCCCGTTCCGAACGTGGCGGCGGGTTCCGGCCCGGATGCCCGCCGCCATCGTCGTCAGCCCGTAGGGTGGTTGCGTGAATCTCACCCACGGTGTTGCTTGCCGATGCCACGGCCGCGCGGCGGTCTCCCGATGATCGCCCAGATCCTGCACGTCATCGGTCTTGTCCTATGGATCTACCTGGTGTGCCTGGTCGTCCGCATGGTGCTCGACTGGGTCCAGTACTTCGCCCGCGACTGGCGGCCCACCGGCGCCGTCCTCGTGCTCGCAGAGGTGGTGTACACGTTGACGGACCCGCCCCTGCGCGCCGTGCGACGCGTCATCCCGCCACTGCGCATCGGCAGCGTTGCCCTCGACCTCGGGTTCATGCTGGTGTTCCTCGTCGTGCTGATCGCGTCGCGGACACTGTCGCTGGCCTGAGACCCAGGCGGGGACGCGCGAGAAGATGCCCGCGAATCGGTGCAGGAACCGTGAGCGGGCGGCGACGTCACCATGCTGGTGACTGGCACGTCGGCTACCGTGGTCGTTCGACGGCGGGACGAACCAACTGAAGCGTGAGGTGAAAAGATGGCGCTGCTGACCGCAGAAGACATCCTCAACAAGAAGTTCGCGGCGACGAAGTTCCGTGAGGGCTACGACGTGGAGGAGGTCGACGACTTCCTCGACGAGGTCGTGCGCACACTCTCCGCGGTCCAGGAGGAGAACGAGGAGCTGCGGTCGAAGCTGACGGCGGCTGAGCGGCGTGTCGCCGAGCTGTCCCGTTCCGACGCCGCGGCCGCCGCCGCCGTGCAGGCCCCCGTCGCTGCCCCGGTGGTCCACGCGCCTCCGGCGCCGAAGGCCGCCGAGCCGGAGTCCGCGACGGGCATGCTCCAGCTCGCGCAGAAGCTGCACGACGACTACGTGCGCTCCGGCCAGGAGGAGGGCGACCGCCTGATCTCCGAGGCCAAGGCCGAGGGGTCGCGCATCGTGCGCGAGGCCGAGGAGACCAGCCACCGCACGCTGTCCCAGCTTGAGCAGGAGCGCTCGCTCCTGGAGCGCAAGATCGACGAGCTGCGGCTGTTCGAGCGTGACTACCGCACGCGTCTGAAGAGCTTCCTGCAGAACCTGCTCGGCGAGCTCGACGCGCGTGGCTCGGCGCTCCCGGCGCGCAACAACCAGGCGTCGGCGCCGCAGCTCTGACGCTGGATCCCGAGGTCACAGGACCGGCTCGCACCCATCCTCGCGCCGCCCGGCGTGGCGCGGGTTGTGCGGGCCGGTTCGCACCTCTACGCTGCGGTGACTTCGACCAAAGGGGATGCGATGAGCAAGGCAACTCCCGCAGCCGAGCCGACGGTGGCAGACGTGGTGCAGGAGACGTTCCCCGACCTCACGCGGGACGTCTCGACCTTCCCGGTGCGCGAAGGTGAGCAACCGTGGACCCTCGCGGAGATCCGCGAGCTCGCCGCGGGGCTGCTCGCCGACCGTGACCGGCTCGAGGCCGAGCTGGCAGCCGCAGACCGAGACCTGAGCGACCTGCTGCGCAACTCCGGCGACGGCGCCGGAGACGACCAGGCCGACTACGGGTCGAGTGCGCTCGAGCGCGAGCAGGAGCTCACCCTCGTGAACAACATGCGCGATCTGCTGGCGCAGACCAAGCACGCGATCGAACGCATCAAGGCCGGGACGTACGCGACGTGCGAGGCGACGGGGCTGCCGATCGGCAAGGCCCGCCTGCAGGCGTTTCCCCGGGCGACACTCTCGGTCGAGGCCAAGGCGCGCGAGGAACGGCGCTGACCGGCGCTCGTCACGTGACGGCGCGCCCTAGACTGGCGCGCGATGTCTACCGAACCCGACGCCACGCCCGTCGCACCTGAGTCCACGTCGGCGCCCTCCGGGAGCCGCCGACTCGCGGTCGCCACATTCGTGCTCGCGGCGGCCGTGCTCGCCGTCGACCAGCTCACGAAGTGGTGGGCGCTGACGGCCCTCGAACGGGGTGCGCCCCAGCGGCAGGTGATCGGGGACTTCATCACGTTCCGGCTCGTGCTCAACCCGGGCGCGGCCCTCAGCATCGGGTACTCCTACACCTGGGTGCTGACCATCGTGGTGATCGCGGTCGTCGTCGTCATCGTGCGCATGATCGGGCGCATCCGCTCGCGTGCCTGGGCCGTGACGCTCGGGATGCTGCTCGGCGGCGCCGTCGGCAACCTCGCCGACCGGCTGTTCCGCGAGCCTGGCTTCGCGCACGGGAAGGTGGTCGACTTCATCGGGTACGCGGACTGGTTCACCGGGAATGTCGCCGACATCGCCATCGTGGCCGCTGCCGTGCTGCTCGCGCTGCTGTCCATCCTGGGGATCGGCCTCGACGGGCGCCGCGAGGGACACGGCGCGGCCGGCAAGAAGGCCGACGACCGCGACGCCCACGAGGCGGACGGCGCAGAAGGCGCCGCCGAGGCCCGGGGCGCTGACACGACCGAGACGACGACCTCCGACGCGGAACCCGAGGCCTGATGACGCTGCGGACCCTCCCGGTCCCCGACGGGCTCGCGGGCGAACGCGTCGACGCCGCGCTCGCCCGCATGCTCGGCTTCTCGCGCACGCAGGCCGCGGAGCTCGCGTCCGCCGGTGCGGTGACGCTCGACGGGCGTCCGGTCGGCAAGTCCGACCGCCTGCAGGCCGGGGGTGGCTCGAGGTCGACGTGCCCGACCCGTCGCAGGCGCCATCCCCGGAACCCGAGCCGGTCCCCGGCATGGGCGTCGCGTACGAGGACGACGACGTCGTGGTGGTGGACAAGCCGGTCGGCGTCGCGGCGCATCCCTCGCCCGGCTGGACCGGGCCGACGGTCGTCGGGGCCCTCGCGGCCGCGGGGTACCGCGTCTCGACATCGGGTGCCGCCGAGCGCCAGGGCATCGTGCACCGGCTCGACGTCGGCACGTCGGGGCTCATGGTGGTCGCCAAGAGCGAGGCCGCCTACTCGGGGCTCAAGCGAGCCTTCAAGGAGCGAACCGTCGAGAAGGTCTACCACGCGCTCGCCCAGGGACACCCCGAACCGACGGTCGGCACGATCGACGCGCCCATCGGCCGCCACCCGAGCAACGACTGGAGGTTCGCCGTCGTCGCCGACGGCAAACCGTCGGTGACGCACTACGAGGTGCTGGAGATGCTGCCCGCGGCCTCGCTCGTCGAGGTTCACCTCGAGACCGGTCGCACGCACCAGATCCGCGTGCACTTCTCGGCGGTGCGTCACCCCCTCGTGGGTGACCTCACCTACGGCGCCGACCCCGTGCTGGCCTCGCAGACGGGGCTCACGCGCCAGTGGCTGCACGCCGTCCGGCTGGGCTTCGAGCAGCCGGTGACGGGCGAGTGGGTCGAGGCGACGTCTGCGTACCCGGACGACCTCGCGCACGCACTCGAGTCGATCCGGGGCGCCTACGGTGGCTGACGTCGAGATCGAGCGCGTGGCGACGCCCGCTCAGCTCGACGAGGCGTTCGCGGTGCGGCTGGACGTCTTCGTCGACGAGCAGCGGGTGCCGCGCGAGCTCGAGCTCGACGACCTCGACCACGCGCCGACGACGACGCACGTGCTCGCCCGGCACCCCGGTGGGGTGGCGGTCGGCACGGCGCGGCTGCTGGTCGATGCGCGCCACCCTGACGTGGTCCACATCGGGCGCGTGGCCGTGCGTGCGCAGGCGCGCGGTACGGGCGCGGGCCGGGCGCTGATGGGAGCGCTCGAAGAGATCGCGCTCGCCGAGCACGGTGCGCGCGGCAGCGTGACGGTGCAGCTGAGCGCCCAGGTCCAGGCCATCGGCTTCTACGAGCGTCTCGGCTATCAGGTGTCCGGGCCCGTCTACCTCGATGCGGGGATCGACCACCGGGACGCCGAGAAGGTGCTCACGGCGTAGCCCGCGTGGCGCGCGCCGGGCAGCGAGTCGGGTCCTGTCGGTGCCCGCTCATAGACTCGGCCCCATGCCCGCGGCGACCGACGACTTCGTCCACCTCCACGTCCACACCGAGTACTCGATGCTCGACGGCGCGTCGCTGCTCGACGGGCTGTTCGAGCGAGTGACCGACCAGGGCATGTCGGCCATCGCGATGACGGACCACGGCAACATGCACGGCGCCTACGACTTCTACTCCAAGGCCAAGCGCAGCGGCGTCAAGCCGATCATCGGGATCGAGGCGTACCTGACGCCGGGGACCGCGCGGGGAGACCGCACCCGTGTGCGCTGGGGCAAGGGCGAGACCGCTGAGGAGGGCGGCGACGACGTCTCGGGCGGCGGTGCTTACACGCACCTGACGATGTGGTCGGAGACAACCGAGGGCATGCACAACCTCTTCCGGCTCTCGTCGCTCGCGAGCCTGGAGGGCTACTACTTCAAGCCCCGGATGGACAAGGAGCTGCTCCAGCGGTACAGCAAGGGCCTCATCGTCTCCACGGGCTGCCCCAGCGGCGCCGTCCAGACGCGGCTGCGCCTGGGCCAGTACGAGGAGGCCGTCCGCGAGGCCGCCGACCTGCAGGACATCTTCGGGCGCGACAACGTCTACCTCGAGCTGATGGACCACGGCATCTCGATCGAGAAGAGGGTCCGGGACGACCTGCTGCGGCTCGGCCGCGAGCTCGGCCTGAAGCCCGTGGCGACCAACGACTCGCACTACAACAACCCTGAGGACGCCAGCGCTCAGGAGGCGTTGCTGTGCGTCAACTCGGGCAGCAGGCTCTCCGAGCCCACGTACGCGCAGGGCGGCAAGCGGTTCGCCTTCGACGGGAACGGCTACTACATCAAGTCCGCCCGCGAGATGCGTGACCTGTGGGACGGACAGGGCCTGCTGGAGGCCTGCGACACGACCCTCGAGATCGCCGAGCGGTGCGACGTCGCGTTCGTCGAGTCGACCGGCGGGTACATGGCCCGGGCCGACATCCCGGCCGGCGAGACCGAGGAGAGCTGGTTCCGCAAGGAGGTCTGGCGCGGTATCGAGTCGCGCTACCCGGGCGACGCGCTCACGCAGGAGGTGCGCGACCGTGTCGAGATGGAGCTCGGCGTCGTCGCCCAGAAGGGCTACTGCGGCTACTACCTCGTGGTGGCCGACTTCATCCAGTGGTCCAAGCGCAACGGCATCCGGGTCGGGCCGGGCCGTGGCTCGGGCGCCGGCTCGATCGCGGCCTACGCGCTGCGGATCACGGACCTGGACCCGCTCGAGCACGGGCTGTTCTTCGAGCGCTTCCTCAACCCGGAGCGCCCGTCGATGCCCGACTTCGACATCGACTTCGACGACCACCGCCGCGGCGAGGTCATCGCCTACGTGACCGAGAAGTACGGCACGGAGCGCGTCGCCCAGATCGCCACGTTCGGACGGATCAAGGCCAAGGCCGCGATCAAGGACGCTGCGCGCATCCTCGACTACGACTTCGCCACCGGCGACCGGATCACCAAGGCACTGCCGCCCGACGTGATGGGCAAGTCCATCAAGCTCAAGGCCGTCTTCGACGAGAAGGACCCGCGGTACGCCGAGGCGGGCGAGTTCCGCGCGCTGCACGACAGCGACCCCAACGTCCAGAAGATCTACAAGACCGCGCTCGGCCTCGAAGGCCAGATCCGGCAGACGGGCGTGCACGCCGCCGGCGTCATCATGTCGAGCGAGCCGATCATCGACGTCGTCCCGATCATGGACCCCAAGGGCGACGGTCAGGTCATCACCCAGTTCGAGTACCCGATGGCCGAGGCGCTCGGGCTGGTCAAGATGGACTTCCTCGGCCTGTCCAACCTGCACACGATCGAGGACGCCCTGGAGAACATCCGGGCGAACCTCGGCGAGGACCTGGTGCTCGAGGACGTCCCGTTCGACGACCGGGCGACGTATGAGCTCATGGGCCGTGGCGAGACGCTGGGCGTGTTCCAGCTCGATGGCAGTGGCATGCGCGCGCTGCTGCGCTCGATGCAGCCGGACGTCTTCGCCGACATCACCGCCGTCTCCGCGCTCTACCGGCCCGGGCCGATGGGTGCCGACTCGCACAACAAGTACGCGCACCGCAAGAACGGGCGCCAGCCGATCGAGCCGATCCACCCCGAGCTTGCCGAGGCGCTCGAACCGGTGCTGGGGGAGACCTACGGCCTGATCGTGTACCAGGAGCAGGTCATGGCGATCGCCCAGGTGCTCGCCGGGTACTCGCTCGGCGCCGCAGACAACATGCGCCGCGTCATGGGCAAGAAGAAGAAGGCCGAGCTCGACAAGCAGTTCGACGGCTTCCAGGCGGGCATGCTCGAGCGCGGGTTCTCGAAGGCCGCGGTCAAGACGCTGTGGGACATCCTCGTCCCGTTCGCCGACTACGCGTTCAACAAGTCGCACTCGGCGGCGTACGGCGTCGTCACCTACTGGACGGCCTACCTCAAGGCGAACTACCCGTCCGAGTACATGGCCGCGCTCCTGCAGTCCGTCAAGGACGACAAGGACAAGATGGCGCTCTACCTCAACGAGTGCCGCCGCATGCACATCACCGTCCTGCCCCCGGACGTCAACGACTCCGCGGCGAAGTTCACGGCGGTCGGCACGGACATCCGCTTCGGCCTGGGCGCGGTGCGCAACGTCGGCGCCAACGTCGTGGCCGCGATCGTCGAGGCGCGCGAGGCGGCCGGACGGTTCACGTCCTTTACCGACTTCCTCGACAAGGTCCCGGCCGTGGTCTGCAACAAGCGCACCATCGAGTCGCTCATCAAGGCGGGGGCGTTCGACTCGCTCGAGCGCTCGCGCCGGGCGCTGCTCGTCGTGCACGAGCAGGCCGTCGACGCCGTCATCGCGGTCAAGCGCAAGGAGGCCGAGGGCCAGTTCGACCTGTTCGCCGGGTTCGGAGGCGACGACGACGATGACGGCTTGAGCTTCGCCGTCGACGTGCCGGACCTGCCCGACTGGGACAAGAAGCAGAAGCTTGCCTTCGAGCGCGAGATGCTCGGCCTCTACGTCTCCGACCACCCGCTCTCGGGCCTCGAGCACGTGCTGGCGCGCGCCGCCGACACGTCGATCGCCGCGCTCGTTGGCGACGAGGGGCGCGCGGAGAACTCGACGGTCACGGTTGCGGGGCTGATCACCAGCCTGCAGCGCAAGATGAGCAAGAACGGCAACCCGTGGGCGGCCGTCACCGTCGAGGACCTCGAGGGCTCGGTCGAGGTCATGTTCTTCGGCGAGACCTACCTCGCCTATTCGACGGCGCTCGCCGAGGACCAGGTGGTCGCCGTCCGTGGTCGTGTGCGGCGCCGCGACGACCAGCTCTCGCTGCAGGCGATGGAGGTCGCGCTCCCTGACACGTCGGCCGTCGCGGACGCGCCCGTGCACGTCGCCGTGCCGCACACGCGGTGCGTCGAGCCCGTCATGGTCAGGCTGCGCGAGGTCCTCTCGTCGCATCCCGGGTCGGCCGAGGTGCACGTCACCGTCGCAGAGCCCGGCAAGCGCACCGTGGTGCGGGCCGCGGACTCGCTGCGCGTCGAGAAGTCGCCCGCGCTCTTCGGCGACCTCAAGGCGCTGCTCGGCCCGGCGTGCCTGGGATGACCGGGGCTGAGCCCGCCGCACAGGACGGACCGAGCCCTGCGCGGGCGGTCGTGAGGCCTCGGACGCCGGGCCGCGCGCCCGACGTCTCGACGGCCTGGACCGACGACGGCTCCGCGGACCACCGGTTCCGTGTCGTCCCAGCCGCGTACGTCTTCCTGCGCCGACGCGTCGGTGACGGCCCTGGGGAGGTGCTGCTCCAGCTCCGCGAGGGCACGGGTTTCATGGACGGCCACTGGGCCGCCGGTGCGGCCGGCCACGTGGAGGCGGGCGAGTCGGTCGTCGCGGCCGCCGTACGTGAGGCCCGCGAGGAGCTCGGCATCGCGATCGACCCCCGGGACCTGCGCCCCGTCACCGCGATGCACCGCGGTCAGCCGGGCGGGCCCGCGCTCGAGCAGCGGATCGACGTGTTCTTCGAGGCGTACCGCTGGACGGGCGACCCGAGGCGTGCCGAGGCGGCCAAGGCCGCCGACCTGCGCTGGTTCGCCGCCGACGGGTTGCCGGAGCCGGTGGTGCCGCACGAGCTTCGCGTGCTGCGGGCTCTCGCCGCAGGCGACGTGCCGAGGCTCATGGTCGAGGGCTTCTGATGCTGCGCCTCAACCCCGAACAGCTCGTCTTCGTCACCGAACGCCACCTCGCGACGCTGACGACGCTGCGCGCCGACGGCTCGCCCCACGTCACGCCGGTGGCCTTCATGTGGGACGCCGCGACGGGTGCCGCCGTCATGACGACCGAACGAGGGTCCGCCAAGGCCGTCAACGCGCGCCGCCGCGACCCGTCGGGGCGAGCCCCGCGCGCCGCGCTGTGCCAGGTCGACGGGGGCCGCTGGCTCACGATCGAAGGCACCATCGAGGCGGTCGACGACGAGGCCGCGGTCGCGGACGCCGTCGCCCGCCACGCACGGCGCTACCACGCACTCGAACCGGACGCGGCGCGCATCGTGCTGCGTCTGACGGCCGACCGTGTGCTCGCGAGCGACTACATGGCGTGACGGGCGACCGGGGGCCGTGGCGGCGGACCGACGACCGTGACGGGCCGACGGCCTACGCGACGACGGCGCTGCGCTCGCCCTGGGGGCTCGCGACCGACACGACGTCCCCACGGCCGAGCTGCCGCCCACGACGAGTCTCGACCTGGCCGTTGACGCGAACCTCGCCGTCGGCCACCAGGTCGCGGGCCTCGTTCCCTGTGTCGGCGAGGCCGGCGAGCTTGAGGAACTGGCCGAGCCGGATCATGTCGTCGCGGATCGGGACCGCTTGGGGACTCATGCGTGCCATTTTCCCCGGACTCGTGGTGTGCTCGGCACCTAGACTGGCGCCGTGATCCAGCGCATCGACCTCCGCGGCCGCACGCTCACGCGCCGCGACCTGCTCGCCGTCCTCCCGCGCGCCGAGGTGGGGGTGGACGAGGCGATCGAGTCCGTCGCCCCGATCGTGGCCGACGTCCGCGCGCGCGGCGCTGCGGCGCTGCGCGACATCGCCGAGCGTTTCGACGGCGTCCGTCCCGCCGACCTGCGGGTTCCCGCCCCTGCGCTCGCCGAGGCGCTGGCGAGCCTGACGGGTCCCGTCCGCGCGGGGCTCGAGGAGGCGATCGTGCGGGTGCGCGCCGTCCACACGGCGCAGGTGCCGCCCGAGCACAGCACGCAGCTTGCCGAAGGTGCCGTCGTGCGTCAGCGCTACGTGCCCGTGGAGCGCGTCGGCCTGTATGCGCCGGGCGGCCTGGCCGTGTACCCGTCGAGCGTGATCATGAACGTCGTCGCGGCCCAGGCCGCGGGCGTCGAGGGCATCGCGCTGGCGTCCCCTCCGCAGAAGGACCACGGCGGGCTCCCGCACCCGACCATCCTCGCCGCGTGCGCGCTGCTCGGCGTCGACGAGGTCTACGCCGTCGGCGGCGCGCAGGCCGTGGCCATGTTCGCCTACGGTGCCGCAGGCAGCGAACCGCAGGACGGTGCCGTGCTGTGCGAGCCGGTCGACGTCGTCACGGGCCCGGGGAACGTGTACGTCGCGGCGGCGAAGCGTCTCGTGCGCGGCGTCGTCGGCATCGACGCCGAGGCCGGGCCGACGGAGATCGCCGTCCTCGCCGACGACACGGCCGACGCCACGCACGTCGCGCTCGACCTCATCAGCCAGGCCGAGCACGACCCGATGGCGGCGTCGGTGCTGGTGACCCCGTCGGAGCGGCTCGCCGCGGCCGTCGAGGAAAAGCTGACCGAGCTCGCGGTCGCGACCAAGCACGCGGGCCGGGTCGCGATCGCCCTCGGTGGCCCGCAGTCGGCGATCGTCATGGTCGACGACGTCGAGCAGGGCGTGCAGGTGGTTGACGCGTACGGCGCCGAGCACCTTGAGCTGCACACCGCCGACGCCGCAGCGCTGGCCGACCGGATCCGCAGCGCGGGCGCGATCTTCGTCGGGCCGTGGGCGCCGGTGTCGCTGGGCGACTACATGGCCGGCTCGAACCACGTGCTGCCCACGGGCGGCACCGCCCGGTACGCGAGCGCGCTGAGCGTGCTCTCGTTCCTCAAGTCGGTGCAGGTCGTCGAGTACACGCGCGACGCGCTCGCCGAGCTCGCGGACCGGATCGTCGCCGTCGCCGACGACGAGGACCTGCCCGCGCACGGCGAGGCGGTGCGCGGGCGATTCCGGTAGCAGGCCGTGGGCGCGGGGTCGCAGGGCGTGACGGCGCCGCGCGTCGTGGTGCTGCTCACCGGGATGTCGGGTGCGGGCAAGACCGAGGCGCTGCGTGGTCTCGCCGCGCGCGGGCATGCGATCCGGGACCTCGACTATGACGGGTACTCCGTGCTGAGGCGCGCGCCCGATGCGCCGGTCGGCTGGGAACAGCTCTGGGACCTGCCCAAGGTCGAGGCGCTGATCGACGCCCACACCTCCGGGGCGCTGTTCCTGGCCGGGACCGTGCGCAACCAGGGCGTGCTCCGTGACCGGTTCGACGCGGTCGTGCTGCTCACCGCGCCCCGCGACGTGCTGCTCGCACGCGTCGCGGCCCGCAGCGACAACCCGTACGGCAAGGACGCGGCTGGTCGCGCCCAGATCGAGCACGACATCGACGCTGTCGAGCCGTTGCTGCGGCGGGGGGCGAGCCACGTCGTGCCGACGGATCGCCCGGTGGGCGAGGTGGTCGCCGATGTCGAGCGCATCGCCACGTGTGCCGGCGGAACCGGGAGGAAGGACGGTCCGCGCCCGACGCAGCCGTGAGTGCTTCGGGCCCGCCCGCGTCGCGCCCGGGAGGCGCGGCCGTCGCGCGTAGACCGCCGCCTGGGGCCGCTCCGTCACCCGGCCGCAACCGCGCTTCGGTCGACGACTGCGTTGCCCGGCGCCGACGTGTCACCCGGCCGCGACCGCGTCGCCCAGACGCTCGACCGCGTCGGCGACCGTCGGGCCGAGCCAGAGCGCGTCGTTGTGCCGGGCGCCCTCGACGACGAGGTGCTCGAAGAGGTTGCGCGCCGCTGCCGCGACGGCGTCGCTCTGCCCGGGTGGGACCACCTCGTCGGCCGATCCGTGGATCACCGTGACCGGGACATCGCTCGCGGCCACCTGTTCGGCGACGGGGTAGATGTTGCGGTCGATGATGAACCGCACGAGCGGGCGTGGCAGCGGCACGAGGCTGCGCGCGACGTCCTCGAACGAGGTGAAGGGCGAGCGCAGCACGAGCCCGGCCGGCGGTACCTGGGCCGCGAGTCCCGACACCACACCGGTGCCGATCGACTCGCCGAGGTAGATCGTGCGCTCGGGCGGGAACCCGCGTGCGGCCAGCTCGTTCTGCCCGGCGAGCGCATCGAGCACCAGACCGTCCTCCGACGGCGTCCCGGGGTTCCCCGAGTAGCCTCGGTAGCCGAGCATCAGCACGGCGAACCCGCGGTCGGCGAGCTCGGCGCCGAGCCGGGCACGCCCCGAGAGGGCACCGCCGTTGCCGTGCGCGAACAGCACCGCCTGGTCGCGTGCCGGGGACCCGGGGCTGGGCGGGACGAACCAGGCGCGCAGCGCGAGCCCGTCGTGCGTGGTCAGGGTGACGTCGTCGGCGCCCGGCAGGACGGACGCGGCGGCGGCGAGCGGGGTACGTGACGGGTGGTAGGCGAGGGTGTGCTGCATGGCTCGCGCTGCGAAGGTGAGGCCCACGGCAACCGCGATCGTGACCACGGCTGCGACGGCCACGCGCCGGACTCTCGCCCACCTGGGCCGTGCACTCCCCGGCCGTGCACTCCCCGGCCGTGCACTCGGTGGCCGTGCACTCCCTGACCGCGCGCCCACGGGCCGCCCGCTCGTCGCGGGCCGTCCCGGCGGAGGCGAGCTCACCGGATCCCCAGGACGAACGGGAACACGCGGGCCGCGCCGGCCTGCCGCAGGAGCCGCGCGGCCACCGTGAGCGTCCAGCCCGACTCGGTCCAGTCGTCGACCAGCAGCACCGTCCGGCCGGGCAGCCCGCGCAGCGCCGGCTCCGAGAGCTGGAGCTCGAGGCGCCGGGCGACACCCGCGAGCCGCATCGCCGAGTTGACGTCGTGCCGCCCGGGCTCCTCGAGCCCGGCCACGGGACCGACCGCACCGATGAGCGGGACCCCGAGATAGCGCGCGAGCCCGTCTGCCAGGTGGAAGGAGAGCCGGGGCCGGGTCACCGACCGGACGGCGACCACGCCTTCGACCAGCAGCCTCTGCCGGGCAGGTTCGCCCGAGCCGATCCCGGCGCCCCCGCGGAACCGGGGTCCGAGCCGGCAGCGAGATCGTCCGGCACCCCTGCGGCCTCCGGTGACGGGGCGCGGCCCGCAGGGCGCCCCAGTCGTCGAGCACGCGCGCCGCGGCGCGTCGCAGCGGGACGGGCAGCTCGCCGTCGTCTCCCTGCGCGTCCTGGGCCCGCCCGGCGGCGGGGACACCGCCGAACAGCTCGCGCAGCGGGCCGGACCAGCCCAGGCCGTCGAGGCGCGCGACGGCACGTCCGGTCTCGGCCAGCTCGTCCGTGCCGATCCGCCCGCGCAGGTCGAGGCCGAGCGACGCGAGCCCGGCGGGCCACAGGTGGCGAGGCTCGACCTCGACGCCCGGCCGGTCCATCTCGTGCCGGGCGGCGGCGACCGCCTCGGCGTCGGGCATGGTGGGCAGCTCGACGCCGTCGCACCGGTCGCAACGGCCGCACCGCCAGGCGGCGCCCTCGGGTCCGGCCAGCTCCGGGTCGTCGAGCTGTCGGCGCAGGAACGCCATGCGGCACCCGGGCGTGTGCACGTAGTCGAGCATCGCGCGCTGTTCGGCCTCCCGGGTCGCGCTCACGCGGGCGTACCGCTGGGCGTCGTACGCCCACGGCTGCCCGGTCGCCGTCCAGCCGCCCTGGACGCGGCGGACGGCGCCGTCGACGTCGAGCACCTTGAGCATCGTCTCCAGGCGCGAGCGCTTGAGGTCGACGAGCGGTTCGAGTGCCGCCGTCGAGAGGGGGGAGCCGGAGGCGGCGAGTGCCGCGAGGGTCGCGCGCACCTGCTCCTCCGCGGGGAACGCCTGCGCTCCGAACCAGTCCCAGATCGCCTGGTCTTCCTGCCCGGGCAGCAGCACGACGACCGCGGAGTCGACGCCACGGCCCGCTCGGCCAACCTGCTGGTAGTAGGCGATGGGCGACGCCGGCGCGCCCAGGTGGACGACGAACGCCAGGTCCGGCTTGTCGAAGCCCATGCCCAGGGCGCTGGTGGCGATCAGGGCCTTGACCCGGTTCTCCTTGAGGTCCTCCTCGAGCGACTCGCGCAGCGTCGGGTCGGTGCGCCCGGTGTACGCGGCGACACCCAGCCCCGCGGCGCGCAGCTGCTCGGCGACCTGCTCGGCCGCCGAGACCGTGAGGCAGTAGACGATTCCCGAGCCCTCGACGTCCTGGAGCGTCTCCGCGAGCCAGGCCACCCGCGTCGGCTGGTCGGGCAGCTCGAGCACGGCCAGGTGCAGCGACTCGCGGTCGAGGCCGCCCCGCAGCACCAGGACGTCCGTCGCGGGCGAGCCGTCGGCGTGCACCGCGAGCTGCTCCGCGACGTCGTGCGTGACGCGCTCGTTGGCCGTCGCCGTCGTCGCGAGCACGGGGATGCCGGGCGGCAGGTCGGCCAGGAGCGTGCGGATGCGGCGGTAGTCGGGGCGGAAGTCGTGGCCCAGTCGGAGATGCAGTGCGCCTCGTCGACGACGACGAGCCCGGCGTCGGCGGCCAGGCGGGGCAGCACCTCGTCGCGGAAGCCCGGGTTGTTGAGCCGCTCGGGCGAGCACAGCAGCACGTCGACCTCGCCGCGTGCGATGGCCGCGTGCACGTCGTCCCACTCGGTGACGTTGGCCGAGTTGATCGTCACGGCGCGGATCCCGGCACGCGCGGCGGCGGCGATCTGGTCGCGCATGAGCGCCAGGAGCGGCGAGACGATGACCGTCGGCCCCGCGCCGCGCGCCCGCAGGAGCGACGTCGCGACGAAGTACACCGCCGACTTGCCCCATCCGGTGCGCTGCACGACCAGTGCCCTGCGGCGGAACGCCACGAGCGCCTCGATCGCGCGCCACTGGTCCTCGCGCAGCGCCGCGTCGTCGCGGCCCACGAGCGCTCGCAGCGCCGACTCCGCCTGGTCGCGCAGCGTGCTCGCCCCGTGCTCGCCGTCGGCGCCCACGGAGTCGATGAGCCCGCGCAGCATGGCGAGGGTCGCGCGCTTGGCCGGGTCGATCGTCGGGTCGTCGTCCTGGGAGGTCACCCCGCGATCGTAGGCGGGGGCACCCACGCCCCGGTGCGGGGGGCGCCGCCCTGTGGACGACGCCGTCGCGCTGCGGTGCGACGGCCGGCTGGACCGTCACGGCGCACGTGGCCAAGATGGCGCCATGACCGACCTCTCTCGCCGCCAGGTCCTGGGCGTGGCAGGCGCCACCGTGGCGGGCACCTGCCTGCTGTCGGCGTGCGCCGCACCGCGCGCCACCCCCCAGGACGACGCCTCGGCGGTCGCGGCACGCGGCGCGGGCACGCGCGTGGCGGGCCTGGCCGACGTCGCGGTCGGTGGCGCGCTCGCGGTCGACGTCGACGGGCACGCGCTGCTCCTGACCCGGCCGGCCGAGCGCGAGGTGCACCTGTTCAGCTCGATCTGCCCGCACGCGGGCTGCAAGGTGGCGCCCGCCGGCGACGAGCTGGACTGCCCGTGCCACGGCTCGCGCTTCGCGCCGACCGACGGCGCCGTGCTCGGCGGACCCGCAGGGGCGCCGCTCGCGCAGATCCCGGTCGAGATCCAGGGCTCCGACGTCGTGCTGGCCGGGTGAGGCCCGCCCGGGGCGGGCGTCCCGCTCGCCCTGTGAACCGGCGTCCGGCCCTCCCGCGTGCCTTCCGTAGACTGACCCGGTGACGACCCACACCGCCGCGGCGACCCCCCGGGTCACCGCGCTGCCCCTGCGGCCCGAGCTCGCCGACGAGGAGCCCTACGGCGCCCCGCAGCTCGACGTCCCGGTGCTGCTCAACGTCAACGAGAACCCGTACGCGCCATCCGACGAGGTCGTCGCGACGATCGCCGCCGACGTCGCCGCCGCGGCCCGCGGCCTCAACCGGTACCCGGACCGCGACTTCCTGGGCCTGCGCGGCGACCTCGCCGCCTACCTGCGCCGCGAGTCGGGTGTCACCCTGCGCGCCGAGCAGGTGTGGGCCGCCAACGGTTCCAACGAGGTCATGCTGCACCTGCTGCAGGCCTTCGGCGGGCCCGGCCGCACCGTCGTCTCGTTCGCCCCGACGTACTCGATGTACCCCGAGTACGCGCGGGACACGCACACGCGCTGGGTCGCCGGTCGCCGCAACGAGGACTTCACGCTCGACGCGGCCCACGCCGTCGAGACGATCGAGCGCGAGCAGCCCGCGGTCGTCCTGCTGACCAGCCCCAACAACCCGACCGGCACCACGCTGCCGCTGGACGTCGTGGAGGCCGTGCTCGATGCCGCGGCGCGCGTGCGCATCGCCGACGCTCCCGACGGCGCGGGGGCGGTCGTCGTCGTCGACGAGGCGTACGCCGAGTTCCGGCGTGCTGGGACGCCGTCCGCGCTCGCGCTGCTGGACGCCCACCCGAACCTCGCCGTCACGCGCACCATGTCCAAGGCGTTCGCCGCGGCCGGGCTGCGGCTGGGCTACCTGGCCGCGAGCACCGCGCTCGTGGACGCGCTGCGCGTCGTGCGCCTGCCGTACCACCTGTCGGCGATCACGCAGGCGGCGGCACGGGCCGCCCTCAAGCACACCGAGTCGCTGCTCGCCCAGGTCGACGCGTTGCGCGCCGAGCGCGACGGGCTCGTCGCCTGGCTCCGGGCGCAGACCGGGACCGGGGGCAGCCGCTCGTCGTCGCCGAGACCGACGCCAACTTCGTCCTCTTCGGCCGGTTCGCCGACCGCCACGCCGTCTGGCAGGGCCTGCTCGACCGCGGGGTGCTCATCCGCGAGGTCGGCCCGGCCGGATGGCTGCGCGTGTCCGTCGGCACCCCCGAGGAGACCGCGCGATTCAAGGACGCCCTGAACGACGTCGTCACCGCCATCACCGAGCAGGAGGCCTGATGGGTACCCGCACCGCCCGCATCGAGCGGTCCACCAGCGAGTCCAGCGTCGTCGTCGAGGTCGACCTCGACGGCACGGGCCGCACGGACATCTCGACGTCCGTGCCGTTCTACGACCACATGCTCACCGCACTGGGCAAGCACTCGCTCATCGACCTCACGGTCAAGGCCACGGGCGACACCCACATCGACGCCCACCACACGGTCGAGGACACCGCGATCGTGCTCGGCCAGGCGCTGCGCCAGGCCCTCGGCGACAAGCAGGGCATCGCACGCTTCGGCGACGCGACCGTGCCGCTCGACGAGGCGCTGGCCCTCGCCGTCGTCGACGTGTCGGGGCGCCCCTACCTCGTGCACGAGGGCGAGCCCGCCGGGCAGGAGTACCACCTCATCGGCGGTCACTTCACCGGGTCGCTGACCCGGCACGTCCTGGAGTCGATCGCGCACCACGCCGGCATCTGCCTGCACGTGCGGGTGCTCGCCGGGCGCGACCCGCACCACATCGTCGAGGCCCAGTTCAAGGCACTGGCGCGCGCGCTGCGTGCCGCCGTCGCCCTCGACCCGCGCGTCGAGGGCGTCCCGTCGACCAAGGGAGCGCTGTGAGCCAGGACCTGCCCGAGGACTTCGAGGTCCCCGACGACCTGTCCGCGCTCACCGCGCCGAGCGAGCGCGAGCTCGCCGTCCTGCTGACCCAGATCGCGGACGCCGAGGCGCTCGCGGCCGCCTGTGCGCTCGGCGAGCTCGACGTCGACGCGGCCCCGTCGCCCGTCGGCGCGCTGGCGGTGCTGCGCGACGCGTCGGGCGAGGCGCCCGAGCGGGCCGCCGCGGCGGTCTCCCAGCTCGTCGCCGGGGTGCCGCTCGTCCTGGTCACGCGCGCCGAGGGGCAGCTCACCGCGGTGCGCTACCAGGACGGCAAGCCTGCCGGGGAGCTGCCGCCCGGGCTGGTGCTGTCAGGGGCCCCCGAGGCGCTCGAGGACCTGCTCACGGGCCAGCTCGCGGTCCGCGACCTGCCGGGCGTGATCGCCTCGGCGGGCATCGGCCGGTTCAAGGCCATGCGGATGCTGACCGGCGTCGCGCGCAAGGCCAGGAAGAACAAGTGAGCCTCCCACCGCTGCTGCCGCACGACGGCGTCGCGGCCGAGCTCAACCCGCGCGCCGCGGCCTCGCGAGGCGCCGGGTCGCGCGCGCCCCGGGTGGTCGTGCTCGACTACGGGTTCGGCAACGTCCGCTCGGCCGTGCGCGCGCTCGAACGCGTGGGCGCACAGGTCGAGCTCACCGCAGACAACGACGCCGCGCTGGCCGCCGACGGCCTGGTCGTCCCCGGCGTGGGCGCGTTCGCGGCGTGCATGGCAGGGCTGCGTGCGGTGCGCGGCGACCAGGTGGTCGACCGCCGCCTGGCCGGGGGCCGACCCGTGCTGGGCATCTGCGTGGGCATGCAGGTCATGTTCGACCGCGGCGTCGAGCACGGCGTCGAGTCCGACGGCCTGGGGGAGTGGCGCGGCGTCGTCGAGCGCCTGGACGCTCCCGTCGTGCCGCACATGGGCTGGTCCACGGTCGAGGTGCCCGCCGGTTCGCGGATCTTCGCCGGCGTCGAGCACGAGCGGTTCTACTTCGTGCACTCCTACGCCGCCCAGGCCTTCACCCAGGGGCACGACGACGCCGCCGACCCGCGCTTCACGCCCCCGCTCGTGACGTGGGCGCACCACGGCACGGCGACCCGCGGGGCGCGCTTCGTCGCGGCCGTCGAGGACGGCCCGCTCGCCGCCACCCAGTTCCACCCCGAGAAGTCGGGCGACGCCGGGGCGACCCTCCTCGAGAACTGGGTCACGTCCCTCTAGCACCAGCCGGTGGCCACTGCCGGGCCGCTGGGAACGAACGGAGAACTCATGACCGACCGCCTCGTGCTCCTGCCCGCCGTCGACGTCGCGGACGGCCAGGCCGTCCGCCTCGTCCAGGGCGAGGCCGGCTCTGAGACGTCCTACGGCGACCCGCTGGCCGCGGCGCTCGACTGGCAGTCGGGGGCGCCGAGTGGATCCACCTCGTGGACCTCGACGCGGCGTTCGGTCGCGGCTCCAACGCGGATCTGCTCGCCGACGTCGTCGCCCGTCTCGACGTGCAGGTCGAGCTCTCGGGCGGCATCCGTGACGACGCCTCGCTCGAGCGCGCCCTGGCGACCGGGGCGCGGCGCGTCAACATCGGCACGGCCGCGCTCGAGGACCCGGAGTGGACCGCGCGCGTCATCGACCGGTACGGCGACCAGGTCGCCGTGGGCCTCGACGTGCGCGGCACGACGCTCGCCGCGCGCGGCTGGACCCAGGAGGGCGGTGACCTGTGGGAGGTGCTCGCGCGCCTCGACGCCGCCGGCTGCTCGCGCTACGTGGTCACCGACGTCACCAAGGACGGCACGCTGCGCGGCCCCAACGTCGACCTGCTGCGCGAGGTCGCCTCGCGCACCCCGGCCGCCGTCGTCGCGTCGGGCGGCATCTCGTCGCTCGACGACCTGCGGGCGCTGCGTGCGCTGGTCCCCGGCGGGGTCGAGGGCGCCGTCGTGGGCAAGGCGCTGTATGCCGGGGCGTTCACGCTGCCCGAGGCCCTCGACGTCGCGGGCCGGCCGTGACCGGACCCGACGGGGTGCTCCCCGGTCACCTGCGGTCCATCCAGCCGACGTCGCAGTTCGCGGACGACGACGGCTCGGCCGACGCCGAGCTCGCGGCGCTGCTCGCGGGCCACGCGGAGGGGACGGTGCCGCTGCGCGACGTCGTCGCCCGGCTCGCGGTCGCGCGCGTGCTCGTGCCGGTCCTCGCCGAGCTCGAGGTCGGTGCGGCGGTCGCACACCCCGACCGGCCCGGGCAGGACCTGCACGTCGAGAAGGAGGCGTCGTCGGGCGTCGTCGCGCTGGAGGCTCCCGACGGCCGCCGGGCCCTGCCCGTGTTCACGTGCGTGGACTCCATGCGGGCGTGGCGGGCGTCGGCCCGGCCGGTCCCGGTCGAGGCGGCTCGGGCCGCGTTGTCGGCCGTGGGCGAGGACTGGGCGCTGCTCGTGGTGGACCCGGCAGGTCCGGTCCCGGTGACGGTGCCGCGCCCCGCGGTGTGGGCGCTGGCCCAGGGCACGACGTGGCGGCCCGCGCTGGTGACGACGGCTGACGGCCTCGCCGTCGACGACGAGGTGCGGGCGGCCGTGCGGTTGGCCGCCGAGCCGGTGCAGCACGTCGTGCGGGTCGACGCCGAGCCGGGGCGTTCGGCCGAGGTCGCCGTCGTGCTCGGCATCGACGCCGGGCTCGACCGTGCCGGCCTGGACGTGGTGCTGCGCCAGGTCAACGCGCGGCTCGGCGCGTCGGACGTCGTCGCCGAGCGTGTCGACTCGCTCGAGCTGCGCGTCGGCGCCGTCCGCTGAGCGCCCCGACCGGGCCGCGCGCCCCGCGCGGGGGCGGAGCCGCGGTGCGCTACGAGCAGGGCGTGACGGGCGTGAACGCTCCGGTGTCGGTCAGCAGCATGCGCAAGGTCGAGACGGGAACGAGCAGGGACCGCTCGTCGTCAGTCTTCGCGTAGACGACGCCGACGACCCGGCCCGCCTCGTCGAGCGCGGCCGACCCGGACGACCCCGGCTCCACCGGGGCGTCGGTGAGGAGCACCTCGCCGAGGTTCTCGTGCAGCGGGTCGCTCGTGGGCCCCAGCACGCGACCCTCGGTGACGGTCAGCGCTCCGCCCTCGGGGTAGCCGACGACGGTCACGTGATCGCCCGCGACGGGGTCGGCATCGCCGAGCTGAGGGGCCGAGGGCAGCGCGTCCTTGGTGCGGACGACGGCGAGGTCCGCGAGCGCGGCGGTGCTCGCCGTCGCGACGTCGAGGTCACGACCGTCGTACGTGCTGACCTGGAGCGATGCCGCGTCGGCGACGACGTGCCGGTTGGTGATGAGCGTGTGGTCGTCGATCGCGAAGCCCGAACCCGTCGAGATCCGCCCGCAGCCGACGTTGCGGATGCGCACCGCCATCCGCTGGACGGCGCCGAAGCCGTCCGGGGACAGCGCGGCCGCGTCGGACGGGGCGATCGACGGCGCGACGGGGGCGCTCGGGACGAGATCGCGCGCGGCGATATCGGAGGGCGCCGCCGTGGGCAGGGTGGGGAACGGCGGCAGGGCGCCGCACGCGGCGAGCGTGGCCGTGATGGTGAGCGCCGCCGCGGCGCCGCGCAGGGCGCGTCCTGTCTGCCACGAGGCATGTCCTGTCACCGCTGGAGCTCCTGCTGCAGCTGGCTGTTGGCCTCCGAGGCCTGCTGGCACAGCGTGTCGACCTCGTTCGCGTAGCGCTCGAGGTCCGCGGCGTCGTACTGGTCCGGCGTGCGCAGGTAGGTGATGAGCTGCGCCTGCCCGTCGGTGCAGCGGTCGAGCGCGTCGGCGACGACGCCGGCCGCGGCGCTGACGCGCTTCTGGTAGTCGACGTACTGCTGTGCGGCGGCGTTCGCGTCTCCGAGCTGCGCCTTCTCGTTCGCGAGCGTGGTGATGCGGGTGGTGGCCGTGGCGAGCTGGTCGCGTGCGGAGGTCAGCTCGTGGTTCGCGGCCTCGAGGTCGTTCTGCAGCTCACCGACACGCTGGGCCTGGGCGTGGGCCTGGGACTGCCAGGCGTTCGAGGCGGAGCGCCAGCGGTCCGCGGCGAGCCACAGGTATGCGCCGAGCCCGAGCGCGGCGACCAGCAGGACGCTCAGCGTGAGGACGGCGACTGCGCCGCTGCGGCGACGGCGTGGCGCCGGCGGGGCCGTGCGGTCGGCAGGGCCGGGCCAGGACGGACCCGCGGCCCCCGAGCCCGGGGCGACGGAAGGGGGGAGCGGTGGGCCGCCGGGTCGCTCGTCGCTCACGGGTCCTCCAGCGTCAGGCGTCGCCGGTGGGGGCGACGTAACCGGTGTACTTCTCTCCTGGGCCATCGCCCGGGGCGTCGGGGATGACGGACGCCTCGCGGAATGCGAGCTGGAGCGTGCGCAGCCCGTCGCGCAGCGAGCGCGCGTGCACGTTTCCGACGTCGGGCGCCGACGCGGTCACGAGCGCAGCGAGCGCGGTGATGAGCTTGCGTGCCTCGTCCAGGTCGAGGTGGCCCTGCTCCTCGGCGTCTTCGGCGAGCCCGCACTTGACGGCGGCGGCGCTCATGAGGTGGACGGCCGCGGCGGTGATGACCTCGACGGCAGGGACGTCGGCGATGTCGCGCGCGGCCTGCTCGGCGGCGTCGGGGGAGGTGCTCATGGGGGGATCATAGGTGGCGGCTCCTGCCGGGATGCCTCGCCGGACGCCTCGCCGGGCGCCCGCCTGCCATGGGCCGGGACGCTGGTCGGCCACGGGCCGGTTACGAGGAACGGGCTCGTGCGTGCTAGTCTTGGCGGCTGACCCACCCAGCCTGCCTTCCGAGGTCCGGCCGGGTGCATCAAGTGGAGAACCTCCCACCCGAGTTCCGACTGGCGGCAGCCGACAGGGGCCGGGTCCGGTCGGACGGCGGTGCCCTCGCCAGAGGGTCGTCGTCCATCCCGTTCGCGGGTGCGGCGTCGCCGCACCGTCGTCGGGTGTGCCGAAGGCCTCCATCCTGATGCTCAGGGCGGGGGCCTTTCCTCGTTCCTGATGGTCCACCGACGACTTCTAGGAGCATCACCATCAGCGAGCCTCGCATCAACGACCGGATCCGCGTCCCCGAGGTCCGGCTCATCGGTCCTGGCGGAGAGCAGGTCGGCGTTGTCGCCACGGCAGTCGCCCTGAAGCTCGCCCAGGACGCCGACCTCGACCTCGTCGAGGTCGCCCCGGACGCCCGGCCGCCGGTCGCCAAGCTCATGGACTTCGGCAAGTTCAAGTACGAGTCCGACATGAAGGCGCGCGAGGCGCGCCGCAACCAGGCGAACACGGTCCTCAAGGAGATCCGCTTCCGCCTGAAGATCGACCCGCACGACTACGAGACCAAGAAGGGCCACGTCGTCCGGTTCCTCGAAGGCGGCGACAAGGTCAAGGTCATGATCATGTTCCGCGGCCGTGAGCAGTCGCGCCCCGAGATGGGCGTGCGTCTGCTGACGCGTCTGGCGGAGGAGGTCGCCGACCTGGGCAACGTCGAGTCGATGCCGAAGCAGGACGGTCGCAACATGACCATGGTCCTCGGCCCGCTCAAGAAGAAGGCCGACGCCAAGGCCGAGCAGCGTCGTCGTGCCTCGGAGGTCAACGCCCAGCGCGTGACCAAGTCGGAGGCTCGCCGCGCGGCGACCGCCCCCGACGACCTGGTCGAGGAGCCGGAGAGCAGGCAGGAGCCGGAGCAGGACGTGACCGAGGAGGTCGCCGAGGTGTCGTTCGCGGACGCGGTCGCGGCCGCGACCGCGGAAGCCGTGGCGGCCCCCGCCGCGCCGGCCGCCCCCGCCGCAGCGCCGGCCCCGGCGCCGGAGCCCGTAGCGAAGGCTCCCGCCGCGAACGCTCCCGCCGCGCCGCGCCCCGTCACGCCGCGCCCCGCGCCCAAGCCGGCGACCGCACGGCCTGCCGCACCGCGACCGGCTGCCCCGACGTCTGCCGCCCCGAAGGCGGCGGTCCCCAAGCCGGCCGCGCCCAAGCCGGCACCGAAGCCCAGCCCGCGCGCCCCGCGCTGACGGGTGACCAGCAACCGATGAACCCGGGCGACGGCAACCCGTCGCCCGCACCACGTCCCCGCCGAACCTGACGGGCGACCGACACGAGGAGAGACGGCAGTCATGCCGAAGAACAAGACGCACTCCGGCGCCAAGAAGCGCTTCCGGATCACCGGGAGCGGCAAGGTCATGCGTGAGCAGGCGAACGCCCGCCACCTGTTCGAGCACAAGCCGAGCACCCGCACGCGCCGTCTGGCCCAGGACCAGGTCGTCGCGCCCGCCGACGTCAAGAAGATCAAGAAGCTGCTCGGTAAGTGACCTCCCGCCGCGGCCGTCCGGCCGCGCGGAGCAACTCGAGCCCCGATAACGCAAGGAGCATCACGTGGCACGCGTGAAGCGGGCGGTCAACGCCCAGAAGAAGCGCCGTACGACCCTCGAGCGCGCCAGCGGTTACCGCGGCCAGCGCTCGCGCCTCTACCGCAAGGCGAAGGAGCAGGTCACCCACTCCCTCGTCTACGCCTACCGTGACCGCAAGGTCAAGAAGGGCGACTTCCGCAAGCTGTGGATCCAGCGCATCAACGCTGCGGCCCGCGCCCAGGGTCTGACCTACAACCGCTTCATCCAGGGTCTCGGCCTCGCGGGTGTCGAGGTCGACCGCCGCATGCTCGCGGAGCTCGCGGTCAACGACATCGCGGCGTTCAACGCCCTCGTCGAGGTGGCCAAGGCCGCTCTCCCCGAGGACGTCAACGCGCCCAAGGCCGCCTGAGGCTCGCGCCCAGAGCGTCTGTTGTGAGCACGCCGGACGCCCGGACAGGTCCCACCGCCGACGAGTCGGCGCCCCCCGAGTCCCCCCGCCGCACGGCGGGGGCGACGGGGGCGCCGCCCGTGTCGCTCGCCAACCCGCGAGCCGACCGCGTCAGGCAGGTGCGGGCGCTGTCCGGGCGTTCGGCGCGTCAGCGTCACGGGCGGTTCCTCGTCGAGGGGCCGCAGGGCGTGCGCGAGGTCGTGCGCTGCGCGCCCGACGCCGTCCGGGACGTCTACCTGACCCCTGCGGCGGCCGAGCGGTACGACGAGATCGTCAGCGAGGCGCGCGCCGCCGGGCTCTTCGTCCACCGCGGCACCCCCGAGGTGCTGACCGCGATGAGCCCCGACGCGCAGGGGATCCTCGCCGTGGTCGACGCCCGCCCGCGCGGGCTGACCGAGGCGCTTGCCGCGCTCGCCGACCCGGACGGTGGGCGGCGTCGCGCGCTGCTGGTCGTCGTGCTCGCCACCGTGCGCGACCCCGGCAACGCCGGCACGGTCATCCGAGCCGCCGACGCCGCCGGTGCCGACCTCGTCGTGCTCGCGGGCGACAGCGTCGACCTGCACAACCCCAAGGTCGTCCGGGCGACCGCCGGGTCGCTGTTCCATGTGCCCGTCGTCGCGGGCGTGCCGCTGCCCGACGTCGTCGACACGCTGCACGCGGCGGGGCTTGCCGTGCTGGCGGCCGACGGCGCGGGCGACCACGACCTGGACGACCTGCTCGACGTCGCCGGGCCGGCGGGGCGCGGTGCGCGAGCGGCCGGCACCCCCGACCTCGCGGCATCGACCGCCTGGGTCTTCGGGAACGAGGCGTGGGGCCTGCCGCACGCCGACCGCGCGCTCGCCGACGCCGTCGTCCGCGTGCCGATCCGCGGGCGGGCCGAGTCGCTCAACCTCGCGACGGCGGCCACGGTGTGCCTGTACGCGTCGAGCCGCGCTCAGCGCTGAGCGCAGCGACCGCCCGGCCCGGGCAGGGCCGCGTCCCGCGACGGGGCAGGCGGGAACCTGCCACGATCGGGGCATGCGCCTGTTCACCGCGGTCTACCCGTCGGCAGCCGCCTCCGCCCACCTCGACCTCGCGCTCGGCGGCATCGGCGGTGCGACCGTCGCCGATCCTGGCGCAGGGCTGCGCTGGGTCCCCAAGGAGCAACGACACGTGACCGTGGCGTTCCACGGCGAGGTGCCCGACGGCGCGGTGCCCGGCTACGTCGCCGCGCTCACCGGCGCGCTCGCGCAGGTCGCGGCGTTCGACCTCGAGTTCGCGGGTGGTGGGTCGTTCGGCGGGCGCACGCTGTGGGTGGGGGTCGCCGAGGGCACGGGCGGCCTGCGCGCCCTCGCAGCCGCAGCCGAGGAGGCCGCCGCCGAGGCAGGGCTGCGCGCCGACGAACGAACGGGGCGCCCGCACCTGACGCTTGCCCGCGCCTCCGGGGCGCGGGGCGCCACCCGCGGTGGACCGCGAGGAGGGTCGCGCCGCCCGCGCGGGCGGTCCGACGACGGCGGTGTGCTCGCCTCCTGGGCGCGGGCGCTGGCCGTCTACCGCGGCCCGGCGTTCCGCGTCGAGGCGGTCCACGTCGTCTCGTCGCGCCTCGGCGAGGGCCGCTCGGGTGGCCCGCTGCACCGCGACGTGGCGGTGCTCGCGCTCGGGTGAGCGGCGATCCGCCAGGATGCGGCGGCGCGACCACGCGACGCCCGCCGACGGCGGCGCGACCGTGCCCCGAGTGCACGGCGCCTGCGGGCGGCCACCTAGACTGGTCTCGGCCTTGGCCCGGGCATGCACGTGCGCCTCGCGGGGCCGTGACCCGTCCCGACCTGCGGAAGGCACCATGTCTGCTCCTGCCGAGCCCCTGCCCGAGGGCCCGAGCCCCCTCGACGTCGCCGCGCTCGACGCCGTCGTCGCCAAGGCCCTCGCCGACATCGCGGCGGCGGGTGACCTCGACGCCCTCAAGGCCGCGCGCACGCTGCACACCGGCGACCGCAGCGCGCTCGCGCTGGCGAACCGCGCGATCGGCGCGCTGCCCGGCCCCGACAAGGCGGCCGCGGGCAAGAACCTCGGGCCGCGCCGCGGGAAGGTGGCCCAGGCGATCACGGCCCGGCAGGCCGAGCTCGAGGCCGAGCGCGACGAGCGGGTGCTGCTGGAGGAGGCCGTGGACGTCACGCTGCCGACCGGTCGCAGGCCCGCGGGGGCACGGCACCCGATCGAGGCGATCCAGGAGCGCATCGCGGACTTCTTCCTCGGCATGGGCTGGGAGATCGCCGACGGCCCCGAGGTCGAGGCCGAGTGGTTCAACTTCGACGCCCTGAACTTCGGCCCCGACCACCCAGCCCGGCAGATGCAGGACACGTTCTACGTGTCGCCGACGGACCAGGGCGTCGACAGCAACCTCGTGCTCCGCACGCACACGAGCCCCGTGCAGGCGCGGTCGCTGCTCGCGCGCGGCGTCCCGCTCTACGTCGCCTGCCCCGGCAAGGTGTTCCGCACCGACGCCCTCGACGCGACCCACACGCCGGTGTTCCACCAGGTCGAGGGTCTCGCGATCGACAAGGGGCTGACCATGGCCAACCTGGTCGGCACGCTCGACGCGTTCGCGCGCGCGATGTTCGGCCCCGAGGCCAGGACGCGCCTGCGCCCGAGCTTCTTCCCCTTCACCGAACCGTCGGCCGAGATGGACCTGTGGTTCCCGCAGAAGAAGGGCGGCGCGGGCTGGATCGAGTGGGGCGGCTGCGGCATGGTCCACCCCAACGTGCTGCGCGCCACCGGCGTCGACCCCGACGAGTACCAGGGCTTCGCGTTCGGCATGGGCATCGAGCGCACGCTGATGCTCCGCCACGCGATCGCCGACATGCACGACATCGTGGAGGGCGACGTGCGCTTCTCCACCCAGTTCGGGACGGAGATCTGATGCCCCTCGTCGTCACGGAGTGGCTCGCCGACCACGTCGAGCTTCCGCAGGACCTTACCGCCGAGCAGCTCGCGGCCGCCCTCGTCAAGGTCGGGCTGGAGGAGGAGGCGATCCACGCGGCGAAGGTCACCGGACCCCTCGTCGTCGGCCGCGTGCTGACGCAGGCCAAGGAGCCGCAGAAGAACGGCAAGACCGTCAACTGGTGCCTCGTCGACGTCGGCCCCGAGCACAACGCCACGGCGATCAAGGGTGTCGATCCCGCAGACGTCCCCGCAGGTGGCGCGCGCGGCATCATCTGCGGCGCGCACAACTTCGGGGTGGGTGACCTCGTCGTCGTCGCGCTGCCCGGGACGGTGCTGCCCGGCCCGTTCCCCATCGCCGCACGCAAGACGTACGGCCACGTGTCGGACGGCATGATCTGCTCGCAGCGCGAGCTGGGCCTGGGGGAGGACCACGACGGCATCATCGTGTTGCCGCGGCTCGGCTTCGACGCCGCCGCGCTGACGCCCGGCCAGGACGCGATCACGCTGCTGGGCCTGGGCGACGAGGTGCTGGAGATCAACGTGACCCCCGACCGCGGGTACGCGTTCAGCTATCGCGGCGTCGCGCGCGAGTTCGCGCACTCCACGGGCGCACGGTTCACCGACCGCGGCCTGGCCGAGAACCTGCCCGCCGCGCCTCCCGTCGCTACCGGGGACGGCTTCGCCGTCGACGTCGACGACGCCGCGCCGATCCACGGCGTCGTCGGGTGCGACCGGTTCGTCACGCGGGTCGTGCGCGGCATCGACCCCACGGCGGCCACCCCGGCGTGGATGAAGCGCCGCCTGGAGGGTTCGGGCATGCGCTCGATCTCGCTCGCCGTCGACGTCACCAACTACGTGATGCTCGACCTGGGCCAGCCGCTGCACGCCTACGACCTCGACCAGGTCGCCGCCCCGATCGTGGTCCGCCGCGCGAACCCCGGCGAGCGCCTCACCACGCTCGACGACGTCGACCGCGCGCTCGACACCGGGGACCTGCTCATCACGGACTCGCCCTCGGGCGAGCGCGCGAGCCGCGTGCTCGGCATCGCGGGCGTCATGGGCGGCGCGTCGTCCGAGGTCACGGACTCCACGACGGCGGTGCTCGTCGAGGCCGCCCACTTCGACCCGACGACGGTCGCCCGCAGCGCGCGCCGCCACAAGCTGCCCTCGGAGGCCGCCAAGCGATTCGAGCGCGGCGTCGACCCGCGGCTGCCCGCCGTCGCGGCGCAGCGCGTCGTCGACCTCCTGGTCGAGCACGGCGGCGGGGTCGCCGACCCGGCCGTGAGCGACCTCGACGCGACCACCGCGCCCGCTCCGATCACGCTGCCGGTCGGCCTGGCGACGCGCGTGGCCGGCGTCGAGTACGCGCGCGAGCGGGTCGTCGGCATCCTGGAGGAGATCGGCTGCGCCGTGGCCCCCGGGCCGGACGCGGACACCGTCCAGGTCACGCCGCCGACGTGGCGACCCGACCTGACCGAGCGCGTCGCGCTGGTCGAGGAGGTCGTCCGCATCGCGGGGTACGACCAGGTGCCGTCGACCGTGCCGGCAGCACCGGGCGGCACGGGCCTGACCGCCGAGCAGCGCACGCGCCGCTCCGTCGCGCGCGCGCTCGCCGAGGCGGGCCTCGTCGAGACCCTCAGCTACCCGTTCGTCGGCGAGGCCGAGCTCGACGCGCTCGGGCTGCCGCCGGGCGACGCGCGCCGCCGCGCGCTGCGGCTGGCCAACCCGCTCGCCGACGACCGGCCGCTGCTGCGCACGTCGCTGCTGGCCACGCTGGTCGAGACCGCACGCCGCAACGTCGCCCGCGGCCTGCCCGACGTCGCCGTCTTCGAGGTCGGTCTGGTGACTCTCCCGGCACCTGGCGCCCCGCGGCCCCGCAGCTGCCGGTCGGCGTGCGCCCGTCGGACGACGAGCTTGCGGCGCTCGCGGCTGCCGTCCCGGCCCAGCCGCGCCACGTGGCCGGCGTCGTGACCGGGCGCCGCGACCATGCCGGCTGGTGGGGTGCGGGCCGTGACGCCGACTGGGCGGACGCGATCGAGCTGGCACGCCTGGTGGCTGCGCGGGCCGGGGTCGAGGTCGACGTCGTCCCCGCCACCGACGTCATGCCGTGGCACCCGGGCCGCTGTGCGGCCCTCGTCGTGGCAGGGGGGCGCACGCCCGAGCGCGTCGTCGGCTACGCGGGCGAGCTGCACCCCAAGGTCGTCGAGCGCGCGGGGCTGCCACGGCGGTCCGTCGCGTTCGAGGTCGACCTGTCGGCGCTGGTCGACGCCGCCTCGGGCGATCCGGTCGAGGCGGCCGCCGTGTCGGCGTTCCCGGCCGCCAAGGAGGACTTCGCGTTCGTCGTCGACGCCGCGGTTCCTGCCGAGACGGTGCGTTCCGCCGTCGTGGCGGGCGCGGGCGACCTGTTGGAGGACGTCAGCCTCTTCGACGTGTTCACCGGCGAGCAGATCGGCGCGGGCAAGAAGTCGCTGGCGTACTCGGTGCGCCTGCGCGCGGCGGACCGCACCCTGACGGCCGACGACGTGCGTGCCGCCCGCGACGGCGTCGTCGCGCAGGCCGCGCAGGTCGGGGCCACGCTGCGAGGCTGAGCGGACAAGGGCTCGGCCACCGCGAGGTGGCCGAGCCCTTGCGTCGTCTACCGCCTGCTCGTCACTGGACGGCGGGCGTGACCGTGGTGATGGTGCCGTCCTCGGCGATCTCCAGCGGCGTGTACTTGATGTTGCGCAGCTGGGTCTTGCCGCCCGACAGCTCCGAGTCGTGGTAGAAGAGGCACCACGTGCCGTCGATCTCGACGATCGAGTGGTGCGTGGTCCAGCCGAGCACGGGCTCCAGGATGCGGCCCTTGTAGGTGAAGGGGCCGAGCGGCGTCTCACCCTCGGCGTACACGAGGTAGTGCGTGTCACCGGTGGAGTACGAGAAGTAGTACTTGCCGTTGAACTTGTGGACCCACGAGCCCTCGAAGAAGCGGCGGTCGGTGTCGGAGGCCTTGAGCGGCTCGCCGTTCTCGTCGCGGATCTCGATGGTGCGCAGCGGCTCGGCGAGCGAGACCATGTCCTCGTTCAGCTCGGCCGCGTACGGCAGCAGGGCCGGCTCGTCGCCCTGCGGGCCGTCCTCGCCGGCGCTGAGGCCGGGCGCGTCGACGAACTCGCCGGTCTGCCACTTCTCGAGCTGGCCGCCCCACAGCCCGCCGACGTACAGGTACGCCCTGCCGTCGTCGTCGACGAACACCGCGGGGTCGATGGTGAACGTGCCGGCCATGTAGTCCGGCTCGGGCGTGAACGGGCCGGCGGGGGAGTCGCCGACGGCGACGCCGATGCGGAAGATGCCGTCCTTGTCCTTGGCCGGGAAGTAGAAGTAGTACGTGCCGTTCTTGGTCGCGGCGTCGGGCGCCCACATCTGCTCGCTCGCCCACGGCACGTCCTTGACGTGCAGGACCTCGCCCTCGTCGACGGCCTCGGCGTCGAGCGACTCCAGCGAGAAGACGTGGTAGTCCTCCATCCAGAAGTGGTCGCCGCTGCCGTCGTCCTCCTTGTCGTTGCCCAGGTCGTGCGACGGGTAGACGTAGATCTTGCCGTCGAAGACGTGCGCGGACGGGTCGGCGGTGTAGATCCCGGTGACAAGGGGGGTGTTCGGCTGGGCCACGCTGTGCCTCATTCGTCGAGTGGTCCGTGCGGGTACACGGGGCGAAAACGGTTTCCGCGCGCCAGGTTAGCCCGCGCCGCGCCCGCCCACGCGCCGGATGTCTCCCAGCCCTGCGTGAGCCGTCCTCAGGCTCGCCCGGCCGCGCACATCGCGCCAGCCGACGGCCCCCGGCGGTGCCAGCCGTGGGCCAGTGGGCCGCGGGTCCCGGCCGCGCCGCGCGGGCGTGCGACTGCGTACGATGGGTGGAAAGTCCCGTTCGGCGGAGTTCTCCCCGCCGACGCACGAGCCGGGACCGTGCATGCACCAGGAGGCAACGTGGCCACCTCGTCCAGCGACCTGCCCGCGTGGCTCGGTGTCCAGCGCCCGCAGCGCGCCGACGCCCGCCGCAACTTCGACGCTTTGCTCGCCGCAGCGCGCGAGGCTTTCGCCGAGCGCGGCGCGCGCGCCTCTCTCGAGGAGGTCGCGCGGCGCGCGGGCGTCGGCATCGGCACGCTGTACCGCAACTTCCCCACGCGTGATGCGCTCGTCGAGGCGGTGTACGTCACGGAGATCGAGCGACTGGTCGAGGCCGGGCGCGACGCCCAGGAGCGCGGCCCGTGGGAGAGCCTGGCGGCGTGGCTCGCCAGGTTCGTCGACGACCTCGGCGCCCAACGGGTGCTGCTCGACGGGCTCAACCGCGACTCGTGCGACATGCGCGCGTGCCGGCGCGCCATCCACGTCGCGGGCGAGCCGCTGCTGCGCACCGCCCAGGCCGCGGGCGTCGCGCGCCAGGACGTCACGATCGACGACGTCGTGCGGTTGGTCTCGGGCGTGGCGGGTGTCGACTACCCGGACCCTGCGCAGCGCGCCCGCGTCGTCGGCATCGCGATCGACGGCCTGCGGGCTCGTCCATCGCGGTGACGGCTCAGGGGACGAGCAGCACCTTGCCCGTGGTGCCGCGGCCTTCGAGCGCGCGGTGGGCCTGCGCGGCGTCGGCCAGCGGGTACGTCGCCCCGACGCGCACGTCGAGGTCGCCTGCGGCGGCCGCCGCCATCAGCTCGCCCGATCGCCATTCGAGCTCGGCCCGCGTGGCGAGGTAGTCGCCGATGCTCGGCCGGGTCAGGAACACAGACCCGGCGCGGTTGAGGCGCTGGGGGTCGAACGGGGGCACCGGGCCCGATGCGGCGCCGAACAGCACGAGCATCCCTCGCGGCCGCAGCGAGGCGAGCGAGCCGTCGAACGTCGAGCGGCCGACGCCGTCGTACACCACGTGGACGCCGGCGCCGTCGGTCAGCTCGCGGACGGCCGCGGGCAGCTCGGTGGTCAGGTCGCTCATCGCCGCGTAGTCGAGGGTGTGCGCGGCGCCCGCGGCGCGCGAGAGGGCCGCCTTCTCGGCGGAGGAGACCGTCGTGATGACGCGCCCGCCCCGGGCGACGGCGAGCTGGGTGGCCAGCAGGCCGACGCCGCCGGCGCCCGCGTGCAGCAGGACGTCGTGGCCAGGGCCGACCTCGAACGTCGAGGCGACGAGGTAGTGGGCGGTCATGCCCTGGAGCGGCAGCGCGGCCGCGTGGACGAGGTCGAGCCCTTCGGGCACGGCGACGGCGTGGACGGCGGCCACGAGCACGAGCTCCGCGTAGCTGCCGGGGCCCTCGCTCCAGGAGACGCGGTCGCCGATGGCGAAGCCCGTCACGCCGTCGCCGATCCCTTCGACGACGCCGGCGCCCTCGACGCCGACCACGTGCGGGTACGGCATGGGGTACAGGCCGCTGCGGCGGTAGGTGTCGATGAAGTTCACGCCCGCGGCGGCGACGCGGACCAGGAGCTGGCCGGGGCCGGGCTCGGGGTCGGGGAGCTCGACGTAGGAGAGAACCTCGGGACCGCCCGCCTCGCGGGCCTGCACAGCGCGCATGGGGCGAGCGTAGTGCCGAGGGCGCGCCAGCGGGTGCGCGGATCGAGTCAGGGCCGCGGCGGGTCGCGTCGGCGTGTGCTGGGGTTGGGGCGGATGCCGTGGCGCGCGTCGTGGCCTGCCTGGTGAACCCCGCCCCACGTGTCGTGGCTATGCATTGCTATGTATAGTCATGCACATGACCAGTGTGCAGCGCGCACGCGTCGCCGTCGCCGGCGCGTCGGGTTACGCGGGCGGAGAGTTCCTCCGCATCGCCGCGAACCATCCCCACCTCGAGGTCGGCACCGTCACGGCCCACTCCAACGCCGGTGCCACGCTCGGCAGCCTTCACCCGCACCTGCGCTCGCTCGCCGACCGCGTGCTGGCCCCCACGAGCGTCGAGGCCCTCGCGGGGCACGACGTGGTCGTGCTGGCCCTGCCGCACGGAGCGTCGGGCGAGATCGCCGCGCAGCTTCCCGACGACGTCCTGGTGCTCGACCTCGGCGCGGACCACCGCCTCGTCTCCGCGGCGGCCTGGGAGCAGTTCTACGGCACGCCGCACGCGGGCACCTGGCCCTACGGCCTGCCCGAGCTGCTGCACGTGCACGACGGCGCCGTGACCGGCCGGCAGCGCGACGCCCTGCGCGGCGCAACCCGTATCGCCGTGCCCGGCTGCAACGTCACCGCGGTCACGCTCGGCCTGCAGCCGGGCGTCGCGGCCGGCCTGATCGAGCCGCGCGACGTCGTCGCGGTGCTCGCCAACGGCTACTCGGGCGCGGGCAAGGCGCTCAAGGCGCACCTGCTGGCGTCCGAGGCGCTCGGTGCCGCCGCACCGTACGCCGTCGGCGGCACCCACCGGCACATCCCCGAGATCCAGCAGAACCTGCTCACCGCCGGGGCCGACGCCGTCACGCTCAGCTTCACGCCCACGCTCGTGCCCATGGCGCGCGGCATCCTCGCCACCGCGACCGCCCGCCTCGTGCCGGGCGCCGACCCTGCCGCCGTGCGCGACGCCTGGGCGCAGGCGTACGCCGACGAGCCGTTCGTCCACCTGCTGCCCGAGGGCCAGTGGCCGAGCACGGCGATGACCCTCGGCGCGAACACCGCGCTGGTCCAGGTCGCCGTCGACGCCGCCGCGGGGCGCGTCGTCACGGTCACCGCGATCGACAACCTCGTCAAGGGCACCGCGGGCGGCGCCGTCCAGTCCCTCAACCTCGCCCTCGGCCTGCCGGAGACGGCGGGCCTGACCACCGAAGGAGTCGCCCCGTGAGCGTCACCTCACCCGCAGGCTTCCGGGCCGCCGGCGTGACCGCCGGCCTCAAGACGTCGGGCAGGCCCGACGTGGCGCTCGTCGTCACCGAGGGGCCACGCCACGTCGCGGCCGCGGTGCTCACGTCCAACCGCGTCCACGCGGCCCCGGTGACCTGGACGCGCCAGGCCGTCAAGGACGGCACGGCCCGTGCCGTCGTGCTCAACTCGGGCGGCGCCAACGCCTGCACCGGGCCCGAGGGCTTCGCCGACACGCACCGGACCGCCGAGCACACCGCGGCCGCGCTGGGTGCCGCGGGCATCGGCGGCGAGGACGGCGTGGGCGCGGGCGACGTGCTCGTGTGCTCCACCGGGCTGATCGGCGTCCGCCTGCCCATGGACCTGCTGCTGCCGGGCGTCGACGCCGCCGTCGCGGCGCTGGCCGCCGACGGCGGAGACGCGGCCGCGCACGCCATCATGACCACCGACACCCGCTCCAAGCAGACGCTCGTCACCGGCGAGACGGCCGGAGCGGGCTGGAGCGTCGGCGGCATGGCCAAGGGCGCGGGCATGCTCGCCCCAGGCCTGGCGACCATGCTGTGCGTCCTGACGACCGACGCCGACGTCGACGCCGCGACCGCCGACGCCGCGCTGCGCGCCGCCACCGCGGCGACGTTCGACCGCGTCGACTCGGACGGCTGCATGTCCACCAACGACACCGTGATCCTCCTGGCGAGCGGCGCGAGCGGCGCCACGCCGTCGGCGGCCGAGCTCACCCGGGCCGTCACCGCCGCCTGCGCGGACCTCGCCCGCCAGCTCGTCGCCGACGCCGAAGGCGCCAGCCACGACATCGCCATCACCGTCCGGGGCGCCACGACGCAAGACGCCGCCCTGGCCGTCGCGCGGGCCGTGTCGCGCTCCAACCTCTTCAAGGCCGCCATCTTCGGCAACGACCCCAACTGGGGCCGCGTGCTGTCCGCGGTCGGCACCGTGCCCGAGGACGTCGCCCCCTTCGACGCCCTGACCCTCGACGTGGCCGTCAACGGCGTCCAGGTCTGCCGGGCCGGCGGCGTCGGAGAGCCGCGCGAGCTCGTCGACCTCGCCGCCGCCCGCGAGGTCACCGTCGAGGTCGACCTGCACGCCGGGGACGCCGAGGTCACGCTGTGGACCAACGACCTCACGCACGACTACGTCCACGAGAACAGCGCGTACTCCTCATGAGCGACTTCGTGTTCGACACCCGCACCGACCTGCGCCCCGAGCAGAAAGCCGAGGTCCTCATCGAGGCCCTGCCGTGGCTGCAGGAGTTCTCGGGCGCGCTCGTCGTCGTCAAGTACGGCGGCAACGCCATGGTCGACGACACGCTCAAGGCCGCGTTCGCGCAGGACATGGTGTTCCTGCGCCAGGTGGGCCTGCGCCCCGTCGTCGTGCACGGCGGCGGCCCGCAGATCAACGCGATGCTCGGGCGGCTCGACATCCCCAGCGAGTTCCGCGGCGGCCTGCGCGTGACCACGCCCGAGGCCATGGAGGTCGTCCGGATGGTCCTCACCGGCCAGGTCGGCCGCGAGCTCGTGGGGCTGGTCAACGCGCACGGCCCGCACGCCGTCGGCCTGTCGGGCGAGGACGGGGGGCTGTTCCAGGCCACGCGGCGCACCGCCGTCGTCGACGGCGAGCCCGTCGACGTGGGCCTGGTCGGCGACGTGACCGCGGTCGACCCGTCGGCGGTCGAGGACATCCTCGCCGCGGGCCGCATCCCCGTGGTCTCCACGGTCGCGCCCGACGTCGCCGACCCCACGCAGGTGCTCAACGTCAACGCCGACACGGCGGCGTCGGCGCTCGCGGTCGCGCTCGGCGCCAAGAAGCTCATCGTGCTGACCGACGTCGAGGGCCTGTACACCTCGTGGCCCGACCGGTCGTCGCTGGTCGAGCGCATCACCGCGAGCGAGCTCGCCACCCTTCTGCCGTCCCTCGAGTCCGGCATGGTGCCCAAGATGGAGGCGTGCCTGCGCGCCGTCGAGGGCGGCGTGCCGGCCGCGACCGTCATCGACGGCCGCCAGCCGCACTCCGTGCTGCTCGAGGTCTTCACCGCCCGCGGCAACGGCACGATGGTCGTGCCCGACGCCGCCACGCTTCCTAAGGACCCTGCATGAGCGAGCTGCTCGACCTCGTCACCGAGCCGTCCGGACACGTCGCCACGGTCGCCGCCTGGACGGACCGCTACACGCACGCCGTGATGGACACGTTCGGGCCGCCGCAGCGCGTCCTCGTGCGCGGCGACGGCTGCTACGTGTGGGACGCCGACGGCAAGCGCTACCTCGACCTGCTCGCCGGGATCGCGGTCAACGCCCTCGGCCACGCGCACCCCACGCTGACCGCGGCGATCTCCGCCCAGCTCGGCACGCTCGGCCACGTGTCCAACTTCTTCGGCACGCCCACCCAGATCGCGCTCGCCGAGACGCTGCTGCGGCTGGCGCAGGCCCCGGAGGGGTCACGTGTCTTCCTCACCAACTCGGGCACCGAGGCGGTCGAGGCGGCGTTCAAGATGACCCGCCGGGTGCGCCCGGGCGGGCAGGTGGGGCGCGTGCTCGCGCTCGAGGGCGCGTTCCACGGCCGGTCGCTGGGTGCGCTCGCGCTCACCGCGAAGGCCGCCTACCGCGAGCCGTTCGAACCGTTGCCGGGCGGCGTCGAGCACGTGGCGTTCGGCGACACCGCCGCGCTCGACGAGGCGTTCTCGCCCGCCGCGGTGGCCGAGCGCGGCCCCGTCGCCGCCCTCGTCGTCGAGCCGATCCAGGGCGAGGCGGGCGTGCGCCCGCTCCCGCCGGGCTACCTCGCGCACGCACGCCGCCTGACGTCCGACGCCGGCGCGCTGCTGATCCTCGACGAGGTGCAGACCGGGATGGGCCGCACCGGCGCCTGGTTCGCCTACCAGCACCCCGAGGTCGGCGGTGGCGTGATGCCCGACGTGGTCACGCTCGCCAAGGGGCTCGGTGGAGGCTTCCCGGTGGGTGCCGTGATCGCCTTCGGCGAGCGCGCCGCGACGCTGCTGGGCCGCGGCCAGCACGGCACGACGTTCGGCGGCAACCCGGTCGCCGCGGCGGCCGCGCTGGCGACCATCGGCGTCATCGAGCGGGACGGCCTGCTGGCGCACGTGCGCACGGTCGGAGCGCTGCTGCGCGAGGAGATCGAGCTGAGCGGATCACCGCTCGTGCGCGAGGTGCGCGGGCGTGGTCTGCTGTGGGCGGTCGTCCTGAACCGCCCGGTCGCAGCACAGGTCGCGGCTGCCGCGCTGGAGGCCGGGCTCGTCGTGAACCCTGTCGCCCCGGACGCGATCCGCCTGGCCCCGCCGCTCATCCTCACCGCTGACCAGGCGCGCGTCGCCGCCCAGTTCTTCGCCACCCTGACCGTTCCCACCGAGCCGGAGGAGACCCCGTGACCGTCCGCCACTTCCTGCGCGACGACGACCTGACGCCGTCGGAGCAGAAGCAGGTGCTTGAGCTCGGCCTGGCGTTCCGCGAGGACCGCCACGTGCGACAGCCCTTGTCCGGCCCGCGCGCGGTCGCCTTCATCACCGACAAGCCGACGCTGCGCACCCAGGTGTCCTTCGCGACAGGCATCGCCGAGCTCGGCGGCTTCCCGCTCATGGTCGACGGCAACCTGGCGCAGATCGGGGTCCGCGAGTCGATCGCGGACACCACGCACGTGCTCGACCGCATGGTCTCGGCCATCGTGTGGCGCACGTTCGGCGACGACCGCATCCAGGAGATGGCCGCCGCGTCGCGCGTGCCCGTCGTCAACGCGCTCACCGACGGCTTCCACCCGTGCCAGATCCTCGCCGACCTGCTCACGGTCGCCCAGCACCGCGGGGGAGTCACGGCCCTGCCCGGGCAGGCCTTCGCCTACGTGGGCGACTGCGCGAACAACATGGCGCACAGCTACCTGCTCGGCGGTGCCACCGCAGGCCTGCACGTGCGCGTCGCCGGGCCGCAGGGCTACCTGCCCGACGCCGCGATCGTCGCCCGGGCGCGGGCGATCGCGGAGGAGACCGGGGGATCGGTGACCGTCACGGACGACCCGGTCGAGGCCGTCACGGGCGCCGACGCCGTCGCGACGGACACCTGGGTGTCGATGGGTGCCGAGGCGCAGGCCGCCGAACGGTCCCGGCCGTTCGTGCCGTTCCAGCTCGACGCCGGCCTGCTCGCGCACGCCCGGGCCGACGCGATCGTCCTGCACTGCCTGCCCGCCTACCGTGGCAAGGAGATCACCGCCGACGTCATCGACGGCCCGCAGTCGGTGGTCTTCGACGAGGCCGAGAACCGCCTGCACGCGCAGAAGGCGCTCCTGACGTGGCTGCTGGAGCAGCGATGACCGACGGCCCGGTCGCCCCGCTCACGAAGGCGGCCCGGCAGGCGCGCGTCGTGGACCTGCTGCGCCGCGGCGCCGTCCACTCCCAGTCCGAGCTGGCGCGCCTGCTCGCCGAGGAGGGCCTGTCGGTCACGCAGGCGACGCTGTCCCGCGACCTGATCGAGCTGCGGGCCGAGAAGATCCGCACCACCTCGGGCGCCCTGGTCTACGCCGTCCCCGGCGAGGGCGGCGACCGCAGCGTGCTCGCCGACCAGGACGGCGAGTACATGGCCGCGCGCCTGGCCCGCCTGTGCGCCGACCTGCTGGTGTCGGCCGAGGCGTCGGCGAACCTCGTGGTGCTGCGCACGCCCCCCGGGGCGGCCAACTTCCTCGGCTCGGCGATCGACCACTCGCTGTTCCCGAGCGTGCTGGGCTGCATCGCGGGAGACGACACGATCCTCGTCATCTCGCGCGACCCGGCCGGCGGCGAGGAGCTCGCGCAGCGGTTCCTCGCGCTCGCCACCTCGTCCTGACCCCGGACCACGCCCCTGACCGTTCCACCTGAAAGGCCCACCATGCCCGAGTCCGAGACCCCCGCCCAGCCGACCGCCGCCGCGCAGCCCACGGTGGCGCTGTGGGGCGGCCGCTTCGCGGGCGGGCCCTCGCCCGAGCTGCAGGCGCTGTCGCTGTCGACCCACTTCGACTGGGCGCTCGCCGCGTACGACATCCGCGGCTCGCAGGCGCACGCCAAGGTGCTGCACCGCGCCGGGCTGCTGACCGACGACGAGCTGACCGCGATGGCCGAGGCGCTCGACGTGCTCGCTGCCGACGTCGCGGACGGCACCTTCGGGCCGGCTCCCGACGACGAGGACGTCCACACCGCGCTCGAACGCGGCCTGATCGAGCGCGCAGGAGCCGAGCTGGGCGGCAAGCTGCGTGCCGGCCGTTCGCGCAACGACCAGATCGCCACCCTCGTGCGCCTCTACCTGCGCGACCAGGCCCGCACGATCGCCGGCCAGGTGCTGACCGTCGTCGACGAGCTCATCACCCAGGCGCACACCGCCGGGACCGCCGTCATGCCGGGCCGCACGCACCTGCAGCACGCGCAGCCCGTGCTGCTGGCCCACCACCTGCTCGCGCACGCGTGGCCGCTGCTGCGCGACGTCGACCGGCTCATCGACTGGGACGTGCGCGCCGCGCGCAGCCCCTACGGCTCGGGGGCGCTCGCGGGCTCGTCGCTGGGCCTGGACCCGGCGGCCGTCGCGGCCGATCTCGGGTTCGACGGCCCGGTCGAGAACTCGATCGACGGCACCGCCGCGCGCGACGTCGTCGCGGAGTTCGCGTTCGTGGCCGCGATGATCGGCGTCGACCTGTCGCGGCTCGCGGAGGAGATCATCCTGTGGAACACCAAGGAGTTCGGCTTCGTGCGCCTCGACGACTCCTACTCCACGGGGTCGAGCATCATGCCGCAGAAGAAGAACCCGGACATCGCCGAGCTCGCGCGCGGCAAGGCGGGTCGCCTCATCGGTGACCTGGCCGGTCTGCTGGCCACGCTCAAGGGCCTCCCGCTGGCCTACAACCGGGACCTCCAGGAGGACAAGGAACCGGTCTTCGACCAGGTCGCGACACTCACGGTGCTGCTGCCGGCCTTCGCCGGCATGGTGCGCACGCTGACGTTCGACACCGCCCGCCTGGCGGCGCTCGCCCCGCAGGGCTTCTCCCTGGCCACCGACATCGCCGAGTGGCTGGTGCGCGAGGGCGTCCCGTTCCGTGTCGCGCACGAGGTCGCCGGGGCGTGCGTCAAGGCGTGCGAGCAGCGCGGCATCGAGCTGTGGGACCTGTCGGACGCCGACCTCGCCGCGATCAGCGAGCACCTGCACCCCGAGGTCCGGTCGGTCCTGTCGGTCGAGGGCTCGGTCGCGTCGCGCGACGCCGTCGGCGGCACCGCCCCGGCACGCGTCGCCGAGCAGCTCGAGCAGGCGAAGGAGCGCGCGACGGAGTACCGGTTCTGGGCCCAGTCATGACGCGCGCGGGGCGACCGCCTGCGCGGCGCCCGGCCGGGCCGGGCGGGCGCGGCCCGGTCCGCCCGCCGGGCCGTGGCGGAGAGCGGCCGCACGGCCCCGGCGCGCCGCCGCGCGGTGTGGCCGCGGCGGCGGCACCGCCCCGCCGGCCTCGCTCGCGGTTCGCATGACCGTCTCGCCGGGGGTGCTGGCCGACCTGGAGGCGCTCGCGCGGACGTCCCGCGGCGCGGCACCCGCGCACGCTCCGTTCCTCGTCGTGGTCGACGGCCCCGCAGGGTCGGGCAAGACGACGCTCGCCGCCCAGCTCGCGCCCCGCCTCGGCGAGGGCTCGTGCGCCGAGGCACCCGTCGTCCACCTGGACGACCTCTACGAGGGCTGGGAGGCCGGCCCCGACGGCGGCGCCGAGCGCCTGGCGGCGTGGGTGCTCGACCCGC